>NZ_JAHHZS010000017.1 GCF_022606295.1 Arthrobacter bambusae
GTAGGTGTCGTTATGGGGCGTCAAAACGACATTAAATGCGAGCCAGTTGGGTGGGGAGAGCGTTAGTTGAACACCACCGTGCGGGTGCCGTCGAGCAGGACGCGGTGTTCGGCGTGCCACTGCACGGCCTGGGCGAGCGTGCGGCCTTCGACGTCGCGGCCCATCTGCACGAATTGCTCGGCCGTGCGGGCGTGGTCCACCCGGATGACTTCCTGCTCGATGATCGGACCCTCGTCGAGGTCCGCCGTGACGTAATGCGCAGTTGCGCCGATGATCTTCACTCCCCGGGCATGCGCCTGGTGGTAGGGCTTGGCGCCCTTGAAGGACGGCAGGAAGGAGTGATGGATGTTGATGGCCTTGCCGTTGAGCTCGGTGCAGAGCTCGTTGGAGAGGACCTGCATGTACCGCGCCAGGACGGTCAGCTCGATGCCGTGCTCGTGGATGAGTTCGAGCAGCTTCGCCTCGGCCCGGGGTTTGGTGTCCGGGGTGACCGGGATGTGGTGGAAGGGGATCCCGTAGAACTCCGCCAGGCCTTCGAGGTCCCGGTGGTTCGACACGATGGCCGGTACCTCGATGGGGAGGGTTCCGGTGCGTTGCTGGAAGAGCAGGTCGTTGAGGCAGTGTGCGTCCTTCGAACCCAGGATCAGGGTACGGACTTTCTGGCCCACCGGGTTGATCTGCCACTTCATGCCGAATGCTTGGGCCACCGGGGCCAGCGCCGAACTCAGCTCGGCCTCGGTCGAGGACGTGGTGGCTTCCACCCGCATGAAAAAGTTTCCCGTGCTGGGGCTGCCGTATTGCTGGGAATCGGCGATGTTGCAGCCTGCCTCCAACAAGGCGCCTGCAACGGCGTGCACAATTCCGGGCCGGTCCGGGCAGGACAGGGTTACAACAAAAGACGTAGGCAGGGTGGATTCAGTCACACGATCAAGCCTACCGTTGCGCACCTGTTGTACTGTTTAAGTCGTCGCGACTGGCGTTGGGTGGTGTACCACCAGGGAGCGGCACTGATGAAGACCACGGATCGTACGCCTGGGCCGAGGGTCACGTTTTACCGTCGCTCTGCCACGCCCCGTAATCAAAGGCATGGAAAAAACCCAGCCGGTAGCCTGACCTGTAGAAATACCCGTTGCCTATCCAGGAGATCTTCGTGACCACCTCCACCATCACCTCCGCGACCATCAGCAACCAGCCGCTCGCCGAGCTCGACCCCGAGATCGCCGCGGTTCTGGAACAGGAACTCGGCCGCCAGCGCGGCACCCTGGAAATGATCGCTTCCGAGAACTTTGCGCCCCGCGCCGTCATGGAGGCCCAGGGTTCCGTCCTGACCAACAAGTACGCTGAAGGCTACCCGGGCCGCCGCTACTACGGTGGCTGCGAATACGTGGACATCGCCGAGCAGCTGGCCATCGACCGCGTGAAGGCCCTCTTCGGCGCAGAGTATGCCAACGTGCAGCCGCACTCCGGCGCGCAGGCCAACGCAGCAGCCCTGTCGGCCATGATCACTCCCGGCGACAAGATCCTCGGCCTTTCGCTCGCCCACGGCGGCCACCTGACCCACGGCATGAAGCTCAACTTCTCCGGAAAGCTCTACAACGTAGCTGCCTACCAGGTTGAAGAAGACACCTTCCGCGTGGACATGGACAAGCTCCGCGAACAGGCCATTGCCGAGAAGCCCCAGGTCATCATCGCCGGCTGGTCCGCTTACCCGCGCCACCTCGACTTCGCTGCCTTCCGTTCCATCGCCGACGAGGTCGGTGCGCTCCTCTGGACGGACATGGCCCATTTCGCGGGCCTCGTCGCAGCAGGGCTGCACCCGAGCCCGGTGCCGCACTCCGACGTCGTTACCTCCACGGTGCACAAGACGCTCTCCGGCCCCCGCTCCGGCGTGATCCTCGCCAAGCAGGAATGGGCGAAGAAGCTCAACTCCAACGTGTTCCCGGGCCAGCAGGGCGGCCCGCTCATGCACGTGATCGCCGCGAAGGCTGTTGCCTTCAAGATCGCTGCCGGCGAGGAATTCAAGGAGCGCCAGGAGCGCGTCCTCGAAGGTGCCAAGATCATCGCCGATCGCCTCAACCAGGCCGACGTCGCCGAAGCCGGCGTTTCCGTGTTGACCGGAGGAACCGACGTGCACTTGGTCCTCGTGGACCTGCGCAACTCGCAGCTGGACGGCCAGCAGGCCGAAGACCTCCTGCACTCGGTGGGCATCACCGTCAACCGCAACGCCGTTCCGTTCGACCCCCGTCCGCCGATGGTCACCTCCGGCCTGCGCATCGGTACCCCGGCCCTGGCTACCCGCGGCTTCGGTGCCACCGAATTCACCGAGGTTGCCGAGATCATCGCTTCGGCGCTGAAGGCCGGCTCCGCCACCGATGTTGAAGCCCTCCAAGCCCGCGTCGACAAGCTCGCCGCCGACTTCCCGCTGTACCCGCAGCACGAGCAGTGGTGAACCCTTCCATGACGCAGACCGCGAAGATCCTTGACGGCAAGGCCGCTGCCGCCGCCATCAAGTCTGAGCTGACCGAGCGTGTCGCCGCGCTGAGGGCCCACGGCATCACTCCGGGCATTGCCACTGTGCTCATTGGTGCTGACCCTGCCTCGCAGCTTTACGTGTCCATGAAGCACAAGCAGTCTGTGGAGATCGGGATGAACTCGATCCAGCGAGAGCTTCCGGCGGACGCCACCCAGGCCCAGGTTGAGGCCCTCATCGACGAACTCAATGCGGACCCCGCCTGTCACGGCTATATTGTGCAGCTGCCGCTGCCCAAGCACCTGGACACCGACGCCATCCTCGAGCGGATCGACCCCGCCAAGGATGCAGACGGCCTGCACCCGACCAACCTGGGCCGGCTGGTGCTCAACGTCAACGGAGAGATCACCTCGCCGCTGCCGTGCACGCCCCGCGGTGTCATCGAGCTCCTGGAGCGCAACGGCTACAGCCTCGCCGGCAAGCACGTTGTGGTGGTCGGCCGTGGCGTCACGATCGGCCGCTCGATCGGCCTGCTGCTCACCCGGCGGGCCGTGAACGCCACCGTGACCCTGACGCACACCGGCACCAAGAACCTCCCGGAGTTGCTGCGGCAGGCAGACGTGATTGTGGGCGCGGCGGGTGCCAAGCACATCGTCAAGCCTGGGGACGTGAAGCCGGGCGCGGCCGTGCTCGACGTCGGCGTCACCCGTGAAACCGACCCCGAGACGGGCAAGAGCAAGGTCCACGGCGACATCGATCCCGCCGTTGCCGAGGTGGCCGGCTGGATTTCGCCGAACCCCGGCGGCGTGGGTCCCATGACCGTGGCGCTGCTCATGACCAACGTGGTCGAAGCAGCGGAACGCCAATTGGCAGCGGGAAGCGTCTCCGGCGTCGCCTGATATTGCTTCCCACCAGCGCGTAGGGCGCCTACTCCCGCAGGAGTAGGCGCCCTACGCCGTTAACCCGACGACGCGGGCGCCGTCCGCGGCTAGGCTCGGAGCATGCAGCGGCGATTCCAGGGCCCTCCCACGAGTTTCATCGTGATCGCGGCGGCCCTGATCCAGGTCCTCGGGACCGTCTTCTCGGCGAGCCACCAAGCCGGCCCCCGCCCCTTGGACCCGCTCGCGTTCCTGCTGTTGCTGGCGGGCCCCGCGGCCCTGGCTTTCCGGACCCGCAGGCCCGCCGTCATGCTGCCGACCACCCTGGCGGCCACGGCCATCTACCTCCTCCTTGGTTATGCCTGGGGTCCCATCGCGCTGTCCCTGGCGCTCTCGATCATCCTGACCGCCGCCGCGGGGTTGCGCTGGCTGGCGTGGCTTGGGGCCGGGATTTCGGCCGCGGCCGTCGTTCTGACGGCTGTCCTCGCCGGGGATGAGACAGGGCTTGTCCGGGCCTCCGCCGGCGTTGCCTGGGCGGCGATCCTCGTCCTGATCGGTGAAGGCTTCCGACGGCGGGGCGAACGGATGGCCGAATACCGGCGACGGCGGGAGGCCGCGAAACAGGCCGAACGGGACGAATACCGCCTCACCCTCGCCCGTGACATCCACGACGTGGTGGCTCACTCCCTGTCGATGATCAACGTCCAGGCCTCCGTGGCGCTCCACCTGGGCACGAACGATCCCGAGAAGCTCCGCCCGGCGCTGGAAGCCATCAAGGCCGCGAGCAAGGAATCCCTGGCCGAGGTCCGTCAACTCCTCGGGGTGCTGCGCGACGACGCCCCGCTCAGTCCCGCGGCACCGCCGAATCTGGGACGGATCCTGGAACTCGTGGAAGACGCGCGGCGCGGCGGGCTGGAGGTGCGGTTCGAGAACTCCCTAGACGGGGACAGAGTAGGTGCTGCACAGCAGGAAGCTGCCTACCGGATCGTCCAGGAAGGGCTGAGCAACGTCCGCAGGCACTCAGGCGCGGCGTCCGCCGTCGTGCATCTGGACGTGGCAGGGAACGCGCTGACCGTCAGGATCGACGACGACGGCGCAGGCCTCCGGGGAGCGCCCGCGGGGAACGGATTGAGGGGCATGCGCGAGCGCGTCGAGGCCCTCGGCGGCATTCTCGGCCTCACGTCGCTGGAGCCCGGGCTGCGCGTGGAAGCGAACCTCCCGTTGAACCCCGTGCAAGGACACCAGGCATGATCCGTTTGCTGCTCGTCGACGACCAGAACCTGATCCGGGCCGGATTCCGGGCCCTCCTGGACGCCGAACCGGACATGGAAGTGGTGGCCGAAGCCGGTACCGGCCGGGATGCCGTCAGGCTGGCCGAGCGCGAGGCGCCCGACGTCGTCCTCATGGACATCCGCATGCCCGATGGTGACGGACTGGCCGCCACCAGGGACATCCTGGCCAACCCCGGCCTCGCGCACACCCGCATCATCATCCTCACCACGTTCGAGCTGGACGAATACATCGCCGAAGCCGTGCGCGCGGGTGCCGCAGGCTTCCTCGTCAAGGACACCGAACCGGAGGAACTGATCCGCGCCGTGCGGGTAGTGCACGACGGCGACGCCCTCCTTTCGCCGTCCGTGACACGCCGCATCATGGCCCAGCTCGCCCTGCACAGCAAAGCGGCGTCGAAGACCGTGCCCCTCGACCAAATCACTGAGCGCGAGCGGGAAGTCCTTGCATTGGTAGGGGAGGGCCTGAACAACGCAGAGATCGCCGAGCGGCTCTTCATCACCCCACTGACGGCGAAGACGCACGTTTCACGGATCATGACCAAACTGCTGGTCCGGGACCGTGCGCAATTGGTGGTGCTGGCGTACGAATCCGGCCTGGTCCGGCCCGGCTGGAGCAGCTAGCCAGGGCACGCAGTCTCCCGGGGGAGTAGGCGGCAGGCCGCAAGTGACTCCCGGTGGCCGACGCGATTCGATGGGCCGAAAACCAGACTGGAACCAGAGCCGAGATACGGCCTGTTGAGAGTTTGGACTGGACATGTTGACATCACTGAGCACCACCCTCGGCGTCGCGGCCGCCCAGCTGCCCGCCGACGTCGTCCATGGACCCGGGGGCGGATTCGTCTTCTGGCCGTTTTTCCTCCTGATCCCGCTGTTTTGGATCCTCGTGATTGGATTCTTCATCTTCTTCGGGCGCCGGATGTGGCGCCGTAACCACTACTGGGCAGCAACCCAGGGCGCCGAAAGCGTGCTGAGGGAGCGCTACGCACGCGGGGAAATCGACGAGACCGAGTACCGCCAGCGCCTGGAAGTGCTACGGGCACATCCCACGAAATGAGGAACCGGCGGATTCTGCTGGATCACTCGCCGGGATGAACCATCAGGCCTTGGAACCACGCGGTTCCAGGGCCTGAGGTGTGGAGTGATCCAGCAGCATGCCGCGCAGGGTCCAGCAGGTTAATCCAGAAAATTGCGGAATACCTCTTTCACGCATTCCTTGGCTCTACTAGTCTGCTGGGGTGCACAATGAAGCCACCCGCTCTTTCTCCACGTCAGCCAGCTTCGAGATGAACCCAGCCGCAGTCATCACAGCCGAAAACCTCACCAAGAGCTACGGCGAGCTCACCGCCGTCGACGGTATCTCGTTCGAGGTTCCGGCAGGGGAGTCCTTCGGCCTGCTTGGCCCCAACGGCGCCGGCAAATCGACCACCATGAAAATGATCGGCGGGGTCTCCCAGCGCACGTCCGGGAAGCTCAGCATCATGGGCCTGGACCCGGAAACCCATGGGCCGGAAGTCCGTGCGCACCTCGGAGTGGTACCGCAACAGGACAACCTGGACGAGGAACTGAAGGTCCGCGAAAACCTTATTGTCTATGGCCGCTACTTCGGCCTGCCCTTGAGCTACTTGCGCCCCAAGGCCGACGAACTGCTCGAGTTCGCCCAGCTGACGGACAAGGCCAGGTCCAGGGTCGATGCCCTTTCGGGCGGCATGAAACGGCGCCTCACGATTGCCCGCTCGCTCATCAACGAACCGAAGATCCTGCTCCTGGACGAGCCCACCACGGGGCTGGATCCGCAGGCCCGCCACATCCTCTGGGACAGGCTGTTCAGGCTCAAGGAGCAAGGTGTCACGCTGATCCTTACAACGCACTACATGGACGAGGCCGAACAACTTTGCGACCGGTTGATCGTGGTGGACAAAGGCCGGATCATGGCCGAAGGCTCGCCGGCGAGCCTGATCCGCGAATATTCCACCCGCGAGGTCCTGGAACTCCGCTTCGGTTCGGAACGCAACTCCACCATCGGCGTCGAACTCGCGGGCATCGGCGAACGCGTCGAGACGCTACCGGACCGGGTGCTCATCTACGCGAACGACGGCGAAGCGGCGCTCGAACAAGTCTCCGCACGCCGGCTCCGACCCTTGACCTCGCTGGTGCGGCGTTCTTCGCTGGAGGATGTCTTCCTCCGGCTGACCGGACGGAGCCTCGTTGATTAGCGCCCACTCCCCGGCTGTCTCGGCCAGACGGGCGAAGCGCTGGGGATCCTTCTTCTACGCCGAGCAGGTCCTGCGAGTGATGCGTGGCTACGGCTGGTCGGTGTTCCTCTACAGCGTGGGGCAGCCGGTCGCCTACTTGTTCGCGATGGGCATCGGGCTCGCGAGCCTCGTGGATGCGAACAGCGGGGCGGTGTTTGGTGGCGTGAACTACTTGACCTTCATCGCGCCGGCGCTGTTGGTCTCATCTGCGGTCATGACGGCGTCGGGGGACTTTTCCTACCCGATCATGGACGGCTTCAAATGGCGCCGCGTGTTCTACGGCCCGCATGCCTCCCCGCTGGTGCCGCAGCAGATCGCCGCGGGCCACATCATGGCCAGCGCCTTGAAGTTCCTGGTGCAATCGGTGGTGTACTTCGCCATCGTGGCCATGTTCGGTGCGTCGCCGAGTCCGTGGGGCTGGGTGTCGGCGATAGTTGCCACGGTGGCCGGGCTGTCCTTCGGGCTGCCGCTCATGGCCTATGCCTCGACCATCACCAAGGACTCCGGCCAGTTCGCGCTGGTGCAGCGATTCATCGTGGTGCCGCTGTTCCTGTTTTCGGGCACGTTCTTTCCGCTGGATTCGCTGCCGCTCGGAGTGCGCTGGATCGGTTGGATTTCCCCGGTCTGGCACGGCACGCAGCTGGGCCGCGTCTTCACTTATGGACTCGAGGAGAGTCCCTTGTTGATGCTGGCCCACGTCCTGTTCCTCGTGGGAGCTGCCGCTGCGGGTTGGACGCTGACACGACGGCAGTTCGCCAGGAGGATGGGCGCATGAGCGTACTGACCGGCGGCCACAGTGCCACTGACGCTGCCCGTGAACGCACCTTCGGTCCGCTGTACTCCCGCAACGCGCTTGCTGTGGTGTCCCGGGGCCTCATGGCCGCGAAAAGCAGCACCTGGTTGATCCTGGTGTCCGGGTTCTTCGAGCCGGTGCTTTACTTGGTCTCCATGGGCGTGGGACTCGGCCCCATCGTGGGTACTGTGGCGGGCCCGGGAGGCCAGGAAATCAGCTATGCGGCCTATATCGCGCCCGCGCTCCTGGCCGTGTCCGCCATGAACGGAGCCGTCTATGACTCCACGTGGAACGTGTTCTTCAAGATGAACTTCGCCAAGCTGTACCAGGGAATGCTCTACACCTCGCTCGGACCATTGGACGTAGCCATCGGGGAGATCTTCCTGGCCCTGCTGCGCGGACTCCTGTATGCCACGGGGTTCACCGCCGTCATGGCCGTCATGGGACTCATCACCACGCCATGGGCCATCCTCGTCATTCCGGCCTCGGTGCTGATCGCTTTCGGCTTTGCGAGTTTCGGCATGGGCATCACCAGCTTCATGAAGACTTTCCAACAGATGGACTGGATCAACTTCTTCATGCTGCCCATGTTCCTTTTCAGCGCCACCTTCTACCCGCTGACCGTCTACCCGCAATACATCCAGTGGCTCATCCAGGCGATGCCCCTGTGGCACGGCGTGGAACTCCTGCGGCAGATCAGCATTGGTTCCTTCAGCCCGGCAACGGCAGTCCATATCGCCTACTACCTCGTGATGATCGCGCTCGGCATCACCCTCACGACCGGAAGGTTGCGCAAGCTCTTCCTGAAATAGCGGCGCGGGCTGTTCGCCGGGGGTGGAAGCGAGGGGTTCGTCGCCCGGAGTTTGCGACAATGGGTGCATGCGATCCCTCGGCGACTCCCCGTCATCTGTTCCCTCGTCCGCTTCCGCCCGGAGCCCCTTCAAAGGCTTCCGCATCGGTGGACTGGGCATGACGGTGGTGCTCATCGCCTTCCTGGTGGCCGTCATCTTCGCCGCCAACCACAACGACGTCGTCGGCTGGATCGTTGCCGTTATCTCCTTCGGCTGGCTCGCGCTCGCCGCTTTCGTGGTCTTCAGCATCCAGAAGGCCGCCCGGCGGGCCGGTGAAAAACTCACCGAAGCCCAGAACGCCTTCAACGCGGCAACCGGCCGGGCGCCGTCGTCGTCGAGCGCCGATCACGGTGGCACCCGGGTGGTCTCGGAACGGAACGAAGCGGACGAAATGCGGGACCTCAAACTGGACCACTCTTTCAAGATCGTCCAGGTGCAGGTACGCGTGGTGGAGGACGAACGCGCCAAGGGCGACGCCGCCGATCAGGACACCATCAACCGCGCCTTGGAAACCATCGCCATTACATCAAGCAATGCCCGGGACATGATCAAGTCCTCCAGCGGCGGCGACGAGCCCGTTTCGGGCACCATCATCGACTAGAGTAGGCGGGGTGAGCTCGGCATTGAAGAAGGACTTCCTTCGCATCGCAACGGTCAACGTCAACGGCATTCGCGCCGCCTACAAGAAGGGCATGGCGGAGTGGCTGGAACCCCGCGACGTCGACATCCTGTGCCTGCAGGAAGTCCGCGCGCCTGACGAGGTGGTCAACCAGCTCATCGGCGAAGGCTGGTACATCCTCCACGCCGAAGCCGAGGCGAAGGGCCGTGCCGGCGTCGCTATTGCCTCCCGGCAGGAACCCGTTGCCACCCGCGTGGGTATCGGCGACGACTACTTCGCCACGACTGGACGCTGGGTCGAAGCGGACTACGTCGTGCGGGACCGCGGCGGCAAGGACACTACGCTGACGGTCGTCAGCGCTTATGTGCACTCCGGGGAAGCGGACACGCCCAAGCAGGTGGACAAGTACCGCTTCCTGGACGTCATGACCACAAGGCTTCCGGAACTTGCCAAGCACAGCGAGCACGCCCTGGTGGTCGGCGACCTCAACGTGGGCCACACCGAACTCGACATCAAGAATTGGAAGGGCAACACCAAGCGTGCCGGTTTCCTTCCTGAGGAGCGCGCGTACTTCGACCGCTTCTTCGGCGACGAGATCGGATGGAGGGATGTCCACAGGGGCCTGGCAGGAAATGTCGAAGGCCCCTACACCTGGTGGTCCCAGCGCGGTAAGGCCTTTGACACTGACACTGGCTGGCGCATCGACTACCACATGGCCACTCCCGGACTCGCGGCAGCCGCACTTTCGGCCGTCGTTGACCGGGCGCCGTCGTGGGACACCCGTTTCTCCGACCACGCACCGCTGGTAGTCGACTACCAGCTCTAAGCTTTCGAAAGTTTCCTCATGACCAGTTCCACCACGACTGAACCCGCTGCAGCCGCAGCCAAGGCAACATCAACCAAACTGGCCGCCGGGGCCAAGCACCGCGTGCTGTCCGGCATGCAGCCCTCCGCTGATTCCCTCCACCTGGGCAACTACCTCGGTGCCCTGGTCAACTGGGTCCGCATGCAGGACGAATACGACGCCATCTTCTTCATCCCGGACCTGCATGCCATCACGGTGCCTCAGGATCCCGCTGAGCTGGCCCGCCGTACGCGCGTTACCGCCGCGCAGTACATCGCCGGCGGCGTCGACGTGAACAAGTGCACGCTGTTCGTCCAGTCGCAGGTTCCTGAACACGCCCAGCTGGCGTGGGTCCTCGGCTGCATCACAGGCTTCGGCGAGGCCTCGCGCATGATCCAGTTCAAGGACAAGTCGCTTCAGCACGGTTCGGACCATGCAAGCGTCGGGCTCTTTACGTACCCGATCCTGCAGGCCGCCGACATCCTGTTGTACCAGCCACACGGGGTGCCCGTAGGCGAAGACCAGCGGCAGCACATTGAGCTCAGCCGCGACCTCGCCCAGCGTTTCAACAGCCGCTACGGCGAGACGTTCCAGGTGCCGCAGGCCTTCATCCAGAAGGAAACGGCCAAGATCTACGATCTCCAGAACCCGACGGCCAAGATGTCCAAGTCCGCGGAGTCGCCGGCCGGCCTGATCAACCTGCTCGATGACCCGAAGATCACGGCCAAGCGCATCAAGTCGGCAGTCACGGACACCGAGACGGAAATCCGCTTCGACCGCGAGGCCAAGCCCGGGGTGTCCAACCTGCTGAGCATCTACTCGTCCATCAGCGGCCAGCCGGTGGAGAAGATCGTAGCGGACTACGAAGGCAAGATGTACGGCCACCTGAAGGTCGACCTCGCGGAACTCGTTGCGGCCCACCTTGGGCCGATCCGGGACCGCGCCAACGAGTTGCTGGCCGATCCGGCCGAGCTCGACCGGCTCCTGGCCCACGGAGCGGACAAAGCGCGCGAAATCGCCTCGGCCACCCTCGCCGACGTCTACGCCAAGGTGGGCTTCCTGCCTTACGGCGGAGCACAAGGAATCCGCTAAAGCCATGTGCGCAGCTGGCAAGCTCAGCGTCCAGGTCGGCTCCCGTTCAAGGGGAGCCGGCCAGGCCACTGATGCCCGCCGGGACGAGGCTACGCGGCAGTCTGCCAGCGCCTGCGGGGACAGCTTGTGCGTAGGAGTCATCCTGGGCTTCCCCAGGGAGGTCGCCCAGGAACTCCAGCAATGGCGTGCTTCCTTCGGTGATCCCATGGCAGAGGTCATTCCGGCCCACATCACCCTCGTCACCACTACGCCCGCCCAGGACTGGGAGGCCACCCGCGAACATGTTCGCGATGTCGCCCGCCGCCAGGCACCCTTCAAGATCACGATTTCCGGCACAGGCTCCTTCCGGCCGGTCTCACCAGTGGTGTTCCTGAAGGTGGAAGACGGTTTCGAGGAGTGCGTGGGCCTTCACGAACAGCTGCAGACAGGGCCGCTGGAACGCGATCTTCCTTTCCCGTACCACCCGCACGTGACGGTGGCCCACGATGTCGCCCCGGAAAGCCTGGACGAGGCCGAAACGGTGCTCAAGAACTACACCGCCACCTTCCCGGTGGTTAGCATGGGACTTTACGAGCACGACGACAATGGCATCTGGCAGCTACGGGAAGAGCTCGACTTTGGCGGCGACGCAGATCAATCACGGAAACGCACAGCACAACAACCGGCAGCAGGCCGAGAGGCCACCTCTGCCGACTGAAGGCGCGCAGCTGAAGCTGCAGCTCATTCACCGGCAGGTCGAATGGGGCAAAGCCCGGCGCTCGGGCAATCGGGGCGCCACGATACCGGCGTTCATCAACCTTGCCCTCGCGCGGCTGGGCAACTTCCGGCCCATGCGCACCTTCAATCTCTACAACCTGCGCCATGGTCCGCTCTTGAGCGCCGGCATTGGCTTCACCATGTTCTTCTCCGTGACGGGCTTGCTGGCAACGGGTTTCGCCGTGACCGGCTTGGTCCTCAACGGACAGCCCCAACTGGTTGATTCAATTGTCTCCAGCGTCGCCACGGCGGCCCCGGGACTTTTGAAAACCAGCGGCGGCAACGGCCTGGTGGATCCGCATGATCTCTTGAATCCCACGGGCCTTGGCTGGACTGCTGCCATAGCCGCCGTCGTCACCGTATTTACCGCGCTCGGCTGGATCGCCGGAATCCGGGAGGGACTTCGCGGAGTCATCGGGCTGGACCCCTTGCAGGAGAACCCGCTGCTGATGAAGGCGCGCGACGCCGGTACCCTCCTGCTGCTTGGCGCAGCCCTGGTGGTCAGTGCCGGTGTTTCGCTTGTGTTCGGGACGGCGGCCGGATGGATCATCGACCGGCTCGGAATGGCTGACGCAGTGGCCGGCCCTGTCACTTGGCTCGTTCGCACGGCCGTTCCGCTGGTCCTCAACTGGGCGACGGCGGTCATCATGTTCCGTTTCGCGGGCCGCCTGAAACTTCGCCGCCAGGCGTTCGTGGAAGGAACGGTGCTTGCCGGCATCGGAACCACCATCCTCCAGATCTTCAGCACGGAACTGCTCGCGAACGCCGGACGGAACCCCATTCTGGCCTCATTCGCCATCATCATCGGGCTTCTCATCTGGTTCAACCTGGTCAGTCAGGTCTATTTGCTCTCCGCAGCGTGGGCGGCCGTGAGGGAAGCGGACACAGGTGCCAGCGAGCACCCCAAGCCTGCCCTCGGATCGCGGCACCCTTCGCCGCGCACGTTTCCACGCAAGGGATCTTGAAGGCAAGCAGAGGCCCAACTGACTAGCAGTTGTTGTCGTTTTGAGCCCTCATAACGACAACAACTGCTAGTCAGTTGGGCTGGGGCTCGCGTTAGTCGCCGAGGTATTGACCGGCCCACGCTGAGATGATCCGGGCAACCCGGGCGGCCTGTCCCTTGCCGGTCAACAGGTGGTCGCTGCCTTCGAGCGAAACGAAGCTCCGCGGGTGCCGCGCCGTTTGGAAGATCTCGCTGGCATTGTCGATGCCCACGGTATTGTCCGTGGGGGAGTGCAGGACCATGAGGGGCCGGTGCAAAGTGCGGATGCAGTCCCTGAGGTCGGCCTGCTCCACGTCCTCCACAAAGTGGCGGCGAACCTCCATCCGCCTGCCGCCCAGATTGACTTCTGCGCTGCCTTCACTGAGGATCGTGCTTACTTCGGCGTCGAACATGTGCTCCACGTGCTTGGGCTCGAAGGGAGCGCCCACAGTGGCAACAGCCCGAACCTCGGGAAGACCTAGAGCCGCCGCCAGGACAGCCGCCCCGCCGAAAGAGTGGCCTACCAGCAGGGAGATTTCCTTGTCATCCGCACGCATGAACTCCGCCGCGCGGATAGTGTCCGCCACTTTCACGCTGAACGATCCGGCGGACCATTCGCCCGCAGAGTCGCCCAGCCCGAGGTTGTCGAAGCGAAGCATGCCGACCCCAAGGTCCGCCAAGCCCTTGCAGATACGCGAAGCAGAGGGGCTGTCCTTGCCGAGGGTCAACCCATGGGAGAACACGCCCCAGCCCCGGACCGGGCCCTCGGGAACATCCACGATACCTGCCAGGAGATCTCCGGTGCTGCCTTCGAAGCTGATCTTCATGGATTTGGACACCTGTCCGCCTTTCGTTGTGCGGCTTGCCCGGCTTTCGCGGGCGACTCTTAAAGAACGACGACGGCGTACCCCGCCATGGGGGACACCGTCGTCGTACTCTAACTTCGGAAACTAGATCTTGCGTGCCAGGATAGCCTGCTTGACCTCGGCGATCGCCTGGGTCACCTGGATGCCACGCGGGCAAGCCTCTGAGCAGTTGAAGGTGGTGCGGCAACGCCACACGCCTTCCTTGTCGTTGAGGATCTCCAAGCGCATGTCACCGGCATCGTCACGGGAGTCGAAGATGAAACGGTGCGCGTTCACAATCGCGGCCGGGCCGAAGTACTGGCCGTCAGTCCAGAACACCGGGCAGGACGAGGTGCACGCAGCGCACAGGATGCACTTGGTGGTGTCATCGAACCGTTCACGGTCCTCGACCGACTGCAGTCGTTCCTTGGTGGGCTCGTGGCCCTTGTTGATCAGGAACGGCATGACTTCGCGGAAGGACTGGAAGAACGGCTCCATGTCCACGATCAGGTCCTTCTCCACCGGGAGGCCCTTGATCGGTTCAACGGTGATGGGCTTGGAGGTGTCCAGGTCCTTCAGCAGGGTCTTGCACGCGAGGCGGTTGCGGCCGTTGATGCGCATGGCGTCGGAGCCACACACGCCGTGTGCGCAGGAACGGCGGAAGGACAGCGAGCCATCGATCTCCCACTTGATCTTGTGCAGGGCGTCCAGCACGCGGTCGGTGCCGTACATCGTCAGCTGGTGGTCTTCCCATACGGGCTCTTCCGAGACCTCGGGGTTGTAGCGTCGCACTCGCAGGGTGATGTTGAAGGTGGGAATTTCCCCGCCTCCACCAATGTGCGCGGGCAGCTCGATCTTGGATGCTGGCTCAGCAAGTTCGGCAGACATCTTAGTACTTCCTCACCATCGGCTCGTAGCGCGTAAAGACAACAGGCTTGGTGCCGAGTCGGATGCCCGCGATTGCTTCCGCAGATCCGTCCGCTGGGGCGTGCTCATCCTTATACGCCATGGAGTGCTTCATGAATTTTTCGTCGTCGCGCTCCGGGAAGTCCTCCCGGAAGTGGCCTCCGCGTGACTCTTCGCGGTGCAGGGCAGCAACTGTCATGACCTTGGCCAGTTCCAGCAGGAACCCCAGCTCCACTGCTTCGAGCAAGTCAAGGTTGAAGCGCTTTCCCTTGTCCTGGACGCTGATGCGCTGGTAGCGCTCTTCGAGGGACGCGATGTCCGTGAGCACCTGGTTCAGGGTATCCGCGGTACGGAAGACCTGCATGTTGGCATCCATGGTGTCCTGCAGTTCCTTGCGGATCGCGGCAACCCTTTCACCACCATCTGCCGTGCGGACGTGGTTCAGCAGATCCAGCGTGTAGGCCTCCGGGTCTTCCGGGAGCTCCACGAAGTCCGCCGTCTTGGCGTATTCGGCTGCGGCGATGCCCGCTCGCTTGCCGAAGACGTTGATGTCCAGCAGCGAGTTGGTCCCCAAGCGGTTGGAGCCGTGCACGGAAACACAAGCAACTTCGCCGGCCGCGTACAGGCCCGGCACGATGGTGTCGTTGTCCTGCAGGACCTCGGTGGTGATGTTGGTGGGGATGCCGCCCATGGCGTAGTGCGCCGTCGGGAACACGGGAACGGGTTCCGTGTAGGGCTCGACGCCGAGGTAAGTGCGCGCGAACTCGGTGATGTCCGGAAGCTTGGCGTCAATGTGCGCCGGCTCCAGGTGGGTCAGGTCCAGGAGGACGTAGTCCTTGTTCGGGCCACAGCCGCGTCCCTCACGGACTTCGTTGGCCATGGACCGGGCCACGATGTCACGGGGCGCGAGGTCCTTGATGGTGGGTGCGTAGCGTTCCATGAAGCGCTCACCCTCCGAGTTGCGAAGGATCGCGCCCTCGCCGCGGGCAGCTTCCGAGAGGAGGATGCCCAAGCCGGCGAGACCGGTCGGGTGGAACTGGAAGAACTCCATGTCCTCGAGCGGGATTCCGCGGCGGAAGGCGATGCCCATGCCGTCACCGGTCAGGGTGTGGGCGTTGGAGGTGGTCTTGAAGACCTTGCCAGCGCCGCCGGAGGCGAACACCACGGACTTCGCCTGGAAGACGTGCAATTCGCCGGAGGCGAGGTCGTAGGACACGACGCCGGCAACACGCTTCTGCTTGTACGGCGTTCCGTCTTCGCGGACTGCGTCTTCCTCGACGGTCAGCAGGTCCAGGACGTAGTACTCGTTGTAGAACTCAACATTGTGCTTGACGCAGTTTTGGTACAGGGTCTGCAGGATCATGTGACCCGTGCGGTCTGCTGCGTAGCAGGCGCGGCGGACGGGAGCCTTGCCGTGGTCACGGGTGTGGCCACCGAAACGGCGCTGGTCAATGCGGCCTTCGGGCGTGCGGTTGAACGGAAGGCCCATCTTTTCCAGGTCCAGCACGGCGTCGATGGCTTCCTTCGCCATGACTTCGGCTGCATCCTGGTCAACCAGGTAGTCGCCGCCCTTGATGGTGTCGAATGTGTGCCACTCCCAGTTGTCCTCTTCGACGTTGGCGAGGGCTGCACACATGCCGCCCTGGGCCGCGCCGGTGTGGGAACGGGTGGGGTAGAGCTTGGTCAGTACTGCGGTGCGTGCGCGCTGACCGGATTCGATCGCGGCGCGCATGCCGGCGCCGCCGGCACCGACAATAACGACGTCGTACTTATGGACCTGCATACCAGATGCTCTTTCTCTCTAAGTCAGATGGTCGGCGGAGCCTGCTCCGCGCGTGTTGTGCACAGCCGGACGAGCCGGTGGTGCAGCGGAGCGGCTACGGCGCCGGGCAGAACCCGCCCGGCAGCTGAACGCCGTTGGCGACAGGGCACGGGTTGAACGTGAAGATCACCAGTGTGCCAAGAACCACGATGACGACTGTAGCCGCGTAAAGGACCACCTTGAGCCAGAGGCGGGTGGCGTCTTTCTCGGCGTAGTCGTTGATGATGGTGCGGACGCCGTTGGTGCCGTGCAGCATGGCGAGCCACAGCATGGCCAGGTCCCAGAACTGCCAGAACGGGTCGGCCCACTTGCCGGCCACGAAGCCGAAGTCGATGCCGTGGATGCCCTCGCCCACCATGAGGTTCACGAAGAGGTGGCCGAAGATCAGAACCACGAGCACGACGCCGGAGAGCCGCATGAACAGCCAAGCGAACATCTCGAAGTTACCCTTGGAACCGGCGCCGCGACGGTACTGCGGAGCAATCTTCCCGCCGCTCACTTTTCCGCTGCGCGGGCTTTGAATGTCAGTGCTCATGGCTTAGTGGCCTCCCAGTGCGAGGGACAAGTGGCGGATGGCGAAGGCGCCGAAAACGACCAGCCACAAGACCAGGACGGTCCACAGCAGCTGGCGCTGGTACTTGGCGCCCTTCTTCCAGAAGTCAATGGCGATCACGCGCAGGCCATTGAAGGCGTGGAATACGATCGCTGCGACGAGGCCCGTCTCGCCCAGGGCCATGAGGGGGTTCTTGTAGGCGCCGATAACGGCCGTGTAGGCCTCCGGGGACACACGCACCAATGAGGTGTCCAGCACATGGACCAACAAGAAGAAAAAGATCACAACACCGGTAATGCGGTGTCCAACCCAGGACCACATGCCTTCACGGCCGCGGTACAAGGTGCCAGCTGGTTTTGTCGGCACTGAATAAACCTTCCTGCAACACAGCGGCGCTTGCACGGGATCCATGCGGGGGGAACGCCAGCCGCGAGAGCACTCGTAGCTCAGCCTAAATCTAGGCTTCGCTCACAGCTTATTCAATTTAGGTGCCCCTTGTTGTAACGAGAGTGCGGGTGTTCGCCTGAATTCCGGCCTTTCCGCGGCGAGGGTGAGACGAAGACCACAAAGTGGGACTTGCGCGCGTGTCGGATAAGGTGTTGCGGTGAGTATAGAAAACGCTGCAAGCCTCGAATCGCCATTGCGCCACTTCCACGCGGTTATTCCGGCCGGTGGAGTGGGCACGCGCCTGTGGCCGCTTTCGCGCGCTGCCGCGCCCAAATTCCTGCACGACCTCACGGGTTCGGGGAGCACGCTGCTGCGGGCAACGTACGACCGCCTCGAACCGTTGGCCGGCAACCGCGTGCTGGTAGTGACGGGCGTGGCGCACCGCATTGCTGTTTGCCGCCAGCTTCCCGAAGTGGGCGAGGACGAGCTGGTCCTCGAAAGCGAGCCAAAGGACTCGGGGGCGGCCATCGGACTCGCCGCCGCCATCCTGCACCGCCGTGACCCGGACACCATCATGGGTTCCTTCGCCGCCGACCACGTCATCAGCCCTGACGATCTCTTCCGGGAAACCGTCCGCGAGGCCATCCACACTGCCGCCGCTGGAAAAATCGTCACCATCGGCATCAAGCCGACGCACCCGTCAACCGGATTCGGCTATATCCGTACCGGCGACTTGCTCAATATCGACAATGCGCCGAACGCGCATGCGGTGGTCGAATTCGTCGAGAAGCCGAGCGAAGACATTGCCAAGAAGTACCTCGAGACCGGCGACTATGTCTGGAACGCCGGCATGTTCGTCGCTCCCGTTGCACTCATGCTCAAGCACCTCGAAGCCAACCAGCCGGTGCTGTTTGCCGGACTGCAGGAAATTGCGGACGCTTGGGACACCCCGGACCGCGATGAAGTGACCGCCCGGGTCTGGCCGACACTGCCGAAGATCGCCATTGACTACGCCGTGGCCGAACCCGCCGCGGCGGCGGGCGATGTCGCAGTCGTGCCCGGTACCTTCCGCTGGGACGACGTCGGAGACTTCGCCGCGATCGGTCGCCTCAACAATGCCGGCGACGTCGATGAGGTGACGGTCCTCGGTGAAGGCGCCCGTGTCTTCACCGAGAACGCCAGCGGCGTGGTTGTTTCCGATACGAAGCGTGTGATTGCGCTGATCGGCATCAAGGACGTCGTGATCGTTGATACGCCGGACGCGCTGCTTGTCACCACGAAGGAGCATGCCCAACGGGTCAAGGGAGCGGTGGACGCGCTCAAGGCCAGCGGGGACACCGACGTTCTCTAGCGCACTCCGGTGGCGCCGGTCGTAACCAAGAGACCCCTTTCGCTATTCGGAGGGTGCGGATGGCTAGAGTTGTGAGGTGCGCAATTTCACTACCGAAACCGAGCCGACCCCCGTGGTGAAACCGTGGCTTGATGATCTCTTGCCGGAACTCATCGAATTCCGGAGGGACCTGCATGCGCACCCCGAACTTTCCTTCAAGGAATTTCGTACCACGGACAAGCTGGTTGAACGGCTCGAGGCGGCAGGCCTCGAGCCCCGTCGGCTGGAGGGCTCCGGGCTGACGGTCGACGTCGGCGAGGGGCCCATCGCCACGGCCCTGCGCGGCGATATCGACGCTCTCCCCATCATCGAAGAGACCGGGCTTCCGTTCGCATCGAAGAACCACGGGGTCACCCACGCGTGCGGGCATGACGTTCACACCACCAGCATGCTCGGCATCGCTTTGGTGCTGCACGCCATGCACCAGGAATCCCCCTTGGGCGGCACGGTCCGCATCATCTTCCAGCCGGCAGAGGAAACCATGCCCGGCGGGGCGTTGTCCTGCATCGAGCAAGGCGTGCTCCAGGGTGTCCCGCGGATTCTGGCACTGCACTGCGATCCGCGCATCAACGTCGGCAAGATCGGTACCCGCATCGGCGCCATCACCTCCGCCTCGGACACCATCAAGATCGAACTGACCGGACGCGGCGGCCATACATCCCGTCCGCATCTGACTGAAGACCTGGTCTTCGCGCTGGCCCAGATCGCCGTCAACGTCCCGGCTGTCCTCTCCCGGCGCGTGGACGTGCGCAGCGGTGTGTCGGTGGTGTGGGGCCAGATCACGGCAGGTTCCGCGCCCAACGCCATCCCCGCCAGCGGCTACATGGCAGGCACCATGCGCTGCCTGGACCGTGACGCCTGGCATAGCGCCGGGGAACTGCTCGACGACGTCGTCCAGCAAGTCGCTGCGCCGTACGGAGTGGACGTACACCTTGAGCACACCCGCGGCGTCCCTCCCGTGGTCAACTCGGAACACGAGACTGCCATCATCGAGGCCGCGGCCCGTGCGGAACTCGGCGAGCACGCCGTCGTCCTGACGCCGCAGTCCATGGGCGGTGAGGACTTTGCCTGGTTCCTCGCCGACCTGCCCGGTGCCATGATGCGGCTCGGAACCCACACGCCCGGTGGCGAAGAATACGATCTCCACCGAGGCGACTTCATCGTGGACGAGCGTGCCCTCGGCTTCGCGATCCAAGTCCTGGCCGCCGCTGCGTTGCGAACCATCCGGGATCTCTAAAACGGCGGACGCCCGCTCACCTTTGCCGCCGTTCAGGCCGACGCCCGCTCAGCTCATCTGCGGGAGGATCCCGCCGTCGGGGCTTGTTTGTGAGCGGGCGTTTGTGGGGTGGGGCTTGTTTGTGAGCGGGCGTCGTTGGGCCAATTGAGTTGTGCACAATTTAATTGTGGGCTATCGTTATTCCCATGAGTGAAGCTCCCCGCCTCGACCGCCAGGTCTGTTTCGCGCTCTATTCCGCCTCGAAGGCGGCTACGGCCGTCTACCGCCCGGTGCTGGACGAGCTTGGACTGACGTATCCGCAGTACCTCGTGATGCTGGTGCTCTGGGAGAACGAGCCCCGAAGCGTCCGCGAACTGGGTATCGAGCTGGGACTCGATTCGGGCACCTTGTCGCCGCTCCTCAAGAGGCTTGAAGCCCTGGGCCTCGTGGAGCGCCTGCGTTCAACCGAGGACGAGCGTCGCGTCGAGATCCACTTGAGCGATGCCGGGCGGGCCCTCAGCGCACGGGCCGGGGCGGTACCGCAACGGCTCGCCGACGCCGCAGGCCTGAGCGCTGCCGAGCTTGCGCAGCTTCACGACACCCTGGGCCGGCTTACCGCCGCCCTCCAGTCAGCCATCTGATCATCCATCCCATCGAAGGAAAAGGAACCACAGTGAAGACTTTGTACATAGCGGAGGCGCTTGCCTCCGGTGAAGGCCGCGAAGGCAGCGCACGCACCAATGACGGCAAGCTGGACGTGACACTCGCCAGCCCGGTGGAACTGGGCGGGAACGGCCAGGGCACCAACCCCGAGCAGCTCTTCGCCGCCGGATACGCCGCATGCTTCCACTCTGCGCTGCGGTTGGTAGGACGGAAGGCCCGCGTGGATCTCAGCGATTCCGCCGTCGCCGCCAAGATCCACTTCGGTGCCCTGGAAGATCGTGAAGGCTACGGACTCGCCGCCGAACTCGAGATCGCACTGCCCGCGCTCGACCGGGAAACCGCCGAGCAGCTCGTGGCCAAGGCCCACCAGATCTGCCCCTACTCCAACGCGACCCGCGGGAACATCGCCGTCGACATCAAGCTCGTGGAGGTGGCTGCATGAGCGCCGCACTTCCCACACGCACCCGCGAAATCCAGCTGGCGTCCCGTCCGCAGGGACGCCCGGCCACCGCGAACTTCCGCTTGGCCGAGTCCGATCTGCCGGAGCTTCAGGACGGCCAGATCCTGGTCCGCAACGAGTTCATGTCCGTCGATCCCTACATGCGCGGCCGAATGAATGACGCGAAGTCCTATTCGGCGCCTTTCCAGCTCGACGCAGCGCTCGACGGCGGTGCGGTGGGTGAGGTGATCGCGTCCCGTTCCGAGGCGCTCAAGGTGGGCGACGTCGTCGTGCACCAGCTCGGCTGGCGCGAATATTCCGTTGTGGATGCGGCAAGCGCGATGCCGGTTCCGGCCGGCCTGGCGCCGACGTCGGCGTTCCTCGGAGCGCTTGGCATGACGGGCCTGACGGCGTATGCCGGGCTGCTTAAGGTGGCCGAGTTCAAGGCCGGTGACGTCGTCTTCGTTTCCGGTGCCGCAGGCGCGGTAGGTTCGATTGTCGGCCAGGTTGCCAAGGCGATGGGCGCCTCCAAGGTGATCGGCAGCGCCGGCTCTCCGGAGAAGGTGGCGCGCCTGCTGGAACTCGGCTTCGATGCGGCCTTCGACTATCACGATGGTCCCGTGGTGGAGCAGCTTCGTGAGGCCGCGGGGGAGCGGGGCATCGATGTCTATTTTGACAACGTAGGCGGCGAACACTTGGAGGCCGCCCTCGCAGTCCTCACTGTGGGTGGACGTGTCGCAATGTGCGGCGCCATTTCGCAGTACAACTCCACCGAGCCCACGCCGGGCCCGCGGAACCTGGCCGTGGCCATCGGGAAGCAATTGACCCTTCGCGGCTTCCTCGTCAGCGGCCAGCGCCAGCACGCGGCGGAGTTCGGCGGGAAGATGGCCGGATGGCTGGCCGACGGGACGGTCCGCTACGACGAGACGATCATTGACGGACTGGAAAACGCGCCACAGGCTTTCATCGACCTCCTGGACGGAGCCAACACAGGCAAGATGCTCGTACGCCTTGGTGAGCGGGCATCCTAGGACCGTTGGCTGGGAGTTCCACTACTGCTTGGTAACAAAAGCCCAACAATCTTCGGGTTGTTGGGCTTTTGTGTTAGCCGGGTGTGTTCAATCCCACTAAAGTTGAGCCATCAGTGCGCCCCAGGCGCAGTGCTGCGAAGCATCAGTGAAAACAGAATTTCAGACTCGAGTTTTCGAAACGGACACTCATTGACCGACTGTCGTAGCATCAATAACTTTCTTCCTGGAGGAAAATTGAAGCAATCACTGCGTGCCACCCTAAAGCGCGGTTCATTTGCAGGCGTCGCAACTGCGGGCGCCGCTGCACTTTTGCTGGCAGGCTGCGGTAGCGCACCGTCTGCGTCAAGCTCGGGCAGCGCCACCAAGTCGGACTACACCGCATGCATGGTGTCCGACTCGGGCGGCTTCGATGACAAGTCGTTCAACCAGTCGGGCTACGAAGGCCTTCAGGCTGCGGCCAAGGACCTGAACATCCAGGAGAAGCACGTCCAGTCCAAGGCTGACACGGACTACGACCCCAACCTCCGTTCCATGGTCCAGCAAGGGTGCAAGCTGACGGTCACGGTCGGCTTCCTCCTGGGCGATGCCACGAAGAACATCGCGACGGCGAACCCGAACAGCCACTTCGCCATCATCGACTACTCGGACCCCACCTTCCCGAAGAACGTCAAGCCGATTGTCTATGACACGGCCCAGGCCGCTTTCCTCGCCGGGTACCTCGCCGCCGGCACCTCCAAGACGGGCAAGGTTGCCACGTTCGGTGGCCTCAACATCCCCACCGTGAGCATCTTCATGGACGGATTCTCCGATGGCGTGAAGTACTACAACCAGAAGAAGGGCAAGTCCGTCCAGCTGCTCGGCTGGGACAAGGACAAGCAGGACGGAACCTTCGTCGGCGACTTCAAGCAGGTCGACAAGGGCAAGGTCCTTACCCAGGGATTCCTGGACCAGGGCGCAGACGTCATCCTTCCCGTCGCCGGTCCGGTGGGAGCGGGCGCCGGAAGCGCGATCCTTGATGCCAAGGCAAAGGGCACGGACGCAAAGCTGATCTGGGTCGACTCGGACGGCTACCTGACCGCGCCCGCCTACAAGTCGGTCATCCTGACCTCGGTCCAGAAGACCATGGCGACTGCCGTCGAAACCGTCATCAAGTCCGACAAGGACGGCAAGTTCGATCCCAGCCCGTACGTCGGCACGCTCGACAACGGAGGCGTGGCACTCGCCCCGTTCCATGATCTCGACTCCGCAGTTCCGGCTGACATGAAGAGCGATCTTGACCAGTTGAAGAAGGACATCATCTCCGGCGCTGTCAAGGTCGAATCGAAGTCCAGCCCCAAGTAATAATCCGGGCTAAACCGCGTCGCGCTGCCCTTCAGCCGAGTTTTGGCGGAAGGGCAGCGCGTTCTGCGTTGCCCTCAATTTGCTCTTCGACACCCCGTGGCCGAGCACTATGCTGGGAGCACGGTGATGACGAGGAGCCATCCTTTATAGATGGGTTGGAGTTTTGAAACTCGAACTGAAAGGGATCACGAAGCGCTTCGGATCCCTCGTAGCCAATGACCACATCGATCTGGTGGTTGAACCCGGCCAAGTCCATTGCCTCCTGGGCGAAAACGGTGCCGGTAAATCCACCCTGATGAATGTCCTTTACGGACTCTACGATCCCAGCGAGGGCGAAATCCTGGTTGACGGCAAGCCGGTGGTCTTCAAGGGCCCCGGCGATGCCATGGCGGCCGGGATTGGAATGGTCCACCAGCACTTCATGCTGATTCCGGTGTTCACCGTGGCCGAGAATGTCGCGTTGGGAAACGAAGCCACCAAGGCAGCCGGCTTCCTGAACCTGGATGAAACCCGCCGCAAGATCTCCGAGATTTCCAAGCAGTACGGATTCCACGTCGATCCCGATGCCCTCGTGGAAGACCTGCCCGTGGGCGTGCAGCAGCGGGTCGAGATCATCAAGGCGCTGGTGCGCGACGCCGAAGTCCTGATTCTCGATGAACCGACCGCGGTTCTGACTCCGCAGGAAACCGATGAGCTTCTGGACATCATCCGGCAGCTCAAGGCCGCCGGAAAATCAATTGTCTTCATTTCGCACAAGCTGCGTGAGGTCAAGGAAATTTCGGACATCATCACGGTGATCCGGCGAGGGAAAGTGGTGGGCTCGGCTGACCCCTCCGCCTCCCCGACCGAACTCGCCTCGGCGATGGTGGGCCGGGCAGTCAGCCTGACCCTGGAAAAGAAGCCTGCCCAACCGGGCGAGGCGACGTTCAAGGTCCGCGACCTGACCGTTGTCGACCACAATGGCCAGCACGTCGTGGACGGCCTGAGTTTCGACATCGCCAAGGGTGAAGTGCTGGCCATCGCCGGTGTCCAAGGCAACGGCCAGACGGAGCTCACGGAAGCCATCCTCGGCGTCCAGCCGCACGTCACCGGGTCCATCGTCCTGGACGGCGTCGAACTGCTCGGCAAGAGCGTCAAGCAGGTCCTTTCCGCCGGCGTCGGGTTTGTCCCCGAGGACCGCAAGATCGACGGACTGGTGGGAACGTTCTCCATTTCCGAGAACATGGTCCTGGACCTTTACGACAAGCCTCCGTTTGCCCAAGGCATCGGCATGAAGCCGGCATTGATTGCTTCCCACGCGGAGAAGAAGGTCGAAGAGTTCGATGTCCGGACGCCGTCGATCGACGTCGCCGTGGGCACGCTCTCCGGCGGCAACCAGCAAAAGGTGGTTCTGGCCAGGGAGCTGTCCAGGCCCTTGAGGCTCTTCATCGCATCGCAACCCACCCGGGGCCTCGACGTCGGCTCCATCGAATTCGTGCACAAACGGGTCATCGCCGAACGGGACAACGGAACTCCCGTGATGATCGTTTCCACGGAACTCGACGAAGTACTCGAACTCGCTGACCGGATCGCCGTTCTCTACCGGGGAAAGCTCGTCGGGATCGTTCCCGCCGGCACCTCGCGCGATGTGCTGGGCTTGATGATGGCAGGCGTTCCGGAACATGAGGCAGAACTGACTGCACACAAGACCCTCGAGGGAGGAACACATGTCTGAGTCCAACGCCCCTCGACAGGAAAACGACGTCGCGCCGGAGCGCCCGGAGACATTGGACGACGAGGTCGTCCTGGATCTCGCGCTGGACACGGCAGACGGTGCCATGGCGCCGTCGGTCATTCCGGCCACCAGCCAGGGCGGGCAGATCCCGCACGCCGCCGGTGGTTCGGTCTTCCGGCAGATCGTGACCGGAAACGCCATGGTCTCGGTGTTGTCCGTGGTTCTCGCGATTGTGCTCGGCGGAATCCTGATGGCCGTGACCAACCCCAAAGTGGCCGAAACGGCGGGCTATTTCTTCGCGCGGCCGGGGGACATGCTCACCGAAGTCTTCAGGCCCTACGTGGCGCTCGTCCAGGGGTCGATCTTCAACTGGGCCGGTGCCGACACCGCAGCCCAGCTGTACCCGATCACTGAAACCCTGACGGTCTCAACGCCCCTGATCCTGGCAGGACTCGGCGTGGCCTTGGCCTTCCGTGCGGGACTGTTCAACATCGGCGCGCAAGGCCAGATCATTTTTGGCGCACTGTTCGGCGCCTACGTGGGATTCACCTGGCATTTGCCTTTCCTGGTTCACCTGCTGCTCGTCATCGTTGCCGGATTCGTCGGCGGCGCGGTGTGGGGCGGCGTCGTCGGCCTCCTCAAAGCCCGGACCGGGGCGCATGAGGTCATCGTGACCATCATGCTGAACTACATCGCCAACTTCCTGCTCCTGTTCCTCCTCACAACTCCGGCCTTCCAGCGAAAGGGTTCAACCAACCCGATCTCGCCCTTCCTGGACCAGTCGGCACTGTTTCCGGAGTTGCTTGGGCCCCAGTTCAGGCTCCACGCAGGCTTCCTCCTGGCCGTGCTCGCGACCGTTTTCGTGTGGTGGCTCCTGAAGCGTTCCACGCTCGGCTTTGAATTCCGGGCCGTGGGCGCCAACCAGAGCGCGGCACGCACGGCCGGAATCAACGTTCCCCGCGCCGTGATCCTCGTGATGGCGATCGCGGGCGCGCTTGCGGGCCTGGCCGGCATTGCGCAGGTATCCGGAACGGAGAAATACCTCAGCGGAGGCGTCGCTGCTTCCATCGGATTCGACGCCATCACGGTCGCGTTGCTGGGCCGTTCGACGCCGTGGGGAACCTTCTTCGCGGGGCTCCTGTTCGGCGCCTTCCGTGCGGGAGGCGTCGCGATGCAGGCTGAGACCCAGACCCCCATCGACATTGTCTTGGTCATCCAGTCCCTGATCGTCCTGTTCATCGCGGCACCGCCGCTGGTGCGCGCGATCTTCGGACTGAACCCGCGGAAAAAGAAGAAGGCCACTGGCGGCCCCGGCTCCGGAACCATGCCCTCCGGAAAAATCGAGAGCGGAGCTGCAACAGCATGAGCACCACAACAACTCAGTCCGGCGGTGGCACACCCGCCGGTAACGCCCCTGCGCGCCCGGGGAAGACGGGTGCCACGGAGCTGGTGAGCTGGAAGGCCGGAATCGGACTGTCCCTGCTCGCAATCCTGGGCACCGTGCTGTTCGGGTTCATGTCCGATTCGAAGTCGGCGGGCTTCGGCATTGCCGAGGCGGCCAATGAAGCAGCCTCCAGTGTTGCCGCGTTGGTCACGTTCATCCTGGCGCTGCTGCTTTCGGTCGGCCTCGGATATATGTGGTTCGCCCGCCGTCGTTCAGGCCGCGCCTCGGGCTCGGCTTCAGTTCCGGGTTGGTTGCCGCCATCCACCGTCGCCGCCGTGGTGGTCCTTGGACTCGCCGCGCTGGGAGTGGCGAAGGTTTCCAAGATCACGCTTCCTTCCGCGGCCATCGGCTGGATCGCCTCGGTGATTCTCCTGGGCCTGGCCGGCTACACGGTGTACCTGACACAGGCGAAGAAGGCCACCCCCCGCTGGGTAGGCGGTACGTTTGCCGCAGTGTTCCTCATCGGGTTCATGGTCTGGATCGTGGCTGGCGGAAACGGCGATGAGCCGTCCATCTCGCTCGCCGGACTGATCGCAGGATCCGTCACCCTGGCCGTGCCGCTGGTCTTCGGATCCCTGTCCGGCGTCCTGTGCGAACGCGTCGGCGTGGTCAACATCGCCATCGAAGGGCAGCTCCTGCTGGGAGCGTTTTCCGCGGCCGTTGTTGCCACGGTGACGCACAATGTCTACGCCGGGCTGGTCGCGGCTGCCGTAGCCGGGGCGCTTGTTTCCTTGGTCCTGGCCGTGGTCAGCATCAAGTACCTCGTCAACCAGATCATCGTCGGCGTCGTGCTCAACGTCCTCATCAGTGGCCTGACGAGCTTCCTCTTTTCCACGCTGCTGACGGCTGACCCGGATGGGCTCAACAAGCCGGGGCGCTTGCCTCCCGTGGACATTCCCTTCCTGTCCGATATCCCCATCATCGGCCCCATCCTGTTCCACCAGTCCCTCGTGGGCTATTTGATGTACATCGCCGTGATCGTGGTTTACCTCGGCCTCTTCCACACCAAGTGGGGACTGCGCGTGAGGGCCGTCGGGGAGCACCCGCAGGCGGCCGACACCGTGGGCATCAACGTCAACCGGACCCGTTTCTGGAACGTGCTCATGGGTGGTGCGATCGCGGGCATTGGCGGCTCGTTCTTCACGCTCGTATCCGTGGATGCCTTCAGCAAGGACATGTCGGGTGGCCGCGGGTACATCGCCCTGGCGGCGCTGATCTTCGGGCGCTGGAACCCGATCGGCGCCTTCTTGGCTGCGTTGCTGTTCGGCTTCGCGGACAACCTCCAGAGCGTCATCACCATCATCGGATCGCCCGTGCCGAGCCAGTTCATGGCCATGCTGCCTTACGCCCTCACGGTCTTCGCCGTCGCTGGACTGGTGGGCAGGTCCCGACCGCCGGCGGCAAGCGGCATACCGTACGTCAAGGGCTGACCGTGGCGGATACCGAAGTGGACTGGGCGGTCCTCGAGGCCGCCGCGGTCGCCGCCATGGGGAAGGCGTACGCTCCCTATTCGAAGTTCCCGGTGGGGGCCGCTGCCCTCACCGAGGACGGACGGATCGTGAGCGGCTGCAACGTGGAGAACGCCAGCTACGGACTCACCCTGTGCGCCGAGTGTGCCCTCGTGGGAGACCTCCACATGGGTGGCGGCGGCAGGTTGCGGGCGTTCTATTGCGTCGACGCGAAGGGCAATGTCCTCATGCCGTGTGGCCGTTGCAGGCAATTGCTCTATGAATTCCGGGCACCCGGCATGCAACTCATGACCACGCAGGGCATCAAGACCATGGACCAAGTGCTGCCGGATGCATTCGGTCCCGACAACCTGGAGGAGAACCTGTGACACAGACTGAAGCGTTTGATGCCGTCCAGATCATCAGCATCAAGCGGGACAAGGGCACACTGAGCCCGGAGCAGATTGACTGGACCATCGATGCCTACACCCGTGGCGTCATCGCCGACGAGCAGATGGCGGCCCTGAACATGGCCATCCTGCTCAACGGGATGGATCGTGCCGAGATCTCCCGCTGGACCGAGGCGATGATCGCCTCGGGCGAGCGGATGGACTTCTCCAGCCTTCGGCGTCCCGACGGCGGCGTGAAGGCCACCACCGACAAACACTCCACCGGGGGTGTCGGGGACAAGATCACGCTTCCGCTGGCGCCGTTGGTCGCAGTCTTCGGGGTGGCCGTTCCCCAGCTTTCCGGCAGGGGACTGGGCCACACGGGCGGCACGCTTGACAAGCTCGAAGCCATTCCCGGGTGGCGGGCGAACCTGAGCAACGAGGAAATCCTTGCCCAGCTGCAGGACGTGGGTGCGGTCATCTGCGCCGCCGGCACGGGCTTGGCTCCGGCGGACAAGAAGCTCTACGCCTTGCGCGACGTGACGGGCACAGTGGAAGCCATTCCCTTGATTGCGTCGTCCATCATGAGCAAGAAGATCGCCGAAGGCACGGGCTCCCTCGTGCTCGATGTGAAGGTCGGGTCCGGGGCGTTCATGAAGGACGAAGCCCGTGCCCGCGAGCTGGCCGAAACCATGGTGGCCCTAGGCAAGGACGCGGGCGTCAACACCGTGGCCCTCCTGACCAACATGGGCACCCCGCTGGGCTTGACTGCGGGCAACGCCATCGAGGTGGAGGAATCGGTGGAGGTGCTTGCGGGCGGCGGTCCGGAAGACGTCGTGGAACTGACCGTCAGGCTCGCCGAAGAAATGCTCGCCTGCGCCGGAGTGCACGATGCCGACCCCGCGGCCGCCCTGAAGGACGGCCGCGCTATGGACGTCTGGAACCGGATGATTGAAGCCCAGGGCGGGGATCCGCGCGCCGCCCTGCCCGTTGCGAAGGAATCCGAGGTCATCGCGGCTCCGGCAGACGGAGTCCTGGTGGAGCTCGATGCGTTGTCCGTGGGCGTGGCCGCGTGGCGCCTCGGCGCCGGTCGTGCGCGGAAGGAAGACATCGTCCAGGCCGGTGCGGGGGTACGGATGCACGCCAAACCAGGTGCCTTGGTCCGCGCAGGGGAGCCACTCATGACCCTCCTGACCGACACTCCGGAAAAGTTCGAAAGGGCAAAGGAAGCCCTGGAAGGTGCCGTGCTCATCGCGCCGGAAGGCTCACGGCCGGCGCAACGGCTCATCATCGACCGGATCTCGTAGCTGTTGTTCTCCCGGGCATTTTCGGATGCCCGGGAGACAATCCCCGCGGCCATTCGTTGGGAAGACCGTGCAGGCGATCAACGACTTCATCCTCTCGGCAGCCGGGCAGCCTTGGGTCTTGCTTCTGGTTTTTGCCTGCTGCGTGATCGACGGTTTCTTCCCGCCCATCCCGAGCGAGTCGGTGGTGGTGGGACTCGCGGCCGTTTCGGCGACGGCTGGGACGCCCAACACGTGGCTGCTGATCCTGGTGGGCGCCCTCGGGGCATTCACGGGCGACAATATCGCCTATGCGATCGGCCGCAGGATAGGTGTCCACCGTTGGGGGTGGATGCGTTCACCAAGGATGCAAAGCGCCTTTCGCTGGGCCGGGCGCGAACTCCGACGCCGGGCCGCGTCACTGATCATGGTGGCCCGGTTCGTCCCCATCGGCCGCGTGGCGGTCAACCTCACAGCCGGTGCAACCGGATTTCCGCGCCGCGTTTTTGTGGCCCTCACGGCCATGTCCGCCATTCTGTGGGCCAGCTACTCGGTGGCTATCGGATTGTTCTTCGGCCAGTGGTTCGAGCACAACCACCTGCTCGGGGCGACCATCGCGATCGTCGCGGCCGTCATCCTCGGAATCATCGTGGACCGGATCATCAGCAAAGTCCGCGGGGCCACGCCGATCACTGAAGAGGACGAAGAGACCGGGGAGCCCGAGGAGGAAGCCGTCGTGTGAGACGGGGTGGCCAAGGCGGCGCCGCCTCCTCCTGGGGTATGACTCCCACGGGACCGGAAGATCCGTCCACAGGGGGATGCTTCCATTCCACCTTTCGAGCTAGCCTTAAATTGTGTTCTTCCCCGGCTGGGGCGTAGCGAACGAGGTCCCGGCCATGGGACACTGGATAGCGATCTGTGTCGCGCAACCGCGTGACTTTCCTTGAGGAGCAATGCCTGCGTGGAATTCATGAACCACATGCTCGAGCATGCCGCCGGGCAACCGTGGATCTACCCGGTGCTCCTGGTTTTCTTTTTCATCGACGGCTTTGCCACGATCCTTCCCAGCGAGACGGCCATCGTCGGGCTCTCGGCCCTTGCGATGCACCGCGGCGAGCCCAACCTGTGGCTCCTCGGCGCCACCGCGCTGGTCGGGGCCATGGCCGGTGACAACATGGCCTACATGCTGGGCCGCAAGATCGGCCTGGACCGCTGGAAATGGATGCGCAAGCCCAAGGTCCAGAAGATGTTCGCCTGGGCACACTACGAGCTGGACAAACGCGGCGCCGTGCTCATCTTCACGGCCCGGTACATCCCTTGGGGCCGCGTCGCGGTGAACTACGTCGCCGGACAGACCGGATTTCGCCACAAGACCTTCTTCTTCCTGGATGCCTTCGCATGCTTCACGTGGGTTGTCTATTCGATCGGCGTCGGATCACTCGCCGGCCACTGGGTGCACAACAACCCGCTCCTTGGCGTGGGGATTGCCGTGGCATTCGCCGTGGTACTCGGCGTCATCGTGGACCACACCTTGCGTTGGTGGCACAAGCACCTGGAGAAGAAGGACGCGGAGAAGAAAGAATCAGCTTCCGCGGAAGCAGCCGCAGCAGACGAAGGGACCGCGATTAACGCGGCGGCCGGCGTCGAGCGCTCACACCCTGCTGGCTAAGCTTCTTCCGTCCCCCTAGAGTTGAGACGTGACTGAGCCTATTGTTGATGCCGCCCCTGCCCTTGATTTCGACCTGAAGAGCCTGCCGAAGGTTTCCCTTCACGATCACCTGGACGGGGGACTGCGCCCGGCCACCATCATCGAGCTGGCGGAGGCCGTCGGCCACACCCTTCCCTCCACGGATCCCGTAGCGCTGGGCCAGTGGTTCCGTGAGTCCGCGGATTCAGGTTCCCTGGTCCGCTACCTCGAAACCTTCGACCACACGATTGCCGTCATGCAGACCAAGGAAGGCCTGGCGCGCGTCGCCAAGGAGTTCGTTGAGGACCTCGCGGACGACGGCGTCGTGTACGGCGAGATCCGTTGGGCACCTGAGCAGCACCTGCAGAAGGGCCTCACCCTGGACGAGGTCGTGTACGCGGTCCAGGAAGGGCTCGACGCCGGCGTGGACGCCGTTGAGGAGTCCGGCCGCCAGATCCAGGTGGGCCAGCTCATCACGGCGATGCGCCACGCGGACCGCGGCCAGGAAATTGCCGAGCTCGCCGTGCGCCACCGCTACAACGGAGCCGTGGGCTTCGACATCGCCGGAGCCGAGGACGGCTTCCTGCCGTCCCGCTTCAAGGACGCATTCACCTACCTGGCCGAACACAATTTTCCGGCTACCGTGCACGCCGGCGAAGCCGCAGGCCTGGAAAGCATCCAGTCCGCACTCGTGGACGGCCGGGCCCTGCGCCTGGGCCACGGAGTGCGTATCGCCGAGGACATCACGGTTGAATTCGAGGACGCCGAAGGCGAAGAAGCCGACGACGACGCCGAGGACACCATCGGCATGGTCACGTTGGGTGAGGTGGCCGGCTGGGTCCGCGATCGCGGGATTGCGCTGGAAATCTGCCCCTCGTCCAACCTGCAGACCGGCGCCATCGCGAACTTCGGCGAAGGCATCGAGAACCACCCGCTGGACATGCTGTACCAGCTGGGCTTCAACGTCACCATCAACACGGACAACCGGCTCATGAGCGGCGTGACCCTCACGGACGAGTTCGAGCTTCTCGTGGAGACCTTCGACTACGATCTCGACGACCTCCTCGAATTGACCCTCAACGCGGCCGAGTCGTCGTTCTTGCCGCTGGACGAAAAAGAAGCGTTGGTGGAGTACATCAACGACGCCTACGCCAACCTTGGCTGAACAAAGCCCTGCAGGCGCGGTTGGGGAGCTGCTGGGGAAGATAGCCTCTTTGCGGGAGCACTGCCCGTGGATGGGGGAGCTGACCCACGAATCCCTCGTCGAGTACCTGATCGAGGAAGCGTACGAAGTGGTCGACTCGATCGAAGCCGGCGCGGCCGGCACCGACACGGCCGACGAACTCCGCGGCGAGCTGGGTGACGTGCTGCTCCAAGTAGTGCTGCACGCCCGGCTCGCCGAGGAACGCGGCCAGTTCACCTTCGACGACGTCGCCCGCACCATCACGGAAAAGATGGTGCGGCGAAATCCGCACGTCTTCAGGCCTGACGGATCCTTGCAGGATTCCTTCCCGGCCACCGTGGAGGAGATCGTCGAAAAATGGGACGCCGTGAAGAAGGCCGAAAAGCCCGGGCGTTCGGATCCTTTCGAAGGCATCCCGCCGCACCTTCCTGCCCTCGCCCTGGCGCAAAAGTCGCTTGACCGTGCCGAGCGTTCGGGCGGCCCGGAGCGCACAGGCCGACCCGTCGCGGCGGCGGAGGTTCCCGACTCCGAAGCTGCGCTTGGAGACTTGCTGCTCGCCGTGGTCGCGGGCTCACGGGAGAAGGGTTTCGACGCCGAACGGGCCCTGCGCGCTGCGGTCCGCCGCTACCAGGGCCGCGACGGCGATGCCACAAAACGTGAGGGGTCCGACGCTGTTCCGTAACCTTGGCCTGTCTCGACTAGGCTAGTGGCGACGAGGACGTCGAGAATTTCCCTCAAGATTCCCAGTAAATCGCTTCACCATAAGGAGCAGTCCATGGCGCTTATCGATGCCATCCACGCCCGCGAGATCCTTGATTCCCGCGGAAACCCGACAGTAGAAGTTGAAGTTCTGCTTTCCGATGGCCAGATCGGCCGCGCGGCAGTTCCCTCCGGTGCTTCCACCGGCGAGCACGAAGCCGTTGAACTGCGTGACGGCGACAAGGGCCGTTACCTCGGCAAGGGCGTCCAGAAGGCCGTTGACGCGGTCATCGACGAAATCGCGCCGGCCCTGATCGGCTTCGACGCCACTGACCAGCGCAGCATCGACCAGGCCATGATCGACCTCGACGGCACCCCGAACAAGGGCAAGCTCGGCGCCAACGCCATCCTCGGCGTTTCCCTCGCGGTGGCCAACGCAGCCGCCGCCTCCGCGGACCTGCCGTTGTACAAGTACCTGGGCGGCCCGAACGCCCACGTCCTGCCCGTCCCGCTGATGAACATCCTCAACGGTGGCTCGCACGCCGACTCCGACGTCGACATCCAGGAATTCATGATCGCCCCGATCGGCGCGGAGACTTTCTCCGAAGGCCTGCGCTGGGGCGTTGAGGTCTACCACAACCTCAAGTCGGTCCTGCAGGCCAAGGGCCTCTCCACCGGCCTCGGCGACGAAGGCGGCTTCGCTCCGAACCTGCCGTCCAACCGCGCGGCACTGGACCTGATCCAGGAAGCCATCAAGAACGCCGGCTACACCCCGGGCAAGGACATCGCCCTCGCGCTGGACGTCGCCTCGTCCGAGTTCTACAAGGACGGCGCCTACCAGTTCGAAGGCAAGGCACTCTCGGCCACCGAAATGAGCGCCTACTACGCCGAACTCGTTGCCGACTACCCGCTGGTCTCCATCGAAGACCCGCTGGACGAAAACGACTGGGAAGGCTGGAAGACCCTTACCGACACCATCGGTGACAAGGTCCAGCTGGTCGGCGACGACCTCTTCGTGACCAACCCGGTCCGCCTGCAGCAGGGCATCGACTCCGCCACGGCCAACTCCCTGCTCGTGAAGGTCAACCAGATCGGTTCCCTGACCGAAACCCTGGATGCCGTTTCCCTGGCCCAGCGCTCGGGCTACACCACCATCACCTCGCACCGCTCCGGCGAAACCGAGGACACCACCATTGCTGACATCGCGGTTGCCACCAACGCGGGCCAGATCAAGACCGGTGCCCCGGCCCGCTCCGAGCGCGTCGCCAAATACAACCAGCTGCTGCGCATCGAAGAAGAACTCGACGACGCCGCTCGCTACGCCGGCCGCAGCGCGTTCCCGCGTTTCAAGGGCTAGTATCCGCTGAAACAGCTGACCGGTGGCTATGGTGGAAAGACCATAGCCACCGGTTCTGTTTAACGAAATGTGCGAGCACTTCGGCAAACCGCAGGCTCCGTGAGGCACACAACGCGCAGCAACCCGCCAGGCAAGCACCAGGCATTACAGGAGTGTCATGGCCACCCGCCGCCCCAAGGTCCCCCGGGCCGATGCCCTCGGCCGTTCGCCCCAGAAGAACCCCGACAGTGGCCATGTCATCCGTGCCGACTTCGGCGAGTCCCGCAAGGCAACCGCGCCCCAACAGGAAAGCGCAGTTCACGCCGGGTCCAGGGCGCCGTCCAATGCCACAGCCGAAGGCAGCGCCCAAAGCAAGGGCCAGTCCGGCACAAAGGGCGGAGCTGCCCCGAAACCGGGACGTCCGCATGCGGGCGGGCCGGGAAGCTTGCCGGTTGTCGGCAAGGCGTCCGGCAAAACGTCCGGCGCTGGCTCCACCCACCAGGACAAGGACCACGGCGCGCGCCCGGTGCCCGCGAAGGCGTTCTCCGGCCGCATGCTTGCCCTCGCCGTGGTGATGATAGCGATCACCATCATGCTCGCGCCCACGGTCAAGATCTGGTTGGAGAAAAAGGCTGAAATCTCGGGCCTGGAAGCCGATATTGCGAGCAAGCAGGCCGAGCAAGCCAGCCTCCAGAAGCAGATCACGCGGTGGCAGGACCCCAACTACGTGAAACAACAAGCCCGGGACCGCATTAACATGGTTATGCCGGGTGAAGCAGGCTACTGGGTGTTTGGTGGAGACGTTCCCGCCGGGACACCCGGTGGAAGCACCAGCTCAGGGGCTTCCGGAAGCCCGTCCAATCTGCCGTGGGTGGATGGGCTATGGGAATCCATCAGGCGCTCGGCAACAGACTAGACGCGGTGCCCGCCGCCGTCGCGCACTGACGGGCGCGACCAAACAGGGCAGGAAGGATGGCAGCGCCAGTGGAAGAGACCTCGGCACCTGCATCGCAGGAGTCACGCAAGCCATCAGCACACGATCTCGAAATCCTCAGCCGCCAGCTCGGGCGGCCGGTGCGCGACGTCGTCGAAATCCCGGCGCGCTGCGTGTGCGGCAACCCGTTGGTCGCCGCGACCGCTCCGCGGTTGAGCAACGGCACTCCGTTTCCGACGACGTTCTACTTGACGCACCCCGTCATCACCGCAGCCGTGTCGCGCCTGGAGGCCGGCGGGCTCATGAATGAGATGAACGAACGGCTCACCGCGGACGGGCCTTTGGCTGCGGCTTACAGGGGCGCCCACGAGGCCTATCTCCAGGCGCGTGACGAGATTGCCGGACGTGCCGGTACCGGGGACGTCCCCGAGATCGCCGGCATCTCTGCCGGCGGCATGCCCACCCGCGTGAAGTGCCTGCACGTCCTGGTTGGCCACTCCCTGGCGGCCGGTCCCGGCGTCAATCCGCTCGGCGACGAGGCCATCGAGGCGATCAGCGAATGGTGGACCGCGGACCGCTGCTATTGCGACGGCGCGTGGGACAGCGCAGGGGAGGCCCCGTCCAGGGACCTCAGCCGCCACGGACCGCAGGGCCTGCCGGACATCGTGGGCCGTCCCGCACCTGTCCGCAAATCCACGTCCTCCCACGGAGCACAAGCGTCCGCGGAGTCGGTCGCAGGGGAGCGCAACGCATGAACCGGGTAGCCGCCATCGATTGTGGCACCAATTCGATCCGCCTACTCATTGCGGATTCCAACGGCGCGGGAACAGGGTCTCCGTTGCGGGACATCGTCCGTGAGATGCGCGTCGTTCGCCTCGGCCAAGGGGTTGACGCCACCGGCGAGCTTGCTCCCGAGGCGCTCGAACGCACCTTCGCGGCAACCGCGGACTACGCCGAGCTGATCCGCCGTCATGATGCCCGGGGCGTCCGTTTCGTGGCGACCTCTGCCAGCCGCGACGCCCGCAACCGGGACGTCTTCGTTGACGGGATCCGGGAGCTGCTGGGCGTCGAACCCGAGGTCATCTCCGGCGACGAAGAAGCCGCGCTGTCCTTCGCGGGTGCAAGCAGCGTGCTTCCATCACGCGGCAAGGATCCGGTGCTGGTGGTTGACCTCGGCGGCGGAAGCACCGAGTTCGTCCTCGGCGACTCCGACGGCGTCATTGCCGCCAAATCCGTCGACATCGGCTGCGTGCGCTTGACTGAACGGCACCTCCGCAGCGATCCTCCGACGCCGGAGCAGATCGCCGCAGCGGAAGCCGACGTCGACGCAGCCATTGATCTCGTCGCCCGCACGGTCCCGCTGGGCCGGGCCACCGCCGTCGTCGGCGTTGCCGGAACCGTCACCACCATCACGGCGCACGCCCTGGGCCTGGGCGAGTACGATCCCGCACTGATCCACGGTGCCAGCCTGGACCTGGAGACCATCAGCAAGGCCGCCACGAGCCTGCTGGAAATGAGCCGCGAAGAGCGTGCCCTGCTGCCCTACATGCACCCCGGACGTGTTGACGTCATCGGAGCCGGAGCCCTCGTCTGGCGCCGCATCCTCCAGCGTTGGGCCGAGCCCGGAAACGGCTCCATCACAGCGGCCATCTCCAGCGAGCATGACATCCTCGACGGCATCGCGCTGAGTATCCGCTCATGATGGGTGTCCGCTAAAGATGGGTATCCGCTGATGACGTTGCCACACGGTTGGCGCCGCCGCGCGGCATCGGCCGCGCTGGCCGCCATGCTGGCCGGGGGAAGCCTTGCGGGGGCCCTTGTCGCCGCGCCCTCGGCGTTCGCCGACTCGTGGCGGGACAAGGAATACTGGCTCACCGAGTACGGCATCACCGCCGCCTGGCAGGTATCCAAGGGCGCGGGCGTGAAGGTGGCCATCATCGACAGCGGGGTGGACGGACAACACCCCGATCTCAAAGGTGCGGTGGTTGGCGGAACCGACGCTTCCGGCGCGGGCGATCCGAACGGGCAGAAGAGCATCGGGGCCAAACCCGAGCACGGAACCCTCGTGGCCACGCTCCTTGCCGGGCGTGGACACGCTGCTCCCAACCCGTCGGCCTCCCCGTCGTCGTCTCCGTCGCCAGGTTCCGGCGTCGGCACCGACGGAATCGTGGGCGTAGCCCCCGAGGCCCAGATCCTGTCGGTTTCCGCTTGGCTCGGTTCACCGAACCCGGCGGGCAAGACGGACCAGGAACAGATTCCCGAAGCTGTCCGGTGGGCCGTGGACAACGGCGCCAAGGTCATCAATATTTCCCTCGGCAGCACCTCGCCGGATTGGCCCCAAAGCTGGGACGCGGCATTCCTCTATGCCGAACAAAAGGACGTGGTGATCGTGGCCGCGGCGGGCAACCGGATCGGCGGCAACGTCCAGGTGGGCGCCCCCGCCACGATTCCAGGCGTCCTGACAGTGGCAGGACTCGACCGGAACCGCATGGCCAGCGTGGATGCTTCATCGCAGGGAATCAGCATCGGCGTCTCGGCGCCCGCGGAAAAGCTGGTGGGGGGCCTGCCCGGGGGGAGCTACGAGGATTGGGCAGGCACATCGGGTTCCGCGCCGATTGTCTCCGGCGTTGCGGCGCTCATCCGCTCGAAATGGCCTGATATGAGCGCCAAGCAGGTCATCAACAGGATAGTGTCCACGGCCGTGGATGCCGGCGCGCCCGGCAAGGACCCGATCTACGGCTACGGCATCCTCAACGCCGAGGCGGCCCTGAAAGCCGATGTGCCGGAGGTGACGAGTAATCCGGTGGGATCCATTGCAGACTGGATCAGGGTCCACCGACGCGGGGACCTCAGCAGCCCCACGCCGCAGGCTGCGTCGTCGCCGAGCATCCCCGCGGCGACCTTGGCCGATCCCACTGTTCCCGTCGCCAAGGCGCCCTCGCAGCCCGACACAGCCGTTCCGGCGGCTGTGGTGATCGGCTTCGGTTCGCTCTTCGTGGCGATCGTTGCGGGCGCCTCCGTCCAATTGAGGCGCGCCTACCGGACGACCCCCGAACTGCCCGACGGGCCCGCGACCGGCGTGGTGGACGTCGTGGATCAGGGCGGCCCGAAATAGCCCCCGGCGCAGGTGCGTAGCTTCGGGAAATAGTTAGTGAAGATTTTCACAAGGTGCTGTACTCTATTCTTATGGCAACCACCCCTGAGCTCATTGACCGTCCCCGTGTTCTCGTTGTCGGCGGCGGATACGTCGGCCTGTACGTAGCACTCAAGCTGCAGAAGAAGATCGCGAACGCCGGCGGCATCGTCACCGTCGTCGATCCTCTTCCCTACATGACCTACCAGCCCTTCCTCCCCGAGGTGGCAGGCGGCAACATCGAGGCACGCCACGCCGTCATCTCGCACCGCCAGCACCTCAAGCAAACGGAACTCATCCAGGGCCGCGTCACCAGCATCGACCACCAGAACCGCACCGCCGTTGTCGCTCCGGCCGACGGTGGAGACAACTTCGAGATCCCTTACTTCGACGTCGTGGTTGCCGCCGGTGCCATTACCCGCACCTTCCCCATCAAGGGCCTCGCGGACGAAGGCATTGGCCTGAAGACCATCGAAGAAGCGGTCGCCCTGCGAAACAAGGTGCTTGAGCGCATCGAGGTCGCCTCCACCATGACCGACGCCGCCGAGCGCGCCAAGGCCCTGACCTTCGTGGTGGTGGGTGGCGGTTTCGCCGGTATCGAGTGCATCACCGAGATGGAAGACCTCGCCCGCGCTGCCGTCAAGAACAACCCGCGCATCCGCCAGGAGGAAGTCCGCTTCGTCCTGGTCGAAGCCATGGGCCGCATCATGCCCGAGGTCACCGCAGCCCAGGCCGAGTGGGTTGTGGGACACCTCCGCAGCCGCGGCATCGAGGTCCTGCTCAACACCTCCCTCGACAACGCAGAGGGCAGCCTCAAGCTCATCAACCTGCCGGACAAGACCCCTGCCCAGGAGTTCGAAGCCGACACCCTCGTGTGGACCGCCGGCGTGCAGGCCAACCCGATGATCCGTTCCACCGACTTCCCGCTCGAGCCGCGCGGACGCGTCCGCGTCCTCCCGGACCTGCGGATCGCTGGCGACGAAGGCATCATCGACAACGCCTGGGCCGCCGGCGACATCGCCGCGGTTCCGGACCTCACGGGCAGCGGCCTGCCGGACGGCACCTGTGTTCCGAACGCCCAGCACGCCCTTCGCCAGGCCAAGCGCCTCGCCAAGAACCTGTGGGCCTCCCGCTGGGACAAGCCCATGGGTGACTACAAGCACAAGAACCTCGGTGCGGTCGCCGGCTTCGGCGAGTGGAAGGGCGTTGCCAACATCAACCTCCTGGGCCGCATCGGCCTCAAGGGCGGGCTCGCATGGCTGGCACACCGCGGCTACCACGGCTTGGCCATCCCCACCGGTGAGCGCAAGGTCCGCGTGATCTTCAACTGGATCCTTGGCATGACCATGGGCCGCGACACCACGCAGCTGCTGGACCTCGACAACCCGCGCGGCGCCTTCGTTGCCGCGGCCACCCCGGCTCCCAAGCCGGCCGCCGCACCCGCACCGGCTGCCGCACCTTCCGAAGCCAAGGCTCCGGTCACGGCTGACGCCAAGTAGCAGCACCTCAAGCAGTCCCGCCGACGGCGGCCATCTCCCACGCGGGAGGCGGCCGCCGTCGTCGTTTTATTCCTCGTGCCTTGCCGTCCGGTCCGCGGCGGCGGTTCGGCATCTCCGCGACGCCGGGTCCTAGACTTGCAGCATGGCTGGCGAAAGCGATCTGACCACCCTCCTGAGATCCATGCATCCCGTGATTCGGGAGGGCGACTACGTCTACGCTTTGTGGCCGCACGGAAGACCGCTTGAAGGCAATATCGAAGCCGCTGTCCGCGAAGCGGAAGGCCTCACCGTGGTGCTGCGGCGCGAGGAAGCCGGCCGCCTGGGGCTGTCCTACGATTTCGTGGCCGCGTGGATCACTCTTCAAATCCACTCCGCGCTGGAAGCCGTGGGGCTCACCGCGGCAGTCAGCTCCGCCCTGACGGCGGCCGGCATCAGCTGCAACGTCCTCGCCGGGTTCCATCACGACCACCTTTTGGTTCCGTCCACTGAGCGGCGGCACGCCATGGAAGTGCTGGAGCTGCTGGGCCAAGGCGTAGTGCTGCGGACGGAGCGGCCGGCGGACCGCGAGTCGGTGCTGGCGCTCACGGCGGCCGCGTTTTCCACGAGCGCGGTCACCGGATTGCCCGTCGAAGGAGTCCCGGCCGAAGTGAAGCTGCTGACGGAACTGTTCGACTCCGATGAGTACCTGCAGGAGTTCAGCATCGTGGCGGAGATGGGCGGGGAAATCGTAGGCCACGTCATCTGCACCCGCGGCAGGGTCGGAGAACTCCGGCTCTTGGGACTGGGCCCCATCAGCGTCCAGCCGCACCTCCAGCGGCGTGGCATCGGATCTGCGCTTTTGCGGGAAACGGCCCGGCGGGCCGAGGAGGCGGGGGAGCTGGGCATCGCGCTGCTGGGCAGCACCGAGTACTACCCTCGCTTCGGATTTCTTCCCGCCCGCAAGCTGGGCGTGTCGGCCCCCGGCGCAGGGTGGGGAGACCATTTCCAGCTCTTGCCCCTCAAAGCATGGCCCGACGGCGCCAGCGGAACCTTTCGTTATGCCGCGCCCTTCCAAGCGCTGTAGGAGGCCAAAAGAGGGGAGTGCGCTGGGTTACCATTATCCGGGCGCCCCAGTAGCCCAATTGGCAGAGGCAGCGGACTTAAAATCCGCGGGTTGTGGGTTCGAGTCCCACCTGGGGCACGCACGAGAAATGCGGGCCGCGCCACCTTCTTTGTTTGCGCCAAGCTGTGCCGTGACAAGGATTTAACCCCGTGTTCACGGGAAGAGCTCTCCGGTTACTGCGGTGACACACCGTTATTAGATCCTGACCTGCGTATATGTGTTCTAGGACACATATTTGGTAGTACTCTCATGGAACATGTTCGAAGTGAAAGTGACTTCGGGCGAATGACCACGAATCAGACGCACCGCGGAGGCTATTTATGTACAGGAAGAAAGTCATTTCGGCGATTGCAGCAGCAGCCACCCTTGGCATGCTCGTAGCGGGCTGTGCGAACCAGACCGCTCCCAGCGGCACGGAAACCTCGGGTGGCGGCAGCAGGGTCAATATCCCCGCGATCTCCAAAGTCGACGTTCCTGCCGGAGCTGTTTTGCCTGCAGGCGATGGAAAGGGGACATGCCCGTCCACCACCACCCTTGCCTATGCCGGTGCCGAGACAGGACCCAACGCCCAGCTGGGTATCAACATCTTCAACGGCATCCAGCTGGCCATCAACCAGCACAACGCCGCGAACCCCGGCTGCCAGGTCCAGTTCAAGAAATTCGATACTGAAGGCGATCCGAACAAGGCCACGGGCCCGGTGACGCAGATCGTTTCCGAACCGGACATCATCGGAGTGGTGGGCTTGCCGTTCTCCGGAGAGTCCAAGGCCACCGGCAACATCTTCGAGCAGAAGGGCTTGGTGCACATCACGCCCTCCGCTACCAACCCGAGCCTGACCAAGAACGGCTGGACCACTTTCTTCCGGGCCCTCGGCAATGACGCCGTCCAGGGTCCTGCGGCAGCAAAGTTCCTCACGGACAAGCTGCAGGCAAAGAAGGTCTACCTGGTCCAGGACGACTCTGACTACGGCATTGGTCTGGGAACCACAACGTCCGCCGCCCTTGGCTCCGCGATGGTGGGATCCGACAAGGTCGTCACGGGCCAGAAGGACTTCTCGGCCGTGATTTCCAAGATCATGAACTCCAAGGCAGACACGGTCTACTACGCCGGCTACTACGCAGAGGGTGCCCCCTTCGACCAGCAACTGGTCGCAAAGGGATTCACCGGATCCTTCGTGGGCCCCGATGGAGTGAAGGATGACCAGTTCATCAAGCTGGCCGGCGATGCGTCGTCCAACGCGTACTTCACCTGCCCCTGCATCCCGGGCGAGCTGATCCCGAGCTTCGAGAGCGAGTACAAGAAGCTGGCCAACGCGGAGCCCGGAACGTACTCCATCGAAGGTTACGACGCCGTCACGGTCCTGCTCTCGGGCATCGACAAGGGCAAGCAGTCCCGCGCGGACCTGCTGTCCTGGGTCAAGTCCTACGACGCAGATGGCCTGTCGAAGCACTACAAGTGGGATTCAACCGGCGAACTGGCAACGCCTGATGTCTACGGCTACAAAGTTGAGAACGGCAAGATCGTTCCCATCGGCGTCATCGGAAAATAACACCGAGCCCAGATGAATGCTGGGGGTTAGCATCCATGCCGACCCCCAGCATTTCTTTTGATTACATCAGGAAAGTGCCATGATCAGTGAAGTAATTCCCACCCTGCTCCACTCGGTTCCCGTGGACGACACGTGGATCACCTTCGACGTAAACTCCTTTACCCAAAACTTCTGGAGTTCCACCTTTGACGGGTTGACCTTCGGCGCAATCTACGCCTTGGTTGCCCTCGGCTATACGCTCGTCTACGGCGTTCTCAACCTCATCAACTTTGCCCACTCGGAAGTGTTCATCACGGGCTGCTACGGAGTGTTCTTTACCCTCAGCGCCCTGAATTTCGGCCCCTCCGCTCCGAGGCTGGGTTTTTGGGCCATTGTGGGAAACCTTATCCTCGCCCTCGTCGTCGCCATTATCGCCTCAGCCCTGATGGCAGTGATCGTGGAACGGGTGGCTTATAAACCTTTGCGTCAACGTAAGGCGCCCCGACTGGCATTCTTGATTACCGCCATCGGTGTTTCTTTCGCCATCCAGTACACCATCTACTGGTGGCGTGGACCGAGCCCGGAAGCTGCGCTCACAATGTTCCGGCCGCTCGCGATTTTCGACGTCTTCGGGACGATCGTCGATTCGCAGCAGGTTGTGATTATCGTCGCCGCGGTTATCCTCATGATCGCCACTGATCAGTTCATTAGGCGGTCCCGGACCGGCCGAGGCATCCGGGCAGTGGCGCAGGATCCGGATACTGCAACCCTGATGGGTGTCAACAAGGAAAAAATCATTGTGACCACCTTTATCATCGGCGGCATCCTGGCCGGCGCGGCTGCTTTGTTCTACGTCATGAAAATTCCGTCCGGCGTGCAGTACAACGGCGGATTCATCCTGGGCGTCAAAGCGTTCGCGGCCGCTGTCCTTGGAGGCATCGGCAATGTCCGCGGTGCTTTGCTGGGCGGCCTGCTGATCGGTTTGATTGGCAACTACGGCCAGGTGCTCCTGGGCAGTTCCCAATGGACGGACGTTGTCGCGTTCGTGGTCCTGGTGTTGGTATTGATTGTGCGACCCGAAGGTGTCTTGGGTAGCTCGCTAGGAAAGAGTAAGGCATGAGCACAACAGACGGCCCCACACTTATTCCCGATGATGCTTCTGCACAGGAGATTGCCGACCGCGAAGCCAAGATGCGGCAGCGCAAGGGCTGGTTCCCGGGGCTCAGTGACAAATGGAATGCGCTCCCGCGCCAGACCCAATGGCTGATCCTGATCGTCGTTGTTGTCCTTGCGTATTTGCTTCCTATCCTCAATCCGCCGTTGATCACGACGGAACCGGGCAACAATTGGCAAATCGCACTCGCGCAGATGTCTGTCTATGCCCTGGTGGCTGTCGGCCTGAACGTGGTGGTCGGCTATGCGGGCCTCCTCGACCTGGGTTATGTGGCCTTCTTCGCCCTGGGGTCCTATACCGCAGCGATGTTCACCAGTCCGGATTCGCCGTATGTGCACATTCCCTACTTGTGGACGCTGCCATTGGCGATGGCAGTCGCCATGTTCTTTGGCGTGGTCCTGGGTGTTCCCACGCTTCGCCTCCGCGGCGACTACCTGGCGATCGTCACGCTCGGCTTCGGTGAGATCGTACGCATTCTGGCCACCATCATTCCGGCCATGAAGGGCCAGGTCGGCTTCCAGAATGTCGGCCACCCGCCTGGTACGGATTCCAGCGGACAAACGATCTTCCAGAATTCGAACGGAACCCCGTGGTATTGGCTGACGCTGACCATCATCATTGTGGTGCTCCTGGCTGCCGGAAACCTTGAGCGCAGCAGGGTGGGACGGGCGTGGATTGCCATCCGCGAGGATGAAGACGCTGCCGAAATCATGGGTGTCCCCACCTTCAAGTACAAGGTGTGGGCCTTCGCGATCGGCGCTTCCGTGGGCGGACTCTCGGGTGCGTTGTTCGCCGGCCAGGTAGGTTTTGTGAACAACCAGAAATTCGATATCGCCACCTCGATCCTGTTCGTCGCCGCTGTCGTCATGGGCGGCACGGGAAACAAGGTGGGTGCGATCCTTGGCGGTGCGTTGGTGGCATATATCCCACTCCGCTTCACCGCGATTGCGGAGTTCAAGTACCTGATCTTTGGGGCGGCGCTGGTGATCATCATGATTTTCCGTCCCGGCGGCCTCCTGCCGGCACGCCAGAGCCTCCTCGCCTATGGACGCTTGGCCTACAACAAGCTCAAGGGTGCCGTGGGCGATATCCCTCCTTCGGGCAAAGTCGTCCTGGAACCGGGAAAGGGGGCTGACAAATGAGTGAAGCGATCGAACCGGATATCGACGTCGACGCACTCAAGGAGCAGGGTGTGGACCTTGATGTCGCCGAGAAGGTGGCACCCGAGAGGGAGATCGCCACCAAGGTGGGCGAAGCCCTGGTCCAGGTCCAGGACCTGACGATCAAGTTCGGTGGCCTGGTCGCCCTGGACAACGTCACGTTCGATATCAACCGGGGCGAAATCCTCGGTTTGATTGGTCCCAACGGTGCGGGAAAAACCACGTGTTTCAATGCCATGACAGGGGTGTATAAGCCGACTTCGGGAAAGGTCTTGCTGGAAGGCCAGTTGCTCAACGGACTGCCCCAGCACAAGATCACCCGGCGAGGCTTGGCGCGGACGTTCCAGAACATCCGCCTCTTTGGTGAGATGACGGCTTTGGAAAACGTGGTTGTCGGCCTCGACGCGCGCCACCGCACGAGTGTCGGCGGGGCTCTCTTGCGCCTGCCGACCCATGTGAGGGAAGAGAAGACCTCGATCGAGCGCGGCATGGCATTGCTTGAATTCGTGGGCATCGCCGATCACGCCCATTTCCTGTCGCGGCACCTTCCTTATGGGTACCAGCGTCGCCTGGAAATCGCGCGGGCACTGGCCACGGATCCCAAGGTCCTGTGCCTGGACGAGCCTGCGGCCGGGTTCAATCCCGCGGAGAAGGAAGAGCTCATGGCCCTGATCCGGACCATCCGCGACGACGGCTACACGGTCCTGCTCATTGAGCACGACATGAAGCTGGTCATGGGCGTCACCGACCGGATCGTGGTCCTGGAGTTCGGCAAAAAGATCGCGGACGCGTTGCCCAAGATCATTCGCGACGACCCGAAAGTTATTTCCGCCTATCTCGGGGAGCCTGAAGATGACCTTGCTTGAGCTGAAGAACGTATCCGTCCACTACGGCCGGATCCAGGCGATTTCCGACATGTCATTCAGCGTGGAAGAAGGCGAGATCGTTTCGCTCATCGGCGCGAATGGTGCCGGAAAGACCACCACCATGAGGACGATTTCCGGATTGCTGGCTCCCTCGGCCGGCTCCATCACCTTTGCCGGCCAGGACATCACCAGGATGAAGGCCCACATCCGTGTTGTCCAAGGCATTTCGCAAGCGCCGGAGGGACGTGGAATCTTCCCTGGCATGACGGTGGAGGAGAACCTCGACATGGGTTCCTACGGCCGCAAGGACCGGACCAAGGTGGCAGAAGACCTGGAACGTGTCTTCGACTTGTTTCCACGGTTGAAGGAGCGTATCAAGCAGTTTGGCGGCACCATGAGCGGTGGCGAACAGCAGATGCTCGCGATTGGCAGGGCGCTGATGTCCAACCCCAAGCTGTTGCTGCTGGATGAACCTTCCATGGGGCTTGCTCCGCAGTTCATCCGCCAGATCTTCAAGATTGTCACGGAGATCAACAACCAAGGCACCACGGTGCTCCTGGTGGAGCAAAACGCCAACCAGGCGCTCGCCCGTGCGCACCGTGCTTTCGTGCTTGAAACCGGGTCGATTACGCACCGGGGCACCGGCAAGGAACTGCTTGCCAACCCGGCGGTCAAGGAAGCGTACCTCGGCGTCGGATAGCCGCGTGTGCCGGCACCCTCTCAAGGAGCGGGTGCCGGCATCGACGGAGGTGGAACTTTCGGTGCGGACCAAGCGTGGGAATTGGTAGCGTGAACTATCACTTCGCACCCACAGCAAGAAGGACACCCACCATGGCACTCGGCGGCAACCCGATCTTCAACGGAAAGAATTTCCGTGGAGCCACACAGGCTCCGCCTGTTCCCAGCTACTCCCACGGCCAGCCCCAGTACGGCCAAAACCAGTACGGCCAGCCGGCTTGGACCGCGCAGCAGCCCATGACGAGCGATCAGCTGCAGCAGATGTACAACCAGCCCGCGGCCGGTCCGGCCGAGACGGGCCGTATGACTTTCGACGACGTCATCGTGAAGACCGCGGCCTGCCTCGCGGTGCTGTTGATTGGCGCAGCCGTCACCTTGTTCGTTGCTCCCGGCACGGCAAACCTCCTCATGGTTGCCGGCGCGTTGGGTGGCTTCGTGCTGGGCATGGTCAACTCCTTCAAGAAGCAGCCTTCGCCAGCGCTGATCCTGGCTTATGCCGGCCTTGAGGGCTTGTTCCTCGGAGGCCTGACCCGCCTGCTGGACGGTATGTTCCCGGGCGTTGGCCTGCAGGCAGTCATCGGCACCCTCGCGGTGTTCGGCGTAACCTTGGCTCTCTTCAAGAGCGGCAAGGTGCGCGCAACCCCCAAGGCAATGCGCTTCTTCATGATCGCCGTCCTCGGCTACCTCGTCTTCTCGGTGATCAACATGGTCCTGTTGTGGACCGGCGCCGTCCAGTCGCCGTTCGGGCTGAGCAGCAGCGTGCACATCTTCGGCATCCCGCTGGGCGTTTTCATCGGGATCCTGGCCATCGGCCTGGCCGCGTTCTCGTTGGTCATGGACTTCACGAGCATTGAGCAGGGCGTCCGGCACGGTGCTCCGGAGAAGTACTCCTGGACGGCCGCTTTTGGCCTGACCGTCACGCTCGTATGGCTCTACGTGGAAATCATCCGCCTGTTGGCGATCCTGCGGGGCGACGACTAGCCTCCCAGGATTGGCTCAGCGTAATGCCCCCGAAGATGCGTCTTTGGGGGCATTACGCGTGTGCGAAATCCAGGGACCTAAGACAGCCGCTCGAAGACCACCGCCATGCCCTGCCCACCGCCGACGCACAGGGTCGCCAGTCCCAAGGTCCCATCCCGTTCCCGGAGGCCGTTGAGCAAGGTGGTGGTCATCCGGGCGCCTGTCATGCCAAACGGGTGCCCCAGGGCGATGGCGCCGCCATGAACGTTGAGCTTCTCCGGATCGATGCCGAGTTCACGTGCGCTCGCCACCACCTGGACGGCGAAGGCCTCGTTGAGCTCCACGAGGTCGATGTCCGCCATGCTAAGGCCCGCCAAGGCCAGGGCCCGGCGCGAGGACTCCACGGGTCCCATGCCCATGAGTTCCGGGGAAAGTGCACTGACGCCGGTCGAGACGATGCGTGCCAGCGGCTCGAGGCCAAGCTCCCGGGCCCCGACGTCGCTCATGACCACCACGGCCGCGGCGCCATCGTTGAGCGGGCATGCGTTGCCGGCTGTCACTGTCCCTTCCTTCCGGAAGACAGGCTGCAAGGCGCTGACCGCTTCAAGCGTGACGCCGGAGCGCGGTGAATCGTCGCGCTCCACGACGGTTCCGTCCTTGCGGGTGTAAGGCGTGATCTCGCGGGCGTAGAAACCGGACGCAACGGCCGCTTCTGCCCGGTTCTGGCTCCGGACCGCCCACAGATCCTGCTCTTCCCGGCTGATTCCGTGGCTCGTGGCGACGTTTTCCGCCGTCTGTCCCATTGCGATGTAGACGTCCGGCATCCGTCCACCCAGGCGGGGATCCGTCCATGGGGTGTTGGACCCGGCGCGGGCAGTCGTGCGGGCACGCGCCGCCTCAAACAAGGGGTTGTGCAGGCTGGTGTCCGTTTCGCCTGCCCCGACCCAGTTCTGGTAACGCGACACGGACTCGACCCCCGCCGAGACGAAGGCGTGGCCTTCCCCGGAGCGGATGGCGTGGAACGCCATCCGCAGGGTCTGCAGGCTCGAGGCGCAAAAGCGGTTGATCGTGGCTGCGGGGACGGTGTCCAGGCCGGTCAGCACGGTCACCACCCGGGCCATGTTCGAACCGGCTTCGCCGCTGGGTTCGGCGCAACCAAGATAGAGGTCATCGAGGCCGCGCCCGTCCAGTGCTCCCGGATCGAAAGCCGGTATCTTGGCCAGCGCGGCAGTCACCATGGCCGCGGCGAGGTCATCGGGGCGTTCGTCCTTGAGGGACCCTTTGAAGGCCCGTCCGATGGGGCTTCTGGCGGTGGAAACGATGACGGCCTCAGTCATGCCCCCAGCTTACGCCGGGGCCGGCTCGCCGAAGGCGGCGAATGAGCCGACGTCAGGCGAGGCGTGCGGCCCCGTCGGCCGGGGTCACGGTGAAGATGTCCGGCGTCGTGAAACCGGCCGCAGCGAAGGCGAGTACGACGGCGTCGCGCACCTCTTGCTCATGGCCCACCGGGGTGAGGGCGATGGCCGAGCCGCCGAAACCGCCTCCCGTCATCCGGGCACCGATGGCTCCGTGGGCGCGGGACGTTTCCACGGCGAGATCGAGTTCCGGGCACGATATCTCGAAGTCATCGCGCATGGAGGCGTGGCTCGCATCCAGGAGCCTGCCGATGTGGGCGGGTCCCTGGGTGGTGAGGCGTTCCACGGTCTGCAGCACGCGGTCGTTCTCCGTGACGATGTGCCGCACCCGCCGGAAAGTCGTGCTGTCCAGGAGGCCGCTGGCTTCCTCCAGATCGCCGACCCCCACGTCGCGGAGGGCCGGGACTCCCAGTACCTGCGCCCCGAGTTCGCAGGAAGCCCGGCGGGAGGCATAGCCGCCGTCGGCATGGGAATGGGAGACCTTGGTGTCGATGACCAGCAGCACGAGCCCGGCTTCTTCGGCGTCGAAGGGCACCAGTTGCACGCTTTGGTCGCGGCAGTCCAGGAAGACCGCATGGCCCTTTGACCCGCGGAGCGAGGCGGACTGGTCCATGATTCCGGTGGGGGCGCCCACGAAGTCGTTTTCGGCACGCTGCGTCGCCAGGACCATGTCTTCGGCTCCGAGTCCCGCCCCGCTCAGCTCGTTGAGGGCCGAGATGACTGCGCATTCGATGGCGTGCGAGGAGGACAGCCCGGCGCCCAAGGGGACATTCGAATCCATGAGGAGGTCGAAGCCCGGGACAAGGACGCCGCGTTGCTGCAAGGCCCAAACCACGCCGAGCGGGTACTTCGTCCAGCCGTGGGCTGCTTTCGGAGCCAACATGTCCACGTCGGCCTCGACCATGCCCTGCCCGCCGAAAGTGGACAGCAGACGGACCCGTGAATCATGGCGGATCCGGACCGCAACCTTCGCGGTCTTGTCGATCGCGAAGGGCAACACGAAACCTTCGTTGTAATCGGTGTGCTCGCCGATCAGGTTCACGCGTCCCGGTGCCTGCCACACGCCGTCGGGGGCTGAACTGAAAGTCGACTCGAAAAGCCCGGACAAGGCGCCCACGGCGGGGGCGTCGGGAGTGGAAGTCATGCTGGGGCCCCTTCCGGAATAGCGCGCTGCGAATCGCTGGCGACGGCACGCAGCCGTTCTGCCACGGATTCGGGCGTGGTGTCGTTGATGAAGGCTCCCATGGCGGCCTCGGAACCGGCAAGGTACTTGAGCTTGTCGGCGGCACGGCGCGGGGAGGTGAGTTGCAGATGCAGGTGCCCGGAGGGCCTCAAGGCGGGATCCAAGGGTGCCTGGTGCCAGGCGGAAATGTACGGCGTGGGGGTTGGATACAGGGCGTCGAGGCGCTTGAGCAGCTCAAGGTAGACGTGGGCCAGTTCGTCGCGTTCTTCGCCGCTCAGGGCCGCGAGGTCCGGAACTTGGCGGTGCGGGACGAGGTGCACCTCCAGCGGCCAACGGGCGGCGAACGGCACGTAGGCACTGAAGTGCTCTGCTTCGAGCACCATTCGGCTCCCGTCCAGCCGTTCGGCTTTGAGGATCGAGGACGTCAGCGATTCCCGGCCCTTGGAGTTGTCGAAGTACCGGTTGGCGGCGGCACCGAGGCTCGCCGCGCGGGGAGTGATGTAGGGGTAGGCGTAGATCTGTCCGTGCGGGTGGTGGAGCGTTACCCCGATGTCCGCACCGCGGTTTTCGAACGGGAACACCTGCTGGATTCCGGGGAGCGCGCTGAGCGCCTCGGTCCTGTGCGCCCACGCCTCAATGACCGTGCGGGCCCTGGTGTCGCCGAGTTCGGCAAAGGAGCCGGTGTGGCTGGGGGTGAACGAGACCACTTCGCAGCGGCCGTAGGCGGGGCCCGAGGTGCCCCAGGCGGGCGTGCCGGGGATCGTTCCGACCGCGGGTCCCAGCGAGGGGAAGCGGTTCTCGAAGACCACGACGTCGTAGTCCGGCGCGGGGATTTCGGAAGGGTTCGCGGCAGTGGTGGGGCAGATCGGACATTGGTCCGCGGGCGGCAGGTGGGTGCGGCTTTGGCGGTGGGCCGCGACGGCGACCCATTCGCCGCTCAGGGCGTCGAAACGCAACTCGCCCGGATCGGCGCGCGGCGGCAGCTCGCGGTGATCTGTCAGTGAGCCGGCGTCGCGCTCCGGTGAGCCGGCGTCGTCGAAATAGATCAGCTCCCGGCCATCGGCGAGACGCGTGCTGGTAAGGCGAGTCATGGATTCATGGTGCCACAGAGTGCTCAAAAAGGCAAAATATCTAACAAAAAGGAACATTGAGAGTGAGGCAGGCAAAGCGGGCGATGCAGTACGGTGGTGCCATGCCTCCCACAACACCATTTCCCGCGCAGGGCGACGAGACCGTATCCCGCCGCTTTGCCAGCGGGCGCCAGTTCGAGATCATCCGCGGCGACGCGCTCGCCGTCGTCACCGAACTCGCTGCAGGTTTGCGGCTGTTCAGCCGCGACGGCGTCCAGTTCACCGAGAGCTACGGCGACGGGCAACTGCCGCCCGGCGCCACCGGAATCACCCTGGCTCCGTGGGCCAACCGGATCGAGGACGGTATCTGGTACCTCGACGGGAAGAAGCAACAACTGGACATCACCGAGGTGTCCCGCAACAACGCGAGCCACGGGCTCCTGCGCAACTCGTCGTACGCCCTCGTGGCGGAAGACGAGTTCTCCGTGACCCTCGAAGCCGTGATCTTCCCGCAGCACGGCTACCCCTTCCTGGCCCGGCACCGGGTCCATTACGAGATCGACGCCGGGCTCGCTCTACGGGTCTCCCAGACTTTCATCAACGATTCGGACGCGCCCGCGCCTTTCGTGCTCGGCGCGCACCCGTATTTGCGCATCGGGGACGTTTCGCCGGAAGAGATGGTCCTGACTGTCCACGCCGGAACGCGGCTCGTGGCCGACGAGCGGCTCATTCCGCGGAGCTCGGTGCCTGTTTCCGGTGAGTTTGATTTTGGCGGCGGCCGGAGCGTGGGCAGCCTGGACGTCGATGTGTCGTTCACCGATCTGGAGTTCGACGGCGGCATCGCCCGCCAAACGCTCTCGGCGCCTGACGGCCGCAGCGTCTCCCTGGAGCAGGACGAAAACTGCGCCTTCGCCCACGTCTTCGTCACGGACACTTTTCCCGGCCGCTCCAAGGCGGTAGCGATCGAGCCCATGACCGGTCCGGCGAACGCCTTCAACTCGGGGGAGGGCCTCCGGTGGCTTGGACCAGGGGAGACCTTCACCATGAGGTGGGGAATTGTGGGCGCGCTGTAGATGGGTTTCCCATCCGGCACTCCCTGCGGAATTATGGGTAAATGACGCCAAGACAGGACGCCACCCCTCCACGCGACCCCGTTTCGGCCATGTCCGGACCAATGTCCGAGCTTCACATCGCGCAAGACATTCCATACGGAGTGCGGATTGCCGCCGCGTGGGCCTGGCGGGTGGGCCTCATCATGGTGGTGGTGGGAGCCCTCATCTGGCTGTTGGGGAGGGTCAGCTTCCTGATCATCCCGCTCATGGTCGCTTCCCTCCTGGCCGGCTTGCTCTACCCCGTCACGGGGTGGCTCAGGACGCTCAAGATGCCGCAAGGAGCGGCCGTCGCCATCACGGTGGTGGGATTCCTCGGGGTCATTGCCGGAGCCCTGGCGTTGGTGGGGCGGCAGCTTGCCGCGGGGTTCGGCGAGCTGTGGCAGGAAGCCTTTGCCGGCATCCAGCAAATCCAGGCGTGGCTCGCTGACGGGCCGCTGCACCTGACCGCGGACCAGATCGACACATACATCCAGAGCGCAACCTCGGCCTTGCAGAACAACAGCAGCAGCATCCTGAGCGGTGCACTGTCCTTCGGTAGTTCTGCCGGACATTTCGCCGCGGGCATGGTCCTGGCCCTCTTCATCCTGATCTTCTTCCTTCTGGAAGGATCCCGGATCTGGCGGTTCATTGTAGGACTCCTGCCCAGGACTGCCCGCGCAGCGGCTTACGGTGCGGGCAAGCGCGGCTGGTCGTCCATGGTCAGCTACGTGCGCATCCAGATGTTCGTGGCGTTCGTGGACGCCGTGGGGATCGGCGTCGGGGCCGCCATCATCCAGGTTCCCCTGGCCTTGCCCCTGGGTGTCCTGGTGTTCATCGGTTCATTTATCCCGGTGGTCGGTGCCCTCGTGACGGGAGCCATTGCCGTGCTCCTGGCTTTGGTGGCCAACGGTCCCCTGAACGCGCTCGGCATGTTGGCCATCGTGTTGTTCGTGCAGCAGCTCGAAAGCCATATCCTCCAGCCGCTCATCATGGGCAAAGCCGTGTCGTTGCATCCCGTCGCCGTGATCTTGTCAGTCGCAGCCGGTTCATACCTGGCCGGAATCCCGGGAGCGCTCTTCGCGGTTCCGCTCCTCGCCGTAGCAAATACGGCGGTTCGCTATATTGCCGCGCGGACGTGGGAACATGAGGAAGGACTGATGACGGCGTACGCCGGCGCAGGGACTGCAGCACCGGACTTCGATGAGGACCCCACCATCAAGGAAGTCCACCGTCCCGGCGCCAACGCGGCCGCACGGTCCAACAGCGGTGAAGGCGCCGCAGGTCAGCACGCGGCTGCGGAACGGACATTCCCCAAGGATGCCGCAGCGCACACCAACAAAGGAGACTAACCCGTGAATACCCTCGATACCCTGCCCGTCACCCTGGACGATGTCCTTAAGGCGCGGGAGCTGCTCGAGGGCATTATTACCAAGACCCCCATCGAGTCCTCGCGGGCCTTGGGAGCCATGGTAGGCGGCGAGGTCTTCTTCAAATGCGAAAACCTCCAGCGGGCAGGTTCCTTCAAGGTCCGTGGTGCCTACGTGCGGATGGCGCGCCTGTCGGACGAGGACAAGAAGCGCGGCGTGGTCGCGGCTTCGGCAGGCAACCACGCCCAAGGCGTTGCTGTGGCGGCGAAGAGCCTGGGCATCAAGGCGCGCATCTACATGCCGCTCGGCGTGGCGCTTCCGAAGCTCGCTGCGACCCGCAGCCACGGAGCGGAAGTCATCCTCCACGGTCACAACGTCGATGAGGCCCTGGCCGAGGCGCAGCGCTACGCGGACGAAACGGGCGCCGTCTTTGTCCACCCCTTCGACAACGTCGACGTCGTGGCGGGCCAGGGGACGGTAGGGCTCGAAATCCTGGACCAGGTCCCCAATGTCGACACCGTCCTCATGGGCGTCGGCGGCGGCGGTCTGCTGGCCGGAGTCGCCGTCGCGATCAAAGCGAGGGCCAGGGAGCTGGGACGCGAGATCCGGATCATCGGCGTACAGGCCGAGAACGCGGCCGCCTACCCGCCGTCGCTCGCCGCCGATGCCCTGGTGCCGCTCAAGAAGGTTTCCACGATGGCGGATGGCATCGCCGTCGGACGCCCCGGCCAGCTGCCGTTCAGCATCATCCGCGAACTTGTGGACGACGTCGTCACCGTGAGCGAAGACTCCTTGGCCCGGGCGCTCATCTTCCTGCTCGAGCGCGCCAAGATGGTGGTTGAGCCGGCCGGTGCCGTCGGCGTCGCTGCCCTCATGGACGGCAAGATCGAAAACCCGGGGACCACCGCCGTCATTCTCTCCGGCGGCAACATCGATCCCATGCTGATGCTCAAGGTGATCCAGCGCGGCCTCTCGGCTGCGGGACGCTATATGACCGTGCGCATGATGCTGGATGACAGGCCGGGTTCCTTGGCCACGATCGCCCGCATCATCGCCGAGAACGATGCCAACGTGACCGGCCTGGACCACACCCGGGTGGGAGGCGCGATCAGCATGGGCGACGTCTCCATCACCGTCAACCTGGAAACCAAGGGCCACGAGCACAGCGAGCAGGTCCTGGCAGCCCTTCGCGCGGAGGGCTTCCACCCGATCGTGGTGCACTGACGCCGTAACCCAGCCCAACTGACTCGCAGTTGTTGTCGTTATGAGCCTTCAAAACGACAACAACTGCGAGTCAGTTGGGGGAACACAAAGCAAAACGCCGGCCCGCCCCGCGAAGGGGTGGGCCGGCGTCGTTGTTTTTGCGGAGCTATTAGCCGGCGAACGGCTTGGCGGAAACGATCTCCACCGGAATTTCCTTGCCATTGGGGGCGACGTAGCTGAGCTTGTCGCCCTCCTTGTGGCCCATGATTGCCACGCCCAGCGGGGACTTCTCGCTGAAGACGTTGAGATCTGAATCGCCGGCGATTTCGCGGGATCCCAGCAGGAAGGTTTCTTCGTCACCGGCGATGCGCGCGACGACGACCATGCCCTGCTCGACGATTCCGTCATCGGCCGGAGCTTCTCCGACCTGGGCGTCGCGCAGCAGTACGGTCAGCTGGCGGATGCGGGCCTCGATCTTGCCCTGTTCTTCCTTCGCGGCGTGGTATCCACCGTTTTCCTTGAGGTCGCCTTCCTGACGGGCGGCTTCGATCTTCTGTACGATCTCCGCACGGCCAGGGCCGGAAAGGTGGTCCAGCTCTGCCTTCAGGCGGTCAAATGCGTCCTGGGTAAGCCAAGCTGCAGGCGCGCTGTTGGTGGTCGACACGGACTTCTCCTTATGGATCTGACAAGCAAAGACCCCGCCGGTGCAGGCCACTCGTGGAACTCAGCAACCAACTCAGCGGGGTTAAGGTATTGATCCAGTGTAGTCAATCCTGTGGACAAACCCAAGCTCACTGAGTCGCGGGTCACACCTATGCTATTTGCCGCTGTCCACAATCCAGCAGTTGTCCACGACAGCGGACACGGCCGCGGACTCGGTACGCAGGATGGTCCTCTGGGCGGTTGTCTGGCCGCCGTCGGCGCCGTCCTTTGGGGCATTCGGGCCGATCTGGACGACCTTCCAGCCGACCACCCCGAACCCGGAGTCCATGGCCTTGACCGCGCATTTTGCGGTGGCGCCAGGGTTCTTGGTGACCTGGAAATCGACCGAAAGCTGGGTGGCATCGGTGGCGCTGTAGCCGATGTCCTTGAATGACACAGACGACTGCGAAGAAGACGTGGTGACCCAGAACAAGAGCCCTATGGCCACGACCAGGACAGCGATGAAGATGTTGCGTTTGGTCTTCCCCCCGAAGGCGCGCTTTTGGCTGCCGTAGCGATTGGCTAGGCTGGTAGTTGCCGGCAGCGCCGTGCCCGAGGGGTCTTCCGAAGTCACCCACCTAGTTTAGTGGGCTTCTGGCGCGTCCCTGCACACGGCGGAGCCGCACGCGTTGGAAACACCTGATCAGCACAGCCACGAGCAAGCCCAGAACAGCATGACCCGGAAAGAGGAACCGTACCGGATGAGCACATCCACCAGCCCCCACACGCAGCTCCGGCTGCTCGCCGTCCATGCACACCCGGACGACGAATCAAGCAAGGGCGCGGCAACCATGGCGATGTATGCGGCTTCCGGAGTGGAAGTGATGGTGGCCACGTGCACCGACGGTTCCCGCGGGGACATCCAGAACCCGGCCATGGAGTCGGCTCCGCACCCGAAGCGGGACATGGCAGGCGCGCGCCGCTTGGAAATGAAGCAGGCCGCAGCGGTCTTGGGAATCAAGCAGCGTTGGCTCGGTTTCGTGGATTCCGGACTGCCCGACGGCGATCCGTTGCCGCCCCTGCCCAACGGCTGCTTTGCGCTTCAGCCCCTTGAGCGGGCGGCAGCACCGCTCGTCCGCTTGGTCCGCGATTTCAAGCCGCACGTCATGGTGAGCTACGACGAAGACGGCGGCTACCCGCATCCGGACCACATCATGGCCCACAAGGTTGCCGTCGAAGCTTTCCACGCGGCGGGAGACCCGGAGCGGTACCCGGGCACGGGTGAAAGCTGGGCGCCCAGCAAGCTGTACTACGACCGCGCCTTCAGCCCCGACCGTTTCCGTGCCTTGCATTTCGCGCTCGAAGAGGCCGGACTGCAATCGCCGTACGCCGAACGCTTGGCGACCTGGCTGGAAGCCGATGCGGAAGGGCACACTCCGCCGCGGCCGATGCACCAGACCACCACGCAGGTGGATTGCGGCGACTACTTCGAGGCCCGCGACGACGCACTCCGGGCCCACCGGACGCAGGTTGATCCGCTTGGCTTCTTCTTCGCGGTGTCCCCGGAGATGCAGCGCAGGGCCTGGCCGTGGGAGGACTACACGCTGATCGACTCCCGGATCCCGGCCGAACTGCCCGAAAAGGACCTGTTCGCAGGGCTAAGATAGGATCGCCGGCGATTTCTATCAAGCGTAGAAGTCGCCACCCGGCTGGAAACTCCCATAGAAGGTTTGAACCGTGCACCACTTTCTCATCGCCCTGGCCACGACCCCGTCGCCTACCCCGACCCCGTCGCTGCGCCCCGGCCTGTCGGAAGACCAGGTGACCCCGGGAACCTGGGGTTTCGTCCTGACTGCCTTCATCGTGGTGCTCACGACCTTCCTGATCGTGGACATGGTCCGCCGGATCCGGCGGGTCCGCTACCGCGCCCAGGTCGAGGAAGCGCTCGTTGGCGGGACTGACGGCGCTGAGGCTGACGGAATCGTCCAGGGCAAGCCGGACGCAGAAGAGTCCGACGGCGATGCCGGTTCCGGAGCCCGCTGACCCGGGAACCACCCGGGAATGGCCGGGGGCGTCCAATGCCCTTGGCTCGGAACCGTCTGCCTACCTCCGCCAGCATGCGCACAACCCCGTGCACTGGCGGCCGTTCGGCGATGAAGCCTTCGCGTTCGCGGCGGCCCGCGATGTTCCCGTCTTTCTCTCCATTGGCTATGCCGCGTGCCATTGGTGCCACGTCATGGCCCACGAGTCCTTCGAAGACCAAGACACCGCCGACTACCTGAACGCACGGTTCGTGGCCATCAAGGTGGATCGCGAAGAACGCCCGGACGTGGACTCGATCTACATGGCAGCCACCCAGGCCATCAGCGGCGAGGGCGGCTGGCCGATGTCCGTCTTCCTGACGCCCGAAGGCCTGGCCTTCCACGCAGGCACCTATTTCCCGCCAACGGCCCGGCCCGGGAGGCCGTCCTTCCGCCAAGTGCTTGAAGCGGTCCACGAGGCGTGGCTGGAACGCCGGGACGCCGTCGAGCAGAACGCGCGGATGCTCGCCGTCGGCATGGCGAATGCCCAGCTCTCCTCGGCGGTATTCCTCGACAGGCCGCCCGAAAGCCTGGACAAAAGCCTGCTGTCCGAAGCCGTTCGGCTTCTCGCCCGCTCGGAGGACCCCGACGGCGGCGGCTTCGGCGGCGCTCCCAAGTTCCCGCCGTCGGCGGTTCTCGAGTTCCTGATACGGCATGCTGCCGTGCCGTCGGACACGTCGGACGCCGCCCGCGACATGGCCGGCCGCACTCTCGCCGCCATGGCCCGTTCCGCGCTGTGCGACCAGCTCGACGGCGGTTTCGCGCGGTATTCCGTGACCGCGGATTGGTCCGTGCCGCATTTCGAGAAGATGCTCTACGACAATGCCCAGCTCCTCCGCGCCTACGTCCACTGGGTCCGGCTCCAGGGTGATTGGGTCCTGCCGGCCGGCGAGGCCGCGAGTGTGGCGTCGCGGGTGGCGGACTGGATGCTGGACTCGCTCGGCGTGGATAATCCGGCAGCCCCGGACGGACTCGCGTCCTCGCTCGACGCCGATACCGTGGTGGACGGGGTGCACCACGAAGGGGCGTCCTACCTGTGGACACCGGCGGCCCTCGACGCCGTGCTTGGCCCGGGGGACGGTGCCGCCGTGGCCCGCATGATGAACGTGGGGCCGTCCGGAACGGTCTCGGAGCTTGGATCTGCGCTCCATCCCGGGCGCCAACTGTCCGGGGCGGAACTGACGTTGTGGAACCGCGTCAGGCCCGTCTTGCGCGCCGCTCGCTCGGCGCGCCCCCAGCCGGCGCGGGACGACAAGGTCGTGGCAGGCTGGAACGGCCTGGCGATCGCGGCGCTTGCCGAAGCCGGTGCGATCCTGGACCGGCCGGAACTGGTGACCGCAGCGGAGAGCCTCGCCGAATACCTGGTGCGCGTGCATTGGCGTGCGACGGCCGATGCGCCCGAAAAAGCCGGCGCTGGGGTACTGGTCAGGGTCTCGCACGACGGCGCTGCGCGGGGGATTACCGGCTTATTGGAAGACTATGCGTTTTGCGCCGAAGGCTTCCTGGCTCTCTACGCCGTGACCGGCCGGCGTCGTTGGTATGGATTGGCGGAGGAGCTGATCAGGGGAGCCTGCGCGCGCTTCGTGGTGGACGGCAGGTTGTCGGATTCCGTGGGGGAGTCGGCCCAGGTATTCAACGCGCAGGGCCAGCACGCAGGCCTGGATCCCTTCGACAGCGCGGCGCCGAGCGGGGCAGCGGCCTTTGCCGGGGTGCTGCTGAGCTATGCGGCCTACTCCGGTTCACACGAGCACCGAGCAATGGCAAGCAACATCCTGTCGCTCCTGCCGCCCGTAGCCGGACGGGCACCGCGGGTTGCGGGATGGTTGCTGGCGACCGCCCAGGCGGCCGCGGCCGGTCCCGTAGAGGCGGCTGTGTCCGGCCCTCCGGGCCAACAGCAGCGGGAACTCCATCGCGCCCTGTTGGCTTCGCCGAGCCCGGGGATGGTGGTGGCCGTCCAGCTCGAAATGGTTGTCGATGCAGCCGCCGACGACGGCGCGCCGCCCGGCGACCGCGCCGCGGAACCGGAGGTGCCGCTGCTTGAGTCCCGCCCGCCTGCCGGGGACGGCTCGCCGCAGGTGTATTTGTGCCGGGGGATGGTGTGTGACCTGCCGCTTGGCTCCGTCGAGGAACTCGTGCAGCGCCTTGACGCGATGACGGAGGCCGCTGGCTAGCTCAGCACGGCAATCATGATCGCGGCGAAATGTGCGGCGAAGGCCAGCACCGTGAGGGCATGGAAGAGCTCATGGAAGCCGAAGTTCAACGGACTGAAGTTGGGCCTTTTGATCCCGTAGAAAACCGCGCCGGCGATGTAGAGGACCCCGCCCACGCAGATCAGGATTGCGGCTGGCACGTTCGCCGCAAAGAACTCCGGCAAGTAGAACAATGCCCCGCAGCCCAGGGCAACATAGATGGGCACGTAGAGCCAACGCGGGGCGCCGGTCCAGAGTACCCGGAAGAGCACTCCCGCCAGCGCTCCGGACCAGATCACCCACAGCAGGAGCACGGCCTTGGGACGCTCCAGAAGCGACCACGCGAGCGGAGTGTAGCTGCCCGCGATCACCAGCATGATGTTGGTGTGGTCCAGGCGCTTGAGGACCATCCTGGCTTTCGGCTCCCAATTGCCGCGGTGGTAGACGGCGGACACGCCGAAGAGCAGCACGCCCGTCAAAGCGTAGATGGCGGAGGCGATTTTGCGATCTGTCGTAGGCGCCAAAGTTACAAGGACGATCCCAGCCGCGACGGCGAATGGCGTGGCCACAGCATGTATCCAGCCCCGCCAGCTTGGCTTGATTGTGAGCAGCTCCGACATCGTTAAAGCGTAACCCGCGCCTGGATAAGTTACTGCGGAGTAATGCGTTGTGCGACCGTTTTCCGCTGCCCGGGTGTGCCGACTGACCAGCTGGGGAAGGTAGCCTTGGTGGTGCGCCTACGGCAGCAGTCCGGAGGTGGCGATTGTTGTGTGACTGAAGGCCGACTGCCCACCGGGCCGGCCGCCGTCGTTGTTTTATTCGGTTTTTACGTGCTGTTCAAAGGAAGTCAGGTGAGTGTCCGGATGGAGTGGCCCGGCTTCCTCTACGGCTTCTACGAGCGCAAACTGCTCCGTTCCCTCGAGCAGGAAAAGATTCCCAGGCACATTGGCGTCATGGTGGACGGCAACCGCCGTTGGGCGCGGCAATTCAACGCTCCAACCAGCGAAGGCCACCAAGCAGGCGCGGACAAGATCCACGAATTCCTCGGCTGGTGCCAGGAACTCGGGGTCAAAGTCGTCACGCTGTACATGCTCTCGACGGACAACATGAACCGCTCTGGTGAAGAGCTTGAACTGCTCATGGGAATCATCGCCAACACCCTCGACCGCCTGGATGACGACGCCAATATCTCGGTCCACGCCATGGGTGCGCCCGAACTGCTTCCGGACTATCTCGCCGATCGGCTCACCAAACTCACGGCCCGCACTCCGATCCGCGAGCGGCTCCACGTGAACGTGGCCGTCGGTTACGGCGGACGGCGCGAAATCGTCGACGCGGTGCGGGAACTGCTGCACGACGCCGTCGCGCACGGCCGCGACATCACCGAGCTGGCCGATGAACTTTCCGTGGACGACATCTCACGCTTCCTCTACACGCGCGGCCAGCCGGACCCCGATCTGGTGATCCGCACGTCGGGTGAACAACGCTTGTCGGGCTTCCTCATGTGGCAAAGCGCCTACAGCGAGTTCTACTTTTGCGAGGCGCTGTGGCCCGCGTTCCGCAAGGTTGATTTCCTCAGGGCCCTGCGGGACTATGCCGGCCGGCAGCGCCGCTTCGGTTCCTGACGCCGTGACCTTCCGGTGCGGCGCCGTTTACGGGAAATTCACATTTTGTCTACGCGAATCGCCGTTTGGGCTAACTGGAAATGTAATCGCACGGGAATACGTTAATCCCATCAGTAGGCAAACCGCCTGCTGATCGGGGAGGCCAGTAGATGGAGCGGATCATCGCACCAGTTACGTGGGGGGCCGCGCCCGGCCTTCCGGCCGAGCCGCCTCACGAATAAGCCGGGTTCGCCCGGGGCTGGAGTCGATGTGGCTATTTCTGAGCAACTGCCCGTAGTCGTTTCCGACGGGGAAAGTTCAGCTACCTCTCGCACCAAGCGGGCCAACAGTGGACGGACTGCACAGTCCGGGACCCCGACCGGCCGGAGCTATGTGATTGACACTTCCGTTTTGCTTTCCGATCCGCACGCCTTGTTGCGTTTCGCCGAGCACGAAGTCATTGTCCCGATCGTGGTCATCACCGAACTTGAAGGCAAACGCCACGATCCCGAGTTGGGCTACTTCGCCCGCAAGGCCCTCAGGCTCCTGGATGACTTGCGCATCGAGCACGGCGGCTTGAATCAACCCATCCCGATCGGATCCGACGGCGGCACACTGCGCGTGGAGATGAACCATGTGTCCACCGAAGTGCTGCCGGCGGGATTCCGCGGCGCGGACAACGACAGCCGCATCCTGGCGGTCGCCAAGAACCTCGCCAACGAAGGCCACAACGTCACGGTCGTCTCCAAAGACCTCCCCATGCGCGTCAAAGCCTCCGCGATGGGGCTGTTCGCGGACGAATACCGCAATGAACTCGTCAAGGACTCCGGCTGGACCGGCATGGCGGAAATCGAGGCCAGCGAGGACGAAGTCACCACCCTGTACGGGCACGAGCCGGTTTTCATCCCGGCAGCTGCCGAGTTGCCCGTCAACACGGGACTGGTGCTGCTCTCAAACCGGGGCTCCGCCTTGGGCCGCGTGGGCGCGGACAAGCAAGTGCGGCTGGTCAAGGGCGACCGTGATGTCTTCGGACTGCACGGCCGCTCAGCGGAGCAGCGGCTTGCGATCGACCTGCTCATGGATCCCAGCGTCGGAATCGTCTCGATCGGCGGCCGGGCGGGCACTGGAAAGTCGGCCCTCGCCTTGTGTGCGGGACTCGAGGCAGTCCTGGAGCGCCGGGAGCACCGCAAAGTGATCGTCTTCCGCCCCCTGTACGCGGTGGGTGGACAGGAACTCGGGTACCTCCCCGGTTCCGAGGCGGAGAAGATGAACCCCTGGGCGCAGGCGGTCTTCGACACCCTCGGTGCACTCGTCAGCCAGGAAGTCGTGGAAGAAGTCATGGACCGGGGCATGCTCGAAGTCATGCCGCTGACCCACATCCGCGGACGTTCGCTCCATGACGCCTTCGTGATCGTGGACGAGGCACAGTCGCTCGAGAAGAACGTGCTCCTCACGGTCATGAGCCGTATCGGCCAGAACTCCAAGATCGTCCTGACCCACGACGTCGCCCAGCGGGACAACCTCCGCGTCGGTCGGCACGACGGAGTTGCCGCCGTCGTCGAGACCCTCAAGGGGCACCCGCTGTTCGGGCACATCACCCTGACCCGCTCCGAACGCTCGCCGATCGCGGCCCTCGTGACGGAACTGCTCGAAGGGGCGGAAATCTAGGCAGCATACGCGCGGAGGCCGTGGCCGGTTTCGTCGGCCAAGGCCTCCGCTGATTCTTGTACTTTCCTGCGGACGCTCGCTCACGTATGTGGGGTTTCCTGCGGACGCTCGCTCACGTATGTGGGGTTTTTCATCGACGCCGGCTCACATGCCCAGGAACTTTGCTGCGGCGTCGTGGCCTTCTACCTTTAGCTTCCAATCGGGCCTGATGAAGGAGCCGGCGGTGAGGCGAACGCGTTGGACCTCGACAACGCCGGCGCCCCATTGGGCGCGATAAGTGCCGTTGGGTTCATAGCCGAGGCTGGTGGATACGCCCAGGGATTGCTTGTTCCACACGGCAGCTTCCGATGTAGCTACCTCTGCGTTCAGGAAGTCGAAGGCGTAGCTGAGGGCGGCTGCGCGCATTTCCTTGCCGAGCCCTTGGCCTTGCGCGTCTCTCTTGAGCCAGGAGCCGGTGGAGACCGTCTTCAACGATGCGAAGTTCTTCGCCTCCAGATCCTGGCAGCCAATGAACTCTCCTTGGTGCCAGATGCCCAGAAGGAGCGTCCATGATTCCGGATTCATTCCCGCACGGCAGCGCCAATACCATTGGGCCATGTTGGCACCCAACTCATCGTTGGGCAGTTCCGTCCAAGGGTTGCTGAACGGCGACTTGCCAGGGGCGTGAATGCCGCTGAGTGCGGCCTCAACCGCTGCGGGGAGGTCAGCGTCCCGAATAGGATGCAACTCCAGGCGGGGAGTGGTCAGGGTGAGACCGAAGAGGGGCCAGATCGCATTTAGCTCGTTCATCCGGGAAGCCTAGCCGACAGGCAACCTAGGTGAGCGGGCGTTCGGCGGGACGGGCGGATATGTGAGCGGGCGTTCGGCGGGACGGGCGGATATGTGAGCGGGGGTTGGGCGGGAGGGGCGGATATGTGAGCGGGCGTTCCTTGGGGCCGGCGACTACGCGCGGGGGCCGATGTCCCAGCTGATGTGCTTCCGGACGTCGGTGAGGTTCATCGATTCGGCGAGGAACAGATCGTCCAGCATGTATTCGTCCACCCCCAGTATCCGCATCCAGTGCCCGTGGCCGGTGGTGTCGCCGTCGAGCGATTGGCTGGAAACGCACACGCCCGTTCCAGAGTCCACCCGCAAGAGCGTGCGTCCAGGGAAGCAGAGCGGCGTTGCCGCGTCGGACGCCACGTAGCTGTGTCCCGGCGTCGCGATGGTCTCCAAGGCCGGGCGCCCCTCGTGATCCACTTCCCGGATGGGTCCGAACGACACCCGGTTGGACTCGGGAAACTCCATCGGCACCGGCGCATTCCCCGCGAGCTCGACAGGATCGAGTGCTGCCGCGAGCCGACCGTTCCCGAATGACGGTTCACCATACGCAGCCTCGGGGCGCCGGCGGACCAAGCCTGCGGAATCGTAAACGGGGGTCACCAAGTGGGCCGGCAAGAGCCAGGACTTGCGCTTGGAACCAAGATAAAGTCCGTCGCGGGAGTCGTTGATGCCCGTGGTGCTATGCAGCAACGCGCCGTCGACGGTTTCGAGCCGAAGCGCTCCCGGCCGGCGCAGCCAGGCGCGCACCGTGGCTTCCGGGGTGCCTGGCCGGTCGAGGTATTCGAACCTCAGGCTAGTCCATTTCCACGGGGAGGAACGGCAGAGGTTCCGGAAGGTGGAGGACATGTCGGCGTCCTGATTGCCTTGGATTTCTGCACTGTAGCGCCCCATATCCACAGTCTAAGCGTGCGTGACCGGCGCAGCTTTGAGAAAACCGATAGCATCCGAGGGTGATCGGACGACTCGGCGAATTGTGGGGAACCAGTGTCCCGGCCTTCTGGCTCCTGCTGGCAGCATGTGTTTACTTTGCGATCATGGCTGCCCGTCTCACCGTCATCGACGTCCGCCACCACCTCTTGCCCAACCGGATCGTGTTCCCGTCCTATGCGATCGCCGGCGTGTTGCTGCTCGGCGCGGCGATAGCCGTCACCTTGGCTGGGGGAGAGGCGACGGACCTCGCCGGCGGAGCGGCAGGGAAGACGCCCGACGGCGGTGCCTCCTTCCTCGGCGTGCCCGCCTTGGGCATCGTGGCCGGGGGAGCCGTGCTGTGGGTTTTCTACTTCATCCTGCGTTTGGCGTATCCGCCCGGGATGGGCTTCGGCGACGTCAAATTGGCCGGTGTCCTCGGCCTATACCTTGGCTACCTGGGTTGGGCGCATGTTTTCGCCGGAACGTTTGCGGCGTTCCTCTTCGGCGGGTTGTGGAGCCTGGGAGTCCTGGCGGCCCGGAGGGGAACCTTGAAATCGGCAATTCCATTCGGGCCATTCATGCTTGCCGGTGCGGCAGCGGCGATGTTTGCACTGCCCGCGTGAGGAGAGCCGTGGGCCACGGCGGCGGGAAACGACAGGGTGAGCAGCCTGGCCCGCTGTCATTCGGGCATCGCCGGTGGGATACTCGCCCTACTGGAGGATCCGACCCGGAAACGGAGGCAGATTTCGTGTTGGTGATGACTGTTTCAGCGAAAGCGGGCTAGGCCGTGCCGGTCCCGGAATTCATCCGTGAAATCCGCGAGAAAATCGGCAACGATCCGTTGTGGCTGCCCGGAGTGCGGGGCGTGGTCCTGGACGAGGAGAACCGGGTCCTGCTGTGCCAACGGGCCGACAACGGCCGGTGGACCTTGATCACCGGAATGCTCGAACCGGGTGAGCATCCAGCCCCTGGTTTGATCCGCGAGATCTTCGAGGAGACTGCCGTAGTCGCCGAAACCGAGCGCATCCTGGCAGTGGGCGTGATCGGCCCGGTCACGTATCCCAACGGAGACGTCTGCGACTTCCTGGATATTGCTTTCAAATGCCGCTATCTCTCGGGGGAGGCCCGCGTCAACGACGACGAGTCAATCGCCGTCGGCTGGTTTGCCCTCGACGAGTTGCCTGAGATCAGCACCGGCCACCGCGAAACCATCCGGCTTGCGCTGGAGCCGGGCACCGCCGTCGCGTATCAGCGCGATTGACGGGCCGCAAGGATCGCGCGGGCAGCGAAGACGAAAGCGGTTGCACCGCAGACAATAGCGCCGGCGATGGTCCACCATTCGCCCTTGGCGGCGGCAATGGAGACAGCCAGAAGCCCGAAAAGGACTGCCCCTAATCCCCATCGAACGGCGGGACTGATGGTTGCGGATTCTTCGGGCTCTGGACTCATGGGTTCCAGCCTAGGCCAGACTCCGCAAGTCCACTCGATCATGGAGTCCCACGTTCGCCCCAGTGGACATGCCCTGTTTTACATTTGGGCAGTGGACATATTCCTCATATGTCCACTCGTCCGAGCCTGCGGCGGGCATGTCCCGGGCTCAGCGCCGAGCATGTCCACTCGTCCGAGCCAAGGCCGGACAACACAGGGGCGCCGCAAACCCCCCCCGTAAGATTGCGGCGCCCCTGTTGGCCCGGCCAGCTACCCCGCGAGTCCGGCGTATGTCCCGCGAGCCCTACTTTCGGCCCAGTGGACATGCCCGGCTTTGCATTCGGGCAGTGGACATATTCCTCATATGTCCACTCGTCCGAGCCTGCGGCGGGCATGTCCCGGGCTCAGCGCCGAGCATGTCCACTCGTCCGAGGCAACGCTGGGCATGTCCCGGGCTCAGCGCCGAGCATGTCCACTCGTCCGAGGCAACGCTGGACATGTCCCGGGCTCAGCGCCGGGCGAGCTCGCCGTCATTATCCTCCACCGGCTCCTCCTGCTCCACCAGCCCCACTGGCCCCACCGGGTCGGACTCAGGCTTGGCGACCGCGTCAACGGTCGAGTCGGAGGAAACTCCGAGGCGTTCGGCTTCAAGTCGTTCCGCCTCCTCACCTCCGACAGCCTCGCCCCGGGCCACCATTCCCGCGGTGTCGGAGAGCGGGATCTGCTTGAGGGTGACGGCGAGCAGGAGGGCGGCCGCGATGAACGGGATCAGGTACCAGAACACCGGTGCCAGCGAGTCGGCGTAGGCATTGACGATGGCGTCCTTGACCTGGACCGGCAGCTGGGCCAAGGTCTGCGGATCAAGCTTGCTGGTTGACTGTGCAGCCTGCGCGGCGGAAGCCCCGGCGCCTGTGAATGCCTTGGTGAGGGACTCGGCCAGCCGCGTCGTGAAGATAGAGCCGAAGACGGCGACGCCCAACGAAGCACCGACCTCGCGGAAGTAGTTGTTCGTGCTCGTTGCCGTGCCGATTTGCCCGGCCGGAACCGCATTCTGGACCACCAGGACGATGACCTGCATGATCAAGCCCAGGCCCGCGCCGAAGATGAACAGCTGGATGCAGATGACCCAGATCGGAGTTGCCGCGGTGAGCGTGGTGAGCCACAACATGGCAACGATCGTGAGGCTGGCTCCGACGATAGGGAACATCTTGTACTTGCCGGTCTTGGAGATGCGGATACCCGAATAGATGGACGTCCCCATGAGTCCGACCATCATCGGCAGCATGAGCAGGCCGGAAACCGCGGCTGAAGTACCGGAGGACATCTGCAGGAACGTCGGCACGAAGGCGATCGCGGCGAACATGCCCAGCCCCAGGGTAAAGCCGATGGCGGTTGCGTTGATGAAGATCCGGTTCTTGAACAGGCTCAGCGGAATGATGGGGTCTTCCGCCTTGCGCTCCACGAGGACGAAGAGGAAGGCGGCAAGCACCATGCCGGCGCCGAAGGCCCACGTAAGGGGGGAGTCCCAGCCTTGGTCCTTCTTGCCGCCGAAATCGGTGAAGAAGATCAAGCATGCCGTGGCAGCGGACAGCAGCAGGACCCCAAGGATGTCGATGCGCTTTTCGGCCTTCTTGTTTGGCAGGGTGAGCGTGAACCAGGCGATGGTGAAGGCTGCAATGCCGATGGGGATGTTGATGTAGAAGGCCCATTCCCAGGTCAGGTGATCGACGAAGAAGCCGCCCAGGAGCGGACCGGCCACGGCGGAAAGCCCGAAGATGGCACCGAGCGGGCCCATGTACTTGCCGCGTTCCTTGGCGGGCACGATGTCCGCGATGATGGCCTGCGAGAGGATCATCAGTCCGCCGCCGCCCAGGCCCTGGATGGCGCGGAAGATCACGAAGCCCCAGAAATCGGTGGCGAAGGCACAACCGATGGAAGCTGCCGTGAACAAGCCGATGGCAATCAGGAAGAGGTTCCGACGGCCCAGGATGTCACCGAACTTGCCGTAGATCGGCATGACGATGGTGGTGGCGAGCAGGTAGGCCGTGGTGATCCAGGCCTGGTTCTCCACGCCGCCGAGCTTGCCGACGATCGTGGGCATGGCCGTGGACACGATGGTCTGGTCCAGGCTCGAGAGCAGCATGCCGGCGATCAACGCCGAGAAAATGATCCAGATCCTTCTCTGGGTCAAAAGCAGCGGTGCGGCCGCTTTGGTCTTGAGAGTGGTACTCACGGTTGATCCTTCTGGGGTTCGACGGGGTTGATGTCCAGCGGTTGGGCGAAGAGCGTGCGGGCTGCGTTGAGGTTCCGGTCCAGCAGTTCCCGGTATGGCTGCGTGTTCTCCTCGGAAAAGAACTGCTTGCTCGTCTTCTTGGTGACCGCACCGAAGGCTGCGGCGGCCATGACGACCTCCGTGTGATCCGCCGGGAGGCCTTCACGGGCGGCGATGAGTTCGGCGAACTGGCGCTCTCGGACTTCGCCTTCGCGGGTCAAACGGCCCAGGAGCTGGGGCTCGGCCGTGACTGCCGCGATGAGCTGACGGATCTCCGACGGACTCACGGTGGACCGCTCGAGGACCGCCAGGGTGAATTGGCGCAGCGCGGACAGCAACGAGTCCGAGATGGTGCCGGCGGCACGGGCGGGGTTGCGGTTGAAGGCCTCCAGGGCCTCTTCGGGAAGCTCGTCGGAGAACGAGCCGATCACCGCGTCTTCCTTGGTATGGAAATAGTTGAAGAAGGTCCGCCGCGAAATCCCGGCCTGTTCGCAGGCTTCCTCGACCGTGAAGCCGTTGAGTCCGCGCTGGGCCGTCAGGGAGCGGGCGATGGCTGAGATCGCCGCGCGGGTCTGAGCGCGCTTGCGCTCCCGAAGTCCGCCGTCATTGGTTGCACTATTTTCCACAAAGTAAAGTTTTGCACCTTTAGTTAAATAGTGCAAGAAGAGTTCTGCGGGAGGAAACGACGACGGCGGCCGGCACCTTCCGAGGGGAAGGCGCCGGCCGCCGTCGGGCAGACCAGTCGGACTGGTGGGAGGCTAGGCCTTGTGGGCCGGGCGGGTCATGGTGGTGACGTCGAGGGCCTTGTCGAGCTGCTCTTCGGTCAGCTCGCCACGCTCAAGGTAGCCAAGGGAGATCACGGCTTCGCGGATGGTCAAACCCTCGGCAACGGCCTTCTTGGCGATCTTTGCGGCTGCTTCGTAACCGATGAACTTGTTCAACGGGGTCACGATGGACGGGGAAGCCTCGGCCAGGAAGCGGGCGCGCTCCACGTTGGCCGTGATGCCGTCGATCATCTTGTCGGCCATGACGCGGCTGGTGTTGGCCAGGAGCCGGATGGATTCGAGCAGGTTGGCGGCCATCACGGGGATGCCGACATTGAGCTCGAAGGCGCCGTTGGTACCCGACCAGGCGATGGCGGTGTCGTTGCCGATGACCTGGGCGCAGACCATGATCGAGGCTTCGCAGATGACCGGGTTGACCTTGCCCGGCATGATCGACGAGCCCGGCTGGAGGTCCGGAATGGAGATCTCGCCGAGTCCCGTGTTGGGGCCGGACCCCATCCAGCGGAGGTCGTTGTTGATCTTCATGAAGGAGATGGCGATGTTGCGCAGCTGGCTGGAGCCTTCGATGAGGCCGTCGCGGTTGGCCTGCGCTTCGAAGTGGTCGCGCGCCTCGGTCAGCGGCAGGCCGGTGTCGGCCGCGAGGAGCTCGATGACGCGCTCCGGGAAGCCTTCCGGGGTGTTGATGCCGGTGCCCACCGCGGTGCCGCCCAGGGGGACCTCGGCGACGCGGGGGAGCGCAGCGTTGATGCGCTCGATGCCGTAACGGACCTGCGCGGCGTAGCCGCCGAACTCCTGGCCCAAGGTCACGGGCGTGGCGTCCATGAGGTGGGTGCGGCCGGACTTGACGACATCCTTGAACTCCACTGCCTTGCGGTCCAGGGAAGCAGCCAGGTACTCGAGGGCCGGGATCAGGTCGTTGATCAGGGCCGACGTCGCGGCGACGTGGACCGACGTCGGGAAGACATCGTTGGAGGACTGGGAAGCGTTGACGTGGTCGTTCGGGTGGACAACTTTGTCGCTCCCGGTGGCCGCGAGGGCACGCGTCGCCAGCTCGGCGATGACCTCGTTCGTGTTCATGTTGGACGACGTGCCCGAACCGGTCTGGAAGACATCGATGGGGAAATCGCCGTCGTACTTTCCGGCGGCAACCTCATCGGCTGCGTTGGCAATCGCCTCGGCGAGCTCGCCGTCGAGCACCCCAAGTTCGGCGTTCGCGAGGGCCGCGGCCTTCTTGACCCGCGCCAGGGCCTCGATGTGCGCGCGCTCAAGCGTCTTGCCGGAGATCGGGAAATTCTCCACGGCGCGCTGCGTCTGGGCGCGGTACAGGGCGTTCACGGGAACGCGAACTTCGCCCATCGTGTCATGTTCAATACGGAACTCGGCCGCGTTGGATTCTTGAGTGGAAGTCATGGGGCTAGCTTATGGCGAGCAGCCGCTTGACCGAAAACCGGAGGAGCAAAGCTACGGCCGCTTGGTGCCGCCCCTCCGGGGGCGGCCCGGCATCCGGCTTAGAGCTTGCCGATCCCGGAAACAAGCGCCGCGCGGCCTTCGTCCAGTTTGTAGGAAAGCCCGACGACGGCGGCCCGGCCGTCGTCGATCGCGTCGGAAATCACACGGGAACTGTCGGCCAATCGGCGGGCTGTCTGCTTGACGTGCTCCACCACCATCTCGTTGACGTCCGTTTGCTCGTTGCGCATTGCCGTGAGGACGGAGGGGGTGATGCGTTCCACGAGGGAACGGATGAAACCTGCCGGCATTTCACCTGTCTCCACGGCACTCTTCGTCGCAGTCACCGCGCCGCAACTGTCGTGGCCAAGTATCACGATGAGCGGAACATGAAGTTGGGAGATGCTGTATTCCAGCGAACCGAGGACGGCGTCGTCGATCACTTGCCCGGCCGTGCGGACCACGAAGGCATCTCCCAGGCCGAGGTCGAAGATGATCTCCGCGGCCAGGCGGGAATCCGAGCAGCCGAAGATCACGGCAAATGGATGCTGGTCCTCGACGAGGGAGTGCCGGCGCGAAGCGTCCTGGTTGGGGTGCAGGGACTCGCCGGCGACGAAGCGTTCGTTTCCTTCGCGCAAACGGCGCCAGGCAAGTGCGGGAGTCAGATAGGTAGCCACGGCGCTACTTTACGGCTTTGGGGTGGCAGGCTGCGAAACTGTGTCGCCGGGCTTCGTGCCCGCGTCCGCGGAGGCGACAGGAGCTGCGTCCATCGCCTTGACCACGGCGGCGGCCAACGTGGAGAACTCGTCCAGTCCTGCGCTCCCGCTCAGGATGATCGTGGTGCCGCGGTAGTTCAGCACCATGCTGCGGTTGCCCTTGGCCGTGTCATGGAGCTCCCAGTCATGGCCGCCGGCGCTCCGCGTGCCGGTGATCGGAGCGCTGCCGGTCTGCTGGAAAATCCAGGTTGGATTGGCCTTGCGGGTCTGGACAAGCCCGATGAACATCTGCTGGGGAGTCACGTAGCCGACCTCCCACGTGGGTACGCCGTCGCCGGTCCCGGATGACCAGCGAGCGTAGTTCGGACTAAATGTGTCGCCCGTATTCGGCGCCACAGGTGTGAAACCCGCCACATCTTTCGCATTGGCGGCCGTTGCGGCCACATCGACGTCGGGCTTGTAACCGCTGCTCTTTGGCGCCGGATTCATGAGCACGATCGGAAGGAACGCCAGCACGCACAGGAGCAACGCAATGAGCATGCCGATGACGGAAGCATTGGCCCGTTTGGCGGCTTTTGCCGCGATTACAGGCTTGACGGCCGGCCGGCCGGCGTCATTGCTGCCAGCTGCCTCGGTGCCTCCGTTGCTTGGCGGGACAGCGGCAATTGCTTTGTCTTGCGTTTCACTCACGCTTCAATAGTCTCCTATCCAAGCGGCTAATACACATCGGCCGGTCCGCGCAAGGGGCGTTCCGGGAGTTGGTCATCCCATGACCGTGCCGCTCCGCCGCGACTATGATCTCTTGTAGAGGAATCATTCAGGCCGCCAAGCCCAGCCATTCCTGGTCCCACGAATCGCGTCATCGAAGAAGAGGTTCACGTGTCTCCAGCGCCAATGTCCCAGAAGTATTCCACTATTTCGCCGGCGCTCGCCGTCGGGACCGATGAGCCGGACCGCAACCTGGCCCTCGAACTTGTCCGGGTCACCGAAGCTGCGGCCATCGCCGGCGGCCACTGGGTTGGTTTCGGCGACAAGAACAAGGCGGACGGCGCGGCCGTTGACGCCATGCGCTCCTTCCTCCACACGGTCCATTTCAACGGCGTCGTTGTCATTGGCGAGGGTGAAAAGGACGAAGCCCCGATGCTCTTCAATGGCGAGCATGTCGGTGACGGCACCGGACCCGAGTGCGACGTCGCCGTCGATCCCATCGACGGAACCCGGCTGACTGCCCTGGGCATCAACAACGCCCTCGCCGTGCTTGCAGTGGCCGAACGCGGCACCATGTTCGATCCCTCCGCCGTGTTCTACATGGAGAAGCTCGTCACGGGTCCTGAAGCCGCCGACATGGTGGACCTCCGCCTGCCGGTGAAGCAGAACCTGCACCTGATCGCCAAGGCCAAGGGCGTCAAGGTCAACCAGCTCAACGTCATGATCCTTGACCGCGACCGCCACCGCCCGCTGGTGGAGGAAATCCGCGAAGCCGGTGCGCGCACCAAGTTCATCATGGATGGCGACGTTGCCGGCGCCATCGCCGCCGCACGTTCCGGCACCGGCGTCGACGCCCTGATGGGCATCGGCGGCACGCCGGAAGGCATCGTTGCCGCATGTGCCATCAAGTCCCTCGGCGGTGTTATCCAGGGCCGCCTGTGGCCCACCAGCGACGACGAGAAGCAGAAGGCCATCGACGCCGGACACGACCTCGAGCGCGTCCTCTCCACGAACGACCTCGTGACGAGCGACAACTGCTACTTCGCAGCTACCGGCATCACCGACGGCGACCTGCTCAAGGGCGTGCGCTACTCCAAGGACAAGGTCCTGACCCAGTCCATCGTCATGCGCTCCAAGTCCGGCACGATCCGCTTCGTCGACGGCGAGCACCAGGCCAGCAAGTGGGAAGGTTACGCCCGCAAGTAACTCCTGGCTTAGTCCAAAAGGGCGGCACGATCGCTCGGCGGCTATCTCTGGCTTTGTCCTCACGGACCTTGTCGATTCTGACGCCGCTGTCACGATCCCACCGCCCTTTTGCGTGTCCGCAGACTTCCGTCGGGCTAACTGGGAGAAAGGTCCGGGCCGGAACGTTGTAGGGCACCAACTTACGTTCAAACCGGGTGAAGTGATGGTGCTCGACGGCGTCCGGCTCACCTCGCCTGCCCGGACGTGGCTGGACCTGGCCCAATTGATGAGTATCGACGACACTGTCGCGGCGGGCGACTCGATCGTCGTCGAGCACGGCGACAACCATCCCAGGCCCCGCGAGCCCTTGGCGACCATTGACGACTTGAAGGCGATGGTGTCAGCCCGTCCCGGCATGCGTGGCGTACGCAAGGCCCGGCTGGCCCTTCACCTGGTCCCGGGCCGGCGCCCGATGCCGCTTACGTCAAAGAGCGGGTCGCCCTCCAATACGACGGGCGGCACCATGGGGAAGCTGAGCAGTACCAGAGGGACATCAATCGGATTTTGAGGTCATCTGCTGCCAGTTCGCGCGGAGGAATCCTAGCGGAGCTTGTCGCGGAGTTTCCGGGCTACTTGGTAGGCCCCGTAGCGGAGCTTGTTGACCGGAAGGTCCCATGTGCCCGGGTAGGCGATTTCGCGGCCGCCGAAGGACTTCTTGAAGGCTGTGAATCCGGCCCACTTGTGGTCAGGTTGGTCTTCCGGGGTCACGCCCCACAAATCGACGTGCTTGAGTCCCTTGTCCTTGGCGTCCGCCATGAGCGTCACAAGCAACGGAATGCCGGCGCTGAGCTTGCGATGCGTATCATCGAGCGCCGCGTGGGCGTAGGTTCGCGTGTCGGCAGAGTCGTACGCCAGGGCCGCCGCGATGGGCTCGCCGTCGAGTTCCGCGATGAACAGGGTGCCGGCACCGGCCGGCATGAGGGATTGGGCCACGGCGCTGAGGTAGTCGTCGCTCTGGGGCTTGAAGCCGTTGCGTGCGGCGGTCATGTGCAGGAAGTCCAGGAGCACCGAGATCTCTTCGGGATCCTGCGAGGACCGGAAGGTGACACCCTTCTTGTGGATGTTGCGGTACAGGTTCCGGTTGGTGGGTTTCATGCCCGCAAGGACGTCCTTGAAGTCGCCCTCCAGATCCACGATCCAGCTCAATTCCGGTTGCTGGTTGGACGGCGCCGGCTGCAGGCCGCGTTCCCGCAGGACCGCACCGGCGTCGGCGGCTTCGAACCCGGCGGTGACTGGTTCCATCCGGACAAACACAGCGCGGCTGCGGCGCGCGATCGCCACGAGGGCGGCTACGGCTTCGTCGAAGGCCTCCAGCGAATCGGCGACGGGTCCGTAGGGCGTGTAGATCACCTTGCCGGCGGGGTTCGTTTCCTCCACTGCGAGGAAACGCCACCCCCGCCCGGATTCCTCGTGCACGGTACGTCCGAGGGATCGCTGGAAGGACGCCCATGCGGGCGTCTGCAGGAAGTACTCCACCGTTAATTCCCCAAGCCTGTTGTCACGGCAAAGGCGACGCTGGTTCCCGTGGCACCGGCAACCGGGTGCACCATGACGGGCTCTTCCGACGCCGGGATGAACGCACTCCCCCCACGCTCGACGGCGAGCTCGCTCTTGGGGGAGTCGAGCACCACGGAACCCGAAACCACGACGACGACGGCGGGACCCGCCTGGGCCATCGGCACCGGTTCCGCTCCGGGTCCCAGCTCGATGCGCTGGAGCTGGAATTCCTTGAAGGGCGGCACATAGAGATCCTGGCCGAAGCCGGAGATCCGGGGCTCGATGCGCGGCACGCCGAGGGAAGCGAATTCGATGGTCTTCAGGAGTTCCGGAACATCCACGTGCTTGGGGGTGAGGCCGCCACGGAGCACGTTGTCCGACGCCGCCATCACCTCCACGCCGAGGCCTTTCAGGTAGGCGTGGACGTTTCCGCCCGGCAAGTACACCGATTCGCCCGGGGACAGGAACACAAGGTTCAGGAGCAGGGAAATCAGGACACCGGGATCGCCCGGGAACTCGCTGTTGATGTCCATCAACGTCGAGAGTTCCGCGGCGTGCTGCCCCATCGGCGCGCCCGATTTCAGGATGGAAACCACCTGATCGGTGGCCGCGGAGACGGCCTCCCCGCCGGTAATCAGCCGGGTGAACGCAGCTTTGAGCGCCGAGGGCTCATCGGAGCCGGAAAGGTCCGAGATGACTCCGGCGATGACGTCCGGAACGTCGACGGCGGCAAGGTCCAGGAGGGTCGCGAGGTGCTCGAAGACACGCTGCGAATCGGCGGCCGGGCGGAAACCGCAAAGGGCGTGAAACGGCGTCAGCGCGAAGATCATCTCCGGCTTGTGGTTGTCATCGCGGTAGTTGCGCTCCGGTGAGTCCGCTTCCATGCCCGCGGCATTTTCCTTCGCGAAGCCGTCCCTGGCCTGCTGCAGGCGAGGGTGGACCTGCAAGGACAGGGGCTTGTCGGCTGCAAGGAGCTTGGTGAGGAACGGCAAGCGGGGACCGAATTCGGCCACGCTCGTTTCACCAAGGAAATGCACGGGATCCACGCTGATCAAGGCGTCCAAGGCGACGGAAGAGCCATCCGGACGGGTGGCCACGGACGGCGAGTCCGGGTGCGCTCCGATCCACAACTCCGCTTCCGGACCACCCGAGGCGGGCCTTCCCAGCAGGGCGGCGATCGCCGTCGTCGATCCCCATGCGTAGGGGCGGAGAACATTCTCAAGCTGGTACACGGCGGGGGATCCTTGTCATTGCGGGACGGTTCATTCGGGATTGCCGGGGATGACCTCTGTGCGGCTGCCCGGGCTCTTAACGAGTGCTCCGGGCGGAGACGTTCGCCGTCGAGAAGACTTCGGCAACCTTGTCGCGGAGCCTGGCACCCTTCTCCGTGGCGGTGTTGTTGAGCTCCTGCGCGAATTCGAGCAGTTCGCCACGAAGGCGCACGGCAAGGTCATCGGTTCCGGACGCCAGCATGCGTACAGCCAGGAGGCCGGCGTTGCGGGCGCCGCCGATGGAAACAGTGGCCACGGGAACGCCGGCGGGCATCTGCACGATGGACAGCAAGGAGTCCATGCCGTCCAAGGTCTTCAGCGGGACCGGGACGCCGATGACGGGCAGCGGGGTAACGGAGGCGAGCATGCCCGGCAAGTGGGCTGCGCCGCCTGCTCCGGCGATGATGACCCGGATACCGCGCTCATGGGCGGTCTGGCCGTAGCGGATCATCTCCGTGGGCATGCGGTGCGCGGAGACGACGTCGGCTTCGAAGGGGATGCCGAATTCCGCCAGGGCGTCGGCTGCGGCTTCCATGACGGGCCAGTCCGAGTCGGAGCCCATGACAAGCCCCACGATCGGGGAGGCGTTCGCTGCCCCCGCGTTTTCGGGATCCATTGTTTCTGCGCTCATGCGGTCTCCTCGGAGGTGGTCTCGGCCGGCATGCGGCCGTCACGGATGATGTCGGCCACTATGGTGGCGCGGTGTCGGATGGAGTCGACGTCCGCCGTCGAGTTGCCGACGAGGTTCACGTGTCCGATCTTGCGGCCGGCCCGCACGGACTTGCCGTAGCAATGGACTTTTGCGGCCGGCTCGTAGGCGAGGGCCTTCGGGTACGCGCTGTAGAGATCCTGGTTGTCGCCGCCGAGGAAGTTCTTCATGACGACCACCGCGCCCAGGGCGTCGGTAGCACCGAGCGGGAGGTTGAGGACTGCGCGCAAGTGCTGCTCGAACTGGCTGGTGACGGAGCCGTCCTGCGTCCAGTGGCCGGTGTTGTGCGGCCGCATGGCGAGCTCGTTGACCAGGAACCCGACTCCGACGCCGGGCGTTTCGAAGAGTTCCGCAGCCATCACTCCCGTGACTCCGAGTTCATTGGCAATCCGCAGCGCGGCCTCTTCGGCTGCCGCAGCGACCTCCACGGGAATGTCCTGGGCCGGCGCAATCACTTCGTCGCAGACGCCATCCACCTGGACAGTGTGGACAACCGGCCATGCGCGGGATTCGCCGTCGGGCGTCCTCGCAACGAGCGCGGAAAGCTCGCGGCTGAAGTCGACCTTCTCTTCGGCCAGGAGCGGGCTCATGGCGTCGAACCAGTCCGTGGTGCTCCGGGCGTCGTCGGCGGAATGGATGATGCGCACGCCCTTGCCGTCATAGCCTCCCCGGGGGGTTTTCAAGACGATCGGCCAGCCGGTCTGCTCGCCGAAAGCCACCAGGTCTTCGACGCCGGTGACGGCAGCCCACGCCGGGTTGGGGAGCCCCAGGCGGTCGATCGCGGCGCGCATCACCAGTTTGTCCTGGGCGTGCACCAAGGCATCGGGGCCGGGCTGGACGTTGACTCCGGCCTCGATCAGCGCCCTCAGGTGCTCGGTGGGGACGTGCTCGTGGTCGAACGTCATGACGTCCAGGCCCTCCGAGAACTCAAGGAGTGCCGCGAGGTCCTTGTAGTCGCCAATGGGAGCCGTTGCCACGGCCCGGACCGCGGAAACGTCCTCGCCTTCGGCAAGGACCCGGAGTTCAAAGCCAAGAGCGGTTGCCGCCGGGGCCATCATTCGTGCGAGCTGGCCGCCGCCAACCACGCCAATTACAGGAAAAGTCACAAGGTTCAGCCTACCGAACCAGCGGCCGGTTCCTTGATTTTGTCCGTCGCCGGCCCCATGCAGCGTTGGCCCGTGGCTCTTGGGGCCGAATAATTCGGCAAGCTCCAAGGAATCGGAGCTAAAATAGAGCCTCGGCCCATCGGCCCCCTAGAACAACGGCCATGGAGGGTCATGATCAACACACTTGCAGATCGCATGCGCGGGCTCGCCTCGCTCTTTTGGCGCGAAGTAGCGAAGTTCGGCGCTGTCGGCGGTGTTGCGTTCGTCATAGATAACGGCTTGACCTACTATCTCATGCACGGCCCGATGTCCGACAGTGAGGCCAAAGCCCGTTTCGTCGGCGCCACCGTGGCCACCGTGTTCTCCTGGGTCGCCAACCGTTTCTGGACCTTCCGCCACCGCCGCCAGGCGAACGTGGTGCGCGAGTTCGTGATGTTCATCGTCATCAACGGCATTGGGATCGGTATCTCCACCGGCCTGACCGCCATCGCGAAATACGGCATGAACATCCAGGACAAGAACGTCCTTTTCGCAGCCGGGGTTGTCGGCATCCTCGTGGCCACCGTGGTGCGCTTCTTCGCCTACCGCTTCCTGGTGTTCAACAAGGAGCTCGACGAAGAAGAGGCCTTCTCGCATGACCACGAGATCATCGAGGCCCACCACAGGGCCAAGGCCAAGGCCATGCATGCCGCCGGCTCCGAGGCTGGCTCCGACGAAGGCGAAGACGCGGTCAAGCGCCGCTGACGCGCTCGTTCTCCAGCAGGTGCCGGGTGACATCAACGTCCGGGTGCACCAGGACCACTGAACCGTCCTTGTTCCATGCGCCGAGGGCGTCCGCGAGGGCCGACTCCAAGCCGTCGGCCGCGCGGACCAGCAGCCGTACGCCGGAGTCATGGTCCTTGGCGAAGCCGTCCAGCAATTCGCCGTGCGAGTGCCCGGTTTCAGGGCGGCGCAGGGCCGGCAGTGCCGCGTCGGGTTCGGCGTGCGCCATGAATACGTCTCCGTGGGAGCGGACTTCGGCCGCGTAGTCCACGACGCCGGCCGGCAGTTCTCCCGGCCAGCGCATCGCGAGTGCCGCGAGCGGCACGGCGACCACGGCGTCGAAGCCGGCTCCCGCGCCGGCGTCGGGGGTGTCCGTGACAAGCAGGTCCGCGCTGCCGCCGTCGAGCACGAGTTCCATGCCCAGCTGCCATCCGGCCAGCGCCCACACGAGGGACTTCCAATGGGCGGGCAAGTCCAGGCGAAGGCTCATGCCCGGTTCGGCGTCGAACTCGTCCTGGAGCAGGTTGCTGGTCTTGGCCACCCAATTGTCCAGGACCCGCCCAGAGAGCTCCACCCGTTCGGCGTCCGGTCCGTACCAGGTCAGGCGGGGGGATGTGGCGTGTCCGGAACGCAGGGCTGCCATCAAGTTCATCGCGGGGGTGCTCATGGCTACATCTTGCCACGGGGCGTCAGATCAGGTCCCGGGGCGTGTGAATTGCGCCACATGGAGCTGTGGGACGGCGAGGGTGCGGCGCTCGAAGGGTCAAACGATTTCCCTGAAATTCAATGAAAATACATCTTAAGTGATGCAAAGCTTCCGTTTTCCGCCATGGCGCGCGGGCGGGGCGAAAAAATACCGGGCGTGGCGCGGCGCTGGTTAGTGCGGAAAGTTGATTATTATCCCGGCGCGGCTTGACGGCTTGGTAGTTACACACGTGTAATTAGATATCGAACGCCGCTGCGGGAGTATCGGGTACATAACCGAGTACCGAATGAGCACGGCAGCAGCTGCAAAAATCAGGAGGGACGCCATGGGGCAAGCGTTGCGTATCCAGGAAGATGCAGTCGTCGCGGATTATGCGTCGGTGAAATACCGGTCGCGCGAAGTTCCGGGGGATTGGTATGTTGACCCGGCAGATCCGCAGGCGGCCGACCGCTATATCGAGGCCACTCGGGAGTCGCTGGAAGATGAGGCAACAGCCCTTCTTGCTGCGCACGAGGCTCTCGTGGGAGGAGCACCGGTAGATCCGGAGGACGATCTCGATGATCCTCCCATGGAGCTGCGCGGTCCGCTCGACAATCCGGCCCAGCCGGTGTGGATCGGGCTTCCGGGCCAAGGTGACTTCGACGATGAAGGCGAACTTGGCTGGCAGACGGACGCCTTGTGCGCCCAGACGGACCCGGAGGCGTTCTTCCCCGAGAAGGGCGGCTCCACGCGGGATGCCAAAAAGGTATGCGGTGCGTGCAATGTCCGTTCGCAGTGCCTTGAATACGCACTCGCCAACGATGAACGTTTTGGTATCTGGGGCGGGCTCTCCGAGCGTGAACGCCGCAGGCTGAGGAAGCGAGCGGTCTGATTCTCAAGGCAGTACACGTTACCGCCGTCGTCGTCTCGCACGACGGCGGTAACTATCTCCCCAGAACCCTGGCGGCTCTGCTGGACCAGACGCGTCCGGCAGATGCCGCCATTGGCATTGATACGGGCTCCCGCGACAAGTCCGCAGCGTTGCTGCAGCGGGCCCTCGGCGCGGCCAACGTCACCAGCACCGGCGAACACAAAGTAGGTTTCGGTGCTGCCGTCCTGGCTGGCCTGGCCCGTTCGGCCCCTTCGCGGGAGCCGGGGGCCGTCGAATGGATCTGGTTGTTGCACGACGACGCCGCTCCGGCCCCGGACGCACTCGCCGAGCTGCTTCAGGCAGTCGAGCGCGCGCCGTCGGTCACAGTGGCCGGTTGCAAGCAATTGGCCTGGGACGCGGAGCGCAGGCTCATCGACGCCGGTCTTTCCACGAGCCGCTGGGCCGAGCGTCTGACGCTCATTGAAGCCGACGAGCTCGACCAAGGCCAGTACGACGGGCGCACGGACACTTTCGCGGTGAATTCCGCGGGCATGTTGATCCGCCGCGACGCCTGGGAGCAACTGGGCGGCTTCGACCCCGCGTTTCCCGGCGTGGGAGACGACGTCGATTTCTGCTGGCGCAACTGGCTTGCGGGCAACAGGGTTGTCGTGGTCCCGGCCGCGCGCATGTTCCATGTCGAGCATCGTCCCCACAGCCTTGCGACACCCGCCGCCGCCCGCAAGAGCCAGATCCATTTGAGGCTTACCCATGCTTCGCCGTGGAAGGTTCCCCTGCATGCGCTCGGCGCGTTGCTCGGAAGCATGGTGAGGCTCGTCGTGAGCATCCTGGTCAAAGAGCCCGGTTACGGAATTTCCCAGCTCGGCGCCACCATCGCGGCCCTCGGCCGTCCCAGGGCGATTTGGCGGTCCAGGCAGAACGCCGCCCGGACGCGACGCGTACGCCGCTCGATGGTCAAGGGCCTTCAGACCCCGCGCCGCGAGGTCCGGGCCCACCGCCGCTCCCTCATCGAGGCGATTGGCGCCGACGAATTCCAGGAGACGGATTCCCTCGCTCCTGAACCGAGCGGCGACGCCGGCGACGATTTCGTGGCCCTCGCGACGAACGAGCGGGGTTGGATCGGAACAGGCGCAGTGGCCGCCGGATTTGTTGCGCTGGCCGCCTCCATCGTGGGGCTGCTGGGGCTCCTGGGGGCCAGCGCGGTGACCGGCGGCGGCCTCTTGCCGTTGTCCGCAGCCGGTGACATTTGGCGGTCCGCGTCCAGTTGGTGGATCAACTTGGGGGCAGGCTTGCCCGGGCACGGTGATCCGTTCGCCTACATCCTGTGGCTTGTTTCATTGCTCGGGGGAGGAGACTCCAGCACAGCCATCGTGTGGCTGTTGTTGCTGGCCATGCCGTTGTCCGGCCTGGGCGCCTGGTTTGCGGCGGGCGCCATGACCACGCTGCGCCGATACCGTTTCATTGCGGCGCTGATCTGGGCCGGGGCACCGGCCCTCCAGGTCGCACTGAACCAGGGACGGGCCGGCGCCCTCCTGGCACACGTGGCGATGCCCCTGCTGGCGCTGGCCCTCTTCCGGGCCACTGGTTCTGCGCTCGGGCGCGACGCTGCGTTGAATAGCCACCGGGTCCAACCCGCCGGCTACGCCGCAACAAAGCCGTTCCCCGGCAAGCCGGGCGTCAACGGCACTCCGTCGTGGACGGCTGCTGCCGCGGCCGGCCTGGCGCTGGCGGTGGTGACGGCCTCAGCGCCGTCCCTGCTGCTTCCGTTGGTAGTCCTCATTGTTTTTTGCGGCATCGCCTTGGGGCGGCGCGGGCGGACCATTTGGTGGTCGCTGCTTCCGAGCGCCGCGCTCTTTGCGCCGTATGTCCTCTCGGTCCTGGAACGACCCCGCGCCATGCTGGCCGATCCAGGCCTCCCGCTGGGGTTCCAAGCGGCACCGCTGTGGCAGCAACTGCTTGGCCAACCCTTGAAATTCGACGTCAACGGCGGATTGGCCGGGTTGGCGCCGTTTGGCCCGTCGGGTATTCCGTGGGCTCTGGCCCTTGCCCTGCTGCTTGGTGCGCCGGTCCTCCTCTTGTCCATTGCCGCACTCTTTGTTCCCGGAAAACGGTCACGCATCGCACGTTTCCTCTGGGCCGGGGCCCTTGTGCTCCTCGCCTGGTCATGGCTCGCCGGACACGTGGCAACCGGAGTGGACGGCAACCTGCTCGTGGCTCCTTTCACGGGCCCGGCAGTTTCCGCCGCGGGCTTCGCGTTCCTCGGAGCGGCGTTGATCGGCGCTGAAAACCTCTTCCAGCTGAAGGTCAAGGCAGAGGGCGGCCGCCCGGTCCAGCGCGCGGCAGCACGGATCGTCTCCGCTGTCGCAACCCTCCTCCTCATTGCCGGGCCCTTGGCCAGCATGGGCCTGTGGGCAACCCAGAATGCCCTGGCCGGTGCAGGCACTTCGCCTTCGGCCAGCGGCGCGCTTGGCACGCCGCGGCTTGTCCAGCCGTCCGGGCAGGGCACGTTGCCTGCCACCGCCGTCGACCACGGCCAAGGCCCGGAACAGACACGGACGCTGGTCATCACCGCGGATGACAGTGGTGGCTACACGTCCTCACTTATGCGCGGCGCCGGAACTACATTGGATTCGCTCTCCACTGTTGCTGCCGCACGTTCCATCGTCGGATCACCCGGACAGGAACGCCTGGTGGCCGACGACGACGCCACCGCGTCCATCCGTAACGCCGTAGCCACGATTGTCGCGGGAACGGGCGTGGACCCCCGGCCCGGCCTTGAGCAGCTTGGTGCCGGATTCGTGGTTCTGAAGTCGTCGGACACGGCTGCGCAGTTGACGGCCAACCGGATCGATTCCGTTCCCGGCCTGGTCGCCGTGGGCAAGACCGATTCCGGCTGGCTGTGGCGGGTCACGCCGCTCAACCAGGCCGCTGCAGCCGACGCCGAGACGGCGCACCGTGCCAGGGTGGTGGACGCCAAGGGTGCCGTTGTTGCCCTCTTGCCATCCCTCGGGACGTCTTCCGTCGGCAGCATCCCGGCAGGCACGGACGGACGCCAGGTAGTGCTCGCCGAGCGGGCGGACTCCGGCTGGAGCGCCTGGTTGGATGGGCGTCAACTGAGCCCGACGACGTCGGGATGGGCGCAAGCGTTCACCTTGCCGCCCGCAGGCGGCCAGATCGAGATCCGCTACACCACCGTCTGGGAGCCTTGGCTCAGCATCCTGCAGGCCGTGGTCATTGGATTGACCGTCCTGCTGGCCATCCCCATGCCCGCCCGCAGGCCGAAGGCGGGCCTCCTGAAGGAACAAAACTCTCTCCGTAAGGAGTACAGCAGTGTCTGACAACCAAGGCCCGGCCCCCGAGGCCGGCGCGGGGTCGCGGAGGCGCGGCCAGCGCAAAGCCGAGAGCCGGAACAAAGGCCAGAACAAGAACAAAGCTGTTGTGTTGGGAGCGCTTTCCGCAACGCTGCTCCTTGCCGCAGGGGCCGGGATGGTGTCGGCAGCATCCATCGTGCCGTCCCCGGCAGGGAACAAAACCCTGGACATGTCCCTCGCGGATGTCCCGGCAGGAAAGACAACCGCGGTGTGCCCGGCACCTCCCCGCCTCGCCGAAGGAACCCCGGCGGGCACCGACACCCAGTTCAATCCTGTTTCACGCTCGGCAAAGAGCTTCCTCGACGCGGTGGTCCTCAGTGACGCCACCGGATCCGTCCCAGGGAGCAACCTCGCCGCGCTCGGTGGCTCCGCGATCGCCGGCATTGCCAAACCCCCCGCTGCCGCGCAGCCGCCGGCGTCAGGACCTCCCGTCCTGAATGCCGGCGTCGTGGCACAGAGGCCCGCGGGCGACGTCACTGTGGTGGACGCCGATCCCATCAGCGGGCAGCAGGCCGCGGTAGCGGGCTTGATGAGCTACACCGCAGGCGACGGCGATCTCCGCGGACTGGCTGCGGCGCCCTGCCAACAGCCGGTCAACGATGCATGGCTCCTTGGCGCCAACACCGCGCTGGGGCGGACGGCGGTTTTGAACATCAGCAATGCCTCGGGCACGCCGGCCACCGTCAATCTCGACTTGTTCGGCGCCCGTGGCCAGATCCAAGCCCCGGATAGCCGTGGCTTGCTGGTTTCGCCCGGAACGACCCGTTCCATCAACTTGGCCGGACTGGCCCCGAACGAGGGTCAGCTCTCCGTCCATCTGCGCAGCGGTGGAGGCCCCGTCGCGGCAACCATCCAGCAAAGCGTCCTTCGTGGCCTCACGGCCGGTGGCGTCGAACTCATTACTCCCGGTGCCGGCGTCGCCGATTCCCAGGTCATGACCGGGGTGGACATCCAGGACCCGGCCGCCGTGAAGTCGCTCGCGGACAAGCCCGGGTTTGCCGATGTCGTTCCTGCCTTGCAGATCACGGTCCCGGGTCCCGTCGACGCCGTGGTGGATGTGCGGTTGTTCGGGCCGAACGGCCAGCGCGCGTTGCCCGGCGGGGGAGCAGTGACCGCCAAAGCGGGTTCGGTCACCGAAGTACCGCTCACGGGCGTCCCGGCCGGCATGTACACGGTGAGCGCCACCTCGGATGTTTCCTTCGCCGCGTCCTCACGCGTGACGCGGGGACTGAAGTCCGCGGATCCTGTTGATTTCGCCTGGTCTCCGGCTGCGGTCCGTCTCGGAAGCCAGCACATGGTGCCAGTACCTCAAGGCGGCACCCGCTTCCTGAGCTTCGGCGTGCCGACGGGCCGTGCGACGGTCAGTTACACGCCCGTCACCTCGGACGGCAAGGTGCACAAAACGGAAACCGTGGACATTGCCGGGGGGACCACTTCGGTCATCGGCGTTCCGGACAAGTCCGACGGCGCGGCGGTTTCGGGCTACATCGTGTCGGCGTCAGGGGACGCGGCCTACGGCGCGCTCGTGCTGGGCCAAGGCGATCAGCCCGGGATTTCGGTCCTGACCATCCAGGACGGCGCTGCCGGCCACGAAAAAGTACAGGTCACCCTGGGTTACTGATAACGACGGCGGTACACGGGATCCAAGGTCTCCGGCGGCACTCCGAGCATCTCGGCGGTGTACTCGACGACCACGTCGTGCACCAGGTCCTGCAGGTCCTCGCGGCCGCCGGTAGTGTGCTCGACGACGCGCCGATAGAGCGTAATGACGGGTCCGGCACCGTGGGCCGCCGGGGTGTAGGAACCCAGCGGCGCCGCGGTTCCTTCGGCCACCAGTTGTTCAAGGTTCGGCGGGATCTCTTCGACGGCGAACGCGACGCCGTCGAGCCGTTTGCCCCACATATCCTGCAGCCGTTCCGCGGAATCGAGCACAAGGTCGTCGAACCTCTCGGCACGCGTCCGGTAGCCCGGAAGGTTGGGCAGGATGATTTCGCCCCGCAATCCCCGCCCGTGGCGGTTCCTGCGGCGCTCCCTGAAGCCGCGTGCGGACGAGCCCGCCGTCGTCGTTTCCTGGCTGTCCCCGGTGTCGGACAAATGGACCGTAAAGCCCGGAACGTGGTGCTGTGACTGCATATATCGACTTTAGACCCGTGATTCGGCCAACGCGACATAATGCCCGCAAAGGGGCAATGCACCGCGCCGCGGCGAAGTGCGGCTAATCTGGGATGTTGTGGGTGCAATTCGTCAGTGTTCCAGATCAGCCTGCCGCCAATCCGCGGTGGCCACTTTGACGTACGTCTACGCCGAATCCACGGCGGTGCTTGGTCCCTTGGCTACGTATGCCGAGCCGCACTCCTACGATCTGTGCGCGCAGCATGCGGAGTCGTTGACCGTACCGAGGGGTTGGGAAGTCATGCGGCTGGCCATGCCGTCCTCCCCGCCCCAGCCCGGACCGGACGATCTCCTTGCCCTGGCCAACGCCGTGCGCGAGGCCGCATCGGCCCCGGCACCCGCACCCGAGCTTCGCAGCGTCCGCACCCCTTTTGACGGGCCGGCCCCTGTGGAGGGAACCAGGAGGCACCTGCGCATCCTGCGCGATCCCTCCTGAAGTCCGGCGCGACGGGAACTGGCCGTCGTCTGACGCAGTGTGTCGCTGTTCCCGCGGGACGGGCTTTTGTGACAACGTGCTCAGCGCCGCCGGGTTGTACTCTGGAAGCTGCCATATCTGTCCATAGCGGCGTCCGTGAGATGCCATCCAGGGAGCTTCAACCATGCCAAAGGTCAGTCCTGAATTGTTGTCCATCCTGCGGTGCCCTGTCACCGGGTCCCCGCTGGAGCAGGACGGCGATGATCTCGTCTCGACGGCCGCGGCCGCCTCGGGTGAAAAGATCCGCTATGCCATCCAGGACGGCATCCCGTTGCTGCTGCCGCCGGAGCTGCTGGCAGCCGCCAACGCCGCGGCCTCGGACCAACACGACGCAGGACTGCACGACGGTCTCCGGCACGCCTGAGCTCCACCTGACCTGACCATTCGGTACTTCCAAAGGACTTCCATGACTTTCGACTACAAGGTTGCAGACATCTCCCTGGCTGAAGCCGGACGCCACCAGATCCGCCTCGCCGAGCACGAAATGCCGGGCCTCATGTCGCTGCGCGCCGAATTCGGTCCGAGCCAGCCGCTCAAGGGTGCGCGCATTGCGGGATCCCTGCACATGACCGTGCAGACCGCGGTGCTCATCGAGACCTTGACAGCCCTCGGCGCCGAGGTCCGCTGGGCCTCCTGCAACATCTTCTCCACGCAGGACGAGGCCGCTGCCGCCGTCGTGGTCGGCCAGGGAACCGTCGAGGATCCGCAAGGTGTCCCCGTGTTCGCGTGGAAGGGCGAGACCCTCGACGAATACTGGTGGACCGCCGAGCAGATTCTCAGCTGGCCGGGCGCGGACGCCAACCCGGAGCTCGGACCCAACATGATCCTCGACGACGGCGGCGACGCCACGTTGCTGGTCCACAAGGGCGTCGAGTTCGAAGCTGCGGGTGCGGTTCCGGCCGCGACGGAAAGCGATCCCGAAGAGTACGCACTCGTCCTCGACGTGCTGCGGAAGAGCCTCGTCGCCGACCCGAAGAAGTGGACCCGCGTCGCCGCCGGCATCCGTGGCGTGAGCGAGGAAACCACCACGGGCGTGCACCGTCTTTACCAGCTCGCCGAACAGGGCAAGCTCCTGTTCCCGGCCATCAATGTCAACGACTCGGTGACCAAGAGCAAATTCGACAACAAATACGGTATCCGCCACTCCCTGCCTGACGGCATCAACCGCGCCACGGATGTCCTCATGGGCGGCAAGGTCGCCGTCGTCTGCGGCTATGGCGACGTCGGCAAGGGCGCGGCCGAGGCGCTCCGTGGCCAGGGCTCGCGCGTGATCGTGACGGAGATCGATCCCATCTGCGCACTCCAGGCAGCCATGGACGGCTACCAGGTGGCCAAGCTGGACTCGGTGGTGGAACAGGGCGACATCTTCGTCACGACGACCGGCAACAAGGACGTCATCATGGCCTCCGACATGCTCCGGATGAAGAACAAGGCGATCGTGGGCAACATCGGCCACTTCGACAACGAGATCGACATGGCCGGACTGGCGAAGGTCCCCGGCGTCAAGAAGGTCGAAATCAAGCCGCAGGTGCACGAGTGGGTGTTCGCCGCGGCCGACGGCCGCGAAGAGCGATCGATCATTGTGCTTTCCGAAGGCCGCCTCCTGAACCTGGGCAACGCGACCGGCCACCCCTCGTTCGTCATGAGCAACTCCTTCGCCAACCAGACGATCGCGCAGATCGAGCTGTGGACCAAGAAGGACCAGACCGGCTCTGGCCCAGGGGCCGAGCGCGAATATTCGAACCAGGTCTACGTGCTGCCCAAGATCCTCGACGAGAAGGTCGCCCGGCTGCACCTGGATGCCTTGGGCGTGGAACTGACCGAACTCAGCAAGGAGCAGGCGGAATACCTGGACGTTGACGTCGCCGGTCCGTACAAGCCGGAGCACTACCGGTACTGAGAACACCGGCTGGGAGCAAGCCCGCGGGCGCGCTCCCAGCCAATATCAAGCCGCGCCGTTTAGGATGCGGTTGTGGGGCGTGGGTTTTTTTGGGGGGCGTGAGTTTTGGAGAAAACAGGAATGGGTCTTAATCCCGACGGCGAGCAAGCGGACACTTTCGAGCATGTGGACGCCGCGCGGCTCTTCGACAATGAACAGGGCAGCGGCAACGCCGGTCTCTTGGACACTGCGCCAACGAAGCGAAGCAGGTTCCGGAAGGTCGCCTGGATCGTGGTGGTCTGCCTCATCGCCGCGCTCAGCGGCACGTTCGCGGCAGTGGCCCCGCACGCGGCCAGTGCGGCAATCGAATCCGAGGGGTCATCAGGCGAACGCAGCGAAGCGGCAGCCGTGTTGCCCGTCGTGAAGCCTGCCACGGTGGTCGCCTCGCCTGCGAGCGGTGCCAAACAAGTGAATCCGGCTGCTCCCGTCACGATCAGCGTCAAAGACGGAACGCTGGACAGGGTCTCCTTGACGAGCTCCCAGGGAAAGACCGTCGATGGTGCGTTGACTCCGGATGGACTGAGCTGGACTGCCTCCACGCCCCTCGAGTTCAACTCCTCCTACACCTTCAACTACACGGTTGCGGATTCTGTCGGCCGAGCAACGTCGAAGACCGGATCGTTCACGACGGTATCCACCCAGAACGAGGCAGACGCCGCCATGTACCCCCTGGACGGGTCCAAGGTAGGCGTGGCGCAGCCCCTCCAGCTCACGTTCAGTGAACCCGTGGTCAACAAAGCCGCCGTCGAGAAGGCCATCAAGGTCACGTCCACCTCAGGCCAGGCCGGGGCCTTCCACTGGTTCAGCGACACCATGGTGCGCTACCGCCCGGAGAACTTCTGGGCAGCGAACAGTACCGTCACCGTGGACCTCAAGCTGTTCGGGGTGGACTTCGGCAACGGCCAGATCGGCAACTTCAACAAGACCAACACGTTCAAGATCGGCGACAAGAAGGTGGCGGTTGCCGACGCAGTTGCCCACACGTTCACGGTCAGCGTCAACGACCAGCAAGTGGGCCAGTGGCAGGACACCATGGGAGACACCAGGTTCCCTTCCGCGCGCGGCTACCTGGTGCTCATGGAAAAGTACCGGGTGGAGCACATGGATGCCTCCACCATCGGCCTCAAACCGGGGGATCCGGCCTACTACGGACAGCTTGACGTCAACTACGCCACGCGCCTGACACCCAGCGGCGAGTTCATCCACCAGGCCACCGACTCGGCGTTGCCGTACATCGGCGTCACGAACCTGTCCCACGGTTGCATCGGTCTGGGACCTGACGGGGCGAAATGGGTGTTCGACAACATGACCACCGGAGACGTCGTCCAAGTGGTCAATACGCAGGGTGACTACGCCAACTTCGACGACGGTTTCGGCGACTGGAACATCCCCTGGGCCCAATACGCCAACTAGGCAGTACGCCAACCGACGGCGACCTCCGGGCACCGTCCAGGACGGATCGGCACCCCCGGTAGACTGGGCGGGTCAGTCTTGGGGGCTGGCTTTCTGCCGGGGGATGTGGGGTTGCCGTGGGGACGCAAAGGAAACGCAAGACCGGGAAGATTCTCGGAATCATCGGAATGTGTGCCGGCGTTGCGGCCGGAGGACTCGGTGTTGCAACCGCCCCTGATTGGCTGCAAACAGCGGTTGAATCGGAAGCGGGAACGCCCCAGCGCACCGACGCCGGGCTCGGATCCGCAGTCGTGACGGCAGTGGAGTTGGGAATCACGCCCCTTGACGGTGCCCGCGAAGTGAATCCCGCCGTCGGGCCTTCCGTGAAGGCGGTGCACGGCACCCTGAAAGACGTTGAACTGGTGCCGGCCGCGGGTGGCAAAGCCGTCAGGGGAACCATCAGCGCCGACGGCAGCACGTGGTCCACGCTGGATCCCCTGGAGTTCAACACCGAATACCGCTACGGGTTTACCGTTGTTGACGGCGCGGGCCGGGAAACCCGGAAGACCCAGTCCTTCACCACGGTATCCACGGCCAACGAGGCCAATGCGGTGGTGTTCCCCCGCGATGGCTCCATCATGGGTTCAGGGCAGCCCATCGAAATCAACTTCAGCGAGCCCGTGGCGGATAAAGCCGCCATGGAAGAGGCCGTGAAGATCAGTGTTTCCTCGGGCCAGGAAGTGGCCTGGCGCTGGTACTCGGACCGGAAAGTGCGGATCCGCCCTGAAGCATTCTGGGCGGCCGACACGAGGGTCGCCGTGGACTTGCCCTTGTTCGGCAGGGACTTCGGCAGCGGAATGATCGGCAATTCCAACGTCAGGTCCACGTTCACGACCGGTCCGCAGCGGATAGCGGTCGTGGATGACGCCACCAAGGCCATGAAAGTGTATTTCGACGGCGCACTCGTCAAGACTGCTCCTGTCACCCTCGGAAGCCCGGACTGGCTTTCGCCCACCGGCTACGCCGTGATCATGGAGCAGGAACGCCATTCCAGGTTCAATGCGGGCAGCATCGGCCTCAAACCCGGTGACAAGGGCTATTACGCGCCGCTCGTCGTCGAGCACGCCAACCGGCTCACGAACTCAGGGGTGTATGTGCACCAAGCGCTGCCCTCGGCGTACGGGGCCGTTGGCGTGGACAACGTCTCGCACGGCTGTGTTGGTCTGCTCCCTGACGACGCCGCCTGGTTCTTCAATAACATGCGGACAGGGGACGTGGTGCAGGTGCTGAACACCGGCGCCCCCGCAGTGGAACCGCTTGAAGGCTTCGGCGACTGGAACATTGACTGGACACGCTACGCAAAGCGCTGAGCGCTTCCGGAACGTGCCGCAGATGGCCCGACGGCGGTGCGCACCGTGGGTGCGCGCGTCTGCACTAGCCCGTGAACGGGAGCTTGTTGAGTCGATCCCCGACGACGGCGCTGCGTTGTTCTGCGCGGCGCAGCCGTTCCAGGTCCCGGTTTCGCCGCTCGCCCAGTACTGCGTGCAAGTAGCCCTCCGGCGTTGTTCCGGGCGGGGGAGGCGGGGCGACGTACGCCGCCAGTTCCGTTGCGAGGGCTGCCGCCAGGCTGGCACGCGAGCGCGGAGCCATCCGGGAAGCCTGCTGGATGAACTGCGAAGCCCGCCGCGCCGTGCCGTCCGGAACCCTGCCGATGTCCGCGAGTCCCACCCACGCCTGCAAGTACGGGGGCGCGTAGGCAAGGATTTTGGGTTCGGAAGGAACGCGCTGCCTGAGCGAATACGTACCGGCCACAACGTCTCCCAGCCTCTTCGACTTGCCGTTGAACAGCGCGACGGCGATCGCCAATCCGCCGAACGTTGCGTAGATCTCCAGGAAACCAATCAACCCGCGGATCACCGCGTGCCGGAAACGGATGGATCCGCCGTCGTCGCGCACGATCCGGAGCCCCGTGGCCAACTTGCCCAGCGAGCGGCCGCGGCTCAGCGTTTCCACCGCAACGGGGACGACCACGAGGCACAGCACCACGCTGGACAAGGCCATGGCACGGCCCGCTGCCGCGTCCACATCCGGCGCCACCATACCGAGCAGGAACAACAGGCCGAGCAACAAAACAACCTGAACCAGGACGTCGAGCATAAGCCCGAGCGCCCTTGCCCCGAATGACGCCGGCCGCAGTTCGAGGACCACGGCCTCGCCGGTAATGATCGAACTCAAGCCCGCCCCCAAGCCTTGCCACGATGTCCGCAGGACCGGACGGCTCCCGCTGGATCGAGTCTAGCGGCGGCAACGGCCGTGGAGCAGGGTTTGCTGGGATGTGGGACTGTTTGGCGAAGGTTGGGATTAGGGTGGAGCCGTGGACATGGATGCCTTCTCTGTCGTGAACGGGACCAAATGGTCCCGTTTGCATGAGCTCGCGCACAAACGGCGCCTCGACGGCGGCGAAGCCGACGAGCTCCTGCGTTTGTACCAAGTGGTGTCATCACACTTGTCCCTCATTCGATCCGTGGCGCCGGAAAGCGCACTCTCGGCGTCCTTGTCGGCGGCCCTCGCGCAGGCCCGAACCCGCTTCACCGGGGCGAGATCGAACTTCATGGAAGACCTCGCCCGCTTTTTCGTGGTCTCCCTGCCGGCCGCGTTCTACCGCCTGCGGTGGCTCACGGTAGGGTGCGGGACGTTCTTCTGCCTTGTTGCCGCGGCCTACACGCTCTGGATCGGAACGTCGCCGGACGCTTTGCGGGCCCTGGGAAGCAGCGATGCCGTGAAGCAATACGTCGACCATGACTTCGTCGGCTACTACTCCGAGAACCCTGCTGCGTCCTTCGCCGGCGCCGTCTGGACGAACAATGCATGGATCGGCGCGCAGGCCGTGGCCCTGGGCATCACCGGATTCTGGGTGCCGTACACGCTGTTCGCAAATGCACAGGGGCTGGGGATTGCTGCGGGTGTGTTTGCCGCCACCGGCAAGATGGACGTGTTTTTCAGCTACATCCTGCCGCACGGCCTCATGGAGCTGACAGCCGTGTTCATCGCCTCCGCGGGCGGACTACGCATATTCTGGGCCATGGTTGCCCCGGGACCGCGGCGCAGGATGCAGGCAGTGGCGGACGAGGGGCGCTCCCTGATCACGGTGGCACTTGGCTTGGTGCTTGTCCTGTTCGTTTCGGGACTCGTCGAGGCCTTTGTGACGCCCAGCCCGCTTCCAGTGTGGGCCAAGATCCTGATCGGTTCGCTCGTTCTCGCGGCATACTGGGTCTATGCCTTGGTTCTGGGCGGACGGGCATTCCGCGCCGGCGCCACAGGCGACCTGGACGCAAACGACGCCGGTTACCGTGAGATAGCCGCCTGACGGCGCCCGGGTCCGGCCGCAATCCGACGTCCGCCGGGGTGGCTCATCGTCTCTCCGCGAGGGCTGACGGTAGGCTCAAAGGCAGAGAAGATTGCCAGCGGACCGTTCCTGCTCCGGCATGTGAATCCTACGGAAGTGAAATCCAAGTGACCGAGAAGAGCCCGATCCCCAACGACCCGGACGCGGATATCCACGACGGCGGCGATGAGCCGGCCTTCGAATGGATGAAGCCCGCCCCCAAGTCCACGGCCGCTGACGCGCGCCCGGCAGGTGCTGCTGACGCACCCCGGGACTCTTCGAAGCGGGCGCCCAAGGAAGGAAATGCGCCAGCCGAGCCCCTGGCAGGACAACAGCCGGAGAGCCGGGCCGACCGCAAAGCCGCAGAGGCTGCGGAGACCGGGCCGGAACCGGCCCTCTTCGCAGAGCCGCTGCCGACGTCGGCCCTTCAGGTCCGTCCCCCGGAAGCCGAGGTGGAACGCCGCAACCACGAGCGGGAGCAGGCTGCCAACGCCAAGCCGCTGGCGCCGCGCATTTTCCAGGTCCTGCTGGCTGTCTTCTACCCCGTGGTCCTGCTGATACTCGCAATCCGCGCCGTGGCGAGCCCGCTGTTCCTGTGGGTGGAGTATTACCGGCCGGGATTCCCCGGCGACGGCTACGGCTTCAACGCCGATGACCGCATGACCTATGGTTCCTATGCGGTGGACTACCTGACCAACTGGTCCGGGCCACGATACTTGGGCGACCTCGTCAACCAGAACGGCGAGAAGCTGTTCAAGGAGGGCGAAGTTGCCCACATGGCCGACGTCAAGACCGTGATTCTCTCCGCCTTCGGCGCCGGTGCCCTCATGATCATCATTGGCATCATCGCAATGATCTATCTGCGCAAGCGGAGCACCGGCGGGATCCGCCGCGGACTGTTTGCCGGTTCGATCGTCACCTTGGTGCTCATTATCGGACTGGGCACGCTAGCGGCCTTGGGCTGGCAGCAGTTCTTCACGGACTTCCACCACATCTTCTTCGCCAACGGCACCTGGACCTTTGCGCTCGACGACACGTTGATCCGCTTGTTCCCGGGGCAGTACTGGATGGACTCCGGAATCGCGATCGGCGCTTTGGTCTTCCTCACGGCGCTGCTGACCCTCATCTTCACCTGGCCTACCCGCCGTCGTCGCGGACTTCCTCCCAGGAATGAAGCCGCTGCGGAAGACGCCGCGAACACTGACACGGAGGCTCCCGTGGAAACCGGCGTGCCGGAGAAGTAACACTTCGCCACCAACGAAAGAAGCGGCCCGCCCGGGAATCTCCAATCCCGGGCGGGCCGCTCCTTTGTGTGTGCCCGCCCTTCGGAGCAGCCCCCTTAGATCCAGGAAGGCATCCACATGCGGATGTGCCAGTCCTGGTAGCTGATCACTTCCGCCGTCCAGACCGGATAGAAGAACGCCGACAACAGCACGGCAAGGACAACCACAAGGCCCACCAGGTACAGGCCGGACCGGCGGCGCCACGGAGGAGCGTCACTCCTGCCCAGCACCAGGCCCAAGCCATAGACGAGGGCCAGGACCAGGAAAGGCTCGAAGGAGAGCGCATAGAAGTAGAACATGGTGCGCTCCGGGTACATGAACCAGGGCAGGTACCCCGCGGCGACGCCCGCCAGGATGGCCCCGGCCCGCCAGTCGCGGCGTCCGGCCCACCAGAACAGGACCACAAAGAGCGCGATCGTGGCACCCCACCAGACCACGGGGTTGCCGACGGACAGAATTGCCGAGGTGCAGTTGGGCAGGTCGCAGCCGGGCGTTCCCGGCTTGGGGGACTCGTAGTAGAACGACGTGGGGCGCCCCATGACGAGCCAGGTCCATGGACTGGCCGAATACGGGTGCGGCGAGCTGAGGCCCTGGTGGAAGTTGTAGGCCTGCACATGGTAATAGGCAAGGGAACGCAACGGCCCCGGAATCCAGCCCCAGGTGGCGGAGGGATTCGTGTCCGCCCAGTGCCGGTAATAGGCGTCCTTGGAGAGGAACCAGCCGGTCCACGTCGACAAATACACGGCACCGGCCACCGGGATCATGGTGAGGAATGCGGGAATGCCGTCCTTGATGATTCCCGCGCTGGGCCAGCTCCGGATGCCCGCGATGCGCCGGGCGCTCATGTCCCAGAAGACGGTCATCAGGCCGAAACCGGCAACGAAGAACAGGGCCGACCACTTCGTGCCGACCGCCAAGCCGAGGCAGACGCCGGCCGCCAGCCGCCACCACCGGAATCCGAGCCACGGGCCCGAGGCGAGGTGCAACGCCGTCGGCCGTCCGTCCTTGGAAGCGGCTGCCAGCGCGGCAAGCCGTGCCGCCAGGCGCCGCCGGCCGTCGTCGCGATCCATCAGCAAGGCGCCAAAGGCTGCGAGCAGCCAAAACATCAGGAAGATGTCCAGCAGGGACGTCCGCGACATGACCAGGTGGTGGCCGTCGACGGCGAGCAGCAGCCCCGCGACCGCGCCCAGGATGTGGGAACGGAACAGCTTCAAGGCGATCAAGGCGATCAGGAAGATGGAGAGGGTGCCCGTCAGGGCGGCGGAGAACCGCCAGCCGAAGGAGTTGTCCGAACCGAAGAGCCACATCCCGAAGGCGATCATCCATTTCCCCACCGGGGGATGGACCACGTACTCGGGGGAGTTGAGCAGGACGTTGGGGTTGCCCGCATTGAAGGCGTCGTTGGCCTTGTCCGGCCAGCTGCGCTCGTATCCGCTGACCAGGAGCGAGTAGGCATCCTTGACGTAGTAGGTCTCGTCGAAGACCAGGCTGTGCGGATCATCGAGGCGGACGAAACGCAGGATTCCGCCGATCACGGCCGTGATCGTGGGGATCAGCCAGAACCACAGCCTCAACGACGGCGGATAATCCCGCCAGCTTTGGATGCTGCCAATGAGCCGCGTCCGCAGGGCCTCGGCCGTAAAAGCCTCCCGGGGCCGTATCAACCAGGTTTGCGGGGCGGGGCGCACGGAGGTATCGGTCACTCAGCCCATGCTACCTTTCGGCTCCGGTAGCTCACTGAAAGCCGCAGCCGGGGCATTAGGCTTGTTGGGTGACTGAACAGCTGAGCTCCCCGGATGAAACCACCGTTCCCGACCCGGCGGAGCCCCTCGAGGAGCAGGCTCTTCCCGTGCTGCCCGACGGCGTAGGCCGGATCGTGCTGGCCGCCACCCCCATCGGCAACGTCGGCGATGCCTCCAGCAGGCTCATCGAGTTGTTGCAGACGGCCGACATCGTCGCCGCGGAAGACACCCGGCGCCTGCACCGGCTGGTCCAGTCGCTCGGCATCACCGTGTCCGGCCGCGTCATCAGCTACCACGAGCACAACGAGGCCGCCAAGACCGAGGAACTGCTGGATCACGTGCGGGCCGGCAAGACCATCATCATGGTGAGCGACGCCGGCATGCCCGCAGTGTCCGACCCCGGCTTCCGCCTCGTGGAGGGAGCCGTGGCGGCCGGGCTCTTCGTCACAGCCTTCCCGGGCCCGTCCGCCGTCTTGACGGCGCTGGCGCTCTCGGGGCTGCCCACGGACCGTTTCTGTTTCGAGGGATTCCTGCCGCGCAAAGCCGGAGAACGCAGCTCCCGGCTTGCGGACCTGGCCGACGAACGGCGGACGATGGTGTTTTTCGAGGCACCGCACCGGCTTGAGCCCATGCTCCGCGCCCTGCACGAGCGGTTTGGTTCTGACCGCCGCATCGCGGTCTGCCGTGAATTGACGAAGACCTACGAGGAGGTCATCAGGGGAACCGTCCGGGAATTGCTGGAGTGGGCCGAGAACAACGAGGTCCGCGGCGAGATCGCCGTCGTCGTGGCCGGCGCCCCCGAACAGGCGCCAGGCAAGCCCGAAGACCATGTTGCCGCGGTCAATGAACTCATTGCACAAGGCATCAGGCTCAAGGAAGCCGTGGCGGCGGTGGCCGAGGAGGCCCGCATCAGCAAGCGCGAGCTCTACTCCGCTGTGCTCGCGGCGCGTTAAGGCCGTGCTCGCGGCGCGGTAGTGCCGTACTGGCGGGTGCGGTGGCTTCCGCCTCACCAGGGGCTGTGCAACTGCACAAACTCCACCCCCCGCGGCAGTGCGCGAAGGCGTAGACACTGCTTCGCGGCGGGCAGTACCGTGACAGTAATTCCACAAAAATCAAGTGTTGGTGCATCCCTACAAGCTGCGCTGACTGACGAAGGAGTCACTGTGACTGTTACCGCCGATCGCGAAAGCGAACTTCTCGCATCCGTTCCCACGGGGCTGCTCATCAACGGCCAGTGGCTGCCTGCGGCATCCGGCAAGACGTTCGACGTCGAGGATCCCTCCACCGGCAAGGTGCTCGTGAGTATTTCCGACGCCGGAGTGGAAGACGGCGCCGCGGCGATGGACGCCGCCGCAGCCGCGCAGGCCTCCTGGGCCCGTACGGCTCCCCGCGAGCGTGGCGAAATCCTGCGCCGCGCGTTCGAGCTGGTCACGGCGCGCGCAGAAGACTTCGCGCTGCTCATGACCCTGGAAATGGGCAAGCCCTTGGCCGAAGCCCGCGGCGAAGTAGCTTATGGTGCCGAGTTCCTGCGCTGGTTCTCCGAGGAAGCCGTCCGCGTCAGCGGCCGCTATTCCGCGGCTCCGGACGGCAAGAACCGCATCCTGGTCCAGAAGAAGCCCGTTGGTCCCTGCCTGCTGATCACGCCGTGGAACTTCCCGCTGGCCATGGCTACCCGCAAGATCGCCCCCGCGGTGGCTGCCGGCTGCACCATGGTCCTCAAGCCCGCCAACCTGACCCCGCTGACCAGCCTGCTCTTCGCGCAGGTCATGCAGGAAGCCGGCCTCCCCGCAGGTGTGCTCAACGTCATCCAGACCTCCACGGCAGGCGCAGTCACCGGGCCCCTCATCAAGGACGACCGCCTGCGCAAGATCTCCTTCACGGGCTCCACCGCCGTCGGGCAGTCCCTCATGCGCGAAGCCGCGGACAAGGTCCTGCGCAGCTCCATGGAGCTCGGCGGCAACGCGCCGTTCGTGGTCTTCGAGGACGCTGACCTGGACAAGGCCGTCGAAGGCGCCGTCGCGGCCAAGATGCGCAACATGGGCGAGGCTTGCACTGCAGCCAACCGCTTCATTGTGCACGACTCCATCGCTGACGCCTTCGCCGACAAGTTCGCTGCCAAGATCTCGGCACTCAACACCGCGCGCGGCACCGAGCCGGACTCAACGGTCGGCCCGCTGATCGACGGCAAGGCCCGCAACGGGGTGCATGCACTCGTGTCCGACGCCGTCGCCAACGGCGCGATTGCCGTCACCGGCGGCGCCCCGGTGGACGGCCCGGGCTACTTCTACCAGCCCACCGTGCTCAAGAACGTGTCCGCGGACGCCCGCATCCTGAAGGAAGAGATCTTCGGACCTGTTGCCCCGATCATCACGTTCAAGAGCGAAGACGAGGCAATCAACCTGGCCAACAACACCGAGTACGGGCTGGTCGCCTATGTCTACACCAAGGACCTGAACCGTGGACTGCGCGTCAGCGAAAGGATCGAGACCGGCATGCTCGGCCTCAACGCCGGCGTCATCTCCAACGCCGCAGCACCGTTCGGCGGCGTGAAGCAGTCCGGGCTGGGCCGTGAAGGCGGATTCGAAGGCATCGAGGAATACCTCACCACACAGTACGTCGGCATCGCGGATCCGTACGCCGACTAGTAGAACTTCGGCGGACCTCTCGCAACGGGGAACTGCCGTTGAGTGAAGGGCAGGGCACTGGAACATTTGGGTTCCGGTGCCCTGCCTTTGCCGTTCCAAGCCCAACTGACTCGCATTTGTTGTCGTTTTCGAGGCCCATAACGACATCTAATGCGAGCTAGTTGGGTCAGGGCCGCCAGCGGAAGGGCGACCACAGGAGTTGGAACCACCTGGACATCAAGGACGGCGGGAACCAGTCCGCCCGCAAGACGGCAATCCAGGAGGCATTGCGCCGGAACGCGGCACGGACCGCCGCGATCCGGGCCGCGGCCGAGTTCGCTTGCTCCGCTGCCGCAATCGCGGGGATTCCCGCCGGGGGACCGTAACGCTGCCGTTCGAAGTCGCCCGTGAGTGACGCAAGCGCGCGCCGCCCGGCGTCGTCGGAAGCGCCCGACGGCGACGCTGCCGCCACCGGTGCTCCGAGCGCAGCCGAGGTGCCCAATCGGGCCGCGAAATGCCGCGGCGTTTCGCTGGGCACCGGCGGTACGCCGTAATCCGTGGCGAGGTCCTGGAGCTCAGCCCATGCCAGGACCGGGCCGTCCCGGGGCGGGCCCGGGCCGGCCGCGTGTCCCGAACCGCGCTGTCGTGCCCGCGCGGGCCTCAAGCGCCGCGCCCGGATGCCGGAGCGGACCAACCGCGGGGAGGCCACTAACACCGCCAAAAGGAGCGCGGCCGCGGTGACGTAAAGAACGGTTCCCGAGCCCGTGGCCGTGCCCGCTCCGACCCCCGGAGCCGCAAGCGGAGGCACAGCGGCGGTGCTCGGCGCGGGAGTCGAGGAACCCGGCACCAGGTTCTCGTCATGCAGGTTGGTGCTCGGGCCGCCCGCTGCCACAGGCTCGCTCGCGTAGGCCGGGACCACGCCACGGGAAGGCGTTGGCTCGAAGGCGACCCAGCCGGCTCCTTCGAAGTAGAGCTCAGGCCAGGCATGGGCGTCACGGGAATCCACTTGGAACTCCGGCAGGGGTTCCTGTCCAGCCACGGCAACCGTGGCGCCTGTGGAGTGGCCCGGCGCGTAGCCCACGGCGATGCGGCTGGGGATTCCCTCGAGCCGCGCCATGACCGCCATCGCGGAGGCGAAGTGAACGCAATAGCCGCTCTTCTGCTGCAGGAAGTCCGCCAGCACGGACATCCCGTTGCCGTCGTAACCGCCTTGCACGGGAGCCTGCAGTGAGTAGGTGAACTGGGACGAGCGCAGGTAGTCCTGGATCGCCATCGCCTTCGCATAATTGCCGTTGGCGCCGGCCGTCACCGTCTTGGCGGTGTTCTTCACGATGTCCGGAACGTTGCCCGGCAACTGGATGAAATCCTGCGAGATGGAAGTGGGCTTGGCGTTGTCCTGGCTCAACGTTGCCGATGTCAGGGCCGGCAGCGCTGAATACACCGTGTACTGCTGGTTCCTCGTCGTGCCGTCCTCGCCACGGATGCTGAGCGTCTCAGGATCCCACGACCAGCGTCCGCTCAGGCCGTTGACGGCTGTCGGGGCATAGGGGACCGGGAGATACGGGCTGGTGAACTGCCCCGTATCGATCACCGTCACCTGGCGCACCAACTCGGAGGGGAGCGGGTAGTCCGGCGCCATCCGGCCCGGTCCGATGCGCCGGGAGGCCTCCCGGTCGTCCGGTGCCCAGGTATCGCCGTCGAACTTGTCAATGGTGACGGAGCGCAGGTACACCGGGGCCGTGGAACTCGTGGCATAGGTGATGCTGCCGTCGCCGGTAGGATTCCGCAGGCTGTTGCCGAGCGTAATCATGGGATTCAGGCCGTTGGAGACGCCCCACGGGTTCAGCCGGGAACCCACGGGAAACGTCCCGCGCTCGAATCCCGGAACCGCCAACGGCAACAGCAACCCCAGAACCAAGGCCACGCCACCGATCACCATGGACCGCTTGAGCTGCCCCGTGCCGTGGGCGGTGTCGTTCTGCAGCCGCGAGTCCGGTGCGAACCACTGGCTGCAACCCAGGATCAGAATGAAGCCGACGGCGGCGGCGAGGAACCCGGCGAGCCCGACGCTTTGCGGCTTGATGGTCGCCGGGAAAACGAGGACAACCAGCAGGCCCAGGCCACTCGTCGCAGGCATGCCGAGCGGGACCGCCAGGGCATCGACCAGGACAACCGCCAAGCCCAGGCCCGCGCAGGCGACAAACACTATTCCGGCGTTCGGGGAGACGGGGGCGGTCTCCGACACCACGGTTTCGCCGGCCCGTTTCAGGAACTGGCCCAGCGTGTCCAGGGTAGCGCCGGAGGGAATGAAGCCCGCGATGCTTTCCGGCCGGAAGAACGTGAAGTCGAGGATGAAGACCAACGCGACCAAGCCGCCCACGGTAGTGAGCACCGGGTGGACCCCCAGGGCACGGAGGACAGCCAGGGTCAATCCGACGATGAACACCGTGGTGATCGCGGGAACCAGCCACACCCAGCCCCTGAAGACCCCATTGAGTGAGAGTGACGCTCCGAGGACGGCGACGGCGATGGCCGCGGACATTGCCCAAGGGTAGGCTCCCGGCCCTGCCTTTCGCGGGCGGAGCCACCTTCCCGGGCCGCGCGACGGGGTGTTGCCTGCCGTTGCCGGCGCCGGGAGCGGGGAACGTCCCGGAGCGCCGTTCCTGGAGGTAGTGGTCATCGCGGCACCGCCGCGCCACGGCGGACGTCCATCGCTGCCGCAGCGGCGGCGACGATCTCTCCTTGGTCGAAACCGGCCCATGCAGCGGGAAGGTCTGTCCTCGAACTCACGGCGACGGCCCGCCAGCCGCCCAGTTTCAAGGCTTCGATGACCGGCTGGACATGGTGCGGGTGGTCGGTCACCACGAGGGCAAAAGCGTTGGCCCCGTAGCCTGCGGCCGGCGCCAACGCACGGGCCTCCGAGAGCGGCATGTTGCCGAGCAGCGCGAGGACGGGACCACGCAGGCGGTGTGCCGCGAGCTTATCCATCAGATGGTCGTCGAAAGGCGCTTCGGCACCATCGGCGACGCCGGCGGCCTCTTTGTGGCTGCGCTCGCCGTGGACATGCCGCGGGCCGCTTAGCTGGATGGCGGCCAGGCTTTCGGCGATGGACTGCAGGCCTCCCAGACCACTGAATTCCTCGGTTTCGGGATACGGTGCGGAGCGGGATGCGCGGAACGCGGGGTGTCCTGCAGCATCGAGGAAACGCAGCGAATAGTTGCGGTCGGCGAGGTGGGCACTGATCGACATCGCTGCCGTCACCACCCATTCGAAGTTTTCGCTGCTCACCAGTTCGAAAGCGTCCTCGTGGGTAGGACCGAAGACCGCGGCGGAGCCGGACACGAAAGCGGAATAGCGCTGGTCCAGGATGATGGTCGCCTCGGGCGTGGTGACGGATTCCTCCTGCCGCACCATGAGTTCGCCGTGCCGCGCTGTCGCGGCCCAGTGGACTCGCCTCATGGGGTCTCCGTGCCGGTATTCGCGGGTCATCACGTCGTCGTCGCTGGGATTGGCCCGGATCCGGGTGGCCGTCACGCCGTCGTTTCCGCGTGCGCCGGCCAGCCCGGTGGCGGGGAGTTCGACGGCGGCCGGCGTTACGGTGAGGATGTCGCCGTCGTCGATCTCGTGGCGATGCAGCGACAAGCCGAAGGGATCGCAGAACTCGGCCGTCACCGGGCCGATCCTGAACTGGCCGCGCTTGCCGGAGCGCAAATGGTATTCGTAGCGGCTGGTGCCGCCGGACGCGGCACGGGCAGGAAAGCGGAAGGCCGGAGGTTCGCCGAAACGTGCCGGCAATTGCTCCTCCATGATCACCGGTCCGGCGGCGGCGCCGGTTCGTGCCACGGCCAGCCGCACGGTGGCCGTGGAGGAAGTCTCCACGGACGCGGGATGGAATTCGCGGAATACCTGGAAGCGCGGTTTGAGGATACGGACGCCGGCAAGCGATACCAGCGGCAGCACCAACAGCAAGATCCCGAGGGCCAGCAGATCGCGCCTGCCCATGATCTGGGCCAGCAGCAAGGAACCTACGCCGCTGGCAAGCAAGCCCCAGCCCCGGTTCGTGAACAGATGCTTCGGAAGTAGATCGATCAGCGCCATGCCTGCCCCCTTCTTCGCTGCCCTAGGCGCCGCGGCGTTCCGCGCCAGCGTCTTGGCTGACGGGGAGGGAGGCCAGGATGGCCCGGATGATGCTTTGCGGGGTGTCACCGGAACTCGCGGCCTTGCGGTCCAGGATGATGCGGTGTGCCAGGACGGACTCGGCTACGGAAATGACGTCGTCAGGGAGGACGAAGTCCCTTCCGTCCAGGGCGGCGGTCGCTTTGGCCGCCCGCAGTAGTTGCAGCAGGGAGCGGGGGCTGGCTCCGAGGCGCAGCCGGGCGCTGTCCCGGGTGGCCCGGCCCAAGGCAACCGTATATTCCTTGACGGATTGGGAGACGTAGACCTGCTGCACCGTGGCGATCATCGCGGCCACGTCGGCGGAGGTGACCACCGGGGTGACTTTGGCGAGGGGCGAGACCGCCTGATGGGTCTCGAGCATCTCGATTTCGGAGAGCTTGTCCGGGTAGCCCATCGAGATGCGGGCCATGAAACGGTCCCGCTGTGCCTCCGGAAGCGGATACGTGCCTTCCATCTCGATGGGGTTCTGCGTCGCGACAACCATGAACGGTTCGCCCAGCTGGTACGAATGGCCGTCCACCGTCACTTGATGTTCCTCCATGCATTCAAGGAGGGCTGACTGCGTCTTCGCGGAGGCGCGATTGATTTCGTCTCCGATCACGATGTTGGCGAACACCGCGCCCATCCGGAACTCGAACTGGCGCGAGGACTGGTTGTAGATCGAGACCCCCGTGACGTCCGAGGGAAGCAGGTCCGGGGTGAACTGGATACGGCTGACCCTGCAATCGATGGTGCGGGCGAGGGTTTTGGCGAGCAGCGTCTTGCCGACACCCGGGACGTCCTCCACCAGCAGGTGGCCTTGGGCGAGGAGCACGGTGAGGGCAAGTTTTGCGGCCTCGGCTTTGCCGTCGATGACTTTGTTGATGGCCGCCAGGATCTTCTCACCGGCAGCGTGGAATTGCTCAGGGTCCATGACCGTCTGCTTGTGCCCGTTGAAGGACTCGCGCTCAGGCGGCAGGGCAACCACGGCCTCGTCCCGTACCAACTGTTCATCAACGGTGCCGTGTCGCTTTGAGTCCATGGACTATCCCCTCAGCCATGACGGCACCCCGGCCGGGCGGCGGTGCCCTGGCCGGGATATACCGCCTTTGTACCAGACTACCCAGCCAAGGCCCGCCGCAGACAGGGGCAGCTTTCCGAAGCAAGTGGCATGGGTGGGATGCGGCAACGGTCAGGGAGGCATCAGCAGGGAAAGATAGGGTGGATCCATGTGCAATTCCCTCCCACCGGCTTCCTACCGCGCGCCGGATACCGGCGATTCCCGCAAGGAGTACCCACCTGCGCCCGAGCCTCTGCCGGTCCCCGTGATGGACAACCACACGCACCTCGATTTCCGGCACGGCTTGATCGACGTCGCGGTGGCGGATGCCCTGGACGCGGCCGAAGCCGTGGGCGTCCAGGGCGCGGTGCAGGTGGGTTGCGACCTGGAGTCGTCGCGGTTCACGGTCCAGGCGCTCGACGCCGACCGGCGGCTCCTCGGAGCTGTCGCCATCCACCCCAACGACGCCCCCGTGTACGCGGGCCGCGGAGAGCTGGAATCGGCTCTCGCGGAAATCGAAGAGCTGGCTGCCCACCCACGGGTGCGCGCGATCGGCGAAACCGGGCTTGATTTCTTCCGCACCCACGGCGAGGGCCTAGTGCACCAGCGCCAGTCTTTCCGCCGCCACATCGATATCGCAAAGAGGCTGGACCTCACCCTCCAGATCCACGACCGCGACGCCCATGACGACGTCGTCCAGGTCCTGCGGGAGGAGGGGGCCCCGGAGCGGGTGGTATTCCATTGCTTCTCGGGCGATGAAGAACTGGCACGGATTTGTAACATGAACGGCTGGTACATGTCCTTTGCCGGCACCATGACGTTCAAGAATGCGGCGAACCTGAGGGACGCCTTGGCCATCGCGGATCCGGAACTGCTGCTCGTCGAAACCGATTCCCCGTTCCTCACTCCGCACCCTTACCGGGGCCGTCCGAACGCAAGCTACATGGTCCCGTACACGGTCCGTTCCATGGCTGAAGTGACGGGAACCGAGCTTTCGGCGCTGTGCTCGCAACTGGCCCAAAACACCGTGGCGACATATGGATCCTGGGACTGAGCAGAAGTCGCACTACATACCCGGTATGTAAAAATCTTGGTCACTTTATAACGCTTCGGTTACAGTGGGTAACCAGTAGCCGGGGTCGGGGAAGGCCTTCGGACAACTTACTCCGTTCGCAATTGGTGTTTTTAGTTGAATTGAGTGTGGCGGCGCCCAGCTCCGCTGCAGTCCTCCAGCATGCTTCTGCCTGCTTCGGGACCGCGGCAGGAGGCCCCTGTGCGCTTTTCCCCGTGCCCGGATGGTCCAAAAGTTACGGGCAAACATGGTCAAGTTCTTCACCACGGGCGGCAAGTTCAGTTTCGTCAAGGTCGGTGCGCAGCTGCTGGTTCTTTCGGCGCTGGTACTGGGAGTGGTTGCCTTTACGGGCAACAACAAATCAGTCACCCTCAACGTCGACGGCAAAGTGAGTTCCGTCCAGACCTTCGGCAATACCGTTGACCAGGTGGTCAAGGCAGCCAAGGTCGACCTGAAGGCCGAAGACCGGGTTTCACCGGCTTTGAATACCTCGGTGCAGAACGGCTCCATCATCAACGTCAACCTGGCCAAGGCCGTCACCGTCAGCCTCGATGGCGCCCAACGGACGGTCAACACCACGGCTCCCAACGTCGAAGGCCTCGTCTCCGAGCTCGGCGTCGCGAGCGCTTCGGCTGTGTCCCAGCCGAAGGACACCCAGCTGGCCGTTTCCGGATCCTACGTTTCGATCCTGACCCCCAAGACGATCAGCCTGATCGTTGATGGCCAGAGCTCTTCGAAGACAACGACGGCGCCCGACGTAGGCACCGTGCTCAGTGATGCCGGCGTCTCGCTCGGCGCGAACGACCGGGTTTCGCAGCCGAACTCGGCCCCCGTTGTCCCCAACATGGTGATCAAGGTTTCCCGGGTGGACACGAGCAAGACCGCCACCGAGACGGAGAACGTTCCCTTCGACACGGTCACCACCCAGGACCCCACCCAGTTCAGCGACCAGAAGACGGTAACCCAGGAAGGTGTCCTCGGGCTGCTCAGCAAGACGTTCAAACTCGTCCTGGTGGATGGCCGAGAGGCTTCCAGGACCCTGGTCTCCTCTGACGTCACGGTCCAGCCCGTCCCTGCGAAGGTGACGGTCGGAACCAAGGCGCGTCCCCAGCCTGCCCCCGCCGCTGCTGTGGCCTCCGGACCCACCGGGGCGCCGAACGAGGCAATGTGGGACAAAGTCGCACAGTGTGAGTCCGGTGGGAACTGGGCCATCAACACCGGCAACGGTTACTACGGTGGCCTGCAGTTCGACATCCAGACCTGGGTCGGCAACGGCGGTGGCGCCTACGCTCCCAACGCCGCCGCCGCCAGCAAGGCCCAGCAGATCGACATCGCCAACCGCGTCTACGCTCAGCGCGGCCTGTCGCCGTGGGGCTGCGGATGGGCAGCTTCCAGCTAGGCACGTGAAATTGGCCGGGTCCGGAATCTC
>NZ_JAHHZS010000018.1 GCF_022606295.1 Arthrobacter bambusae
ATGCTGAATGCCTTGTGTTTGGCCATTTCGGCGCCTTGGTCCCAGGTCAGGGATCCCCGCAGGTGCGCCGGGAGGGTGGACATGGTTTTGATCAGCCCGTCGCGGACCGATTCGGCGGTGTGATCCACCGGCAGGTGCACCAACATCACGTAGCGGGTGGTGCGTTCCACCAGCGTGGCGATCGCCGACTGGTTGTATGCTCCGGTCACCAAATCCCCCTCCCAATGGCCCGGCACGGCGCGGTCTTCGACCTCTGCGGGGCGTTCGGAAATGTTGATCATCGGGTCCCGGAAACGACTGGTGCGTTCCTCGGGATTCCTGTGCTGCTTGCGGCGTGTCCGCCCGCTGCGCAGGGCCTCTTTGACCTCGCGTTTGAGTCCGCCGCGGGCCTGGAAATAGAGGGCCTGGTAGATCGTTTCGGTACTCACGCGCATCTGCTCGTCATCGGGAAATTCCTTGATCAGCAGCTTCGAAATCTGTTCCGGGGACCAACGGGTGAGGAGCTTGGTCTTCACGTAGTCGTGCAGTTCCCCGGGTTCTGCCAGCTTACTGTCCTTCGGCCGTGCCCGGGCCGCAGTGGCGGCCCGGTGAGCACCGTAAGGCCGGTAACCCAGCATGGGGTGGCTGTTGCGTTTGATCTCCCGGCTGATGGTGCCCACGGACCGGCCCAGGGCCCTGCCGATCGCCTGCATGGAAGTCCCGCGGGAGAGCAGGTCCGCGATCCTCTCCCGCTCTGACAGGGAAAGGTAGCGGGCGCTGATGGGCTGCTCCAGAGCTTCCAACGCCACCGCGGCGGGCGCCTGCTTCGTCACTGAGACTGGCAGCTCCGGCACCGCCGCTGCTGTCAGCTCTGGTGCCGCTGCAGGGGCCGGCGGTTCCGCGAATGTAGTTCTCACCTTCTGTGTATACGGCAGATCCACGGCCTGGCCTTGGGTCGCGGCCGTGTCCTTTGCCGCCTGTTGCCGGTCCCAGTTGTAGGAACTCGGTTTGCTGGCACCGACGGCGAGGGCGGCGTCCCTCCGGCCGGCTCCTTCCTGGCGCAGGCGCAGGTAGTGAAGCTGCTTCGCCGAGGGGCGTCGCAGACAGGTGGAGGCCATTCCGGCATCGATGGCCCAGTTCGAGCAGGTGGAGCGGTTAAGGCCCAACTGTTCCGCCGCGGCGCTGACGCTGCCGATGTCACGCAGCAGACCCAGGAACTCCTCAATCACCGCCGGTGAGTAGCGTTGGGCCGGATCGGCCTTCACAGTCCTCATGGCCCGTGGTTTTCTCGCGGCAGGATTGACCCTGCCGGCCCAGTTCTGCGCCGTGCTGATGTTCAATCCCAGCTCCTCGGCCGCGGCGGTAATGGTGCCGGTCCGGTCCAGAACGGCATAGAAGTGGTCCCTGTCCGCCTGGCTGTACAGGCGCTGCGGCCTGATCCCGGCAGCGTTCGCCCACTTCTGGCACGTGCTCCTGTTAATGCCGAGTTCCGTGGCCGCAGCGGCGACAGTTCCCAGACGCGCCACGGCGGAAAGGAAATCCTGTCTTTGGGCACGGGTATGGGACTGCTGGGAACGTTTCCCGAGCGTCCCGGTCCTCGACGCCGGGTCTTCCGTTAAAGGAGATTCTTTCCTTAACGGGAGACTATTTTTCGATGTTGATTCCATGGTGTTGCAACTCCCGATTATCCAGAGGTGTTGCAACGATGACTAGAACTCGCCTCAGTGGGCATTTCCGTGGCCGCCTATGGGCAGTTTTTCATGGCCGCTAACACACCTATCACTCAAGGTTCAAGGACGCGCCACGGGGGTACTTCGATAGCGATGTCCTGCGGCCTGCGTTACCGGGAACGAAGAGGGTAGATTAGAGATTCGGGTGCCGATGGCTACTGCGAAGGATATCGATGCGGCCCGGCATCTGTCGCAGGTCGTGGGCGTTCCGGAGGTAACGGGGCTCGTTCCCGTGCGAGGATGGCGGGCCGCAGCGGGTAGTCACCCGAACCACTGACGGAATTGTCGCCTCACCTGCGCGTCAGACCGGCCCATGTCCTCCTAATGTCATGCGTGGGACGAAGGACCTCGTGGCTGGTAGCTATGCGTGCCCGCGGAAGAGGGATTGCGTCGAGATATTTAGTCGGGTGCATGGGGCTGGCTGCGGTTCGAATGATGCGCTGACGGTGACAAGACATTCGCACGAGTCCGACGCGCGCATGACGGTTCGTCCGTTATCGCTTCAAGAATCGGCCTGACTTGGTTGATTCTTTACCGAATGGCTTTGGCGCCCGCGCGCTTGCCCTGTTCGATCTCGAAAACTCCGAAAGGATACGCGGGGCGGCCGACGGCCCTAATGGGGGGAAGGTCGCTGCCCAAGTCTGCGAGGCCGTTACGGGGAAGATGTACCAGGGCAGCGTGCGGACGAGGGTGGCGGGACTCCTCCCTATCAGGTCCCATACGCTTCCCACCCGGATCCAAAACAAGGTCCCCCGCCCGCCTCATTTTGGTCAGACTGTCCATCGGGCAGAAGGAGTCGTCATCAGCGCCCTATTGACGAGTCAAAACGGCGTTACGGAGCAATCGATGGGCTTGTCCCGTTTCGCTGCGTTCAGCTGACGCGTTGTCCCGCCGCCGGGAGGCTGCGTGTCTCGTCCGCCGCCAGCGCCGCGGCGAACGCGGTGGCGTCGGCGGCCTGGGCGCTGTTGTCGAACTCAAGGTGCCGTGCGCCGGTCCACTGGCAGGAGTTGGCCTGGGCGCCGGACCAGAACGTTTCCCAGTTCGCCAGTTTCCATTCATCCCGCGGGTAGCCGCGGGCGATCAGGCGCTCCCGGAGTGCCTCTCCGGCCAGCTTCACATGTACCACCACGAGTTCGGCGTCGGGCCATTCGTGGCGGACCCGGATCTTGGCGAGGTAGTCGTCGTCGGGAAAGAACTTCCCGAACGGCGCGTCCAGGACCACGGAGTTCCCTGCCGCCAGGTTGTCCCGGGTGAGGTCCAGGATGGACGCGTACTCCAGGGGCATGATGGTCGATTGGTAGAACTCGTTGTTGTCCCGCTCATTCGGGTCCGAGTTGTTGAGCTTGAGCAGCAGCTCGGTGAACCGGATGGTGGCTGTGTCCTTGTCGATATAGGCAGCCCCGAACCGCTGGGCAATGAGCCGGCTGACGCTGGATTTCCCGGAGCCAGCCGGCCCAATCACAAAGAACACTTTGGGGAGGGTGGTAGTCAAGAGACGGTTCTTCCTTGAACGTTGTGCAAGCGGAGGTCAGGCGCGGCCGGCCGGCCGGCGGTCCTTGACGAAGAAGCCGTAGGACAGGGCGCCGACAATCAGCAGCACGCCGCCGATCAGAAACACCAGCGTATAGTTCCCGCCGGTTTCATTCAGGATGTAGCCGGTGACGATGGGAGCCACTGCGGCGCCGAGGAAGCCGCCGAAGTTCTGGATTGCACCCAGGGATGCCACTTGGCTGGAGTCCGCGATGTCCGAGGCCAGGGTCCACAGCACGCCGATCGGCACCTGAGCCGCGAAGTAGCCGACAGAGAGGAGCACGATCGCCAGGGTCGTGTTTTCGACGTACGCCACCGGCAGCACGGCGGCGGCGGCGAGCAGGGCGCCGCCCACGATCGGGATCTTGCGGGCGGTGATGGTGGGAATTCCGCGCCTGATCAGCTTGCCGGAGAGGATGCCGCCGGTGAGGACACCGATGATGCCGCAAAGGAACGGCAGCCCGGCGAGCCAGCCGATCTGGCTCAGGCTGAAGCCACGGGCTGTCTGGAGGTAGCTCGGCAGCCAGGTGAGGTAGACCCAGACGGTGTAGAAGATTCCGAAGGCACCCAAGACCATGAACCAGGTGTTCTGCTTCTTGAGCAGTTCGCCCCAGCCGGCCTGCTTCTCCTTGGGCTTCTGCTGTTCCTCGAACTCATCACCCTTGATGATGAACTGTTCCTTCATGGTGGGGTCACGGTAGATGCGGAGCCAGACGAGGGCGATCACAATGCCCAGGGCACCGATCACGACGAACATTCCGCGCCAGCTCATTGTGAGCATCAGGAATGTCAGCAGCGGCGGTGCGATCGCGTTGGCGAGCTGTGAACCGGTGTTAATGATGGATACCGGGAGTGCCCGCTCCGTCTTGTTGAACCACTTGTCAGCCACTTTCAGCCCGGAGGTAAAGAACGGCGACTCGGCAATGCCGAGGGCCACCCGGGCGGCGTAGAGGAAGCCGAAGGAGTTGGCGAGCGACGAGAGCATCGACACGATGGACCACAGCCCAGCGGCCCACGCGAACATGCGCTTCGGGCCGAACTTGTCAACGAGGTAGCCGGCGGGCAGGTTGGCAATAGCGTACGGCCAGGAAAACGCGGACAGAAGCAGGCCCATCTGGAAGGTGTTGAGTCCGAACTCCTTGGCGATCGTGGTGTTCGCGATGCTCAGGTTGTTGCGGTCCAGGTAGTTGATGATGCCGCCGATCACGAGCAGCGCGATCAGGTACCACCTGATCCGCACGTTCTTCGCGGGCTTTACCTCGGGTGTTGCGATTTCTGCGGAAGCTTGGCTCATGCAGCTCACTCCTTTGTGTTCTGTCGACATTTTCTGTCGGATGTAGTTGTGGTGCCAGACCCTACGGCCGGGCGTTATCTATCGCCGCGAGGAACGTCCGGGCAGCCCGGGCAACCAGCCCGTAGTCGCCGTCGTTCTGGGCGGCCTTGGTGACGAAGCTGCCAACGCCTACCGCGGTCACGCCGGCGGCGAACCACGCACCGACGTTCTCAGGGGTCACTCCCCCGGACGGCATGATCGGCGCCTGCGGCAGCGGCGCCAGGATGGTCTTGACGTAGGCGGGGCCGCCGAGTTCAGCCGGGAAGAGCTTGACGATGTCGGCACCGGCTTCCAGCGTGTTGAGGACCTCGGTGGGGGTAAAAGCGCCGCTGGCTGTGACCGCCTGGTAGCGGTTGGCCGAGGCGATCATGTTCGGGTTGAGCTGCGGGCTGACGAGCAGCCGAGCCCCGGCGGACACCGAAGCGTAGGCGGCCTCGGCGTCGAGCACGGTGCCGGCACCCACGACGATCCCCTGATCGCCGTATTTGTCGGCCAGCCGTTCGATGACACCGAGCGCGCCGGGAACGGTCAACGGGACCTCGACGGCGCGGATGCCGCCGTCGATGGCAGCCTCTGCAACCCGGTAGGCCTCGTCGGCCGAGTCCAGCCGCGCGATGAGCAGTGCGCCGGTGCGGACGATGGTTTCGAGTACTTCAAACTTGGTTAACATGATTTAAGAGATTAGCCCAAAGTTTCACAAATCAGAACACCTTGTGAAAAATTGTTAGGCTTGTTACGTCCCCATTCCAAAGGAGTCCTGCGTGAACCCGCCAACCCGACCGCTCATCCCGGAACAGCGCCACCAGGAGATTCTGCGCCTGCTGCGGCGCGAGGGCGTGCTGAGCATCCGCAACCTTACGGACTACATGAATGTCTCGCACATGACCGTGCGGCGGGACATCACGGCGCTCGAGGAGCTGGGTCAGGTGGCATCGGTGCCCGGCGGTGTCCGGCTGGCCGACTGGACCAGCCAGGAGCCGCCTCGTGAGCGGGAATTCCGGGCCCAGCTGGAACTGCCGCGTAAGCAGGCGATCGCCGAGCTCGCGGCGCAGTTCGTGGAAAATGACATGGTGGTGTTCCTGGACGCCGGAACCACCTGCCAGTCCGTGGTGCCGTACCTCGGAGGGCTGAAGAACCTCACCGTGGTCACCAACGACTTCTATGTGGTGACCAGCCTCTTCGCCTTCCCGAATGTGGAGACCATTCACACCGGGGGCGTCGTGGATCCTTCCAGCGCCTCCAGCTGCGGCCGCATCGCCGCTGACGCTGTCAAGGGCATCAACATTGACCTCTTCTTCCTCAGCACCGGCACGTGGAACATGTCCCGCGGCGTGACCACCCCCTCACTGGACAAGGTAGAGATCAAACTCGCGGCCCTGGAGGCGTCGTCGTCATGTTTCCTGCTGGCTGACAGCACCAAGTTCGGCACGGTCTCGAAGTTCCGGGTGGCACCCCTGGACAAGCTGGATGCGGTGGTCACCGACGACCAGCTCCCGAGGGAAATGCAGGAGAGCATCCGCGAACTGGGCGTGAGCGTCCATGTCGCAGCCCTTCCAAGCCGCGCCTTACATGGCACCTCAGGCGTTTCAATTTGAGATCTGGCCCGGGGATACCCCCAGCCGGTTTTCCTGCCCACCGACGACCGACCAAGGAACGCGGTGGAGGGACCTTGTTGTCGGGAGTACCCGCAAGGTCACGTCACGTATGCGGGAACCAAACCGATCGCCACGTCTCAGCACAACTAAGCCATCCGATGACTAAATCACAGATCCGCCGCCGGGCATGGCGCTGAGCTTTTACTGATGGTTGTTGGCACACGGCAGCAGTCCTCGTGACGGGCTCTTGGTGCGTCGCGCATCAATAGCATCCATTGCGCGAACGGTCACTGCACTGATGTGGTCGAGGCCGTCCAACTTGATGAGAGCGCGGCGGGCGGATTTTCGCGTCTCACACTCATGGGCGCCCATTCTAGCCATCGTCGTTCGCTGGCCAATTTAAGATCCCCGGCGACGGGCGTTAACTCATGACACAGCAACCGTGGCCTGCGAGCCGCAGAGTTACGTGGGGGACTGCCCCCGGTTTTGTTGACTCCTTGACCTAGCGAGCTTGTGCTCGTGGAAGGATGTTGACCATGCCCACGGCTTATGGGGCGGAGTTCCGCCAGGATGTTATTGATGTGGCCCGTAAGGGTGAGGCGCCGCTGGCGCAGATTGCGAAGGATTTCGGGCTGTCGGTCACGACGCTGAAACGGTGGATTGCCATCGCCGAACGTAAAGATTCCGGAGCCGGCCCGGCAGCGGACGAGTCGGTCGAGCTGCGGGAGCTGAAGAAGCGCAACCGCCTGTTGGAGCAGGAGAACGAGATTCTGCGCCGGGCTGCTGCTTATCTGGCGAGGGACATCAACCCAAAATGATCTACCCGCTGGTCACGGATCTTGCCGCCGACGGTGTCCCCGTGGCGGTGACCTGCAGGGTGTTGGGATTCAGCAAGCAAGGCTATTACCGGTGGAGGGCCAGCCCGGTGACGGACCGGGACTGGGCGGATGCGCACCTGGTCAACGCCGCCCTGGACATCCACGACGACGATCCCGCCTTCGGATACCGTTTCATCGCCGATGAACTTCCCGAGAAAGGCATCATCGCCGGCGAGAACAGGGTCCAGCGCTTGTGCGGGGACCACGGGATCTGGTCCGTGTTCTCCAAGAAGCGTGGCCTGAACCGGAAGCCGGGACCACCGGTCCACGACGACCTGGTGGAGAGGGACTTCACCGCCGAGGCGCCGAACGAGCTGTGGCTGACCGACATCACCGAGCACCCCACTGCCGAGGGGAAGCTCTACCTCTGCGCGGTGAAGGACGTCTATTCCGGGAGAATCGTCGGGTAATCGATGAACTCGCGGATGAAATCCTCGCTGGCCGTCGCCGCACTGGAGAACGCGGTGCGCTCACGCCGCCCGGCCGGAACGGTGGTGCATTCGGATCGGGGATCCCAGTTTCGATCCCGCCGCTTCGTCGAATCGCTCCGGCGCCACGGGCTCGCAGGGTCGATGGGCCGGGTGGGCGCGTGTGCGGACAACGCCGCGATGGAATCCTTCTTCTCGCTGCTGCAGAAAAACGTCCTGGACCGCCAGAGATGGCTCACACGCCAGGAGCTCCGCCTGGCGATCACCACCTGGATCGAAAGGACATACCACCGCCGGCGACGGCAAAGACGGCTGGGAAAACTCACGCCGATCGAATATGAAACAATCAACCGGACCGCGCTCTTAGCGGCCTAAGACCCCGAGTCAACAAAAGCCGGGGCAGTCCCTGGTGCGTTTTTTCGGACGGTTATGTGACACTCATGGGCGGTCCTGCGACTCGCTTTCGGGTGGCGGACTCGTTGTGGTGTGCGCGTTGGCTGGAGCCGGTTCGGCCGGACGTTTTCCGGTTGTGCTCCAGCTGGTCAGGAAGTCGAGTTGTTCCTGGGCATGGGATCCGGGGTCGGCGGTGTAGGCGATGACGGTCAGATCCTCGCCGGGTAGTTTGAGGGAATCGCCGGTGAGTTCGATGTCTCCAACGAGCGGGTTGTGCAGTGTCTTGCGGGCCGAGCGGCGGAAACGGACGTTGTGCCGTGCCCAGCGCATGGAGAATTCCGTGCTTCCCGTGGCGAGGTCACCAATGAGGCTGCTGAGGCCCCTGTCATGTGGGTTGCGTCCGGCTTCGGCGCGGAGTCCTGCGGCGAGGTCATCAGCGAGCGTCTCCCAGTCGAGAAAGAAGTCTTGGGAACGCGGATCCAGGAAAATGAACCGTGCGAGATTCAGCGGCAGCGTCTCGGGGCTGAGGACGCCGGCGTAGAGGGCGAAGCAGAGGCTGTTCGCGGCCACGATGTCCATGCGCGAGTTACAGACGTAGGCGGGCGTGCCTGTCATCCCGGCCAGGATCCGCCCAACGCTGGGGCGCACTTCCGCCCGGACCCGGCGGGTTCCCGGTGCCCGCGCTGGCCCGGCAGCCTTGGCGAGGTCGAACAGGTGGGCCCGTTCAGCCTCATCGAGCTGAAGTGCGCCGGCGAGGGACTCGAGGACACTTTCGGAGACTCCCCGCAGGTTCCCCCGCTCGAGCCGGGCATAATATTCGGTGCTCACGCCGGTAAGCATGGCCACTTCCTCGCGCTTGAGCCCCGCCACGCGCCTGGTCCCGCCGTAGGCGGGCAGCCCGGCCTGGGCCGGAGTGATGCGCGACCGCCGGCTCGTGAGGAACTCGCGGACGTCTTGACTGTTCTCCATGGCCTCTACGCCACGACGCCCCGGTCCGGCCTAACAGGAACTGCCAGTACACCGCACAACAGGCACTCCCGCGCGCAGGAATTGGCTGGTTTTCTTGAAGAAGTCCAGTTCCCCATCCTGCGAGGACCATGTCTGTATCCACCCTCAGCCCCCCGACAACAGTGGCCCGGCCGCGCGCGTCCCTGGCGGTCGCCATGCTGGGATTCTTCGTCGTTGCCCTGGATGCCCAGATCGTCAACGTCGCCCTGCCCGCGATCCGGAACGACCTTGGAGGCGGCCTGTCCGGCCTGCAGTGGATCGTCACCGGCTACACCCTGATGTTTTCGGCCCTGCAACTGTTCTCCGGGACCTTCTCCGACCGGGCCGGGGCCCGCCGCGCCTACGGCCTGGGCATGGTCCTGTTCACCGTTGCGTCCCTGGCGTGCGGGCTCAGCCCGAGCCTCCCGGTGCTCATCGCCAGCCGCATCCTGCAGGGCATCGGCGCGGCGATGATCACCCCCAGCTCTCTGGCCCTCATCCGTGAGGCCTATCATGACGCGGCACAGCGCGGCAGGGCCATCGTGTACTGGGGCCTGGGCGGCTCTGTCGCCGCCGCGGCCGGTCCGGTGCTCGGCGGCGTCCTGACCCAGATCGACTGGCGGCTGATCTTCATCGTTAACCTTCCCGTCGGGGCGGCAGCACTGTTCGTGCTCGCCCGCGTCGCCCCGTCGCCGCGGCGCCCGATGCCCTTTGACTGGATCGGGCAGATCACCGCCGTGCTGGCCCTGGCCAGCCTGACCTACGGCATCATCGAAGGCGCCGAGGCCGGCTATGGCAACCCCGGAATCCTCACCCTGTTCGCTGTGTTCGCGGCATCGGCGGCCGCCTTCGTGCTGGCCCAGGCCCGCGGAAAACACCCCATGGTCCCGCTGGACCTGTTCCGTTCACGCACGGTCTCCACCACCCTGGCCATAGCCGTTGTCACGATGGCGGCCTTCTACGGCGTCGTCTTCCTCCAAAGCCTCTACTTCCAGCAGCAACGCGGAGCCACCGCGCTGCAGACCGGGCTGCTGTTCCTGCCGATGACCGGCCTCCTCACGCTCCTCAACCCCCTCGGGGCCCGGCTGATGGCCCGCTACGGGAGCGTCGCCATGATCGCCGCCGGCCAGCTGATCATGGCCGTGGGCCTGGCCGGCCTGTGGCTGCTTCCCGCCGACGCCCCGCTCCTGCTCGTGTCCGTCATCATGGTGCCCGTCGGCGTCGGCGGATCCTTCACCGTTCCTCCGATCATCGCCCTGGTCATGGACCACGTTCCCGCAGAGAAGGCAGGGACCGCCAGTGGCGTCGTCAACACCGCCCGGCAGGTCGGCGGCTCCCTCGGGGTCGCGATCTATGGCGCCCTGCTCGCCGGAAACGCCTTCATGGGCGGGCTCCGCCTTGGTCTCGGCACCACCGTTGTCGTCCTGCTCATCCTCATCGCCGCGTCCCTGCGACTATGGCATGCGGACGCGCCACAGCCCTAACGTCCGTGCCGGAACCACAGCCCCGGCCACGGCCTCCGTCCGCAAACCACCGATGCCCACACACCAATAAAGGAACCCCATGAACAACGTGACCCTCAACAACGGCGTCCAGATGCCGATCCTGGGCTTCGGCGTTTTCCAGATCCCCGACGACGAGACCCAAGCCGCGGTCGAGGCCGCCCTCGCCGCCGGCTACCGCCATCTGGACACGGCCGCCTCCTATGGCAACGAGGCGGCCGTCGGAGCAGCCATCAAGGCAAGCGGACTTGCCCGCGAGGAGCTCTTCATCACCACCAAGCTCTGGATCCAGCACGCACCCACCGGCAGCGTTCAGGACGACACCAGGCGCGCCTTCGAAAACTCCCTCAACCGGCTCGGACTGGACTACCTCGACCTGTACCTGATCCACCAGCCGCTCGGGGACTACTACAGCGAGTGGCGGGCCATGCAGGAGATCAACAAGGAAGGCCTGGCCCGTGCAATCGGCGTGTCAAACTTCCATCCCGACCGGCTGGTCGACCTCATCGACCACAACGAGATCGTCCCTGCCGTCAACCAGATCGAAACCCACCCCTTCCACCAGCGCGCCGCCGATCAGGCGCTGATGCGCGAACACGGCGTCCAAATCGAGTCCTGGGGGCCATTCGCGGAGGGCAAGAACAACCTGTTCACCGATCCGGTCCTCCGCGCCATCGCCGGGGCACATGGCAAGTCCGTCGCCCAGGTCGTGCTCCGCTGGCTCATCCAGCGCGAGATCGTCGTCATCCCCAAGTCCGTCCGTCCCGATCGGATGGCCGAAAACCTCGACGTCTTCAACTTCGAGCTCACCGAGGACCAGACGAGCCAGATCGCAACCCTGGACACCGGCGCCAGCCTCTTCTTCGACCACCGCGACCCCGCCATGGTCAGCTGGCTGGGCGCACGCCGCTACAACTAATCCGGCTCTCCGTCCGTTGGGGTGACCAGCCGGTCACCCCAACGTACAGTCTCCGCAACGGGCAGTGGCCGCACCTTTAACCGCGAGCAGGGGTGCCCACGCTGGCCCTACACCCGACCCGGAGACCCGTGATGACCACAAATCCAAAAACGATTAGCCGGCGCTCGGTCCTGCAGTTTGCAGCCACCGGCCTGGGCGCTGCCATGATCGCTATCGGCACATCAGGCTGTGCCCCGGAGGAAAGGAACACGCCCATGCCCCCAAACCCAACCACCCCCGGCTCCGCCCAGGGGATGCCTGGTCCCGGAAATGGCGGACGAGTTCTGCTGGCCCAGTTCTCCCGTGCCGGGGAGAACTACTACTACGGGGACCGCTCCAACCATCGCCACCCCCCTGCCCTCCATCGACCAGTACGACACCGTGCTGCTGGCCAGCGGCATCTGGAACGTCCGGGCACCCATGATCATGACGACCTTCACCGAAGGCCACGACTTCACCGGCAAAACGGTCCACCCCGTGACCACCCACGCCATGAGCGGACTCGGCACCACCGAACGCGACTACACCCGCTCCTGCCCGGGGGCGACCATCGGCGAAGGGCTCGCGGTGCGGGGAGAGGAAGTCCGCGACGCCGGACCGGCCATCGAATCCTGGCTGCGCCGCACCGGACTTCTTCAAGATCGACCAAGCGCTACAGGCTGATCCCGTCAACCAACCGGTTCCTGGATGCTGGATGCCGTGACGAGCGCGCCGATGTGGGTGCGGGTTCGCATGGACTGCGTGGCAGCCAACCCGCTCGGGCGAGAACTCGACCCGCCGATGTGTGAGGGCCCGGCGAACAAAGGGAACACCGCCCGACCCGTGTTCCCAAAACCCGCCGCGGTGCCAGACGGGGTGATCGGCGAGGCCGCCGTCCTGGCCGGCGCCAGCGGCCGAGGGGACGGGTTCAACGGCTCGATCACGAAGCTCCGCGACGAAGAAGATGAAGAAAAGCAGCCAGCAACAACTAAGGAACGATCATGACTGAAGAAATGTCCACAGTGCTCGTCGTCGGTGCAAGCGGCAGCATCGGACAACTCGCCGTCGCGCAGGCGCTCGAGGCGGGCTTTGACACGCGGGCCTTGGTACGTGACGAATCCCGGAAGGACCGGTTCCCGGAAGGTACCGAGGTTGTCGTTGGCGACCTCACGGACGCGGGGAACCTTCGGGGTGCGATCAAGTGTTACCGGAATCATTTTTACCCACGGAAGCCACGGCGGCGCCCAGGAAGCCGAAGAGGTGGACTACGGTGCCGTGCGCAACGTCCTGAGCGTCCTGGAAGCTCCGGCTCGAATCGCCCTGATGACCGCGATCGGGGTCACGAAGCACACTCCCGGTCACGATTGGAAGCGCCGCGGGGAACGGCTCGTCCGGGCCAGCGGTATGCCGAACACGATCGTCCGCCCGGGCTGGTTCGACTACAACGGTGCCGACCAACACCGGCTCGTCATGCTGCAAGGCGACACCCGGTGGGCAAGCGATCCCTCTGACGGTGTGGTCTCCCGCGCCCAAATCGCGCAAGTCCTCGTCGCGTCGCTCACATCGGATGCCGCCGACCACAAGACGCTGGAGCTCGTCGCGGAAACGGGGCCGGCGCAGACTGACCTAAACCCGCTCTTCGACGGCTTGCAAGCGGACCGGGCGGGCGCGCTCGATGCCGTCCTCGACCGCGACAACATGCCACTGGACCACGAGCCGGCCGGAGTCGTCGCCGAACTCGACGCCGTCCGCAGACGCTTCTGAACCAGACTATTCGCTGCCGTACTGCTGTCGGAGATCGGCGAAGCGCACTCGTTCGAAAACGACCAATGCGGCTAGGACTGCGGTGACGGAGGCGAGGGCCGCCAGCGCGGAAAGCAGCCCGATCACGGACGAGAGTGCGGCCAGGACGAGGATCGTGCTGCTGCGGGCGATGTTCCTCGCCCGCAGCACACGTCGGTCGAAGATCAGGTGCCCAGCCAAATGGAGGATCACTCCGCCTGCCAGGCAGAGCCCGTAGAACGTGCCGATCGGTTCGGGAGTGTCTGCCAGCCGCAGGGTGCCGTCGACGCCGACGGCGGCCATGACGATCCCTGCGATTAGGGGGAAGTGGCCGTAAACGTAGGCTTCCAGCGCGACCCGGACGCGTCGCGCTCCGGCCAGTTCCGCGATGCGGCGTTCGGTGGCGGGGGCCACCAAGTCGAAGTACAGCCACCAGAGGCAGATCGCAAAGCCGACCCCCCGGCCCGGCCACGATCCGGAGCGGCAGGCTGAGCGGGTGTCCCTCGGCGCAGACACCGACGGCGACAAGGGATTCGCCCAGGACGATCAGAACGAACAGTTCATACCGCTCCGTCCAGTGGGAGGGGCTGTGAATTCTCCAGCTGCCCCGCCAGGACATGAGGTAGATGGACAGCCACTCGCCGAGGACCGCTACGGTGAACAGGATCATCTGCGCGTCGCCACCGATGGCAGCCCCGAGAATCAGCAGCACGCCCATGCACCCGCGGCAGCCAGGAGATGGCGATCTGCCTGCGCAATCCCTGGTCGCCCTGCGCGGCGATGGTGTAGACCACGCGAACGAACAGGTACGCGCAGACCAGGACGGCTGGGCCAGGTAGGCCGCTGTCCGCGTGTTCCCAGGCGGTGGGAATCGACAGGGCGACGACGAAGACACCGACGGTCGCGAGACCGAAGCCGACCATTCCAATGCCCGCGTCGGCACGGACTTGATTACCCAGCCAGGTGAATGCGCACCAGGTCCACCACAGCATGCCGAGCAGGATCAGGCCGTGGAGGATGCCTATGACGCCGTGTTCGTGCATCATCAGGCCGGTGACCGGGGTAGCGGCGAAGACGAAGACCAGGTCGAAGAACAATTCGAAAGCCGTCGCGACCTCGCCCGCATGCGCGCCGGCAGGCCAGCGTCGTCCTCGTGCCGGAGCCGGTGACGTGCCATCCATTTAGTGGTTCTCCCGCCTCAGACGGGAACGACTCGCACTGCGTCCCGGGGCATGTTCGAGTGCACCCTTCCAAGCGCCGTGTTCCGCGACGCCCGCGGAGCGGCGCTCTCGGGTGGCTCAGGCAGCGGCGTCGCTGGAGCCCTCTATTTCGTCTAGACGGTTCGGGCGTAGAAGGCCGTCAGCTTGTCCAGCGCGGCGTCCACGTACTCATCGATCCAGTACGTTTCGATGTGCCGGGCACCCTCGATGAGGAACAGCTCCTTATCCTCGGTGCCGGTCGCCTTCGGGATCGCGTCCTCGCTCATATACCTCGTATCCGCCTCGCTTCCAGCGATCATCAGCAATGGCACGTCGATGAGCCCAAGCTGGTCGGCAGCGTCGAAGGCCATCAGGTCCAGCAGGCTGCTCATCGTGTACTTAAAGGTCGAGCCCGGGCAGGCGTGGGTCCTCCAGTAGTACTCGTACCCCTGCCGGTACAGGTCAAACGGGAGGGCCGCGATCTGCTTGTCCGTCAGGTCCGCATCCCCGGCGTAAAGGACTTCGCCGCCGGCAGCTTCCTGGGCGCGGGCCTCGGATGCCTGCCGCAGGCGGTCCTGGGTGGTGTCCAGCGCCGAGTCCTGGAGCCCGTTGCGGCGGACGCGCCCGGAGTTGAACATGCTCACCGTGGCGACGGACTTGAAGCGCTTGTCGGACTGGGCCGCCTTCAACGTGTACCCGCCGCCGCCGCAGATGCCCAGCGCACCCAGCCGGTCGACGTCCACGCCCGGGAAACCGGCGATGAAGTCGGCCATGCCGTGAATGTCGTCGGTGCGGAAGAAGGGCTTATCCACGCTGCGGGGCTCGCCCTCACTGTGTCCCTGGTAGGCGGCGTCCGCGGTGATCGTGATGTAGCCCTGCTCCGCGAGGCGCTGAGCGTACCGGCCGGCGACCTGCTCCTTGGTGCCACCGTTGGGGTGCGCCACGGTGATCGCCGGATATTTGCCGTTCGGGTCGTAGCCTGCCGGGGTGTAGACGTTCGCGGCGATCGTCAGCCCGCGCAGCGTGTAACTGACGGGGTGGATGTTGACCTTACCCGGTTCGTTCTCCGTGATGGCGTACTCATAGACGAGGCCGAACGGGTTCTGGCGGTAGTCGTGCACCGGACCCGCTTCCGCGGCGATGTTCGTGTCGTTCATGTACATCTCCTTTTCACTCGTATGCCCGGGCTGGCAACGTTGCTGCTGTTCTCGCGTCGTCAGCGTGGCGGCGCCCTGGCGTGCCCTCCTGACCGGTGCGATCAATCGAGCTTCTTCTCGGCGAGGAACGCCGCGATCTGGTCGGCGATCTTCTGGTTGTTGAGGTCGCTGAACGCGAAGTGGGTGTTGCCGTGAATGCCCTGCTCCGGCAGCGACACGAACGTCGCGTCGCCACCGTGGCGGTTGATCGTGTCGACCCAGATGCGGGCCATGGCGACCCTAACCCGCCAGTTGTCGCGGCCCGCGATGTCGGTCGGCTCGGTCGGGATGTTGTCGCCGTAGTAGACGATGATCGGCACCCGTGCCAGCGCCTCGAACTCTTTGAGGGGAACGGGCACCGGTCCCAGGGTGCCGTTCGAGCTGGGCATCGGTTCGGGCAGTTCGCCCTCGGGGAAGACGAATCCGCTGCCGGGTTCGATGCTGACAACGGCACGGACGTTGTCGTTGCGCAGCCGGGCGAGCCACCCGAAGCCGCCGGCGTGGGAGTGCGTGACCAACACGAGGGGACCGATGCGGTCGATCGCCGCCGATGCTCCCGCAACGATCACCTCGGTGTCCAGCGGGCCGGTGTCTGGCACCATGGCCCGGAAGAACTGCTCCAGCGCCGCCGGGACGGAGGAGAACTGGCCGCCCTCGTACAAGTCCGGCCACAGGCCGAGGCGGAACTGGTTGAAGAACCACTGCTCGTTCGGCCCGGTGCCGATCTCGGCGGCCATCGTCGTCTTGCCCGCCGAACCGCGCCGGGGCTGATCGAGCAGATACACACCGTACCCGCGGCGTAGGAACAAGGTGCGGAACCCTTCACGGCCGTCAGGTGTGGTGTCCCAGCAGCTGCTGTCTACCCACCAGCCGTGCCAGAACAGCAAAGGCACTGGTCGCGCAGCAACCGGGACCTGATAGCTGACACGGGCGTGGTCGCCGTGCAGCGTCTGCCCCGCGGGGTCCACAGGGTTCCGTGGGTCAAAGCTTCCGCCCCTGGTCACGATGGTGCCGCCGACGGCGAAGCTGCCTTGCGCCGCGACGGCCAGCGGAGCGGCTGCCTCCCCGGATGCTGTCGAACCGTCGGGCGTCATCGGGTCCTCGTCGTGGCCTCGCCACTGGCTGCGGCGGTGGCGTACTCGTCGTCACCGACGTGTCCGTCCCATTCGACATCTCCGCCGGCGACGGAAAGTGCCAGGTGCGTCATGAAGGAATCGGGTGCCGCGCCGTGCCAGTGCCAGGTGCCGGGCGGGGTGTAGACGGCGTCTCCGGGAATCATGACGATCGCATGCCCGTCGCGGCTGCAGACGATCCCGCGCCCGTCGGTCACATGCAGGGTCTGGCCATTGGCGTGGCGGTGCCACGCGGTGCGCGCGCCCGGCGAGAAACGTACGGCAGCGAGCGTCGCCGTGCCGGGACCGGCCCCATTCGTAATGCCATCCACCCACACGTCGCCCGTGAATCGGTCCGCTGCCGCCTTCACCGTGGCGGGCGCGGGCAGGACGACCATCGGGTCTTCGCTCACGTCGTCAGCGGCCATCGAGGACCTGCTTGAGCGTGGTGGCCGCGCTCATCCCGGCCGGCCACCCGGCATAGAACGCGAGGTGGGTAGCGAGCTCAGCCAGCTCCCCCTGGGTCACGCCGTTGTCCAGCGCCAGACCCAGGTGGGATCGAAGCTGATCAGTGCGTCCCAGTGCGGTCAGCGCTGCGACAGTGATCAGACTGCGATCCCGCGGCGAGAGCCCGGGGCGCGCCCACACGTCGCCGAACAGCACCTCGTCGGTCAGCTCCGCCAACTTCGGGGCGATATCACCCACCAACTGCTGCGCTCGGCTCTTCTCCTGTGCCATGCAATACCTCCTGAGATAAGTGAGAACCGTTCATTCCCACCTCCGACGCTACACCGCTCGACGGAAGAAGGGAGGAACTGTCATTACACCCATCGGGCGCTCATCGCGGGTCCGCCGCATCAGCCTCCAGACACCAGTGCCTGTTGACCACGGCCGCAACTACTCAGCCGCGCGACGGTCGCCGCGATGACGAGCGCGGCATAGCAGGCACCGACATCCGGCAGCGCCAGCCGAGCGGGACCGCTGACCGGCGACGAGACCCGGTAGAGCGGCACCGCCATAGAAGATCAAATCATGGCGAGCGTGCGCGCCCGCTCCTCCGCGACGACATGAGCGAGGGCCGCCCTTACCGGTGTGGGTTTCGGATCGTGATGATGGAGATGATGGCGACGGCGGCGTAGCCGATCGCATCGAGTGGGGGCACCGCCGATAGTGTCCAGCAACAAGTCCTGGCGCCGCGGCGCCGCCGGAGGAGATGAGGTCGAGCTTCGCGAGCACGCCGAATCGTTCTGACGGTGTCGTCCAGCTAAGGACAGTGCGCATCCCGCCTGTGTTCGATATCCCTTGCACTGCGACAGCCACGAAGCTGACGATCAGGAAGGGCGCCATTGCGTCGGCGTGCACGAAAGCGACGACGGCGATGGGACGCCACCCCACTCTCAAGGTCGCCGAATCCCACGGCGGCCGACCGCTGCTGCCACTCGGCAAGGACGCCGCGGTTTCTCATCATCGTCGAAACACCTGACTGAAAAGGGTGCTGTTTATGGGACGTTCGGCGCGTCGTTTACGGAAAATGGGGCCTGTGGGCCTGGTCGATAAGCGGCCCGGATATGTTCAGCTCATGAAGGACGGGCATTCGAACTTAGCGGCATGCAGGATCCTCGGTATCAGCCGCAACACGGGAAGCCGTTGGCTGAACGGCCGCAATGGCGTGCCCGGGTTGCGTCAACAGGTCTGGATCCGCGCCGGCGGCTTCCTGTTCCGGTAGCCAGTGGGTCCAGCCGTTATCTGTCCGAAGATGAGCGGGTTTTCATCGCTGACCGTTTGTTGGCACGATCAAGCCTTCGATCCATCGCCCGTGAGCTGGGGCGCTCCCCATCAACGATCAGCCGGGAGCTGGCTCGCAACCGCCCGGACACGAGGCGATACCCTTCGATCAGCTCCAATTTCCGTTGGCCCTGTCGATAACCACGCCGGCACGTCCTTACCCGATCAATGTCGTAGGTCTCAATCTCTAATGGTGGATGGCTGGTCTGGGACTGGCTGGCAGACTGGCGTCCGATCCCGCTTCGCGTGGCTCGGTCTCTATCTGGCCCCTCCGGGGTGCCTTTCCGCTGACTTGCCCGGGTTGCGGGGTCGGCGTTGGTCTGGCCTGTTCCGATGGCTTGATAGAAGGTTGCCCGCGTCCGGAGGATCTCCGGCCCGCGTGGCTCGGTAGAGATGCGCCTCGCAACAGCTCCTCTTCCAGACCGACGCCGATTGGCAATATCCCTCGGCACGGAAGGAGCCATGGCGTGACCATCGTGGCAGAGCAATACCAACATGTCATCGGCGTGGACACCCACGCCCAGACGCACACCTACGCAATACTCAACGCCGGCACGGGACGCACCGCGGGCTCGGCGACGTTCCCCACGCACGCGGCCGGACTGGCCCGCGCGGTGACCTGGATACAGCGACGCTCGGCCGGGAAGGTGCTGGTCGCGATCGAGGGCACGGGCTCCTACGGGGCGAAGCTCACCCGCACCCGCCGGGCGGAAGGCATCGCGGTCTGTGACGTCCGTCCGCCCAGACGTGCTTCCCGCACCGGGAAAGGTAAGTCGGATGAGATCGATGCCGTGGCCGCGGCCGGTACAGCCCTTGCCTCGGAGGCAGAAGCGCTGGCGGCCCCAAGAGCGGACGGAATCCGCTCAGCATTGAGGGTTTTGCTCGTGGCTCGGCGCGCAATAGACAGCCGTAGGACCGGGGACCGGAACCTGCTCACCGCGCTGCTGCGCAGCTTCGATCTCGGCATCGATGCCAGGAAGCCTCTGACCGACGCCCAGGTGCGCGCCGTGGCCGCTTGGCGGGCCCGGCGTGACGACGACACGCCCACCCGGACGATCCGGGCCGAAGCGCGCAGGCTCGCGGCTTCGGTCCTTGATCTGACCCGACAGATGGAGGACAACCACGCGGCACTGACCAGCCACGTCAGCGAACTCGCGCGATTCACCGGACCTTCCTGTCCTCCTTCGCGGACGGCAATCGGGACGGGATCGGCGACTTCGAAGGCGCGAGGCCCACTTGGGTTATCTGGGTGGCCGGCGTAGACACCATCTGGTTCAACCCCTGCTTCGCTTCCCCCTTTCCGGAACGCCGGTTAAGACGTCGCCGGCTATCTCACGGTCGCTCCGCGATACTGGAGCAGTGAGGACATGGTTGCGTTCATCACCCACGCCAGGCGCCGGGGGAATCCGGGTCCTGTTGGACCTTGTCGCCGAGCTCTGCCCTGCAGGTCGCGCCGGCCACCCTCCCGCAGTTGCGCAAACTCCCGCCCGACGCCCATCGGCGGATCCAGGCCGCCATCGTCTCCGCGACCGCCAGGAGCAAAGAAGTTCTCCGGAATAAGCGGTGACTGGCGTGTCCGCACCGGCGATTACCGGATCATCTACGAAATCCGGGACGCACAGCTGATCGTTCTGGTGGCCGCCCTTGGCCACCATCGGGACATCTACCAGCACTAGGCACAGACCACGCCGGGACGTCAGGTGCTGTCAGTCTGCCCTGGGAAGAGCCCAAAGGCGGAACACATTGGTAGTCGTAGAGTCAGCACTATCGGACATCTCGGACAAAGACTGCAAGTTCCTCGACGCCATGGCCCTTCAGGATGGACCGTCCGTGGCCGGTCAGATAGGAAACATCATGAAGGCCAAGCCTAACGTGGTGTCCAAGTACAGAAAGAGACTCATCGCCGAGGGCCTGATCGAGTCAGCCGGCCACGGCAAGGTGGTCTTCGCAATCCCCGGACTCCGCCCATACCTCCGTGAAACAGCTTCCGCCTGAAACAGGTTGACGGAAAATCCGCTCTCGGCGATGCGTTTCCCGGGGAGAGCCGAGACATGGAGCTACGGCGTCGACAGGCGACCAAAGGCGCATTTTCAGCCCCGGACGGAGGTCCCGAAGGGACACAGTGGGTCTCCAGTTGGGTGAGCTGGCCCCTGAGGTGAAACCATACGGACCATGGCCCAGAAGATTGCGTACCAGGGTGAACCCGGCGCCAACTCCAATATCGCGTGTCAACAGATGTTCCCCGAGTTCGAAAGCGTTCCCTGCGCCAGCTTCGAGGACGCTTTCGAGCTGGTTTCCAACGGGGAGGCCGACCTGGCTATGATCCCGATCGAGAATTCGATTGCCGGCCGCGTGGCGGACATCCATATTCTGCTTCCCCAGTCGCACCTGCAGATCGTGGGCGAGTTCTTCTTGCCCATACACTTCGACCTCTTGGGCATCCCGGGCAGCACCATCGAAGGTGCCACCGAGGTCCACAGCCACATCCACGCCCTCGGACAGTGCCGCCGACTGATCCGCGACGCCGGGCTCCGGCCCGTCATTGCCGGCGACACCGCCGGATCCGCCCGGGAGGTCCGGGAATGGAACGACCCCGCCAAACTGTCCCTCGCTCCCCCGCTGGCGGCCCAGATCTATGGTCTGGAGGTGCTGGCATCGCGCGTTGAGGACGACCCCTCCAACACCACCCGCTTCGTGGTCCTGGCCCAGGAAAAGAACCTGCCCACCCGGGATGAGTTGGCCGGGCCGGCAGTGACCAGCTTTGTGTTCCGCGTCCGGAACGTCCCCTCGGCGCTCTACAAGGCGCTGGGCGGGTTCGCCACGAACGGTGTGAACATGACACGGCTGGAGAGCTACATGGTGGGTGACGAGTTCGCCGCCACCATGTTCATGGTGGACGTGGAGGGCCACCCCGAGGACCTGCCGCTCCGACTGGCCCTCGAGGAGCTGGATTTCTTCACCACCGAGGTGCGCATCCTGGGCGTCTACCCCGCTGCCGACCATCGGACCGCACGGGCACTCAGCAGCTAAGCGCCACCGGCTGAAAGGCCACCGGACACAGCCGTCGCCGTGCCGGTTCCGGTTCGCGACCGGCCGTGGATCGTTCATTGGGCCAGACCGGGACGTGATTTTCGGCGAGGTCCAGTTCATAGAGATCCTCGAACACTTCGACCCGGTTCAGCACGCAGATCGGGTAATCCCAGCCGTCGGCCAGTTTCCTAGTCGCGTCTGCGGCCACGAAGAGGAAGCGCCGGGCGAACAGCCCCGTATATCGGTGCGTGTACCGCTGCGGAAGCTCGGAAAGCACCTAAGTCTATTCGATCTTGTTTGGCGTATTGCCCAACGAAAGCTCGGATCGGAAGAGGTGCTAGAGGGTTGAGCTGCCCCAGAGACTGGTATAGGTGGGCCCGTTGCGCCTCACTCCGCGAAGGGCCCACCGACCAGGCTGTATCAGTCAGTCGCGGTGGTGGTCCTCGGAAGCCTGATCATTGCCACGGCGACCAGGCTCACGACAGCGGCCACAGCCATGTATATTGCTACCGATACCGTGGTATGCGTCCCAGCAATTAGGGCAACCATAATAAAGGGAGCCAATCCACCGCCGAGAACGTTCGCCAACTGGGTGCCGATGGAGGAGCCCGAATACCGCATGCTCGGCGGGAACATCTCGGCCCACATTGCGTTTCCAGGACCAAACATCGCGCCGACTGAGATCTGACCGACGCCGGCCGCCAGGAGGATCAGCCCGAAGTTACGGGTATCCATCAGCGGAAACAGCGCGAATGCCCACAGTCCGCTCAGGGCGACGCCAGCGGCGTAGATGCCGCGCCGCCCGATCCTGTCGGACAACCAGCCGAAGAAGACCGTGCTCACCGAGAACGCGACCATTGAAAGCATCACCGCGATGAGCATCACATTCTGATCGATATGCTGGTTTTGCACACCGTACTGAAGCAGGCCTGCCACGATGACGTAGAACATAATTGTCGGGGGTAGGAAGGCGAACACGACCAGCAGGACTTGCTTCGGATTGCGGAGCACCTGCACGACAGACGAAGGGCGACGCGGCTGCATGGCGACGTTGCTCTCCGCCTTTTGGAACTCCGGGGCATCGTCGATGAAGCGGTGCACAATGTAGGCGACCGGGAACATAAGGACGCTGAGCAGGAAGGGGATCCGCCATCCCCACGCGATGAACTGCTCGTGGGTGGTCAGGTTCCCGATCAGCAGGAAGACCAGGGTGCCGCTTGCCATACCCACGAACACCCCCAGCTGCGGCAGCGCCCCGAAAAGACCCCGCCGCGTAGGTGGTGCGTTCTCGAGCGAGAGGAGGGTGGCGCCCGTGCTCTGTCCTCCCAACGATACTCCCTGAAGGACCCGGAGGATCACAAGCATGACCGGGGCGGCCACACCGATGGTCTGGTAGTTGGGTAGCAGGCCGATCAGCATAGTCGATACGCCCATCAGCAAGATCGCCAGCAACAGCCCGGGCTTGCGGCCGAACCTGTCGCCGATGTGTCCGAAGATCGCAGCCCCGATCGGCCTGCCTGCAAAGCCGACGGCAAATGTGGCGAACGTCGCCAGGACGCCCACCACTGGGTCCACCGAGGGGAAGAACTGACTGTTGAGGGCAATCGAGGCAGCAGTCCCGTATATCAGGAAGTCGTAGTTCTCGATGGACTGCGCGCCGATAGTGGCAACAAACAGACGGCCCCGCCGCTGAGGGGCCCTCCTCTTGACTGCTTGCGAGACTTGTGTTTCTGCGTTCAAGGTCTACCTCCGAGCTCTGGTTTTAATGACAGTGAGACCCGGGCCACGTCGGCGTGGCTCACTGAGGATGGCAATACTGTGCACTCTGTGATTCAAGAACGCATTACGTATAAAATATTTTGTACGTCGATATAATGCTAGATATATCACAGTATGACAAGGATCACGTCGCGGGAGTCCCATTAGGTAGGGAAAGGCACGCGTGGGGATGGATTCGCGCGTAAGAGGGATGCCCTAACGGCGTCGGGCGCCAGTGCCCCTGCTCATGGATGCCTATGTTGTGGAAACTAGGGGGCCGACAAGCGCAACTTCGACCTGGCAAGAGGCCTTACGGGGCCGTGGGGGCCGCAAGTTCCTTACTCTGGTGATCTTCATCGGAGGCTCGAATCTGGACCGGACGGCCTTCACGGTTAGCGGTCCTTGCGGCCAGATTCGTCGCGGGCGCGGATGGGGCGGGCAATGAACTTCTGTGTATAGAATATTATATAAAGGAAATACGGTGCATACGGCTGTCCGACAAGCCCCAGTTGGCCTTCCAACATCCCCGAGGAGGACCAGCGTGCAGCAGGCAATAGCAATAGAACAACAGCTCGCCCGTCATGCCGCCACGCTGACGTGGGAGCAGCTCCCGCTTGGCGCGAGGCGTCAGGCTATACGAGCGACGCTGTGGTGGACGGCCACGGCACTTGAGGGATCCTTGGATGCACAGCAGGAACAACTCCGGGCCTATGCCCTGCGGACAAGCGCTTCCCCGGAGGCAACGATACTCGGCGGCCGGTCGCGCGTGCTTGCAGAATTCGCAGGCCTCGTTAACGGTCGGGCTGGCAAGGCCATGGAGCGTGAAGACAAGTACATGGTCGATGAGGCCATCGGGTTCGCGATCGGATGCGCAGTTGTCCCGGCAGCGGTAGCCCTCTCCCAGGCGAGGCTCAACGGTCCCGTATCCGGTACCGACCTGCTAACTGCCGTAAGCCTCGGAGTCGATGTTGAAGCGAGACTTGTTCGTGCTGTCGGGCTTGGCTTTATGCCTGGTCGTACGGCGGCAAACGCTACCTTTGCAATGGGCACCTATGGTGCTGCGACGGCTGCAGGCAAGATCCTGGGCCTTAACGAGCTGCAGATGCTTGATGCGTGGGGACTGGCTCACGGGCAGGCTGCTGGAAACTTCCAGGGCCAAGTCGAGGGCCGGGGGGTCGCGGTGCAATGTGGATTTGCTGTCCGCAACGGGGTGGTCGCGGCGAAGCTCGCCGCGGTAGGCATAGAAGGCCCGCATAATTTCATCTCTGGAAGGGCAGGTCTCTACGAAGTCCACTTCCCGGCGAGCCAACCTGAGCTGTCCACAATTATCGAACGCTTGGGCTCGTACCACCCGATCGTCGATCTAGCATTCAAACGATACCCCTGCGGAATCGTCGCCCACCCTGCCGTAGGCGGTGTCATTGCGCTGCGCAACCAGATGAGGCGACCCGGGGACATTGCGGCAATCAAAGTGGTTGGCCCCCGTAGTCTGAGTATCATGGCGGAGCCTTTGCCGGCCAAACAGTCGCCGGGTTCCCCCGTGGAAGCACAGTTCTCCATTCCCTGGGCCGTCGCGTGTGCGGCGCGCGACGGCGATCTGATGGTCGACCACTATTCCGTTGACGCAATCGGCGACCCCGCGCTGCGTCAGCTGGCCACCTGTGTTGACGTGGAGTTGCGCGATGTCGAGGCGACGGTCGTGAGCCTCACCACACACGACGGAACAACAATTGTGGGTGAGCCCGTCCGCTGGGCGGAGGGGCATCCCTCAAAGCCCTTGTCCACCCACATAATGGAACAGCTGTTCTTGTCCGCAGCTCACCGAGCAATGATCCCCGAGGGTCAGGCGCAGGAAGCGCTCGATCGCTTGAAGGCGCTCGACGCCGAAACGGACATCGATGAAGTGTTCTCACTTCTAGGTGGACCGCTTGGCTCGTAGCAGCTCTGAGGCGACTTCACGCGGGCCGGTGTATCACAGGCCCGAACCAGGTATCCGGCGGAACGTTCTGATTAACGCATATTCGCCAGGCGGCCGATCCGGAACAGGCCCCGTCGTGATTTGGACGGTAACTGCAACAATTATGCCTGTCCTCAAGAGCAGGAATTCCCATGAGACTCGACGTACAGCCTTTCGAAGATCCAGTGAGCGCCCTGTGCCGAATGGCATTCGAGACCACCTTCGATGAGCTGCCGGACGATGACATAGTCCGCGCCAAGCGGACTTCCCAGCTCCCCCCCGTCATGACCGAAGGCCTTGGCCTCGGAGAAGGGGCGGCCCGAGCAATCTGCCATTCCCTTAATGGCGATCGCGTCCCGTCAGCCGAAGCCGCCTTCGCGATCGGGCCCATGCCGCGTGCGCCCATGGTTCCGACGCATCCTGCGCGGTCTGCCAAGAGGCGATCACGGTCTGCCCATGACAAGAACAGGGGGATCAGCGACCCACGGCAATCCGTCCTGACAGGCACTAACGGAATTGCTCACAACAGTCCAAATGGGAGGGCGATCCAGAAGCATCGACCCGGGACTTCGGCGATCACTGGGAGATGACACGGATAACGACCAAAGCACACCCGCCTGCTCCTTCTCTGCGCACGTCAAGTTTCTGAGACAGTTTCATCGTTGTATTTCGGTTACGCGGCCAGGGGTTCCTGGTCGCGGGTCTGGTGGGCGGTGAGGGCTGCTGCTGGTGGCCGGTGGCCGGCTCTGGCGTTGGGGCGTTTGCGGTTGTACCAGGACTCGATGTAGTCCATGACCGAGGTGCGGGCAGCGAGCCTGTTCGTGAAGCTGTGGTGGTGGTAGAACTCGGTCTTCAGATGCGAGAAGAAATTTTCGGCGACGGCATTGTCCCAGCACACCCCGACTTTGCCCATGGATTGGGTGACGTTGTTACCGGCGCACCAGCCCTGAAATTCCGCGGAGGTGTACTGAGCGCCGCGATCGGAGTGGAAGACCGCCCCGTCCGCGTGCAGGTAGCCGTGATCCCGGGCCATGGCCAGCGCCCCGGTGCACAGCTCGGTGCGCATGTGGCGGTCCATGTTCCAGCCGATCACCATGCCGGTGCACAGATCGATCACGGTGGCCAGATACAGCCAGCCCTCGCCTGTCTTCAGGTACGTGATGTCCCCGCACAGCCGTGTGCCCGGCACCTCGGAGGAAAAGTCCCGCTTGCCGTTCTCGTCGAGCATGTGGTTCTCGATATGAGCCGTCTTCGCCTGCGGATCCTGCTCGGTGGTCTTCTTCCACGCCCGGGTCCGCGCGGCGCGCAGGCCCTGTTCGCGCATGATGGCCCCGACGGTGGGTTGGGAAACACTGATCCCGTCCTCGTTGAGCATCCGCGTCAGCTGGTCCCTGCCGGCTCTACCCTTGGCGTCGTTAAACTTTCCGGCCACAGCTTCCACCAGCGTCTGGTGGCGCACGGCTCGCGGGGACGGGCCCGCAGGTTTACGCCAACGGTAGAACGAGGCCCGGGAGACCTTCAGGGTCCGGCATAGCCAGGCGACCGGGTGGTTCGCCTTCTGAGCTTCGATGAACTCGTAGAAATCCTCTACCGTTGCTTCGCTGCAAAGAAGGCGCTGACTTTTCCCAGGAACTCAATTTCCTGCTTCAGCTTCGCGTTCTCCGCCAGAGCCTTCTGGTGCTCTTCCCACGGCACGGCCGCCTTCTCCTCGGTGACAAACCGATCCGGATGATCCTCACGGTACTTGCGCACCCAGGTCCCCAGAGTGCCCTCGTTCACGCCAATATCCGGTGCCACCTGGGCAATCGGACGGCCCGAGGAAATCACCAGCTCCACGGCGTCATCCTTGTACTTCTGGCTATACCTCTTACGGTCGGTCATGCGAAGAAGGGCTCCTAACAAGCTGTCTCACAAAACCATACGGCCGCACTCCTCCATCGACGCCAAGTGCCAACCCAAGATGCTTGTCGATGAGCAGGACTTCATCGACAAGTTCCGTAGGCGTGTCCCCTACTCGACATTCCGCTGAGCCGACAGACAGAGGACGCTCTCATCAACAGCATTCTCGGGCTCGAAGACATGTTGTCGATGCACCGCTTCTCGCCCGTACTCCAGTTGGTGAGACTTCCGGTTCTCGCCGCGTCGACCCTGCAAATGACGCCAAGTAAAAGTTCAACGGTCCGCCTTGCCGCACCTGCATGAAAGATTTGCAGACCAAGGACCAGTTGTCCGCAGGGGACGGGGCCCGGCCGACGCCTTTGGATGACTCGAACGGCAAATTAGTCATTGCAGGGAAACTCGGGTTCTGCAAGGGCACGAGCGACGAGAGTCAAACTACCGGTCTACCTGCGCAAGGATCCGCTCGGCCCGCTCACGTACCGGCTTGTCCACCATCTGCCCGTCAATCTGCGCCGCTCCCCCAACGGACGTGACGACCCGCCGCGCCCAACGGACCTGCTCATCATTTGGCCGGAATCCGGTGTGGATCGGGTCGAGTTGGGCAGGATGGATCGCGAGTTGTGCGGTAGCGCCTAGGGCCCGTAGGCGCCTCGCATCGGCGCAAGTCGACTCGGCTTCGGAGATGCTAAACGGCGGCGACGCGACTGGGCCCAACAGTCCGGCGAGCCGTGACTCGACGACGAGTTGCGCGTAGACGTAGTCAATCGTGGATGAAGCGATCTCCACGTCGAGGTCGAAGGAGAGATCGGCAGCGCCAATGCCCAGACGGGTGAGCCGGGGGGCACCCGCGAGCTCTCGCAACCGGGAGAGGCCGGCAGCGCTCTCGATGAGGGCGATGACCTCTCCCCGATCTCCTAGGGCTCTGCGCACGCGTTCAAGCGACGCTATATTCTCGACCTTTGGAACGAACACCCCCGCAAGCCCGGCACGACCGGGGGCGGACAACCCAGCCAGCATGTGGAGGTCGCGCTCGAACCACTCGGTATCTGCCGCGTTGATGCGCACATGGACAGGTTCAGCGAGGCCCGATTCCAACGCTTCAACGAGCTGCGCGAGTGAGGAATCTTTGTCCTCGAGCGCGACTGCGTCTTCCAGGTCAATGATTACGCTGTCAGCCCCGGCCATGAGCGCCTTCTGGTACCGGTCGGGACGGGAGGCAGGCACGAATAGGTAGGAAATGGCGGATGCTGCCACGAGTGTCTCCTGACGAGTGAGTGAGGCTGGGCTGGGGACGGCCTTCTGGCCATCCACAGCCCAGCCGGTTAGCGGTTGGTGACCTTGCCGAACAGGTTCGCAATGGGCGCGAGCACGAGCGGGCGGGCAGCGAACCAGGCCCCCGCGATGACCGCGACCGCGGCTGTGAACCACCAGAATCCGATCCAATTCACCAAGTCGGTGCCCCCGAACATGTGGTTCAGGTTGCGCAGTGCTCCGGTGGCGAATACGAGGAACACGTGGATCAGGATGAAGACCACAAAAAACAGCATCGTCGGGAAATGGATCGCACGGGCGAGCGGCGCCGGATATAACTTGTTGAGGGTCTTGGCCTCCTTCGGCCACCATTCGCTCATGCGCACACCGGTGATCGCCGCCAGCGGCGCGGCCACGAACACGACCAAGAAGTACATGAGCTGCTGGAGGCTGTTGTAGTTGTCCCAACCGTTCTCGACCGGCCACTCCAGCGTCATGTACTGCAGCAGCGCCGAGGCGGCGTTTGGGAACACCTCCCAGCTCGTCGGCACGATTCGCGCCCAGTGCCCCGAAGCGAACAGCAGCACGATGAAGACGATGCCGTTGGCTAGCCATAGCAGGTCAAGCGAGGTATGCAGCCAGAGGTTGATGCTGATCTTCTTCCCGCCCCGCTTCGGCGTCCAAAAGGCGGGTGGCTTCTGCTGCTGTCGCACTTGCAGACCGCTTCGGATGATGAGCACCATGAGGAAGACATTCAGGAAGTGCGTCCAGTTCACCCAGCCAGCGAAGCCGGGTTCCACGAACTCGGGGAGGTTGTACTCGCCCGGGTACCGGGCCAGGAACTCCGGGACGTCTGGTAGCGTCGTCACGCCGCGTGCGGAGAGCACGAGGATCGCGGCGGTGGCGATCGTTCCGGCCGCACCGAGGATGACTAGCCGCACCCACTGGGCGAGCCGCTTCGGGCCGATCATTATTGGCTCGCGTTTCGGCTTCGCTCGCTTGAGTTCTATTGGCGAAGCCGTCACGGCGGGTTTGGGGGTCGGCGCGGTTTGGGTGGGTGCCGGGAGTTGCGTAGCCGGTGCGACCTGGGGGGGCTGCGGTGCTTGGGGCACGGTTTCGGGCGGTGCTATGGGCACGCTATCCGCTGGGGTGGCCGAGGTCGCGGCCGGGAGAAGCGGGGCGAGTCCGGCTGGCGGCCATGGGTCCCCGCCCGAAGTTCGGGGAAGCCCTCGGCGTAGTGGAGTCTCGATCTCGCCGATCGTGTCTGTGGCCGTCGGCGCCCCAATCGGCGTGTCCGTGCATGCTTCGTTCTTGGCCACCGGCTGCGATTCATGCGCCTGACTTGCAATAGAGTCTGATTCCGATTCGGCGGGCGCCTGAACGTTCCCAGCGTGCACGGCTACGGCGAGGTTTCCGGCGGGTGGCCAAGGTTCACCTGCAGGGATTCGCGGCAGTCCGCGGCGGGAATTCGTGGAAGCGGTCGCCTCCGGCTGCTCGACCGCGAGCTTGGGCGCTGCAGCTTGGGGCGCCGTTTCGGTGGACGCCTGAGGGGCCGTGGCAGGCCCGGCGAGCAACCCGGCGGCCTGTGCGGGTGCCGACCTGTGGTGCGATCCAGCTCCGGGTGCGGGTGCGGCGACGGAGGATGGCGGAGTGGTGACCGCTCCACCGACGGGCCAGGCGTCGCCGCCGGGCACGCGCGGAAGACCGCTCCGAAGGGTCCGAGAAAAGCTCGCCATTGCTACTTCCTCCGCGACTCGAGGGCATCGATGAGCTGCGGCACGACCTTGAAGACGTCGCCCACGATGCCGAAATCCGCGACCTCGAAGATGGGTGCGTCCGGGTCCTTGTTGATGGCGACGATGGTCTTGGAAGTCTGCATGCCGGCACGATGCTGTATCGCTCCCGAGATGCCCAACGCTACGTATAGCTGCGGCGAAACCGAGACACCGGTCTGGCCTACCTGATGCGACTGTGCGATGTACCCCGCATCGACGGCGGCGCGGGAGGCACCCACCGCGGCACCTAATGCATCCGCGACCTGCTCGACGAGTGCGAACTGCTCCTGCGACCCCAGTCCGCGTCCACCGGAGACCACCTTCTTCGCACCGCGCAGTTCAGGGCGCGAGGAAGTCTGTGAGGCCGACACGAATGACTCGATCCTCGCGGCCGGCCGTTCGGAACCAGCAACGGCAATGTGCTCGGAGACGAGCAGCTGGGCGGTCGCCCGGGCGTCGATTGAGCCTTGGCGGACTGTGATGACCGGAGCGCCGAACGTGGGGGCGGAGGTGACGTTGTACGCTCCGCCGTACACCGAGTGCTGCGCAACGATACCGTCGCTGTCGCGTGCCACTCCAACTGCATCAACCAAGAGCGCGGCACGTGCCCGCACCGCGTAGCGGCCGGCTAGATCACGACCGTCGGCGGAGTTCGAGAAGAGGATCGCGTCGGGTTGTACGAGGGCGGCGGCAGCGGACAACGCATCGACCATGATCGTGCCGAGAGCCCCTGTGTCGGACGGGCCGGCAATGAGCACACGCGCGGCGCCGAGCTCAGCGGCCTCGGCTGCAAGATCCTGATTGGCGACCACGAGTGCAACGGCGGTGCCCACCGCGGCTGCTGCACCGAGCAGCCCCGCTGCGGCCTTCTCAAGTCCGCCAGAAGCCTGTGTTTCCAGAACGACAAGGATCGCGTCGCGGGGAAATTCAGTCATTTCCATACTCCTTCGGTACCTAGACCAGTCGGTTTTCTATCAGGAAGTCCGCCAGCTTCACGCCTGCGTCGCCTTCGTCCTGGATTTTCACTCCCGCTGCGCGCGGAGGCTTCTCGGAAACCGTCAGCATGATCGCCCGCGCAGTGGCCGGGTCATCGGCGACAACGCCTAGGTCGGCGAGAGACAACACTTCGAGAGGCTTCTTCTTTGCGGCCATGATCCCCTTGAAGTTCGGGAACCGGACTTCCGGGAGCGCCTCAGTGATGGAGATGACCGCGGGGAGAGGCGCCGAAACCTGTTGAGTTCCACCGTCGATGGGGCGCGGACCGGATACCGCATGCGCCTGAAGCGAGACGGCGCTCAGTCCAGTGAGGTGTGGGACCTCCAGGTGCTCGGCCAGCATCGCCGGGATCACCCCGCCTGACCCATCGGTGGAGATGTTGCCGGTGATCACGAGATCGAAGCCGGTGCGGCGGATAGTAGCCGCAAGGGTTTCCGCAGTGAGCCCCAAGTCGGCACCAAACAGCGCCTGGTCGACGACGTGGATTGCGGACTCTGCGCCCATGGCCAGGGCCTTGCGCAGGCTCGCCGTCGCGTGCTCGGGCGCGACCGAGACCACGCTCACCTCGGTGCCCTCATTGGCATCGGCATACGTGAGCGCGACCTCGAGGGCGCGCTCCCCGATTTCATCGAGCACCGCTTCCGATGCGCTGCGATCGGCCAGGCCGGTCTCCATGTTGAGCTTTCGATCCCCATATGTATCGGGGACCTCCTTCACCAAAACGACGATCTTCATGGATGGCTCCTCCCGGGACCGGTGCGCTCCAATGTTTGCTTTACCCGCATCCTCATGCACCGAAACGAATATTGTATTAAATATATTATCTATGAATGACGAAAGCAATATTACTGGCTCGAACGCCCAGAGCACCTCTGGGGTGACGCGTCTAGGTGGGAGGGGGCGGCCGCGGAGAGCTACGCCGCGCCTTCAGAGTTCTTCCAGAGGCCGCGTTCCTCCAGCATCCGCACGACGATGTCTCCGCCGGCCAGCAGGTGCCTACGCATCAGACGCTCAGCTATCTCCGCATCCCTTCGCACGATTGCTTCGTAGATCGGTCCGTGAGCCGTGGCCGACGTGTCAGCGTGCGTCTCGAGGGATGCATAAAATTCACTGGGCAGATGATTCACGATTGACTGCAGCAAGCGAGCCAGCCGAGCCGAACGAGCCGAACGATTGATGACCCGATGAAACTCCGGGCCGAGCTGACCGATGGCCACCACATCACTGGCCTCCAGCGCCGATACACACCGATCCTGGATCCCATGGAGTCGCTCCAGTTCCGAGTCAGTGATGCGGACGGCGGCGCGCGCAGCCAGCTCGCCGGCGAGTTGCGACTGCGCCCAGAAGAGATCCCTCACGTCCTCCCGCGTAACCTCGGCAACCATGAAGCCCCGCCTGGGTTCCCAGGTCACAAAGCCCTCGCTGCTGAGCACCACCAGCCCTTCGCGTACCGGCGTTATGCTCACCCCAACAGCCTCGGCTATGGGCTCCATCCGCACGAACCGCCCGGGCCTAAGTTCCCCCGAGAGAATCTGGTTGCGTACATAGTTCGCAACTTCATCGGGCAGCTGATTCCGTGAAGCACTGCGCCGAGGCATCTCGATTTTTACCACGGCTCTCAGGTCTCCTTTACTTCAGCGATATGTCTTTTCATATTATCCATGCCTTCTCCTCCGAGCGGGCGAATGCTGGGGATTCGAGCACGGCCTCCGGCCCGACAACACCCTATACGCTGCCTTGAATATATGATATACAATACTTAGCAATTGATTCCAGTCGGACAGCAGGAGACTGCCCCGGCCCACGAGAACGCAGCATGTGCCGACGCTGAGAAGGAAGGGCAACGATGCCAGGTTTGTACTTCGAGGAATTTAGTCCCGGAATGATCATTGAGCACGAGGTGCGGCGGACAGTCACTGAAATGGACAACGTGCTTTTCAGCACGATGACTCTCAATATGGCGCCACTGCACCTGGATGCGGAGTACAGCAGCGGCTCTATCCACGGGCAACGGCTCGTCAACAGCCTCTTCATCCACGGTCTGGTGTGCGGCATTTCCATGCATGAAACCACCTATGGAACCACCTTGGGCAACCTTGGCTTCAACGAGACGAAATTCCCGAAACCCGTCTTTCACGGTGACACCATCCGTGTGCGGACCGAGATCGTTGAGGTCCGCGATTCCAGGAGCCGCGCCGACTCCGGCATTGTCACGTTCCGTCACCAGGGGATCAATCAGCGCGGCGAAGTGGTCTGCGACACGCTCCGCGTCGGGCTCATGCTCAAGAAGTCGGCCCCCAGCGCCTGACGGCGCACGAAGGCCCTGAAGTCAAGGAGGACATCACATGCCAGAAACAGGACAAATCCACCCCTACCCCTGGGTGCCAACTGCGTCCGTTCGCGAGCGTTCAAGGCTTTTGAGTGCGATGAAGCACTGGGGCTTTGAACAAGACGCCGCCGGAGTCACCGAGCTGAATCGACGCGCCGTCGCAGACCCTGAGTGGTTTTGGCGCGCAGTAGTAGAGGACCTGAACGTCGATTTCTCCGTTCCGTTCAGCCAGGTCCTCGACGATTCCGCGGGCAAGGAGTTCCCCCAGTGGTTCAAGAGCGGCGTCGTGAACGTGGCGCAGCTCGCCGCATTGCGTCATGGTGAAGGTGAGCTCGCGAAAAAGACCGCGGTGATTTACGAGGGCGACAACGGGCAGCGGCGGACGCTGACCTTTGATCAGCTCGCGGATGAGGTCCGCTGGTTCGCCGCGCACCTCGTTAGGCTCGGAGTGCGCCGCGGAGACCGGGTTGTCCTGTTCATGCCGGTTGTCCCCGAGGCCGCTGTCGCCTTCCTCGCCATTGCGATGCTGGGCGCAATCGCGGTACCCACCTTTTCCGGGTACGCGTCCGAAGCCCTTTCGACCCGCCTGCAGGACTCCGAAGCGGTACTTCTTGTGACGGCTGACGGTACGACCAGGCGAGGCAAGACGGTCGAGCTCAAGCGCATCGCCGATGCGGCGGCTGCTGCAGCGCCCACCGTGCGGTCTGTCGTGGTGATGCGGCATCTGGGCACTGACGTGCCGATGCAGGAGGGGCGCGATGTCTACTACGACGAGCTCGGAGCGGAGCCCGAGCCGGTAGGCGTCGCCGAGACGGGATCAAACGATCCGCTCGCCATCGTCTACACCTCAGGTACGACTGGCCGGCCGAAGGGGATTGTCCACTCCCACGGTGGATTTGCAGTGAAGACCGCCCTCGATTTCGCCTATGGCTTTGATGTACATAGCGACGACGTGGTCTCGTGGATCACCGACCTCGGCTGGCTGGTGGGACCAATGCTGATGACCGGCCCGCTGCAATTGGGGGCCACGATCGTGATGATCGAAGGGCTCCCCACCCACCCGACTCCAAACCGCATGTGGGAGATCATCGAACGCAACGGGGTCACCGTGCAGGGAATCGCACCCACTGCTGCACGTGCGCTGAGGGCCGCTGGCGCCGGTTCGATCCCGGCGGCATCGACATTGTTGACCTTCGTCTCGACCGGAGAAGCTTGGGACGAGCCGACCTGGTGGTGGCTATTCGATGAGGTCGGTGGCAGGACAAGGCCGATCGTGAATTACAGCGGTGGCACTGAGGTCGGCGGCGGCATCCTCATCGGGTATCCGTTCCTCGCGGGCCCGCCCGCGGCATTCACCGGCCCCCTCCCGGGAATCGATTCTGCCGTCTTCAATGACAGCGGGGAGCCAGTTGCCGGAGAGATCGGCGAGCTGGTTGTACGCAACACCTTCCCTGGTATGACACACGCGTTCTGGCACGACCGGGACCGCTACCTCGAAACCTACTGGAATCGCTGGGACGGCGTGTGGGTGCACGGTGATCTCGCCAGTGTTGATGGGGAAGGAATGCTGCGCATCCATGGCCGCTCCGACGACACGCTGAAGCTTTCGGGGCGTCGGGTCGGGCCAGCGGAGATCGAGGCGTCCCTGCTCAAGGACAGCAGGATCGCTGAGGTCGCGGTGATCGGCGTCGGCGATGAGATGCGTGGTCAACGGGCGGTTGCTTTCGCTGTGCTGCGGGATAGTGACTCGAATCTCGAGGATCTGCGTCGCACGGCTCTCGAGAACGCTGGCCGGTCTTTCGCCCCGGAACTCTACACAGTGCTGACCTTGCCCAAGACCAAGAACGGGAAAATCATGCGGCGCGCCATCCGTGCCCGCTTTCTAGGTGCCCCGGTCGGCGACATGTCGTCGCTGGACCCGGCGACGCCGTTAGAACACATTCCCGTGTTGACGATTGAACAAGACTAGGAGCATAGAAATGCAAGACACAGAGAACAACATCGACCTCGTCCGATCGGCGACTCGTGAGCTCGCGCGTCGCTTTGACAACGATTACTGGCTCGACAAAGACCGCAAGCACGAATACCCCTGGGATTTCATCAATGCCTTCGCAGCGGGTGGATGGTTGGGCGCTATGATTCCCGAGGAGTACGGCGGAATCGGTCTTGGTATGCAGGAGGCTGCCGTGATGATGAACGAGATCACTGCCTCCGGTGCAGGCATGAGTGGCGGCTCCGCGATTCATTTCTTCCTCTTCCCGCCCGTCCCGATCGTGAGATACGGCTCCCAGGAAATGAAGAAGAAGTATCTACCGGCGCTGGCGAGCGGCGAGATGCGCACTGCGTTCGCGCTCACGGAGCCCACCGCAGGTGTAGACACCTCGCGCATCACGACGAAAGCGGAGAAGGTCGACGGCGGCTGGGCAATCAATGGCCAGAAGGTCTTCATCACGAACTCCAAGCACGCTCACCGCGCCGTGCTGCTGGCCCGCACCTCGCCGCGTGACCCGGAAAAACCGCTTGGCGGCATGACGCTCTTCTTCGCCGAGATGGATCCCGCTCACGTGACGATCCGCGAGATCGAGAAACTGGGCCGCGCGGCCGTCGACAGCAACGAGCTGTTCTTCGATAACCTCTTCGTGGCCGACGAGGACGTTATTGGTGAGGTCGGCAAGGGCTTCTATTATATTCTCGATGGTCTTAACCCCGAGCGCATCATCGTGGCGATGGAGGGCGTCGGTATCGGGCGTGCGTCGCTCGAGATCGCGACCGAGTACGCGAAGAACCGCGTGGTGTTCGATCGCCCGATTGGCAAGAACCAAGCGGTCGCGCATCCGCTGGCAGATTCGTGGATCCGCCTCCAGGCCGCGGAGCTAGCGGCGATGCACGCGGCAAAGTTGTTTGATGAGGGCAAGGATTGCGGTCCCGAGGCGGCGGCAGCGAAGTACTTGGGGGCCGAGGCAGGCTTTGAGGCCGCCGACCGCTCATTCTCAACGCTCGGCGGTTACGCCTACGCGAAGGAGTATCACATTGAGCGGCTCTGGCGTGAAGTGCGTCTGCTGCGCAATGCCCCCTTCTCCCAGGAGATGGTGTGCAACTACATATCCCAGAAGGTCCTCGGCATGCCTCGCAGCTACTGATCGGGGGCACGTGACCGGGACCGAGACTGCGCCCGGGATTCGTGCGGATCCTGCCACTCGGTCCCGCACATGTAACGGCCCACCAGCGTTGGTCCTGCTCTGTTCCGGGGCATCGCGGCAAACGGGTCCTACAGATAACGCAGGCATGAAAACTTCTCGCCCCCGATCCAAGGAGAACCAACCGATGAAGCCGTATCGTTCGATGCTGTTCGTGCCCGGCCACAAGGAAGGCTGGGCCGACAAAGCCGTCGCCTCGGGTGCCGATGCCCTGATCCTCGACCTCGAAGACTCAGTGCCGGTCGCAGAGAAGGATCGCACGCGCCCGAGCGTCGCCAAAACTATTGACCGCCTGCATGGGGCAGGAACGCGAGCCGACGTTTGGGTACGCCCGAACCCGCTCGTTAGCGGTATTCAGGGGAAAGACCTCGAGGCCGTGATCCGTCCCGGCCTTGCGGGGCTCTTCCTGCCAAAGGTATTCAACGCCGAGGAGATCGTGCGCATCGACGCGGTGGTCAGCCACATCGAGCAGCGTGAGGGCCTCGAGCCCGGCAGCGTCGGTCTGCTGATCAGCTTTGAAACGGCCGCCTCCATGGCGAACTGTGAGGCCATCGCGGCGGCTAGCCCCCGGGTGGTCAGCCTGCTCGGCGCGACAGGACCCAACGCCGACGTCGGCCGCGAGCTAGGCTTCGAGTTCACCCCCGCGGGCCTCGAGACGCTCTATCTCCGCAGCCGCATAGTCCTGGCCGCCCGGGCCGCAGGAATCCACCACCCCGTCGCCGGCCTCTGGCAAGACATCCACGACCTTGAGGGGGCCCGCCAGTTCACCCTCGACAACAAGCAACTTGGTTACCGAGGCATGATTTGCATTCACCCCTCCCATGTCGCCATAGCAAACGAGATCTTCACACCGTCCGCCGCTCAGGTCGACTTCTACCGACGCATGATCAGCGCCTTCGGCGCGGCGGAAGCGACCGGCGACGCGGCCGTTGATTTCGAGGGCCAGCACATTGACATCGCTCACGTGAAGACCGCCCAGGGAGTGATCGCGCTTGCCGAGGCCATTGGCCTGAATAGCTGATTCCGCTGAGTTTCCGGGATCACCCAGGGCCGCCGTTCGCGAAACGAATAGTCTGACGTTGATTCGGATGCTGACGTAAGGCTGCACAGGGCCTGAGCGTGGTTGTTGAACCAGGCTCAGGCCCTTCCGTGGCCTTGAGAGGCCCGTTCAGTGTTTCGCGCTAGTCTGCCGGTTACCCGTGAAGGTGCTGTGATGGGACCACTCCTCCTGAGTCGACCGGAAGATTCTCGCCGCTATGGTTGTTAGGCAGGCGGGTTATCTTGCGGGACATGACAAGCGGTGCTCCGCCGGCATGCTGGGGTGTGCCAGTCATAATCCGGCACCTGCCTCATTCGGCCGGCGACCAGTGGCCCGGTCAGCGAAGAGCAACGCCTCCCGCCCTCGGGCGCACATCTTAGGACAACGATGTCTATGAGCGCACAAAAACTGCTCTCACAGAATTGGCGCTGAACGGCTCAGTTCCAATCCCGTGAGAGCAGCTCCCAAGTTCCAAACTCCGGCCCGCTCGGCGGTCACGTGTCGGTACGACCCGTCATTGGCCTTGGTGATATCTCGTGGCTTGGTCTACGGCGGCCCGCAACCGCTCAGGATCGACCGCGATATCCACACCGGAACGTTCCACCTGCAGCTTCATGAACGAGCGGGAGTCCAAGTCACCGAATCCGCGACCCACGGCCTCGCTAATCTCCTCGTGGACCAAATTCGCAAGGCGCATTGGAACGCCGAGCTCCTTGCCCATCCGCACCGCGAGCCCGACATCCTTGTGTCCAAGCTTCAGCTGCATCGACGGCGGCTCGTACTGATTCGGCAGGAACTGCTTAACGGCATGATCGAGAGGGCGCGCCTTGCCGACGACACCAAACTGCAGCGCCTCCCACAGATCCAGTGGATCGAGCCCCGCCTTGACTGCGAGGGTAAAGACCTCGGCAATCGACGCAAAAATCATGTTGCCAAGCAGGTTATGGCTGAGCTTCGTCACGGTCCCGGCCCCGATGGCGCCCACATACCTGGGGGCACTCGCGAAACTTTGCAGCACGGATTCGTGCAGCTCGAACGCCTCTTTGTCTCCGCCGGCCCAGAGCACGAGGTTTCCGGAGGCTGCTCCGGCGGGACCTCCGCTGACGGGCGCGTCGAGCATGGAGATACCTCTCCCGGCCAGTTGCTTATGCAGGCGGGTGACCGTTTCGCGCGAGTTTGAGGAGAGGTCGAAGAAGACGGTGCCCTCACGCGCGTTCTCGAGGATACCGCCAACGCCACGCACCGCATCCTCCACCTGAACCGGTCCGGGCAGCGAGGTGAAGATGACGTCACTGCCGGCCGCCAGCTCGCCGATAGATCCGGCCACTGCAACACCCTGGTCTGCGAAGGGAAGCATCGCGGGTTCGAAGACGTCGAAAACAGTCACATCCTGTCCGCTCTGCACGATGTTCGCGGCCATGCCGCCGCCCATCCTGCCGAGGCCGATGAAACCAATTTTCATGCTCAAATCCCCATCTCGTCGAAAACCCTTTTTGCCACTCGGAAGGCCCCAAGACCAGCGGGCATTCCCAGGTAGATCGAGATCTGCAGCAGCAGCTCCTGAATCTCCGTTTTCGTTAGCCCATTGGTGATGCCACCCTTGATGTGGCCTGCGAGTTCCTCGGGCCGATTCGCCGCCGCGAGCATTCCGATGTTCAGGATGCTCCGGCTGCGCCGGTCTATCCCGGGCCTTGTCCACACCGCCCCCCAGCAGTACTCCGTAACGAAGTCCTGCATCGGCTTCGTGAAATCATCCGCCGCGGCGAGGGTAGCCTCGACAAACTCTGCGCCGGCAATTTCCTTGCGTACGGCCAGGCCGGCCTCGTACAGTTCCGCACTCACCGATATCCCCCTTCGCAGTCTTCTAGCGCGTCGCCGAGATCATCAGCACGGCCGCGGTAGTCGGCTCGGTTGTTCGGTTGTTCCAGGAGTGCTTGGTACCGCGCTGCACCAGGGTATCGCCCGGGTACAGGGTAGTCTCCTCCGTCTCCATGACAGCAGTGAGTTCACCGGACAACACGGTGACTATGTCAACGGTGTCGGTCACATGCAGACCCACGATGCCGCCGGCCTCTTCGGGCGGGACCATCCCCTTGAGCGGTCCATGGGAGTCGCCGAAGCCCGCTGATATGTCCCATTCCGAGTCGGGGCGGAATGTCACGATCCGGTACACCACGCCTCCATCGTTCGGCTCGGTGTACACACCGCCCTCCAGACCGTCGTCGTTGTCCACCGGCACAGGCAGCGTGCCGGTGCGCCAGATCTCGCACTTCGTGTTCGCCTCGCTGCTGAACCGGACCGGGGTTTCCTCGTCGGATACGAAGCACGATTTGCCGTACTCGTCGACGCCGGTGATGATTCGCCGCGCCTGCGCGGTCGCGTAGTCCTTCTTCATTTCTGATTCTGCCGTTTCTCAGGTTGGGGACGAGACGGAACGCCGGCCCTGCTGGGGCATCCGCCGCCTGTGGGATTCGGTGGCATTCTGTTCGATTCTCGACAGGCTTTCTACCCGGCCGTTTCGCCGTCTTGTGGCACGACCCGCGTCTTTGCCCAGCGGTCAATGACAAGCGCTGCGGTGTCAACCTGTGCCTCTGCACCGTTCTCCGCGATGCACAGTTGATAGAGTTCTCGCGCGATGCCGCCGAAGAGGCTCGGTACGCCGCTCACGCGGGCGAGGTCGGTGGCGAGTCGTACGTCCTTGTGCGCGAGACCCAGGGTGAAGCCAGGGCTTAGGTTCCCCAGCATTACGCGTGGCCCGAAGCTCTTTTCCAGGTAGGCATTGCGTCCCCCGCTTGCCATCAGGATCTCATGTGCGGTGCGGGAGTTGACGCCATTCTTGTCCGCCAGGGCGAGCGCTTCGAGCGACAGCAGTCGCTGCGCATGGGACAGCAGGTTGTTGACGAGCTTGATGACCTGCCCGTTGCCTACGCCGCCCGCGTGGAAGATGTTCGGGCTGATGTCGGCGAGAATCGGTTGCACGGTCTCGAACTGCCCGGGGTCGGCGCCGACCATAATAGCGATGGTGCCTGCCTGAGCCGCGGTGATCCCTCCGCTGACCGGGGCGTCAATCATCTGCACGTCCTGCTGGCGCAGCCGCTGGGCCATGGCCCTGGTAGCAATCGGATCCCCTGTCGTCTGGTCGATCACGATTGTGCCGGGCCGGAGCACCTCCGCGATGCCGCCCTCGCCGAACAGCACTGTGTGGACGTGATCGGAGGTCGGCAGGCACAGGAGTACAACCTCGCAGCCTGCTGCGAGTTCTGCCGCCTCGCGCGCCGGTTGGGCTCCCAAGGCCACAAGTCTCTCAGTCACTGCGGGATCGCGGTCGAACACGATAAGCTCCCGGGACAGCTGCAGCCGGGATGCCAGCGCTCCCCCCATGTTCCCGAGGCCAATGTATCCCAAGTTCATTTGCTCAGCTCTCATTTTGCACTTCTCCTTCGTTCTTTCCGTTTCTCCGCATGCGGAGCCCCTCATCGGCCGTTCTTATTGCTCATCGGAGCCGGTCGAACACTTCTCGTGGGAGGCCGTAGGACTTGACTTCGACGTAGGCGTCAAAGCCCTCCATGCCAGACTCCCGGCCGATCCCGCTGCGTTTGAAACCGCCGATCGGGGCTGCGAACCCACCAGGCGAACCGTTGACTTCGACCGTTCCGGTTCGAATGCGTCGGGCTACACCGAGCGCGCGTTCCGGCTCGCCGGCGAACACCGAACCGCTGAGTCCGTAGTCGGAGTTGTTTGCGATCGCCACGGCCTCCTCCTCCGTGTCGAAGGCGTGCACGGTGAGCACCGGTCCGAAGATTTCCTCCTGAGCGATCCTCGAGTTGGGGTCGACATCGGTAAAGACCGTTGGCGAAATATAGAAGCCGCGATCGAGGCCGGACGGACGGTCGCCTCCTATCAGCAGGGTCGCTCCGGAATTCTTACCCTCGGCGATGTACCTCTCGACTCGCTCGCGCTGGTTCCGGTTCGCGAGCGGACCGATCTCTGTCGCTGCGTCGAATGGATCGCCGACCGGCATCGACTCGATCATCTGGACCAGCCGCTCGTTGAGTTCCGCAAGTCGGGGTCGAGCGACAACAATCCTGGTCTTGTTGCTACACACCTGACCGCTGTTGCGCAGTGAGACTGCGCGGATCGCGGCGATGGCCGCATCGAAATCTGCGTCCTCAAGCAGGAGTGCAGCGGACTTTCCGCCGAGTTCCAGGGTGCAGCGGCGGATCTCCTCGCCGCAGATTGCAGCGATCCGGCGGCCGGCCGCCGTGGATCCGGTGAAGGAGACCTTGTCAATACCCGGGTGACGCACGAGGTACTCACTTACCTCGCGCTGTGCCGGAACCACGCTCAGCACCCCTTCAGGGAGGCCCGCTCGTTGCAGTTGATCTGCAAGGAGGTAGGCGTCGAGGGGTGTCTCGGGAGTTGGTTTGAGCACGACGGTGCAGCCGGCGATAAGGGCAGGGACCACCTTGAGGATTGAGGTGAGTAGCGGAGCGTTCCACGGAATGATGGCTGCTACGACACCGACTGGCTCACGAGTGACCAATGCGTTGCCCGTGTCGGACGTGCGGGTGTCGACCCAAGGGTATCGCTGCGCGGACTCAATGAAGGTGTCTGTCATCAGCCGCGGCAGTGTTGCCTGGTAGGAACGCGACAACGTGATCGGGCACCCCATCTCGGCCGTCACGAGCTTCGCAATATCCTCGACGCGCTCCTCGATCCCCGCGCTGAACCTACGTACTACGGCGAGCCGCTCTTCCAAGCTCAGCCGCGGCCACGGTCCGTGGTCAAAGGCCTCCCGTGCCCGGGTGATCGCGGCATCGATATCTGCCTCGACCGCTTCCGGCACCGATGCGATGATGTCCTCCGAGGACGGGGAAATGACCTGGATCCTACGATCCGATGACGGCCGCACCCACCTTCCTCCGATGAACAGTCGGTCGTATTCACCCTGCCAGAGGTCCTGTGGAATGCTCATGTGTAGATCCCTACGTCGTTGTGGCGATCCGCGGAGTGGCCGTCCAGGGCGCTGGCCCGCACAGGGGCCGCGCGGCTTTCCGAGCTCCTTCGGAGTGTGTAAAACCTTGCGATATGAGTCATACTAGAATATATAATATTGTGATTGCAACTACCCTGTATAGCGCTTCGGAGGTTCACCGAGCGCCGGGGGTCAGGGCAAAAACACATCATGGAGGCAATGGAGTCATGCAACACAGGCCACTGGAGGGTATCCGCGTCATGGAGATTGGCGCCTACATCTCCCTGCCCACAACCACTTCCCTCCTCACATCCCTCGGAGCAGAGGTCGTCAAAATCGAGCGCCCCTTTGCGGGTGAGGACTTTCGAAGGCACCAGAACGACCAGAGCCCGTACTTCCGGCAATATAACAGCGGTAAGCGGAGCCTGGCGGTCGATTTAAAATCCCCGGAGGGCGTTGCGCTGGTGAAGTCGCTCGTTCCCCGCTTCGACGTGGTGCTCGAGAACATGCGTCCGGGCAAGCTCAAGGCGATGGGTCTCGGAGTGGAGGCATGCCGTCAACTGCGCCCCGACATCATCTACGGCTCGATGACCGGATTCGGCGAGACCGGTCCATTGGCGAACCGGCCGGCCTACGACACGATCGGTCACGCTTTCGGGGGCCTCTATTCAGTTTGGGGCGATGAGGGCAACCCCCGGCTCGCTGGCGGTCTCAGTGCGGATCTCATCACCGGCATCGTTGGGGTGGCCGGCGTGCTTGCGGCCATCATCGCGCGCCTACGCACGGGTGAGGGTCAGCGCGTCGAGACGTCCATCATGGAGGCAATCAGTACGCTCACAGCCGACAGTATCGCGCAGACTTTCGAACTCGGGAAGAGCCCTACTCGTACAAGCCGTCATCCGCAGGCACAGAATTTTTGCGTCCCCACCTCGGACGGCAAATTCATCGCCCTGCACCTCTCCTCATCCCAGAAATTCTGGCGGGCGATGTGCCGTGCGATCGGCCGTGCCGATCTCGCCGAGGATTCCCGTTTTGCAGAGTACCGTGACCGGGAGGCGAACTACTTCGACCTGGCCCCCATTGTGGAGAAACAATTCGCGACGCAGCCGTTCGCGCACTGGGAGCGGGAACTGATCAACGAGGACGTGCCGTTCGGCCCGGTGCTCTCCATCGCCGAGTACATCGAGAACGAACAGGTGACACACCTCGGTATGTTCGATCACCAGCCCGACGGGCTCCCACTACTGCGCGCACCATGGCAGTTCAACGGCGAGCGTCCCAAACGCAGCCCGCGCACCCCGAAAGTCGGGTCCGACACGCGCGCGGTCGCCGGCGAGGTACTCTCCAGCGAAGAGGTGGAGGCTTTGATCTTCGCTGGCGTACTTTCGGCCGATGACTCCGAAAGTGCTCCAGACCGACCCACCCAAATCGACAACGAGGAGTGACGAGGATGTCCACCATTATCGAACAGTTGGCGGAATTCGCCACTGGAACCACCGCGGAATCAATGCCTGACGAAGTGGCGCACGCTTCCAAGCGAGTGCTGCTGGATTCGCTCGGCTGCGCTGTCGCCTCGGTCGGTGAGGCCGGTGCCGAGCGCGGTATCGCCTACGCCCAGATCCTTGGTGGGGACACCGGCCCGGCGACCATCCTCGGCACCGGAAAGACCACCTCGGTGCCGGGCGCCGCCTTCGCAAACGGCGAGCTCATCAATGCCCTCGACCAGGATTCTGTGCTGCCTCCGGGACATGTCTCCCCCTACGTACTACCCGGCGTCGTTGCAACAGCCGAGGCGCAGGGGGCAGACGGGGCTACCCTACTTGCCGCTGTGGCCGTTGCGCATGAGATGTCGTTCCGCATCGGAAAAGCCCACGACTACCTGCGCGACATCAAGGACGGAGTAGTCACAATCCCGAAGGTCACCGGCTACAGCAGTACGCTGTTTGGCGCAACTGCCGCTATCGGAATGGTCAAGGGTTTCGACGCCGAGATGATGGCCGACGCGCTGGGCATCATGGGATCTACGATGCCGACGAACACGCAGGGCGCCTGGATCATGCACGCTCCCCCTACGACCATCAAGTACCAGCTCGCGGGCGGCTCGGCACTCGCTTCCGTCACCGCGGCGAATCTGGCCGAGTTGGGACACACCGGCGACCGGTTGATACTGGATGACCGCGAGTACGGCTTCCCTCGCTTCATCGGAACGATGCGGTGGGAGCCCGCATCAATCACTACGGACCTCGGCTCCGACTGGCGCTTCCCCCGGTATGTCTCAATCAAGCCCTACCCGCACTGCAGAGTGATGCACGCCCTTTTCGACGGCCTCATCGACATCGTGGATTCAAACGATATCCGTCCGGAGGAGATCGAATCGATCCAAGCCTGGGGCGAGAGCTTCGTCATACAGCCGGCGTGGACGAACACCGTGATCCGAAATGTGCGTGACGCCCAATTCGGCATGACGCACGGTCTTGCGATGGCCGCACACCGCCTTGCACCCGGCATTGAGTGGCAGCAGCCGGAGGCGGTTCAGAATCCCTCTGTGCTGGCGCTGATGGACCGAACTACCTTCAATCCCCACCCTGAGCACGCCGCCGCCCTGGCGAACGACCCTGCGGCGCGGCTGTCACGCGTCGAAGTCCGCGCCCGCGGTCAGGTGTTTGTACAGGATCGCAACTTCCCGAAAGGCAGCCCATCCGCCGATCCGGCAAGCTACATGACCGACGAGGAGCTGATTAACAAGTTCCTGCATAACGTAGAGCATGTTGTGACCAACGATCGTGCCGGTGCAGTCGTGGACTCGGTCTTCAACCTTGAAAAGCTCGATGACTTTAGCGAGGTCGTCCGCCTCCTGCGGGCATAGGCGCTTATGCGACCAAAATTAGGGAAATTATTCCCCGCATCGTGAAGAGCTATCTGACCGGGGCAAAGTTTTTCCTAAAGCCGCCTAATGTAGAAAATATTTTTAATGGCGGTGGATGGCGGCCTTTTTCAGGCCGGTCAGCGACGCTAGCCAGGATTCTAGGAGCCGCTTCAATGGTTCTCAGCATCTGCCTGCGTGGACCAGCTATCTGGCTTGCCGGTACATGCAAACGACCACGTTGTTGACGGCTCGGGCCGAAGTCCTGCACGGGCGTCGTTTGAGCTCTTCCGTTGTGCACGAATGACGATCTGCCGGCACCGAGCCCAGAGCTCAAGGCCGACGATCAGAATCATTTGTACCGCGGGAAGGCGTCACCATGGTCTTCGCCTGCTTCGAGTGTCGACATCGCCAGGCGAAAGCACCCCTGGCAGCGTCTGTTCGACCTCGTTGGCGGCAGGCAGCCATCGAGCTTCGAAACCGTTGCCTGTGCGTGTGACATGGCCAGTGCGGTCGTGGCGGGGCCCGAGGTGCGGAATTCATCAATACGGAGGCGCCGGTGTCGGTTCAGCGACTGCCGGCTGGGAATGGTGTGGGGATCGCAACCGCGGCACGCGCCGTCATTGACAGGTTGTCCGCAGGCGATGCTGGTGTCTATGACCATCAGGGCGGATCGGCTTGGCTCCGGTGACAGCGATTGCTCAGCCTCAGGCCAGCGCAACTGTCGGCAGGGCGGCCGTACTCGCGATAGACGCGATAGAAGCGAATAGCCGTTGATGGGGACCGCTATCCAAGAAAAACATGACCTTTGCGATATCAGGGGGTACTTATGCAGAAGATCTGACCCTATACCCCGGGCACATTGGGCATCATCGGCCGCGCGGGACGCGGCGAAAGCTCAAAGGGCTCTGGCGGCTCGACGGGGTCACTTCCCTGCGGAGCGCAATGCAACATCCGTCCTTCCGTCCAAGGATGTGACGCTAACAAGCGAAGGGCGGTACCCATGGAAACCGGGAGTATGAGCGGTGTGACGATGTACGTCACGGACCAATGGCAGTCTTTGATTGGCGAGATCGTCGAAATCTGGCGCCACGGATCCCTGTATCGCACGGGGCTAGTTGATGACGCGATGCCAGACGCGTCGGGCATCTGGGTAGCGCCCGACGGTGTTCTACAACGGGAGTTCATAGACGCCGCATCCGGGTGCGAGGTCAGGACTAGGCTGTACCCGCGCTCCGGGTATGCCCAGGAGACAGCTCCTTAGTTCACCAGGGATTCAGCTGAAGCAGTCGAGCGAGCTCACGGCAGCGTGAGCGGCGACTATGCCCGTAGCGAGTCCTATGCGCGATGAGTAAAAATCCATTGACCCGGGAGTTTTTATATATTATATTCAATGTGATCAGCGTTACATGGTGTAGATCACCGCTGCCGCCGGCGCACAACTCATTCCGGAGAATGTCCGTCGGCGCGACCGCTGCATGGGGCTCGATTTGAGAGTGGCATGAGCGCGCGATTGCTTATTTTTCAAAGAAGACGGCAGCTTTACGAGCCGTTTCCGTTTCGGAAGGAAGTTCAATGATGAGCCCCGCTAAACTGCCCAGCCCCGACATGACCGACGACAACGCCGCGGCAAACTGAAAGGTTCACGATCATGTCAATTAAGAGTCTCGGAATCTCCGCTCTCGAAGGAGGCCCGCGGATGGGCCTCAGCCAGTACTTGGTGGTCTTCCTGTGCATGCTCCTAAACATGATGGATGGCTTTGATCTCTTCATAGTGGGTTTCGCCCTGCCGCATCTACCTAACGGGTTTGCTTCCGCCAGCGAGAAGGGCTTCATCATCAGCGCCGCACTGTTCGGTATGGGCATAGGTGCGATGTTCCTAGCCAGATTGGCAGACCGCGTCGGACGCCGAATAACCGTCCTCGGCGGTCTCCTCGCAAACCTGATCGGACTCGTCGTCTCCGCCCTGGCGGTCAACGCAGCAATCCTGATGACTGGTCGGTTCCTAACTGGTCTCGGAGTCGGCGTGGTCAGCGTCGTCATCGTCGTCATCGCTCAGGAGGCGTCCCCCGCCGAACGCCGCAGCATGTCCACTGGAATCGTCATGATCGGCTTCCCCCTAGGAAGCACGGTGGGCGCATTTGCCAGCGCAGCGGCACTGTCCTTGACCGGCAACGCCTGGCAGTCCTTGTTCTGGGCCGGCGTCATCCTCGCAGTAATCGGACTAGCGGTCGCTTACTTCACAGTTCCGGAGTCCGCCGCTTTCCTCGCTCGGGCTGCACGGGCCGTCCCTGGTGGCGAGACAGGAACGGAATCGGCGAAGGCTCCAGAAGAGCGTCCGACAGCGGAAGAGACCAGGCCCGCCTTGTTCGGTAGATCCCTTTGGGCCACCACTCTCCTGCTGGCAATTGGGTACGGCATGCTGTCGGCGGCCTACTATTTTGTAGGAACGTGGACACCACAGCTCATCACCAATCTCACCGGGGACCAGGCAGCCGGTGCGATCGCAGGTATAAGCGTGAGCGTGGGAACGCTCGTCGGTGCGGTCCTATTCGCCCTCGTCAGCCTGCGCTTCAAGGCAGTGGGCCTAACGACGGCGTTTCTGTGCATCGGCATCCTCGCGATCATCGGATTCGCCCTCTTGATGCCGAGCCCCATCGCTAACATCTTCGGTGGTCTTTTGGGCCTGACGGTCTTCGCGTCGATGGCGGGATACACGGCGATGGTCCCAACGCAGTATCCGGTGCTGGCGCGGGCCAAAGGGTACGGCATGATGTTGGGCATCGGGCGCGTAGGTGCGATCATTGCTCCCCTGCTCGTCGGCTTTGCAGTGAGCGTCATCGACACCCGGGTGATCTACTTCCTGGCTATCATCCCCGTCGGCTTCGCGGTCGCCTTCTCGCTGATCCTCCAGTTAAGGTCACGTAAGACGATCACGGCCTAATCCAGAGTCATCCGGCGCACGTAGAAATCGTCCCGCCGAGTTGATTTCCCACCTCGTTGACCAGCGCTGGCAGGCCCAGTTCGTATAAGCGTCCGACATGACCTCCCGCAATCTGGAGCCCACTCACGCTTCGCCATAGACGCGCGGGCGGGGCAGTCGACCGAATGCAACCGCTAGTGCGATACCGCACGTATCCTGAGGAGGGGGCCTGAGCCCGGTGTAGCACGGGGCTCAGGCCTTTTTCGGCTGGCTCATACCTTGACTAGGCTGAACCTTCAACGACAACTGCTATTCGTGCCAAGGGTCGCCGACGTGATTGCTCCGATCTGAGCTGAGACATCTAGAAAAGACGCTGGGGGCATGCACTTGCCCGTGACCCGCGGCAGGGACCCTAGGGCTGACCTTGCCACGGCCCGTTTAGCAGGGAACCGGCGCAAATAGCTCGGTGTCATCTCGTCCCCAGGACCTCGGAGTAGGTGGGCTGGGAGTAGCCAATCTCATATTCCGGTAGGAGGGCCGCCGGGTAGCCTCGCATTCGCCGACCTTCGGGTTCCCACGCCGCAGACCGCGGTTATGCCGTCGGGTGCTGGCCAGGTACAGTCGGAGTCCACAGAAATGGGGGAGCGGGAAGCTGCCCGACAAAACCCGCGCCCAGCGAGTTTCAAGCTTCCAAATTGATACCTAGACGTGCCGCATGGGAGCGGGTGGGGTCGACAAAAACGGAGGTTCCCGTGTCAGGACGGTGTGTCCGGCCCAGTGCTGTGTGGGATACGGGGGCCAACGGACCAGCCGTGCGGACCCTTTGTTGTGCCGGACATACGGGAAGTGCCTGCGCAGATGCGCCCATGATGCGGATCAACCGGGACTCCGAGGTCGAACCGTGCAGCAGCTGCCGGGTCACGACCAGGCACAGGAGTTCGGCATCATCGAGCCGGACTTTTCGGCTTGGCCGGCCAGACCGGGTGTAGCTCAGCTTCGACGGGACGCAGTCGGCGAGGGAGATGCAGAGTGTGGCCAGGGGAGGCCTGGATAAGGAAGTCGTAATGTGGAATGTTGCAGAATAGACCCTTACGCCTAGAGGCCGGGGTCTGTTAGTTGCTGGAGAATCCGCTTAGCCTTTGGTGTCAACCATGAACTCAACAGGCCGAAACATCACGGCAGCATCGCGTCACGCTAGCCTCGGCTCGCGCCAACTTGCCAGGGCGGCGGAATGGCGAGGTGCATGATGCGTCGCTGTAGGCACGGCACAGTCTCAAAGGTCCTCGTTCATCTCGACCATCGCCCAGTGCACAGACGGTCTCGCCGCTGCGTGGAGGCCGGCTACGAGCCCGCCGCCGACGTCACGGCATTCCTTGTAGGTGACGAGCCGTATACCTCGTCGCTCACCAGCTCGAGCCAAGTGTTGGAGTTCGCCGCGTCATCACAGAGCTCAATCATGGCCAGGTGTTCCATGAAGCTGTCGGGGGTCGCGCCGTGCCAGTGCTCCTCCCCCGGCGGCGTGTACACGGTCTGCCCGGCGTGCACCTCGATGACTTCCCCTCCACGGGATTGCATCAAGGCAACACCGGCAAGGACATGGAGGAACTGTCCACGGGAGTGTGAGTGCCACGCCGTGCGGGATTTTGGGGCGAAGCGTACGCGTCCGACCACCATGCGGTGATCGTCCTCCACGGGCTCCACGATGAGCTCGGACCAGACTTCACCGGTCATTCGGGTCGGCGCAGTCTTAGTCACTGCAGCGGGGGGAAGAATATGCATTGTGTCCTCTCCGATATTGGGTCTAACAGGGGGCGGAGCATCACGCCGTGGATGAGTCAGTCGGTCGACTGCAGCGGTACCTGGGTGTTTCGGGCCCGGTCCATGTCCGGCCGTTGGGGCAACCCTCTTACTCTCCCGAGGCGAGTTGCCGGCCTTCGAAGTATTCGGCAAGCTTCTCACCGGAGTTGCGGATATGCTGCGCCATGGCCTCCCGGGCCGCCTTGGTGTCCCGGGCAACGATGGCGTTGATAACCTCCGAGTGGTCATGGGCCGTCGTTTCAGGCCACCCCGGGATTTGGGTATAGAACGCTCGCGGCACGTAACGCGCAAAGTTTCCGAGTGCCCAGCGCAGGCGCTCTGAGCCGGACATGCGGTAAACGAGCTTATGGAACTCGTGGTTCTTGCTCTCAAGCATCTCATAATCGCCGCGGTCTGCCGCGTCCATGAGTTCGCGGTGGATGGCGAGCAGTGTGTCGGTCTGGGAATCGTTGGCGCGCACGGCGGCTCGGGCGGTGAGCTCGCCAGCAATGAGTGCATGCGCTTCGAAGAGGTCCCTGATGTCATCGGCCACCAGCGGAACGACGACGAAGCCTCTGCGCGGAAGAAGTTCGAGAAACCCCTCGACCCGGAGCGCTTGGAGGGCTTCCCGTACCGGCGTGGCGGATACCTCCAGAGCCTCCCCCACAGCATCGGCACGCACTGAAGATCCGGGGGCCATTTCACCGGCCATAATCGCTTGCCTCAAGTACGAGGCGACCTCATCGCTGAGCTGGGCACGCCTATTCGTAACTGCCATCCGTACTCCCTGCCGGGGCAGCCCAAACAGGGCGCCCTTCATCCGTGTCTGTATCCAACATTTAATAGTATGCCCGGTCCTGCAATACTGACCCACCCGCCCCTGCGCGTGCCGAAGCGGGCGGCCTGAGTGAAGGTCCAAGTCCGGCACGGCTGCTGTATTGACCTGACCTCGCCCTATTTTCGGATTTATTATATTATATAGTAGTTCTCGCCTCGATGTGTTTGCTCGTCGCGAAAGCCCATCCATCCTCCACCGAAGGAGCCGTGAGGTATTAATGCACCGTCTAATTGAAGAAGAAGCCCTCCTGATCGAGACTGTTCGGGCGTTCATCGACCGCGACGTAAAACCGACTGTGCGTGAGGTAGAGCACGCCAACGAGTACCCGGAGAAGTGGATCGAGCAGATGAAGGAGATCGGTATCTACGGTCTCGCCGTTCCCGAAGAGTACGGCGGCATGCCAGTGTCGATGCCTTGCTACGCCAATGTCACCGAGGAGCTCTCGCGCGGCTGGATGTCGCTGGCGGGTGCCATGGGCGGTCACACAGTCGTCGCAAAACTCCTTGCTCAGTACGGCACTGAAGAGCAGAAACAGAAGTACCTCCCCCGCATGGCCACCGGAGAGCTCCGCGCCACAATGGCTCTCACCGAGCCGGGGGGCGGATCCGACTTGCAGGCGATGACTACCCTCGCCAAGCCCCAGGGCGAGGATCTGGTGATCAACGGATCGAAGACCTGGATCTCGAACGCGCGCAAGTCTGGCCTGTTCGCACTGCTATGCAAGACTGATCCCGAAGCGCGGCCACGCCACAAGGGCATCTCGATCGTGCTCGTTGAGCAGGGCCCCGGCCTTGAAGTATCGCGTGACCTTCCGAAGCTGGGCTACAAAGGCGTCGAAAGCTGCGAGGTGCGATTCACGGATCTTCACGTCCCGAAGAGCCAAATCCTCGGCGCAGAACCCGGCAAGGGCTTTGCCCAGATGATGCGAGGACTCGAAACCGGCCGCATCCAGGTCGCCTCCAGGGCCCTCGGTGTCGGCGCCGCGGCATTGGAAGCGGCGCTTCAATACGCACAGGAGCGCGAAAGCTTCGGCAAGCCGATTTGGAAGCATCAGGCCATCGGCCATTACCTCGCCGACATGGCAACGAAACTCACCGCAGCACGGCAGCTGACCCGTCTCGCTGCCGAGAAGTTTGATAGCGGTGAGCGCTGTGACATGGAGGCCGGAATGGCCAAGCTCTACGCCTCGGAAGTCGCGATGGAGATCGCGCTGAACGCAGTTCGTATCCACGGCGGCTACGGGTACTCGACCGAGTATGACGTCGAGCGCTACTTCCGCGACGCGCCGCTCATGATCGTGGGCGAGGGTACGAACGAAATCCAGCGCAATGTCATCGCGTCGCAGCTCGTTCAGCGGGGAGGAATCTGAGCATGACTGTGCGCATGGTCGCCGGAACCGAGGGGCTCGAGGCAGCTGTCGGCGAGGAACTGGGTGTCAGCGACTGGGTCATCGTGGATCAAGACATGATCGACGGTTTCGGCGAAATAACCGGCGACGAACAGTGGATCCATGTGGATCCAGTCCGTGCCGCCCAAGGACCGTTCGGCACCACCATCGCGCACGGCTTCCTTGTGCTGTCGCTCATCCCGTCACTCGCGAACCAGGTGTACGACGTGCTGGGATTCTCCGCGCGCGTCAATTACGGCCTGGAGAAGGCTCGCTTCCCCCAGCCCCTGCGCTCAGGGGAGAAAGTCCGGGATCACGTCACCATCGTGGGCGTAGAGCGCACCGCCACCGGCACTCGTGTCACCTTCTCACATCAGATTGAGTCGGATCGGGGCGGGCGGCCGGTGTGCGTCGCGCAGACCGTAATCCTCTTCACCGAGTAGTCACCGCGTCGGCTTAACAAAACTTTCAGAAAGGAGTCTTCGCATGGACGCCGAAGATTTCAAGGACGTACTTTCCGCAGTGCGCGATTTCGTTCGCACACAGGTTATCCCGCTCGAGGAGCAGATCGACAACGAGGACCGCATCCCCGACGAACTCATCAAGGCTTCGCGCGAGATGGGCCTGTTCGGCTGGGCGATCCCGGAGGAGTACGGCGGGATCGGCCTCGACGCGGTCCAAGATGTACAGCTCGCGATGGAATTGGGATACACCACCCCCGCGTTCCGTTCTCTGTTCGGCACAAACAACGGGATCGCTGGGCAAGTGCTCGTGAACTACGGCACTGATGAGCAAAAGCTAAGCTGGCTCCCCCGTCTCGCCTCGGGCGAGGTGATCGCCTCGTTCGCACTCACAGAGGCGGACGCCGGCTCCGACCCGAGCGGTATGCGCGCGACCGCGATCAAGGAGGGCAATAGCTACCGGATCAACGGGTCGAAACGCTTCATAACCAACGCTCAACTCGCACAGGTGCTCGTGGTATTCGCGCGCACGGATCCGAGCGCGGCGGGCAGCACGAAGGGGATCTCGGCATTCCTCGTCGACACAGATGCCCCCGGCGTCACCATCGGCCCCCACGACAAGAAGATGGGGCAGGAAGGTGCCTGGACGAGCGAGATCTACTTCGATGACGTCGTTGTGGGCGAGGAACGTCTCGTCGGCGGCCAGGAAGAGGTGGGATTCCATGCGGCAATGGCGTCGCTGGCGAAGGGCCGTCTCCACATATCCGCAGTCTGTGTCGGCCAGGCCCAGCGCATCCTCGACGAATCGATTTCCCACGCGGCGACCGCAACCCAGGGGGGCAAGGCCATCGGCACTTTCCAGCTCATCCAAGGGATGATCGGGGAGTCATATGCAGAGTTGCGCGCCGCGAAGGCCCTCGCGCTCGATGCCGCCCGCGATTTTCAGGATGGAACGGACCGCAAACTCGGGCCCTCCGCTTCGAAGCTCTATGCGAGCGAGATGCTCGGCCGCGTAGCTGACCGCGGCGTGCAGATCCACGGCGGCCTAGGTTATATGCGCGCGGTCCCTGTCGAACGGTTCTACCGCGCCGCCCGCCTGTTCCGCATCTACGAGGGCACGAGCGAGGTACAGAAGGTCGTCATGGCGCGCCATCTGTTGAAGTCTGCCGGAATGTAGAGCCACGCTAGCGGCGAGAAAGCGCCGGTTACCGGATGCTGCCGTCACTTTGAGAGCAACACGCCGAATCATCCATCCGCACACAGCGAAGCGCATGATCTGGCCGGCCGAGACGATCGAGCCTAACCTTGATGGCGAAACGCCAACGCAGCACGGCAGTGGACCAGCACTCCTACGGGGTATTGCGCCCGCTGCCGTGCGCATGATCGCCCCTGCCCCGCTCCTCGTGCCTCCATCCCCCGGCGAGCAGGGGGAACGCTGCGTGGCTTCCAAGGAGTTTCGGCGATCGAGAATCTGAATTTGCCGAGCTGCCCAGGAGCTCCTGGGAAATGATTCATGCCGACGTCAAAAGGGCGGGAGTTTCCCGGCGGCTCCGTGCCCCCGTCCTCGGACGGCTAACTGCGGAGTGAACTCGCGGGCTCAAAACGGTGCCGAAAACCACACCAGACCAGGGGTCTGCGCTTCGTGCACAACGCCGTCGATGCCGTCACTTCCGCACCTGTGTTCGAGATCCTGCGGATGACACCAATGGACAAGCGACCGCTGTCATAAGCAACGGCGTCGCCGTTCACAATGAAGGGAATTAGGTTCCATGCGGGTGGTGGCTGACGGAGGCTCCCTCTACCGGGCCCGGGACTTCGCCCGTTCTGGCAGACGCCGGCAATAGCGACATACGCACCTGTCCCCAGTGGCCAACGGCAAAGGCCCGTTGCCGCCGAGCACCGGTTTGATAGATTCCGATTCCTTGGCGGTAGGACGCTATGCGTTCCTTCCCACTGGGAACTCGTTGCGGATTCGCTCAGTGTCCTCGCCGAGCTCGGGCACCCGCTCATCCGAGAACGAGTCCCAGCTCCCTCCGACGAACGGCGCTTTGAGCGCTGGCACAGATCCGCCTTGTACCGAGGCCTGATGCCATCGGCCTCGGTCACGCAGCTGGGGATGCTTGGAGAGCTCGATGGTGTTGTTTAGCCTAGCGTTGCCCAGCTGCGCGGCATCCGCCTTCGCCTGCAGCTCGGCCAGCGTGTGCCGTGAGGTCCACGCGGCGATGTGCGCGTCGAGCGCTTCGCGGTGTTGGATGCGAACCTCATTCGTCGCAAAGCGCGTGTCCGTCGCGAACTCGGGATCCGCCATCATGTTGTCACCCGTGAGCTTCAGCCATTCCCGGTTGGATGTCGCGCCAAGCACGATTGTCTGTCCGTCTCCCGTGGGGTAGGCCCCGTAGGGTGCCAGCATGGGCGTGCCCATGGGAACTGGATCCGGCTGTACTCCGGTGTGGATCACCTGGTTGAGCGCAAAGCCGCTCATTTCGGAGGCGACGTCGAACATCGCGAGCGGAATGTAGGCTCCCTTTCCTGTTCGCGTCCTCGAGAAGAGGGCGGTCGCGATCGCTGAGAATGCGTAGAGCGCGGTGCCGATGTCGACTGTCGGCACACCGGGTTTGACCGGAAACCCGGGCGCCCCCGTAAGTGAGCACACGCCGCTCTCGGCTTGGACCAGCAAGTCGTATGCGCGGCGATGCGACAGCGGGCCGCCGGCACCGAAACCTGAGATATCCACGATGATGAGCTGTGGTAGCCGCTGGTGCAACTCCTGGGGATCGAAGCCAAGACGGGCGAGCGCCCCTGGCGCCATGTTTGTGACAAACACGTCGGCCCCTGCGAGCAGCGTCTCGAAGACGCCTCGGTCGGCGTCTTCCTTGAGGTTCAGCCGTGCAGACTCCTTCCCGCGATTCAGCCACACGAAGTGGGCCGACATGCCGTTAACGCACTGATCATAGCTGCGCGTTGAGTCGCCACCGGCAAACTCCACTTTGATCACGCGCGCGCCGAGCTCCGCGAGATGCCTTGTGGCCAACGGACCGGAAATGGCCTGCTCGATCGAGACGACGGTCACGCCCGACAGCGGGCCGGTCGAGGCCTGGGAGTCACCCTCCATGGTTGTGCCGCCGGTCATGAGAACTTCGGGTTCCGCTTCTCGCGATGCGAGGCGACGCCCTCGCGCACGTCGGGTCCGCCGAACCCAAAGAACTCGTAACCGAGCGAGGCCTCGAAGATCGGGAAGGATTGGCGGTACCAATGGTTGAGTGAGTGCTTCGTCGCCGAGAGCGCGGGTTTCGACCCCGCGGCGAGCTTCTCGGCGACCTCACGCGCAGTCTGTTGCACGAGTTCGTCATCAACGACACGGGACACCATGCCGATGCGCTCGGCTTCCTCACCGCGAAGCACCTCGTTTGTAAGGAGATAATATTTTGCCTTTGCCATCGAGGTCAGAAGGGGCCAGGCGACAGCTGCGTGGTCACCTGCCGCGACGCCGAGACGCACATGCCCGTCGATAATCTTGGCATTCCGGCCAGCGATTGTGATGTCGGCAAGCGCGGCGGTCACGAGGCCGGCACCAGCGGCCGGGCCATTGATGGCAGCGATTACCGGCACGGGACACTCGATGAGATTACGTACGAGTTCACGGGCTTCACGGTAAACGCGGGCACGTACATCAAAATCCGCGATCATGTCCTCGACGACGTCGAAGCTTCCACCCGCGGAGTAAGCGCGCTCCCCTTCCCCTCGGATGATGACGACGCGGACGCGCTCGTCCTTCCCGATGTCCTGCCAGATCTCGACAAGTTCACGGTGTGCGTCATGGCCAATTGCATGCAGGCCCGGACCGATGAGGTAGATGGTAATGATTCCCAGCTCATCGGGGCCCTCGATCTGAAGGGCGGAATACTGCTCATATCCAGACACGTGACTCCCTTGTTCGCAACCAATTGTATCTACTATATAATATTAGATAACACCGAAGGCGGGACACAAAGGAGTCAGTCCATGAGCCAAGCTATCGACTTGCGCGAAGACTACAGCGCATGGGTCTCGCGCAGTGAAACCCAAACGGACACCGCGTCGCGGTTCGCCGCGACCGGTCTGGCCGCTGTGCTCGATCACCGAATCGGCCCGGACCTGGATGTTGGTTTTCGTCTCTTCCCGTTGGCGCATTGGCTGCAGTTCCCGCCAACCGCCACGATGAGTGAACTCGGCGCTGACGGCCACCCCAAGCTGGGAGGTTTCATGCCGCCGCTGCCGTTGCCGCGCAGAATGTGGGCAGGCAGCAAGATCGCTTTCCACTCACCCATCCTGGTCGGCCAGCAACTCAGTCGCACGACCACCATCGAATCCATCACCCCGAAACACGGATCAAGCGGACGACTCTGCTTTGTCGGTCTGCGCCATGACGTGAGCGCAGACGGCATCTCCGCGCTGACCGAGCATCAGACCATCGTTTACCGGGAAGCTGCCGAAGCGGATCCCGCCGCCCCGTCACCGCGGCGTCCGCCCCGTGCTGATACCCCCGCGCCTGAGGGCTGGGACTGGTCACGGGTCAAACGTGTGGACGAGGTGACACTGTTCCGTTACTCGGCTCTGACGTTCAACTCGCACCGCATCCACTACGACCTGCCCTATGCCACGGAGATCGAAGGGTACCCCGGTCTTGTCGTGCACGGCCCCCTCTCCGCCACCTTGATGATGGACTCTTTCCTGACGGAGCACCCCGGCTCTCGACTCACCAAATTTGAATTCTCGACGCGTTCTCCGGTGTTCGTAAACGAGCACGTTCATATCGTCGGACGCGCCGCCGCGGATGGCACCGAGGAACTCGCCGTCATAGCCTCTGGCGGGCAGGCAGCCGTCACTGCACGCATCAGCTTCCGCTGATCCCCACTCACTTTCCAGACCTTTACGAAAAGAGACACGAGATGTCCAGAGCCGCCATTATTGCCCCCGTACGCACCGGAGTCGGTGCCTTCGGGAAGTCCCTTCTGCCTGTCAGCGTCGAGCAACTCGGCGCGGCTGTTGTAAGGGCGGTGATCGAGCGTTCGGGCATCGATCCCCAGCTTATCGAAGATGTCGTGTTCGCGCAGTCGTACGCGTCGAGCGAGACGCCGTGCGTGGGCCGCTGGGTCGCACTCCAGGCCGGGCTACCGATTCACACCGCCGGTCTGCAGCTGGACCGCCGCTGCGGCGGGGGGCTACAGGCGATCGCCACCGCCGCCATGATGGTGCAAACCGGTGCCGCCGACGTCGTCATCGCCGGGGGCGTCGAGAGCATGAGCAACATCGAGTACTACTCCACGAACATGCGGTGGGGAGCCCGCACGGGCAACACGACCTTCTACGACCGCCTGGATCGCGGCCGTGAGCGCTCCCAGCCGGAGGAACGCTTCGGCTACATCTCCGGGATGATCGAGACCGCAGAGAACGTGGCCTATCGCTATGGAATCACACGGGAGGAAGCCGACGCATTCGCTGTGCGCAGCCACCACAACGCCGCGGCCGCGTGGGAACGGGGAGCCTTCGACAATGAGGTCGTCCCCGTCAGCGTGCCCCAGCGCAAGGGCGACCCCATCCTCTTTGCGCGGGACGAGGGCATTCGCCCCGATACCAGCATGGAAACCCTCTCCAACCTGCGTCCGCTGATGAAGGACGGGATCACGACCGCGGGCAACGCCAGCCAACAAAACGACGCGGCCTCCGCGTGCCTCATCGTTTCAGAGGACAAACTCGACGAGTACGGCGTCGAACCAATCGCGTTCCTCGAGGGCTGGGCCGCCGTAGGATGCGAACCGGCGGAGATGGGACTCGGCCCGGTACCGGCCGTCGAGAAGCTCTTCAAACGCGCGGGCCGCGGCTGGAGCGACATCGACCTCGTGGAACTCAACGAGGCCTTCGCCGCCCAGGCGCTTGGCGTATTGCGCGGCTGGGGATGGGAGGACCTGGACAGGCTCAACGTCAACGGCTCGGGGATCTCACTCGGACACCCGGTCGGCGCGACGGGCGTGCGCATCATGACCACGCTGTTGCATGAGCTCCATCGCCGCGGGGGCGGACGCGGACTTGAGACCATGTGCATCGGAGGCGGCCAGGGCATGGCGGCGCTCTTCGAGGTGGTGTGAAATGTCCCGGCACACACCCCGCCCGGCTCCGCTTGCGGGCCTTCGCGTCGTCGAGATCTCGGCCTTCGTCGCAGCCCCCCTCGGCGGCATGACGCTCGCCCAACTCGGCGCCGAGGTGATCCGGATCGACCCCATCGGCGGGAACATCGACCACAGCCGCTGGCCAGTCACGGATGACGGCAAGAGCATTTACTGGGCGAGCCTGAACAAGGGCAAACAGTCGGTGACGCTCAACCTCAACAGCATCGAGGGCCAGGCGATCGCGACCGAGATCATCGCCTCCGCGGGCACGCTGATCACGAACCTTCCGAGCCGCGGATGGCTCAGCTACCAGAATCTCGTTCAGCAGCGCCCTGACCTTGTGATGCTGAGACTCACCGGCAGTCACGATGGCTCCCCCGCCGTCGACTACACGGTCAACGCCGCAAGCGGATTTCCCGCGATCACCGGTTCCGACATGGAACCAATCAATCATGCCCTCCCGGCATGGGACATTGCCGCCGGGCTTTACATTGCGATGGGCGTGCTCGGCGCGGAGCTCGAACGGCGTCACTCCGGCGAGGGACAGGAAATCAACATTGCCCTGTCCGACGTCATGCTCGCGACGGTGGGAAATTTAGGCTACGTGGCGGAGATCCAAGTCAACGGCGCTACCCGCGGCCCCCTCGGCAACGGACTCTACGGCGCCTACGGCCAAAGCTTCACCTCCTCCGACGGGCGCGACGTTATGGTAGTCGTCATCTCAAATCGGCACTGGCGCTCCCTCGGCGAGGCGACGGGGCTCACAGACAAGCTAGCGATGATCGGTCCCATGCTCGACGTGGATCTCGGGAGTGAGGGCGGCCGCTATGAAGCACGCGAGGCCATCGACGCGGTGCTGAGACCTTGGTTCGCAGGGCACACCGCCGAAGAAGCCTCGAAAGTGCTCGCGAACGCAGGCGTGCTCCAGGGCATATTTCAAACCTTCGAGGAACTCGTCACGCGCGATCCGCGCTGCTCGACCGCGAACCCGCTCTTCACCGAGATTGACCAGCCCGGAATCGGACGGGTGCTCGCGCCGCGAATCCCGCTCAGCTATCTGGGCTCACCCCTCGCCGACGCTCAACCCGCGCCGGTGCTCGGTGAAAGCACTCATGAGGTCCTAACCACGGTTCTGGGTCGATCGTCGGACGAAATCGCTCGCCTCAGAACAAGCGGGATCCTCGCCTCCTGACGACCGGCTGAGCCGCCCCGGCCGCCGGCACCTCAACATCACCCTGCAAGGAGAATCACCATGGCATTACTCAAAGACCGCACGGCCGTCATCACCGGCTCTGCACAAGGGATCGGCTACGCGATCGCCGAAGCATTCGCCGCCGAGGGTGCAAACGTTGTCATCGCCGACATCAACGCCGATGCCGCTAACGAGGCGGCGGCACAGCTTGCGATCGGTAATCGTGCCATCGGCGCCGCCTGCAACGTCGCGGTCGCCGAGGACATTGACGCGCTCGTACAAGCTGCAACCAACACCTTCGGAACCCTCGACGTATTCGTCAACAATGCGGGCATAACCCGCGATGCAACAATGCGGAAGATGACCGAGGAGATGTTCGACCAGGTTATCTCCGTGCATCTGCGGGGCAGCTGGCTAGGCACGCGCGCTGCTTCCAACATCATGCGCAATCAGCGGCATGGAGGATCCATCGTCAATATCTCGTCGATCTCCGGCAAGGTTGGACTGCTTGGCCAAACCAACTACAGCGCAGCGAAGGCTGGCATTGTAGGACTCACGAAGGCCGCTGCAAAGGAGGTCGGTTTCGCGAATGTGCGGGTCAACTCCGTGATGCCAGGGCTCATCCGCACGCCCATGACTGAGGGCATGCGTGAGGACATCAAGGAGGCACGGCTGAAGGAGATCGCGCTCGGTCGCATGGGAGAACCCGCCGAGATCGCTCAGGCTGTGCTCTTCCTTGCCAGCGACATGTCTAGCTACATATCAGGCGCAGTGATCGAGGTTACGGGCGGGCGACACATGTAAGCATTTGCCCGGGTGGAAATGACCGGGATCAGATTCCAGAGCTGCTGAAACTCAGGCGACCGGCCTGCAGGATACAAAGGGCGTCAAACAGGTGCGGTAAGTTGCCTAGAGATATGAAGTGAGGGTTGCGGATCTTTCCGTCCGGGACGGGCATTATCGCCGGGGCGGTCCCGCAGTGCCGGCTTAGGGTGCTCCGCTGCGCCCGGATGGAGGGCGGCGCTGCGGGACCTGGAACCCGGCGGTGATGTCCTTTATTCCGGACGGGCAAGTGGGGCCGGGGCCTTCTGTTTCACAGGGCCGTGGGTTGCCATTAACGGCTCCCTTGGCCTGACGGCTCCTCGGGGGTGCAATGGTAGTGCCACATGTGAGGTTTGGGAGGTCCCGGCTATGTTTGAGCATACTTTCATTGGTCTGGATGTTCACGCGGTCAACGTGGTGGGACATGCGCTGAACCCGGCCACCGGTGAAGTCAGCGCCCACACGATGCCCGCTGACCCGGCCCTGGTCCTGGAATGGATCCGCCGGTTCGCCCCGCCGGTCAAGGTCGTCTACGAATCCGGCCCGACCGGGTTCGTCCTGGCCCGTCACCTGCGGGCCGCGGACGTCAACTGCGTGGTTGCGGCGTCCTCGAAACTGCTGCGCGCTCCCGGGGACCGGGTGAAAAACGACCGGCGCGACGCCCAGGTTTTGGCCGAGATGCTCGCCGTCGGGTCGGTCACCGAGGTGCGGATCCCGGACGCCGAGGAAGAAGCCTTGCGGGATCTGTCCCGGCTGCGCTCCGGCACGGCCACGGGCCTCGCGCACGCCCGCCAGCACGTGAACGCCATCCTGCTCCGGCACGGCATCCGCTACCCGAAGGACACCCGGTGGACGAAGGAACACCGCGCGTGGCTGCACCGCCAGCGCTTTGACGAACCGGCCCTGCAGTTCACCTATCAGGCCGATGTCGAGCAGGCCGAGCTGCTCGCCGCGCACCTGGCACGGATCGACAAACACGTCACCGCCACGGCGGCGGCCTGCCGCTACTCCCCGGTGATTGAGGCGTTGATGTGTCTGCGGGGCATCCGGATCACGACCGCGTTCGGGCTGGCCGTGGAGATTGGGGACTGGACGCGCTTCACCGGTTCATCCATCGGCTCCTACCTCGGGCTGGTGCCCAGTGAGAACTCTTCCGGCCAGTCCCGGCACCAGGGCCCGATCACCAAAGCCGGCAACACCTACGCCCGCAAACTCCTGATTGAAGCCGCCTGGCAGCACCGGCGCCCTTACACCCGGCCCGGGGAGCGGCTGCTGCGCCAGCTCGACCATGTGGGCCCGGCAACCCGTATCCGGGCCCTGGAGGGAAACCACCGGCTCCACCACAAATGGGAAGTCTTCGATCAGCGCCACAAAATGTCCGTCAAGGCCAACACCGCGATCGCCCGCGAGCTCGCCGGCTGGTGCTGGTCCGTGGCCGCCCCGCTCCAGCAGGGAGAACGCATGACCGCGGCCTGACCCCGAACGTGCCCCCGGGACGTGATGCAAGTGCGATGGCAGCACCCGGAGCTAACTCGAGAGCCAACTATGAGCAGACGGCCCCAACCGTCGACGCCCGATCCTAGACACCGATAATGCTCCAGCCGAACAGATCGTCATGCGGTAACCAACCCGCGAATATCTCTAATGGTTAGTAGCCGACCCGAGGCCGGCTGGCAGACTGGCTGCCATTCCTGCCGGGCGTGACTCAGCGCATATCTGACCTGTTCGCTATTGCAGTGTCTTGAGACTGACCCGTCCGCCCGGCCGGAGCGGCACCAGTCTGACCCACTGCGATGGCTTGATAGAAGGTTGTCCGACCCGCCCGTGACCGGCCGGCCGTGACTCGTTAGAGATTTGCCTCGAAGTGACTCTTCCCCCGGACCGGCGCCGTGATGGCCCCTAACGAAAGGAGACGCCACAGTGACCATCGTGGCAGAGAAGTACACGCACGTCATCGGGGTGGACACCCACTCAAGAACGCACACGTATGCCGTGTTGGCCGCGGCGACCGGTCAGGTCATCGACACCTCGACCTTCCCGGCCAGCCAGGCCGGCATTTCCCGCGCCATCAGCTGGATGCAGCGACGAACAACAATCGGGGAAGTCCTGGTCGCGGTTGAAGGCACCGGCTCATACGGGGCAGGCCTGACCCGTGCCCTCCGCGCCGCCGGCCTTCCGGTGTGTGAGGCCAGACCGCCCAAGCGGCAAAACCGCGGCAGCATCGGCAAGTCCGATGAGATCGACGCCCGCGCCGCGGCACGGGCCGTGCTCGGGACCGACATCGCAGCCCTGGCCCAGCCACGGGCAGAAGGCGCACGGGATGCCCTGCGGGTTCTGTTGGCCGCCCGGCGGTCCATGGACGGTCAACGCACCGCCGACCGTCATGCCCTGACCGCACTGGCCCGCACCATGGACCTGGGCATCGACGCCCGCAAGGCCATCACGGACCGACAACTCCACACGATCGCGGCCTGGCGTGATCGCCCAACGGACGACGTCAGCACAAAAGTTGCCCGATCCGAGGCCACACGCCTCGCCACCGCGGTGCTCCGGCACACCAGCGCACTGGAGACCAACCGGGCCGATCTGGCGCAACTCGTGGATCAGATGGCCCCCGGCCTCCAGGATCTCCGGGGTCTTGGACCCATCACCGGCGCCATCATCCTGACCGCCTACTCCCACCCCGGCCGCATCCACTCCGAAGCCGCCTTTGCCGCCCTCGCCGGCGTGAACCCGATACCGGCATCCTCCGGCAACACCACCCGGCATCGTCTCAACCGGCACGGCGACAGGCAACTGAACCAAGCCCTGGACGTCATCGCCCGCACCCGCATGGCATCCGACGCCGACACCCGCGCCTACCTCGACCGGCGCACCCAGGAAGGCAAAACACGCCGAGAAATCCGCCGCTGCCTCAAGAGGATCATCGCCCGGCAGATCTACCGCAAACTCACCACACTCATGGCTTGACACCACCCATAGAAGGGTCAGCCTGACACTGCCAGTCGAAAAAGACCCGCCAACACCTCCACCACAACCGGCCGGCACCCAATGAGCGGCCCCCGGAACAAAACCCAGGAGCCGCTCATCCACGCCCTCTTGACAACCAAGTCTACTTCATGATCAACCCTCCCGTCAGAGGCCGTCAACCAGAGCCGGCTCAGTTATGGGTACGTCGATTTCATGGCCCTGAGAGCGTAGGTAGACGACATGGCTGGCTGTCTCCGAGACCGCTAGTCGTAGTGAGAATGCCTGCAGGGACCCCCAGCCCCGAGACCAGGTCAGGTGCTTGGCAATGTCCCACACAGTTTGTGGCCGGTGACTTTCTAGCACCCGCAGTACCTCGTGGGAGCGATCAAGGTTGTGCTGGATTAGCTGTGCGACGCGCCGCTGCATACCGATGAAACGGTACTCGTGCGCAGGGCATACCTCCATCGCGTCCTCGAAAGCGATGACATCCAGAGATTCGTAGTAGTTCTCGAGCGGATTGGGCAGTCCGGGGAGCTCCAGCGGTATGTGCGGAGAGATGCGGGGCAAGACATGGTCCCCGCTGAAGATCAGGCCGTGAGGCTCATCCACCAGGCAGATATGTCCCGGCGAGTGCCCGGGCGTTGTAATGACCCTCAGCTCCAATCCTCGGGCGGGTACCTGGCTTCGGTCTGTGAGCCGTAGGTCCGGACTGGCAAGGTTCTGCAAGTGGGCAACGGTAGGCCTGTCCATGGCCACTTCCAGGAGTCTGTCCGCCGGAACTCCCCATAACGTCAGTTCCTCGCGGTCGCTCTGCACGAAACGGTCCACGTCCTCATACGCCTTCAATCCGAGTGACTCCCGCTCGCCCAAGGCGACCCAAGCTCCCGACGCCACCCGCAAACGGGCAGCCATGCCGAGATGGTCCGAGTGATAGTGCGTGACGACAATTCCCGTGAGGTCGCTGAGGCCGAAGCCAGCTTGCCGCAGGCCTGCGGCAAGGTGTTCGAGCCCTACATCGCTGTCCCAGCCCGGATCGATCAGGATCGCCTCACCGTCCCCGATCAGAAGATAGCTCAAGGTATAGCGCATTGGATTGTTCGGAAACGGTATCGGGATGGACCATACGTCACCGTTGAGGCGTTCAATCGGCGGCAGCACCTTGTTCTGCCATGCTTCTTTTTGGGCATGACCTGTGACAGTAATCAAGGGCAGACGCATGGATTCCTTTCCAAGCAAACAGTTTTTTCTCTCTGCGAATTCCAGAACGCCGATCCCCTTTCCATTCGGAGGATTGAGCGGATCACCCCCAAGAGACATGCGCCTGCTGCTGGCCACCGACAGCTAATAGGAGTGCTCCAAGCCCGGAAACTGCCCCGAACGCACTTCCTCGCCATAGGCCACGGCGGCGGCGGCCAGGAGGGTGCGCAGGTCCGCATATTGCTTCACGAACTTGGCCATTCTGCCGCCGCGTAGACCGGCCATGTCCTGCCAAACGAGCACTTGGCCGGTTGTTGCATTGCCGGCGCCGATGCCGACTGTGGGGACTTCGACGGCCTCATTCACGGCTGCCGCCACCGAGGCCGGAACCATTTCCATCAGCACGCAGAACGCACCTGCGTCTGCCAGCGCCACAGCGTCCTCAATGAGTCTCTCGCGATCACTTCCTCGCCCCTGGACCCGATAGCCGCCCAAAGCATGCTCACTTTGCGGCGTGAAACCGATGTGCGCCATTACGGGGATACCCGCCTCAACCATAGCTCGAACAGTTTCAGCGTAGAACTTTGTTCCCTCTATTTTGACCGCATGCGCAAGTCCCTCCTTGAGGAACCGCACTCCCGTAGCGACAGCCTGTTGGGCAGAAACCTCATAGCTGCCGAATGGTAGGTCCGCCACCACTAGGGCCCGGCGGGCCGACCGGGCCACAGCACGGCAGAGCGGGAGCAACTCCTCCGTAGTGACGGGAATGCTCGTTTCGTTACCGAAGACATTATTCGATGCCGAGTCACCTACCAGCAGAACTTCGATCCCCGCTTGGTCGAATATCTCCGCCGTGTACTGGTCGTATGCGGTGAGCATGGCGAAGTGTTCACCCTTGACCTTTGTGTCGCGTAAGTGATGGATGCGGATCCTGTTCACTGGTTTCCTGGTCTCGTCCACCACCTGAGGACCGGCAGCTGCGACATGCGCTGCGGATTGTATGCCTATGCCATTGCCTAGGGTCATGACGTAGTTACCTTCCGGTATTCTCCGGTCCTCATCGCAAAGGGCGGGCGCTGCAAGTCGGGGCTAATGCTTTCCGCTGGGTCACTTCCCAGGCGGACTATCCTGTTTTTGTGGTCTACGTGGACCACCTTGGCCTCGAAGGCCCTCGCTTCTTCCGTGGTCATGTCCGCAAATGTAATGAGGATTACAATGTCGTCGACATCGATCAGGTGCGCGGCTGCACCATTGATCCCTATCACGCCGGATCCACGCTCTCCCGCAATGGTGTAGGTCTCCAGGCGGGCACCGTTGGTGACGTCCACGATCGCCACATATTCGCCCGGCAGGATGTCGGCGGCCTCCAACAGGTCCATATCGATGGTCACGGAACCGACATAATGCAGGTCGGCGTGCGTGACCGTGGCCCGGTGAATTTTGGATTTGAAGACTTTCCGGTTCATAGGGTCCTATCCATCCGCCTACTCTGAGGGCGGTCGCCTGTCCTTTAATATAAAAAATATACTAGGACCTAGAGTGTACAAGAAAATTGATCAAGTTACTTGTATAGTTGCAGGATGACGAGTATCCCGGTTGCGGAGCAGACCATGGCCTTTTCCCTAGCCGAGACGCTGTACCCGCTCCTAGTGCGTTTGAACACCCACAGGACGCTCTCCTCGGGAAAGCTAGGAGTGCTCCGCTACCTGACCGAACGCGGGCGTGCCACCACCTCCGAACTAGCTGCCGTCGTGCACGTGAGCCCGCAAGCCATATCGCTGGCCGTTAGGGAGCTCCACGATCTCCGGCTCGTCGTCCGAGTGCCAGACCACGAGGATCGTCGCAGAACCTGGATCGAACTCACTGATGCGGGCAAGCAAGCACTGATTCAAGAGTTGTCGGCGGGAAGGGCCTGGTTAGACCGCGCAGTAGCGGAGCGTTTGAGTAGCAATGAGCAAAACCTGCTCGAGGCAGCCATCCCTGTCCTCGTGAAGCTGGGGTCGGAGAAGTGGATTGCCTGAAGCAAAGGCCCATCCGCGGCTGCAGATGGGGTTGATCTATGCGGCGTTGTCCACAGCCATCGTCAGCTCGCTGGGCATGCTCTTGGTGCCGTCCATCTCTCGCGAAATGGACGTGTCAGTCAGCGCAGCGCAGTGGATGCTGACCCTCAACCTCATGGTCGGTGCCGTCGCAACGCCGGTCATGGGACGGCTCAGCGACGGGCCGCACAAAAAGCGTCTCCTGCTGTCGGCATTGTCAATCATCCTCGTGGGCTCCATGCTCGCAGCAACGGCGCAAAACTTCACGGTGTTCCTGATCGGACGGGGGCTGCAGGGCTTGACCTACGGAATCGTTCCTGTCACCATTTCCCTTGCCCGCCGCTACCTCCCCAAGGAACACGTGCAGTCAAGCATCTCTAGCCTCTCCGTAACGGTGTCCAGCGGACTCGGGGTCGGATACCCCTTGACTGGCATCGTCGCCGGGATTTTCGACTTCCGATTCGCATTCTGGTTTGCCGCGCTGTTTGTGGTGACGGCTATCATCGTGGTCTCCCGAACCGTGCCGGCACGACCCGACGGCCATGCGGCACTGGTGCCGTTCGACTACGTTGGGGCGTGTCTACTCGGCCTCGGGTTGGGTGCCCTGCTCTTGGCAGTCAGCGAAGGGCCGAATTGGGGGTGGGGCTCACCCTGGACGATCAGCGCCTTCATCCTTGCGGCCTGCGTCCTGACGACCTGGGTTCAGGCCGGGCTGAGGACTCCTCATCCACTCATCAATCTTCGAGTCTTTCGGAATGCGGAGGTGCTGCTCGCGAACTGCACCGCCATCGGGCTGGGCGCAGCCCTGTACATCGGCATTTCCATGTCGAGTCTTGTCGCTCAGGCTCCATCATCAACTGGCTACGGCGTTGCGCTTCCTGTGTTCTGGGCCGGTTGGGTGATGCTCCCGCTATCAGTCGGAAGCTTCGTTGCAAACCGTCTCGTGCGTCGTTTGTCGCACCGCATTCGTCTCGCGACGCTACTGTCGGTTGGCGCCGGCATTGTGGCGGCATCCGGAATACTCCTTTGGTTTGCCCATACTGAGCTCTGGGAGATCCTTCTTGGGATGCTGCTGTTCGGATTGGGAATGGGCGCGAGCTACGCCGCCATGCCGGCTCTGATTGCCCGCAGCGTAGCCGCCGCAGAATTGGGAAGTTCGGTGAGCTTCAACCAAGTCCTGCGCACTGTAGGAAGTTCCTTCGGTACAGCGGTCTCAGGTGCAGTGCTGGCAGCCAACATGGCGCCGGATCTGCACGCAACGGGCGGTGGAATCAGCACGACATTCGCGATCGGGGCGCTCCTTTGCACGGCAGTATTTGTCGCACTGCTCCTTCACAACCTAATGTCTCGTCGTCTACGGGCTGGCGAGACAGATCTCGTCGGCTAGACGACCCTTCCATCGTCGCCGTCACGATGCTCGCCCCGCAGGCCAACGGCACGGCTCGCGTGACCGTTGTCGTGACCCAAGTGATACTGACCTTTGCCACGATGCACTTGGCAATGCGCTTTGCATCATCTGTCCAAAAGGTCCTGGTAGAGGACAGCATTGAGCCGGTGGCTTGCATCACGAGCTTATTGTTGTCCGCTACAGCTGTTCAGATGATTGCGGACTCGCTCCCGGATTTTGTAAGAACTTGGGGTTGAACCCACCCGAGCTCGGACCGTAGTCAGTCTCATCTCGACCGGGCCGATCTCGGTCAGCACGGTCTTCGGCCTGGTGCCGTTGCGCATGTCGGCTGCGATCGGCGTCTGGCCATGCTCGTGGCCCAGGTGCTCGGTCAGTTCCGCTTCCAGCGCGGTCTCCAGCACGTTTCTCGTAAGCTGGTTCAGCAGCCCGCCCGGGCCTACCAGGCTCACGCCCTGCTCCTTGGCCTGCGTGAGCACCCGCTCCGCAAGCTCCTTCTGATCGATCATCTCTCCCGTCACAGAATCGATCATTACCCCTGTCATCTCGGTCGTGGACTCTGACACGGCCGTCTCCTTTCGGATCAGGCCGGACCCTCACACACCGTTTTTGTTACAGTCCCAGCACAGTCCGTGTTAGCGACGGGAGGGAATTGCACAGTCAGGGGGTGAAGATTTCTTTGGCGATGGTGATGGCGGACATTGCTTTTGGCCACCCGGCGTAGAAGGCCAGGTGGATGATGGCTTCTTTGAGTTCAGCTTCTGTCAGCCATTGTCCTTGGCCCTGGTGAGGTGTCCGCGGAGTTGTTCGGTGCTGCCGCCGGTTACCAGACTGGCAACCGTGACCAGACTGCGGTCCCGTGGCGACAGTTCCGGTCGTTCCCAGATGTCTCCGAAGAGCACGTTGTCCGTGAGGTCGACGAGCTTGGGTGCGAAGTCGCCAATGAGTTGCTGTGCGCGGGTCTAGTTCAGTCCTTGGGGTTGGGTGGAGTACGTTTCGGGCTTGCCGGGTTCGCTAGTTGCTAGGAAGCCTGGTTACTTGCAGCCAGGACTGGATGTCAGGTCCGGCGTCCCGGACTTCCTCCCCCTTCACCGCCAGGCCCTGCCCCATGGCCGCCCCGCGGCAGGACCTGGCGTAGTCGCGTTCGGTGTTGCCCAGCCCGCTCATGGCATGGGTAGTGACGGGGTGGATTGTCTTGCCGGTGAAGTCATAGCTTTCGGCGAAGGTCGTCATGATCATCGGTGCCCGGACGTTCCAGATGCCGCTGGCCAGGAGCACGGTGTCGTACTGCTCGATGCGGGGCAGGGGGTTGGCGATGGCCGGGCGGGCCTCAATGTTTTGTTCACGGACGTTGCGGGCCACAGTCGCGTCGTAGCCGTCCGGATAAGGGTCAGCGGCTTCGATGCGGTGGACATCACAGCTAATGGCATGGCTGATCATGCCGGCCAGAACTTCCGTGTTGCCGATGTCCAGGTTGGTGCGCCCGCCGTAGTAGTAGTTTTCCCCGGCACGGGAGAAGTAGGCCAGCAGAACCCGACGGTCCTTTTGGCCCGGGCCTGTGCCCCCCGTGGCGGAGTCGGCGGCGGTTGGGTTGGGGCTGGTGTCTGGTGAGGGCACTGTGGTTGTTCCTTCTGGTGTGCAGCCTGCTGTTCCAGCGGCCAGCAGCGCTCCGGTCAGGCCTGCGGCCGCGCCGTGAAGCGCGGTCCGCCGGCTGATGCTTGGCAGGTGGGTTGTCATTAGGTGCCTTTCTGGAATCAGCTGTACCGGCGTACGCCCAGCCAGCTCACCATTTCGGGGTCGCGGTGGTCGAAGAAGAGGCTGGCACCGGTGTCCAGGGTGGCGATCTTGCCCATCTGTTCCTCGGTCAGGGTGAAGCCGAAGGCGTCGAGGTTCTGCGCCATGCGCTCGGGGCGGACGGACTTGGGAATGACGACGACGTCCCGCTGGATGAGCCAGCGCAGCACCACCTGGGCCACGGACCTTCCGTGTGCCTCGGCAATTTCGGTGAGCAGCGGGTCGGTGAACAAGTTATTGCGGCCTTCGGCGAACGGCCCCCAGGACTCGATCTGGACGCCTCGTTTGCGCATCAGCGCCTGGTCGGCTTCGCGCTGGTGGAACGGGTGGGTCTCGATCTGGTTGACCGCGGGGACGATCTCGTTGTGGTCAATGAGGTCCACCAGGCGGTCGGGGTGGAAGTTCGAGACGCCGATCGCGCGGGCAAGGCCTTCCTTGTTGATCTCCTGCATGGCGCGCCATTCGCTGTAGTAGTCACCGAGGGGCTGGTGGATCAGGTACAGGTCCAGGTAGTCCAGGCCCAGGCGGTCCAGTGAGTTGTCGAACGCGCGCTTGGTGTCGTCCTGGACGTTGCCGGCGGGGGCGTGCTGGATCCAGAGCTTGGTGGTGACAAAGAGCTCATCGCGGGCGATCCCGGACGCTTTGATCGCCGCGCCGACGGCCGCTTCGTTGCCGTAGGAGGCGGCCGTGTCCAGGTGGCGGTAGCCGGCGGCGAGGGCAGCTTCGACGGCGGCCTGGGTTTCCTCGTCGGGGATCTGGAAGACGCCGAAGCCGAGGATTGGCATTTCGACGCCGTTGTTCAGGGTCACAGTCTTCATGGTGTTCCTTTTGTTTGGGACAGTGGTGAGGGTTAGCGGATGGCTTGGGTGTGGGCTGTTGCGTAGTCGAGGTCGGTGACCGGTTCGAGCCATGTGGCGCTTCGCCCGTTGTCGTGCTCGACCATGGCCAGGTGGCACATGAGGCTGTCGGGCACGGCGCCGTGCCAGTGTTCTTCGCCGGGCGGTGTGTGGACTGTGTCTCCCGGGCGCATGAGGATGACCGTGCCGTCGCGTGTGCCGACCAGCCCGGTCCCCTCGGTGCACCGGAGGGTCTGCCCGAGGGGGTGGGCATGCCAGTTGGTGCGGGCCCCGGGGGTGAAGTGCACCAGCGCGGCCACCAGCCTCGACGGCGCCTCGCCGGCGTGGAGCGGGCTGAGGTAAACGTCTCCGGTGAACCTCTCGACCGGGGCCTGTGCAGTGGGTGCTGGGTCGATGAGTTTCATGCTGCTTTCCTTTGATCGTGGCGAAGGCTCAGGGAGGCAAAGATGAGAATGACGAGGATCAGCGCGGTCCAGCCCAGGCTGGCGCGCAGCCCTTCCATGAAGCCCTGCCCGGCGAGGGCTGCGCCGAAGATCGCGACGCCGAGGGAGCCTCCCACTTGCCGGGCCGTGTTGACGACGCCGCTGGCCGTTCCGGCGCGTTCGGCGGGCACGTTGTCCATCACCAACGCGATGATCGGCGGCACGGTGAAGGACCCGCCGACACCTACCGGCACCATCATGAAGGCGACGAGCAGTACCGGTGCGTCCCCGGGCAGCAGGCACAGCCCGGCGAGGCCCAGTGCCATGACCAGCTGTCCCGCCGCGATCATGGCTACCGGCCCGAATCGGGCCATCAGCCGGGCCACCAAGGGATTCAACAGGGCAACCAGGGCGGTCATGGGCAGGAACAACAGTCCGGTCTCCAGCGGCGTAGCCCCGCGCTGCTGTTGGAAGTACAGGCTTTGCAGGAAAACGACGCCGTAGAAGGCAGCCATCGTGACTACCGCGATGGCCAACGTGGTCGAGACCGTACGGGAACTGAACAGGTCCAGCGGCACCATAGGGTGCCGGCCGCGGGCCTGCGCCAGCACGAAGGCCACCGTCGATGTAACGGACACAGCGAACAGGGTGAGGATTTCAGGGCTTCCGTAGCCGACCTCCGCGCCTTCGATGATGCCGTAGGTCAGGCTGGCCAGCGCCAGCACCGCGGTGATCTGGCCCAACCAGTCAAAGGGCATCGGGCGCCGACGCGAGGGAGCGACGCGTGAAAGGACGAACAGTGCGGCCGCCCCGACCGGAAGGTTGACGAAGAAAATAAGGCGCCAGTCAATCTGGGTGAGGACACCGCCGAGCACCGGACCGGCCGCGGCTGCCACGGAGCCGCCCAAGCCCCAGTACACGATGGCCCGGCCCCGCTGCACCGCGTCCTGGTAGGCCTCCCGGATGAGGGCCAGGGAAGCAGGGGTGATCAGTGCGGCTCCGATGCCCTGCAGGATCCGTCCCGCGACCAGGGCGGCGAGGCCCGGGCTGAAGGCGCAGGCAGCGGACGCCGCGGTGAACAGGATCATCCCGATCCCGTAGGCGCGGCGGGCGCCTGCCCGGTCCGAGAACGTCCCCGCGAAGAGTTGGAGTGACGAGAACATCAGCGTGTAGCCCGTGACCACCCATTGAAGCCCGGCCAGTCCGCCGCCGAAGTCGTTCCGGATCGCGGGGAGGGCGACGTTGACGATCTGGGCGTCCAGGGCAACGACGAAGAAGCCCAGCATGGCCACCGCCAGGGAAGCGCGGGGCCGGGCGGCGGTAGTCGAAGGGCTGGCAACAGAGGGGGTCATGTGTGCTTTCAGTGACGGCAAAGGTGAACTCATTCAAGAAAACCAGTCCTTACGCCCGCGTGGGAGTACCTGTTGTGCGGTGTACTGCCAGTTCCTGTTAGAGCCGTCCGGACCGTCGTAGCGTAGAGGAATGGACAACACCACGGACGTCCGCGAGTTCCTCATGAGCCGCCGAGCGCACGTCACCCCCGCCCAGGCCGGCCTGACCGCCTACAGCGGAACCCGGCGGGTCGCCGGGCTCAAACGCGAGGAAGTCGCGATGCTGACCGGCGTCAGCACCGAATACTACGCGCGCCTCGAACGCGGAAACCTGCGGGGAGTCTCTGAGTCCGTCCTCGACTCGCTCGCACGGGCCCTGCAGCTCGATGAAGCCGAACGGGCCCACCTGTTTGACCTGGCCAAAGCCGCCGCACCGTCCCGCCCAGCCGGCAACCGCCGCGGACGCGCGGAGGTGCGGCCCAGCGTCGAACGGATCCTCGCCGGGATGACCGGCACGCCCGCGTACGTCCGGAACTCCCGGATGGAGATCGTGGCAGCGAACAACCTCTTCTTCGCCCTCTACACCGGCATCCTCAGCTCCGACACCCTGCCGTTGAACCTGGCCCGGTTCATGTTCCTTGACCCCCGCTCACAGGACTTCTTCGTCGACTGGGACACCCTCGCGGACGATTTCGCCGCCGCACTGCGCGCCGAGTCCGGCCGCAACCCCCGCGACCGATACCTGAACAGCCTCATCGGCGACCTCGCCGCCGGAAGCACCGAGTTCTCAACCCGCTGGGCCCGGCACAACGTCCGCTTCCACCGGACAACGCGTAAAACCATGCGCAATCCCCTCATCGGCGAGATCGAACTCACCGGCGACGCACTCGAACTTCCCGGAGAAGGCATGACAATGATTGCCTACACCGCCGAACCAGGCAGCCACGCCCAGGAACAACTCGACTTCCTCGCCAGCTGGAGCAACACCGTGAAGCATCCGGCCGAACCGGCCGTTGCCAGTCCAGCCCCGCCCAAGCCCTCCCAACACGATCAATAGGCAGCACCAGGGCGCACCTTGCGTTCTATGCCGGCTGGCGGCAGACCATGTCCGCCTGCCAGGTCGCCAAGCGCGTGTCCGCGCAGTAAGGAAAGGAATTTCATGAATGCACACCACGAGCCCACCCGGGTCGCACTGGTCACCGGCGCGTCCTCGGGGATTGGGGAAGCGGCTGCTCGCGCCTTCCATGCCTTGGGCTTCAAAGTCGCGCTTCTCGCCCGCCGCACGGAACGGATCGAGGCCATCGCGGACGAGCTCGGCGAAGGTGCGATCGCGGTTGCAGCCGACGTCACCGACAGGGACGCCCTCGTCGCGGCGGCCGACAGGGTTAGGACAGAACTGGGCCGGGTGGACATCCTCGTCAACAACGCCGGCATCATGCTGCTGGGCCCGTTCAGCTCAACGCAGCGTGAGGACTACCGCCGGATGATCGAGGTGAACCTGCTCGGCGCGATCACCGCGACGGAGGTTTTCCTCGACCAACTCGTCGACGGTGGTGGCGATATCGTGAACATCTCCTCGGTGGCCGGACGCACCGCCCGCGCCGGAAATGGTGTGTATGCGGCGACGAAATGGGGCATGAACGGTTGGTCCGAGTCGCTGCGGCAGGAGCTGCTGCCGGATGTTCGGGTGACGCTCATCGAGCCGGGAGTGGTGGCCACCGAGCTGCCTAGTCACATCACCCACGAGGCGACGAACGCGGCGGTCAACGAGATGTACAGCGCGGCAACCGTGACGGCCGGGGACGTCGCCGAGGTCATTGCGTTCGCTGTTCAACGGCCAAAACACCTCGCGATCAACGAGATCCTGCTGCGCCCGGCAACGCAGGCCTGATTAGCCGAATGAACACGCAGCGTGGGGCCGCCGACAATCATGACACTGAGGACCGGGAACGGGCGACCCCTCTGCGCCGAAGGAACCAAGAAAAAGGAGAAACTATGTCATCCAACAAGCGCTTGACCCTGAACAACGGCGTCGAGATGCCTGCCCTGGGCTTCGGCGTCTTCCAGACGCCGCCCGCCGAGACCGCCGAGGCCGTGAGCGCGGCGCTGTCCACCGGATACCGGCTCATCGACACGGCGGCCGCCTACGGCAACGAACGCGGTGTGGGTGATGCGATCCAGGCAGCCGGTGTTGCGCGCGACGAGGTCTTCATTGAATCGAAGGTGTGGATCAGTGACTACGGCTACGACCAGACCCTGCACGCGTTCGACAAAAGCGCCCGCAAGCTCGGAGTCGAGGTCATCGATCTGTTCCTCTTGCACCAGCCCCTGCCGGGCGAGTTCGCCAAAACTGTTGACGCGTACCGGGCGCTGGAGAAGCTGCTCGCCGATGGCAAGGTCCGGGCGATCGGCGTGAGCAACTTCATGCGCCCGCACCTCGAGGCCCTGCTCTCCGAGGCCACGGTGGTTCCCGCGGTCAACCAGATTGAGGTGCACCCCTACTTCACGCAGGCGGAGCTGCAGGCGTTCGGGGCCGAGCATGGAATCCTCACCCAGGCCTGGTCCCCCATCGGCGGCATCACCTCCTACCGCGGAGGGGAAACAACGAGCACCTTCGAAGACCCGGAAATCCTGGCGATCGCTGAAGCCCACGGCAAGACCGCCGCGCAGGTCATGCTGCGCTGGCACCTCCAAGAGGGCCGCGCTGCCATCCCCAAGTCCGTGAAGCCGGCCCGCATCGCCGAGAACTTCGACGTGTTCGACTTCGAACTGACCGCTGATCAGCTAGCCCGGATCGACGCGCTCAACACCGGTGTGCGCGGCGGGCCCGAACCCGAAGCCATCACCCTGGAGTCCTTCGGACGGGACATCCCCGAAGAATGAGCTACACAACCCCTCGCACTGTTCTCGTCGTCGGCTCCACCGGCAGCATCGGAACTCCGACAATCCGCGAAGCACTCGCCCAGGGCTTCCAGGTGCGGGCGCTCATCCGCGACGCCGGACGAGCGGCGCACATCCCCGCCGGCGCCGAACCTGTCGTGGGAGACCTGACCCGGGCGGAGACCCTCGCCGATGCCGTCGACGGCGTGGACGCGGTGATCTTCACCCACGGCTCCCACGGCGGCCGCGGCCAGGCCGAGATCGTCGACTACGGCGCCGTGCGCAACACCCTCCTCGCCCTCGACGGGCGGCCTGCCCGGCTCGCGCTCATGACCGCGGTGGGCACGACCGATCGGGCGACCGAGGGTCACGACTGGAAGCGCAGGGCCGAGCGTCTGGTCCGCGCCTCCGGTAACCCCTACACGATCGTCCGTCCAGGCTGGTTCGACTACAACGCACCCGATGAGCGGTGCATCGTCATGCGGCAAGGTGACACGCAGAGCACGGCCTCACCCGCCGACGGCGTCATCGCCCGCGACCAGATCGCCCGCGTGCTCGTCGACAGCCTCCGCAGCGACGCAGCCGACCACAAAACCCTGGAACTCGTCGCCGGGAAAGGCGCCGCGCAGGAAGACCTCACCGCCACCTTCGCCGCACTCGAACGCGATGACGGACCGGACGGCGCCCTGGACAAAGACAACATGCCTCTCGCCGCCGAACCTGTCCCCGTAGTCGACGACCTGGACCAGATCCGCAACTGAAACCACGGATAACGGCCCGAGAAGCCAGTGAAGAAGCTACTCGTGCCATCATCGGCAGCGCTCTGGGGGCGACGTCCCTGATCGTCGCCCGCTTCACTTCAGCCATGCAGATCCTCATCGGTACCGGCAGGGGTGAGTTCAAAGAGAATGCCGACGTAAAGCGCGAGGGGCGTTGAAACGGGGCCGGCGGTCGAAAGCAACAGCAACCGGCAGGAGACTTTGCGTTCTGGCGGACTTCGCTCCAGCCCTTAAGGCGCGAGGTCCCGGGCAGGCAGTTGAGGCCTTCGACCCTGGAGGGCACGATAGGGAACCCCCGCTCCGCATTGTCGCTGACTACTGGGCTCGTCGTCGTTAGGCTTCGAGCGCCCGCCGGATGAACTCTTCCCGTGCGGCGAGTGATGCCAGCGAGATGGCCCGTAGGCCCACAGGCCCGGGGTGTTCTGTGCAGGTGGAGGAGAAACTCCGCCACCTCCGCTCAATGCTCCATGCCACCAACGCTAGCGGCACCGCTGTTCGGAGGGAGGAACTGCCAGCAACAGATCCCATCACACTCCTACTCCAGTGCATTATGTGCTGGAATGGGCGCATGGGTCCTGGTTCCGTGCTTGCAGACGATGAGCAGGACGACTACCACGGTCCCGTCAGCTCCCCCGGACGGGAGCCGGCCGGACCTGTCGATGCGGTTCGGAAGATTCTGGACCCACCAGCGGAGTCCGTGCTGGCTGTCCTCCGCTGGGACGGCGTCCGAAAATAGCCTCGAATTAGCGTCGGCCGCAGGGATACATGCGAAGGAGAGACGAACATGGGTACTTGGTTCATCACGGGGGCATCGAGTGGTCTGGGAGCTGCGCTGGCGCGGGCTGTCCTCGACCACGGCGATAACGCGGCGATCAGCGCCCGCAACGCCGACCATGTGCAGGACCTGGCTGACGCGTATCCAGACACTGCGTTGGCGGTGCAGCTGGACGTCACAGACCACGGACAGGTGGTCGCAGCGGTCAACGCCGCCACGGACCGGTTCGGCGCCGTCGACGTGCTGGTCAACAACGCCGGGCACGGGTACCGGGCCGCGGTCGAGGAAGCATCTGTGGACGAGGTGGACGGGCTGTTCGCGACGAACTTTTTCGGCCCGGTGGAGCTGATCAAGCAGGTGTTGCCGCAGATGCGTCAGCGCCGCTCGGGCACCATCGTGAACGTCTCCTCGATCGGCGCGCCCCGCTCGAACCCCGCATCCGGTTACTACACCGCGACGAAGGCCGCCCTTGAAGGCATGTCCGACGCGTTGAACCGTGAGGTCGCGCCGCTCGGAATCCGGGTAATCGTGGTAGAGCCGGGCGCGTTTCGCACCGACTTCTCCGGCCGCTCCCTGATGCAGTCGCGCACGGCGATCGATGACTACGCCGACACCGCGGGGAAGCGCCGCAAGGAGAACGACGAAACCCACGGCACCCAGCCGGGCGACCCCGACCGGGCGGCGCAGGTGATCATCGCCACCGTCGAAGGCGAGCGGGCCCCGTTCCGTCTGCTGCTCGGAACCGACGCGGTCCGGATCGTCCGCGACGAGCTGCGGGGGCGCATCGAAGAGATCGACGCGTGGGCGCACGTCAGCGTCACCACTGACTTTCCCTCCGAGGAGGCCCACGCATGACGACGTGGCTCATCACCGGGGCATCCAGCGGGTTGGGCCGCGCCCTCGCTGAACACGTTCTCGCCGCCGGGCATCAGGTCGTCGCGACCGTGAGGAAGACGTCCGCACTCGACGACCTCGCAGCGGCATACCCGGACACAGCGATGATCGCAGCGCTTGACGTCACCGACTCGTTTTCTATTGATGCCGCCGTCACGACAGCCGAGGAGCGCTTCGGCGGCATCGACGTGCTGGTGAATAACGCCGGCTATGGGTACACCGCAGCCGTCGAGGAAGGCGAGGACGAGGCCGTGGCCCGGTTGTTCGCCACGAACTTCTTCGGCCCGGTCGAGATGATCAAGGCGACTCTGCCCGGCATGCGGCGCCGCGGGAAGGGCCTGATCGTGAACATCTCATCCGTGGGCGTACGGATCACCATCCCCGGTGGCGGATACTACTCGGCTGCCAAAGCCGCGCTGGAGGGACTGTCCGGATCGCTCCGCAAGGAGGTTGAACCGTTAGGGCTGCGTGTCATGGTCGTCGAGCCGGGATCGTTCCGCACCGGCTTCCGCGGACGCTCCGCCGACCGGTCCGCCGTCCGGATCGACGCGTACGACCAAGTGCTCGGACGGACCGGAAACTCCGCGCCTAGCCCGCAGCGTGGCGCACCGGACCAGGCGGCGGCGGCAATCCTGCACGCAGCAGAAGACGTCAAACCGCCGAAGCTGCTCGTCCTCGGCAGCGATGCTCTCGACGGCTTCCGGGCAGCCGCCGCTGACGCCGCCCGAGATGTCGATCGATTCGAACAGCTCAGCCGCAGCACGGACACGACAGCGTGAGCGCCAGCCCTCCAACCTGACGGACCGTCGTCGAGCCTGTCTCCCGCGGGACATTGATCTGACCGGTCCGCTCTTGGTCGGCACGGTCTTCGTGGGGTCCCGCTGCGGGAGTTTCCGCTTCCGTCTGGACACCTTGTGTTTGCCATCGGCCCGTCTCCGCACCGGGGGGTGCCTCTACGGTTTTCGTCAAGTGCCCGAAGGTGTTCGCGGTTCGTAGAAGGTGCCGTCTCTGGGCATGGCGTAGAGGGTGTCGCGGCGGCTGGCTAGGGCGATGAGCCCCGGTCCGCCGCCGCTAGCGCCAGCAGTGAGATACCTCTGAGGAATCGCACGTACCTTACCGACGAGCGAACCAGTCGTGGGAGACCTGACCCGTGTGGAGACACTCACCGGGGCCGTGAACCATGTGGATGCGGTGATCTTCACACACGGCTCCCACGGCGGACACGGTCAGGCCGAGGCCGTCGACTACGGCGCCGTGCGGAACACCCTCCTCGCCCTCAACGGACGGTCCGCCCGGCTCGCGCTCATCAGTAGCGTGCTGTCCTCCTTCCGCGGCCTTAATAAGGTTGACACCGTAATCATTACGGGAACGCTGAAGGAAGTCTGCTGTGAGTCCACGGCTCGAAGCGCTTACATGAACGATTTCAAAGTCGCGTTCGTTTCGGATGCCACCGGAGCCCGCTCGGAGTCTCCAGAATGCCACGCTGGAGGCGGGCGAGGAAAGCACGGCCGAGAGCGCCGTCGGCCATGTACTGCGCCGCCAACTCGTAGGATCCAGAACCGTTGAAATACGCGCAAAGACCTTCATGACGGGAAAGTCCAATTGTCACGTCGAGCGGAGCCAGACGAATCCGAATTTGGAAACTCTCCAAGCGATCGCGCAGACCTTTGAGGTGCACGTAACCCCAGATACTGAGGATGCACGTCGGATCGATCCTGCACGCGTCTCCTGAGAGGGTCCTGCGAGCACACGATCTCACCAGATCCGCGGCCAGCACGGTGACAGATACGCGGACCTGTCACAGGACCCGGCCCTCGCGTTCGGCGAAGGGCTCTCCTACACCAGCGTGGAGTACAGCGGGCTGCGGCTCCTTGAGGAGAAGATATCGGCCGACGACGTGCTTTGCGCAGAGATCACGGTGCAGAACACAGAGAAGCGGCCCGTTCGCGAAACAGTGCAGGCCTACATCAGCGACCGCGTGACCTCCGCCAGCTGAACCGACCAGGAGCTCAAGGCCTTTCAACAGGTAGAGCTTGCCCCCCGGGAGAGCGCCCGGCTCGCGTTCGCAATCCCCGCGCGAGAGCTTTCCATCGTAGACGCCCAAGGCAGCCGCGTGGTCGAAGCAGGCGAATTCGAACTGCGCGTAGGCGCGTCCAGCCGTGCCGAGGCCCAGCTGCTGGTGGTCTTCAGCGTCATCTAAAGTCCCCTGCAGCTGAGAGGAACGCCAGTCCATGGCCTCGGAATATCCCATATGAATTCCTGTTGATAGCACTGCCGCAGGCGCACATCCCAACCCGGATTATGCTGACGCGGGCACACCGGCCCGTGGAGACGTCCCGTTCGTGCTGAGTGTGGCGTCCGCTACACAATCACGACGTTTGCACTCGGCCGGGAATGGCGGACGGAGTCTGTGGGATGACCGATACCTGAAGCAGTCATGAACCGGTCCTACTTGCTGGCTGTACGCGGTTGCCTCCTGCACGGACTTGCGACGGACATCAAGGCGGCCTTTCCGCACATGCGTGGCTTCTCCCGCCGAACCTGTTCTAGATGAACCTTTGCTGGCGAGTGGGACGTAGTCGTGATCGGTAACGCCGGTTGAGGCTGCCACGAGTGCAAAAGACGCGACCTCCTGTATCCGCTTCCACGGATTCACGTGTGCAGGGTTGAACTACACCCCATCCTGACGTGAAAGCCGCCTGACAAGGGAGGATTTGGCCTGTGGACGGAGTTCCTGCTTGTTCTCAAAGGCCCGCCCAGTCACGACATGTGACATAGCCACCCCATGTCCCAAACGGCCTTCATCGAGTCCAGATTCTTTGGACTATTTCGACAATTCTCGGGCTACCCACCCCGTTTCCTTCCCCTCCGAATGTCAGGGTGGGATCTGAGAACATCATGAGCCGCCGTCAATAAATCGGAATTTCGCGCTATTCTGACGCCGCCACACGAAGCGGCGGGAGGACCGAATCTCCATTACTGCGTTGCCGGCATGTGATTGGGGGTGTGATTTAGCCGTTGAAACTTACTGCTGTTCCATGGCACGATGAGAGCATGACAGCCGTTGCAGGAGCCCGTGGCGGGCTGAAAGCGCACCAGGATTCCGTTCGGCTTTCCGAGCCTGAATTGGTCAGGGACCTGCGGGACATCCTGGGGGCGAAGCTCGTTGCTTACATCGGGTCGGTTAAGGAAACCCGGGCGGTGCGTCAGTGGGCCGACGGTGAGCGGAAACCGTCAGCCGAGGTGATGACCCGGCTGCGTCATGCCTACCACGTCGCAGCTCTGTTGGCTGAGCGGGACTCCCGGTCCGTGGTCCAAGCCTGGTTCCAGGGAATGAACCCCCAACTGGACGATGTGCCGCCCGCGCGACTACTGCGCGAAGGCCAGGTCGACGACGCGGCACAGGCGGTCCTTGCCGCTGCCAGGGCATTCGCGGCAGCAGGCTGACGGGTGGGTTCGGAGCAACAACTGGCAACAGCCACTGCTGACACCCGGGTTTGGCGCATTGGTTTCCGCCCGGATCCTTGGGCGTGGAGTGGCTGGGAGTGGGCAACCGATGGCAGGTTCCCCGGCCGGTGGGATGACCTGCACGGAAACTTCCGGACCGTCTACGCCGGCTCCAGCCTGAGGGCATGCCTGCTCGAGGTTCTCGCCGCCTTCCGCCGTGACGCGAGGCTGGCCGTGGAGCTGGACGAGATCGTCGAGGATGACGAAGATGCGGTGCTGCACCCGACACTGGTTTCCGGGCAGGTGCCCCGGGAATGGCTTGACGCCCGCGCAGCGACGTCAGCCAAACTCACCGGCACGTACTGCGCCGTGACGGACTCCCGGTCGATCGCTGTCCTGCATCCGCACTTCATCGGAGTGGCTCTCAGCCTCGGGCTCTTGGACCTGGACGCCGCAGCCCTAAAAGATGCCCGGCCGCGCCGGTTGACCCAGGCAATCGCCGCTTGGCTCTACGAGACAACCGACCTCGACGGAGTTACCTTCGCGTCCCGCCATGGCGACGACCTGAAACTCTGGGCAATCTTCGAACGACCAGGCGACCCTTACGTCAGCCCGAAGCTAACTCACGCCAAGCCCGAGGAACTGCACCACGACAGCGATGCGATCAAGGACGCCTTCCGGATGCTCGGCCTGACCTGGGGGAGCGAATAGTCCGCTCCCCCGGCTCCTCGCCCTAGCTTGACGCAATCTCCATTATCGGCGGCCAAATAACGGGAGTAGAAGCAGCTGCGACAACTCCCGTCCTGCGACGAATCCGGCGTTTCCGCAGGTCAGCACGCCTTTGAAGCAAATGAACGTTCTTGTAGGTTGAGCCTGAGTTTGCCCTTGGATCGCTTGCCACTGCAGGTTTCCTGCATCCAATGCATGTTTCCATGGTTTAGGGGTCGTTGTGAGTGATGCCGTTCCGGGTTTCGTCCCGCGGATGCTGGTGGATCCGGACATTGGGCTGTTCCGGGCTGATGAACGGGTTTTCACGGCCATGCTCGAGGGCTGGCGGGCGCAGATGTTGGCTCGTGGCCTCACGACGGAGACCATCAAGAAGCGTTGCCAGTTGCTGGAGCGTTTTCAGGGCTTCACGGGTGAATTTCCGTGGCGATGGGGTCCGGCCGACATCGAGGACTTCCTGGGCGATCTGCGCTCGGGCGAGAAGCCGATCAGCCTGAAGACGTTGCGCTCATACAGCAACGCTGTGGCGATGTTCTGCTCCTACCTGACCCATCCGGGCTATGGGTGGGGCGAGTTCTGCGAACGGACTTTCGGTGATATTCCGAGCCAGATCTGCTTCGAGTGGAACATGCCACGGCACACGACCGATGATGCCGTCCCGGCGAAGAAGCGCTCGTTCACCAAGGCGGAACTGCAGCGGCTGTTCGACTACATCGATGACCTCGTCGACCGGGAATACGCCGCCGGCAGTAAGCGCTGGCTGCCCCTGTTCCGCGACTCGGTGGCGTTCAAGGTCTGTTATGCCTACGGGCTTCGCCGGCGTGAAATGACCATGCTGGACCTGGAGGACTTCGGCCCGAATCCGCACGTCAGCGACTACGGCCGGTTCGGGGCAGTCCAGGTGCGGTTTGCCAAGGGCACTGCGGGCTCAGGACCCAGACGGCGCACCGTGTTGACCGTGCCGGAGTTCGACTGGGTGGTGGACCAGCTCAAGACCTGGACATCCGGCGGGATGCGGCAGCAGTTCCCGACAGCTGAACGGTCTTCGGCGCTGTGGCCGAGCGAGCGTGGCGCCCGCCGTTGCCGACTTCGTTCTGGAGCAAGTCGCGAACCACGCGGATAGTGCTCGCGTACCCTCGCTAACAACTCCCCGAACCGACGGTTACCCAAGGACATGCCTGGTCAGCGCCGTCCGCTTGCAGCCAAAGCACGCTGCAATCACTGGCAATCATGTCGACACGCCCGGATGCGACAGACGTTCCATGCTCATAAATCACCACTTCATCGGTGGGTGACAGACGGGCCCAGGCACGGATCGGCGTCAAGTCCGGAGGGTTCTGCTTAGCGTCAGTTTCCATCCAGGACGTGTAGGCGTGACCCAAGGGATTCCTTTTCCTTATCTGGTGACGTCGAGGCATGGCAATCCCTGATGGGAATCGGTGCCGCTATCCTGCGGAAGCTCACCGGCGCAAATCAATAGTGTGTTTTATGGCATTGAAGCCGGCCTGGAGAGCGTCGCCGAAGACCTCGTCCGGGTCAAGACGGCGCAATTCCTCGACCAGGCAGTCCTGCAGGGTGCGGCGGGGCAGGGAGATCCGGTGTGCGGGCTGGCCCGGCTGGGTCAGTTCCGCGACGGCGTTTCCGGGCCGGAACAGCCGAATCTCACCACAGGCCCGGGTGAGGCGGACGCCCCGGATCCCGGTCCCTGCGGGGTGCCCCACGATGGTGACAGGAACGTCCAGGGCGCTCTGCAGCCAAGTTGCCAGCAGGATCGTACTGGGTGAGTCGGTGGCGCCTTCGACGGCGATGGCCGAGACGGGGTCGGCGTCCATTTGGTCGAAGACCGCGGCGAGTTGCATGCGCCAGTTCGTCAGCCGGGTCCAGGCCAGGTCCGTGTCGCCGGCCTTGTAGGTGCGGCGGATGTTCTCCAGCGCCGCGGCCGGGTCTGCCTCGTTGGCGGAGTCGGTGATGCGGCGGTGCGCGATGCGTCCGATGGAGGTATTGCTGGCCCGTTCCGGGGCGCTGTCCGGCCACCAGGCTACGATCGGTGCGTCCGGGAGCAGCAGCGCGGCCACGAGGGATTCGCTTTCGTGGGCGAGCTGGCCGAAGCCGCGGAGCACGATCACTTCGGAGGCGCCGGCGTCCCCGCCGACGCGGATCTGGGCGTCGAGCCGATCCGGGGCTTCGGTGCCGGCGTCGGCGTCGGCGAGCACGATGATCCGGCAGGGGTGTTCGCGGCTGGCCTCGTTGGCGGCCTCGATGGCTTCTTCCTCGAGCCCGGACTTGGTGACCACCACGAGGGTGAGTACCCGGCCCAGGGCGATCACGCCGCCTTGTTCGCGCAGGGCCATGAGCTTCTTGGAAACGTTCGAGGTGGTGGTGTCCGGCAGGTCCACAATCATGGCCTTCTCCACGTTCGTCCGTCGCGGGCCAGCAACTCATCGGCACTGGCCGGGCCCCAGGAGCCGGGGGCGTAGGGCTGGGGTTGTTCGTCCAGGGAAGCCCAGTAGTCCTCGAACGGGTCAAGGATCTTCCAGGACAGCTCCACTTCCTCGTGCCGCGGGAACAGTGGCGGCTCGCCCAGGAGCACGTCCAGGATCAGCCGCTCGTACGCCTCCGGGGACGATTCGGTGAACGAGTGGCCGTAGCCGAAGTCCATGGTGACGTCGCGGACTTCCATCTGCGTGCCCGGGACCTTCGACCCGAAGCGGATGGTCACACCTTCATCGGGCTGGACCCGGATCACCACGGCGTTCTGGCCGAAGTCATCCTCCCCGTGGTCACGGAACAACAGGTTGGGTGCACGCTTGAATACCACCGCGATCTCAGTCACGCGCCGGCCCAGGCGCTTGCCCGCGCGGAGGTAGAACGGCACCCCGGACCAGCGGCGGGTGTGGATGTCCACCCGGATCGCCGCGAACGTTTCGGTGGTGGAATTGGCGGGGATGCCTTCTTCCTCCAGGTAGCCCTGGACCTGCTCGCCGCCCTGCCAGCCGCCGGTGAACTGGCCGCGTGCCGAGTGCGTGGACAGGTCCTCGGGGAGCTTGACGGCGGCGAGGACCTTTTCCTTCTCCGCGCGCAGGTCGTCGGCGTTGAAGGAGATGGGTTCCTCCATCGCGGTCAGCGCCAGCAGCTGGAGCAGGTGGTTCTGGATCACGTCGCGGGCCGCGCCCACGCCGTCGTAATAGCCTGCCCGGCCGCCGGTGCCGATGTCCTCGGCCATGGTGATCTGGACGTGGTCCACGTAGTTCGCGTTCCACAACGGCTCGAACAGCTGGTTCGCGAACCGCAGCGCCAGGATGTTCTGGACCGTTTCCTTGCCCAGGTAGTGGTCGATCCGGAACACCGCATCGGGGGGGAACACGGACTCCACGATGGCGTTCAGCTTCCGCGCCGACTCGAGGTCGTGACCGAAGGGCTTCTCGACGACCACCCGCCGCCACTGCCCGGACTTCGCCTGGGCGAGGCCGTGCTTGGACAGTTGCCGGCAGACCTGCTCGAAGGCCTTGGGCGGGATGGAGAGGTAGAAGCCGTGGTTGCCGCGCGTTCCGCGGCTCGCGTCGAGTTCATCGAGCACGTCGCCGAGGCGCTCGAAGGCGTCGTCGTCGTCGAACTCTCCCTGGACGAAGCGGATGCCGGAGGCGAGCTGTTCCCAGACGGCCTCGTCGAACTTGGTGCGCGCGTGGGCCTTGACGTTTTCCTTGACCTCGGCGGCGAAGTCCTCGTTGTCCCAGTCACGCCGGCCGAAGCCCACCAGCGCGAAGCTGGGCGGGAGCAGGCCGCGGTTGGCAAGGTCATACACGGCTGGCATGAGTTTCTTGCGGGCGAGGTCGCCGGTGACTCCGAAGAACACCAACGACGACGGCCCGGCAATGCGGTTCAGGCGCCGGTCCCGCGGATCCCGAAGGGGATTACGCAGCCCGGTCCTGACCTTCGGATCAACGTGGGTAGCAGTCATTGTTATGTCTGGCTTTCGACAATGGGGTGGGGTCGCCGACCGAAGGTCACGAGAGTATCTGCTCACGGGTCTCCCCAAAGGGGACCGCATCGCTGAGCGCGAGCGTGTACCGGAAAGGATCATGACGGGTGACCAGGATGCCGGCAAATTGTTGGGGCATTTGCCGGAGCGAGGCCTCTGCATCGTCGAGCAACTCGTAAAGACGAGCAGGATCGCTAACGTGGATTTCCACGTGCTCGGCAGTCTGACTACGCATGATGAACAGCTTCCTTCCCAGGGGTGTGGTTCCCCCAAGTGCCAAACGCTCATCCTTGAGCGTTTGATGAGCCTTCAAAGCTGTACTGCCCGCGGCGACGTTCTCCGCGGGCAGTACAGCCACCATCACTGGGGACGGTTAGACGATTGCAGCGCGGAGCTGCTTGGCTGCCAGTGCCGGGTCGGCTGCGCCGTAAATGGCGCCGCCGGCTACGGCGACATCGGCGCCGGCCTGCTGGACGGCCGCGATGGTGTCGAGCTTCACGCCGCCTGCAACGGAGAACGGAACGCGGGCTTCTGCACCGGCGCGGAGCAGACCGTTCAGGTCGAAGCCGGGCTTTGCCTGCTCGTCCAGTCCGGCGTGCATCTCAACGAACTTGGCGCCCAGGGCGCGGGCTTCCTTGGCACGGGTTACCTTGTCTGCGACGCCGATGAGGTCAACGACGATGCCCTTGTTGTGGGCCTTGGCAGCCTTGACGGCACCGGCGATGGTGGAGTCGTCGGCGGTACCGAGCACGGTCATCAGGTCGGCACCGGCCTTGAAAGCGATGTCGGCTTCGAGTTCTCCGGCGTCCATGGTCTTCATGTCAGCGAAGACGATCTTGTCCGGGTGGGCGTTCTTGACGGCCGTGACCGCGGAGAGGCCGGCAGCCTTGATCAAGGGGGTTCCGAGCTCGATGATGTCAACGAACTCGGCGACCTGAGCGGCCAGTTCGAGGGCGGCTTCAGTGGTCAGGACGTCCATAGCAACTTGGAGTTTCATGGTGTTGTTTTCCTTCTGTTAGGAACTGCGGTGGGTGTGGAACATTCTCGGTTGCTTATTCGAGGTTTGCGTGCCTCAGCCAGAGCTGTTCGGCCGGTACGTCGGTGTTGTCCCAGAGGGTCTGGAACACGGATTCTGTGGCGAGGAACAGGACCTGTTCGAATAGGCTTCCTGAGTACTGGCGGGAAAGATTGGATCCATGGTCGGTCTTTTGCGCTGCAGGAATGATGACCAGTTCATCGGACAGCGCTGCGAGCGGTGATTCTGGGTTCGTGGTGAATGCAGCGATCCGCGCTCCCGCCCGGGATGCGGTCTCAGCTGCCTTGACCACTCCGGGCGTGGTTCCGGAACCGGAGGCAACCATGAGCAGGTCGCCGGAACTGATTGCGGGTGTGGTGGTGTCTCCGGCGACGTGAACCGTATGGCCCAGGTGCATCAACCTCATTGCTGCCATTCGAAGGACCAGGCCGCTCCGCCCGGCTCCGGCGGCGAAGATTCTGTCTGCCGGTCCGATACTGGCAGCCAACAATGCCAATTGCTTCTGGTCTATCCCGGCGGCTGTTGCAGCGATCTCGTCGCGTATGAGGGACAGGTTACGGGTCAAGGAATTTGCTGTCTTATCTGACGTCGTTGGGCTGGTCATTCGCGAGTCCTTCCGGGCTGTGTCTGCGGTCTGTTCGTTTGTCCTTCCCGCGGGTTTCCTTCCGTGAGCGCTTCTCGTGCGGTCAGACTTCTACGAGATAGCTCGTGAACCCGCCGTCGCCACTGGCCGCCCCTGAGATCGCTTCATTGATCTCGTCCAAGGGCCAGCTCTTGGGCTGGAGTACGGAGATGTCGAGCGCTCCGCTGCCCAACATTCCGGCCAGTTCCATTGCCTCGGCCGAGGTAAACCAGACGGAACCCAGCAGTTCCATCTGTTCGTCCATCCACCACTTCACATCGACGCTGAGGTCGCCGGCCGTTCCGCCGATGTTGATGATGCGCCCGCCCCGCCTCACCCCGTGCATTGCGTCCTTGAGCGAGTCGAGCGAGGCGACGGCGCCGAGGGTATCAGCCATCAGGTCTGCCCCGCCGCCGTCTGTCAGGGACTTTACCCAGGTCTCGGTGCTTCCTTCACTGTTCGAAAATGTCTCGATTCGTTCCGGCGCGAGTTGTTTCAGCCGCTCCAGCAACGGCAGCCCTCTGGCGACGGCGAAGATGCGCGAGACACCCAGGGCCAGGGCAATGAGCGTGACTCCGACGCCGAGCGTTCCGGTTGCACCGTTAATGATCAGCGATTTTCCGGCCAGCGGGCCCATCTTCTTGACTGCCGCATAAGACGTGCCGAGGTAACCCATCCTGGTGGCCTGCCGGAACTCGATGTTGTCCGGGAGCTTCACGAGTGCGCTTTGTGGGGCACGCATATATTCACAGAAGCCACCGTGGGGATGGTTCTTGAACATTTCGAGGCTCTTGGCGTTGTAGCCGAAATAGCCGTTCAAAGTCCAGTAGTCGCACCGCTGAGGGGTTCCCGAAGCGCAGGCGTGACACGCGCCGCAGGAGCGGCCGGGATTGACATAGACACGGTCGCCGGGCTCGACGTTGACCACGAGCTCGCCGACCTCATGGACGACGCCCACCGGGTCGAGCCCGAAGATTGCCGGCCGCGGGGGAAGTGGCATCTGGGGATACCACGTCTCCCAGTTCGCCAGAACGTTGGCAAGGTTAGGCACCATGCCACAGCCCTTCACCTCAACCACTACATCGGTGCCGGCGGCCCGCGGCCGCTCGACGTTCTCGATCAACATTTTTTCGCCGACGGTGTGCAGCCGCGCGGCACGCATTGAATTGTCCATCTGTTCCTCTTCTCGAACCAGCAAGTAACTGTTTAGTCTTCGGGGGCTACGGTCACCCGCATGCCCTGAAGGCCGGCGTCGAACGTCAGCTGGCAGGACAGCCGTGAATGTTCTTCGAGGAAGTCGGAGGAGTCGAGGAGGTCCTCTTCGTCCCGTGACTTCGCAGGAAGTTCGACGCCGGCCGGAAGGTCTTCGATGTAGACGTGGCAGGTGGCGCAGGAGAGTGCTCCTCCGCAGATGGCCTGCAGCTCATCTATTCCACCGTTGCGGATGCTTTGCATCAGGGAGATGCCGGGCCGGCCCTCCACCTCGTGGGTTACGGAATCCCGGGTAGTGACGGTAAATTGCATGATTACTCCTCTTCTTTGAGTAGGAAATGCCGCAGCGCGGCACTCAGATCGCCGCAGCGACCTCTTTGAGTGGTGTTTGTGCGTCGGCCAAGATTGCCGCGTCGACATGTGCGCCTGTTTCGACAAGCCGGCGCCCCTGCATGTAGTCCCGGGTCGCGTTAATGCAATCCATGGCAATGACCGCGCCCCGCTTCAGGTAAATCAGCGAAAAGCTGCGGCTCTCCGGGTCGCCGCGAAGGACCGTTTGGTCGTAGCCCAGGCTGAGTCCGATGGTCTTGAGCCGAAGGTCGTACTGGTTCGACCAGAACCACGGGACCATGTTCAGCGCCTCGGCCTGGCCGCTGATCGCCTTTGCCGCCGTTTGCGCCTGTTCGATAGCGTTCTGCCGCGATTCAATGCGGATGCCCGGCCCCTCCCGCAAGACCGCGCAATCGCCAACGCAGTAGACATCGGGGAGACTCGTGCGGCAATGGTCGTCAATCAAGACGCCGGTGGAACCCGCCGTTGCCTCCGCTCCTGCGGTCAGGAGCGGTTGAATCGCAGGGATGATCCCGATCCCTACAATCACCTGGTCCGCGTCGATGACGGTTCCATCGGTGAGCCGTACCCCGGTCACCTCGCCATCGTGGCCGAGGATTTCGGCGACGCCCGTACCGAGATGAACCGACACCCCGCGGTCCCGGTGCTCGTTTTCGTAGAACCGGGACACCGGTTCGGCGGCGACCCTGGCCAGAAAACGATCCAGGGCCTCGATGATGGCCACTTCCTTGCCCAGTTCCCGGAGCACGGCTGCTGCTTCGAGTCCGATGAACCCGCCGCCGATCACGGCGATGCGGCGGCTCTGTGGCAAGGCCGACATAAGCCTGTCGCAGTCAGCCATGTCGCGGATCGCGTGGATGCCGTTGAGGTCGTGTCCGGGGCAGTCGAGCCGGCGGGGGCTGCCGCCGGCGGCCCAGACCAGCGAGCCGTAGCCCACCATGGTTCCGTCGTCGCAGGTGACCGTTTTGTTGTCAGTGTCAACACCCACCACATGCACGCTGAGGCGGAGGTCGACGTCGTGTTCGGCCCAGTATTCTGTGGGGCGCAGCAGAAGCTGGTCGAGGCTTTTTTTGCCGGCGAGGTATTCCTTGGACAGGGCCGGACGTTCGTAGGGGTGCACGGCCTCATTTCCGAGGAGTCCGATGCTGCCCGCGAAGCCCGTTGCGCGCAGGGTGATGGCAGCCTCGGCTCCGGCATGTCCGCCGCCAACGATCAGGCAGTCGAAGTGTTCGTGAGTCATGTCTGTTCTCCGCCTATCAGTACGAAAATGATTTTTGCGGTGCGGGTGCCCTTGTTCCGCCATGCGTGCCGCGTTCCGCACTGGACTACGATGTCTCCCGTGCGCAGATGGGTTGTGTGCCCATCGTCGAGTTCGAGCCAGATTTCACCGTCAAGGACTATGCCGTAGTCAACGGTCTCGGTGGTGTGCATCCCGGGTACGTCTGCCTCGAAGCGCTCCGCCAGGCCCGGGATGAATTCCCGCTGTTCGGCATCGGCGGCCCCCGGATCAAACTCGGGGTGCGCGAATCCGGAGTCCGGAGGAAATGCCACGATCATGAGGCGGGTCTCGCCGGGCTTCGGAAGGACATGCATGCGCGGCGGCGCCGCTTCGGCGCTGTGCTGAGGCAGGCTCGGGGGTGCCCCGGTCGAGTACACAACAGAGGTCATCATGCCCGGGATGGCAGTGTAGTGGTGTGCGTTCGGGACGGGACCGTCACTGACAACGGCGGATTTCCCGTCCCTGAATCCGGTCACCACGCGGCGCGGGACAGTGGACGCGTCCGGCTTATTCATGTACGAGTCCTTTCCGGGTGAGGCGCGCCCGCATGTCGTTGACGTCAAGACTCAGGTGGCCGGCTGCATACAGTTTTCGTTTCTCTTCTTCCATCGCTGCGCGTCCGCGGGCGTTCTCAAGCACCGCGCCCGCCGTGCCCTGGGGCACCAGGCAGATGCCGTCGTCGTCCGCGACGATCACGTCCCCCGGGGTGACCAGGACGTCACCGCAGATGATGGGAACCTGGACGTTGGCGAGCGTTTCCTTCACCGTTCCCTGGGCGCTGACTGCTTTGCTCCAGACGGGGAAGCCCATGGCACGCAGCTGGGCTACGTCGCGCACACCGGCGTCGATGATGATCCCGCGGATCCCCCGGGCCATCGCGGAGGTGGCCAGGAGGTCACCGAAATACCCGTCGTCGCAGGGCGAGGTCGGGGAAACCACCAAGATGTCCCCCGGCTGTGCCTGTTCCAGGGCCACATGGATCATCCAGTTGTCACCCGGAGCTACTTCGCAGGTCAACGCCGGACCGGCGATGGTCATCCCCGACTGGCGCGGGCGCAGCCGACGGTTCATGAGTCCGGTCCGGGCCTGCGCCTCGTGGGCCGTCGCCACGTCGAGCGAGGCGAAGCCTTCACAGATCGCGGCGTTAGTCCGGGCGATCCCGGTCACTACTCTTGCCATGGCCAATTCCTTAACTTGTGGCCGGCGGGGCGGCGGAAACAGCCGACACAAAGCTCGGGTCAACGGTGGAAGCCGCAGCAGCGACGTGTTCCGGCGTGAGCAGGCCCACGCGCAGCATCAGGTCCGTGGTGGCCGCGAGGGCTGCCGACGGGACCTGCAAATTGCTGGGCCACATGCCCATCTCCCGCGTGTAGGCGAGCCCCTTGGCCGCCAGTTCCTGGTCGTCGGGAGTTGTGAGCCGCTGGTAGATGGGCAGTGTGACCGCATCATTGGACGGATCGTTGACGAAGTCATGAGCCTCGGCCAATGCCGCCACCAGCTTCTCGACCGTCTCCCGGTTCTGGGAAAGCCAGCCCGCATTGCCGATGACCGCGGCAAAAACAACCTCAGGGATTACGTCGTTTGTTTCACCAATGCAGCCGTACCCCTGGCGTTCAGCCAGGAAATTCCATGGCGCGGGCTGCGGCGCGGCGTCAATCTCGCCGTTCTGAAGGGCGGTCCACCTGGCCGTGTGCACTCCGGCAAGGACAAAGTCGTAGTCGTCAGGGTAGGACAGCCCTTCCTGCTGCAGCATCATCTGGGTGTAGATGGCGGTTCCCTCGGTCAGGGAGGACGTGCCGATCCGCTTACCACGCAGCTGAGCAATGGTGGTGACGCCCGGGCGGGCGACCAGCGACATCGGCAGGCGAACCGAGTTGGCTCCGACGATGCGCAGGTCCCCGCCGGATACGAAGTCGGCAATTGCACCCTCCGGCGGCGTAATGGCCAGATCGGCCGAGCCGTCGCGTACCGCTGAGGTTGCCTTATCGACGGAGCCGAGCTTCAGGTAAGTGATCTTCAGCCCGTTCCGCTCGAAGATGCCCTGCTCTTCGGCAACAAAGACCGGAAGCCAGTTGAAACCCTGGGCGCCGCCGGCGAAGCGGACCTCTGTCAGTGCTGTTGTCATGGTGGGAACTCCTATGTCCTGGACGCTGAGCGCGGGCTCAGCGTCCTTGTGCTGTGAGAATTGAGTCGAGCCGCGGGTAAACCCGCCGGGCGTTGCCTTCCAGCACCGCGTGGCGCGTTTGCCGGTCCAGGCCGAGTGCGTCGACGTACCGTCTGGTGTCGTCGAAGCTGTGGCCGGTTTCGGGGTCCACGGCGCGCACGGCGCCCAGAAGCTCCGAGCCGAAGAGGATATTCTTCGGCTCGACCACCGTGAACAGGATGTCGATTCCGGCCTGGTGATACACGCAGGTGTCGAAGTACAGGTTTTGCATCAGATGCTCGGTCAACGGCGGTTTGCCCAGCATCATCGACAGTCCCCGGTAGCGGCCCCAGTGGTACGGGGCCGCGCCGCCGCCGTGAGGGATGATGAGGCGCAGCTTGGGATGGCGTTCGAAGAGGTCACCTTCGATCAGCTGCATAAAAACGGCGGTGTCGGCCGCCAGGTAGTAGGCCCCGGTGGTGTGCATGGCACGTTCGCAGGATCCTGAGACGTGAATCATCGCAGGGACGTCGAGCCTGGTCATGGCCCCCCACAGCGGGTCCCACCACGCGTCGTACAGGGGCGGGGCGGACCAGTGCCCGCCCGAAGGATCCGGATTGAGGTTGCAGCCGATGAAACCATTGGCCACACAACGCTCCAGTTCGGCGATGACCGGGCCAAGGTCGCCGTCGACGGTCTGGGGAAGCTGGCAGACGGCAGCGAAGTTCTGCGGGAAGAGCTCACAGATCCGCTGGATGGTGTCGTTGGACAGGCGGGCCCATTCCTCGGCGCATTCCAGCCCAGGGACGTGATGGCCCATTCCCGACGCACGGGGAGAGAGGATGGTGAAGTCCGATCCCCGCTCCCGCTGAAGCCGGAGCTGGTTGGTGGTGATGATCTCTCTGAGTTGGGTGTCCGGGATCCCCGCATAGGCCGGCCGCTGCTCCGAATGGCCTTCGGCGAAGGCCACCTGCGCCTTCCGGAAAGCGTGGAATTCCGGCGGTTCGGTGGTGAAATGACCGTGCCCGTCGATAACCAGCGTGTTCATGCGTTCCATGTGGCGGGCAGGTCCGATACGCCGCGGAACCGCCAGCCCTTGAAGGTCATTTCGCGGCTGTGGTCCTGCCGAAGGCCGGGGAGCTGCCGGAAAGCCTCTTCGAGTGCGATTTCACCCATGGCGCGAGACAGGGCATGACCCGAGCAAAAGTGCGGGCGGAACCCAAAGGTCAGGTTTGGCCGCTTTTTCCGGAACATGTTGAAGCGGTCGGGTTCCTCAAAACGGGCCTCATCCCGGTTCGCTGACGCCATGACTATGGCTACGGAGGCACCGGCGGGGATAACGCTGCCGGCGATCTCAAAATCCTCTGCGGCAACGCGCGGCGTTACGCCAATGGGTGCGATCCACCGCAGGCCCTCGTCAAAGGCCCGCAGCGCGTGTTCCTTCGGATCCGCCACCATGGCCTGCGTCTGATCAGGGTCGAGCAGCAGGCCCGCCGCGGCGTTGGCTGCCGCGTGGCCGGGCTCCTGCAGGCCGCCAAGGATGATGACCTTCATGGTGGGCATGATCTCTTCGGCGCTGCGAACCTTCCCTGCCGGCATCCCGCCATGCATCACATGGCTCATCAGGGTGTTGTTGGGCTTCGCCAGGGACCGCTCATAGAGTTCGCCCATCTGGGTGTCGATGTCTGCAAGGGCCCGGTCGAGGCGAGTCCAGACTGCTGGGTCATTGTTCACATTCTGGAGGCCCGCGCTCATCGCTTGGAACCATTCGACCAGCGTCTCGTTCGGCGTATCGGTCAGGCCGATAACGTTTCCCACGCAACGAACGGAGATGGGCTCGAACAGGTCTGCCGTGAGGTTTCCTGCGCCGCGCGGTTTCAGGTCCTCGAGGTACTGCTTAACCACCGGCCGGGTCAGTGCGTCAACAAAACGCCGCACGGATTCCTGCGTCAGGTTCTCATCAATCGCCTGCCGGAGCCTCGTGTGCTCTTCCCCGCTCATGCTCAGCACGTTCGGCATGCCCATGACGCGTGCCTCCGGCCGATCGGGGCTGCTGGATGGGCCGAATACGCGATCGTTGGATCCGACGGTGCGGCAGTCGTCGTAGCGGGTGATGAAGTATTCCTTGGTGCCTTCGAAGAAGGCCACCGGTTCTTCCTGGCGCAGCCTCGCGTAGACCGGATAGGGATCGCGGTACAGGTTGTCGCCTGTTAGTTCTGTCGACATGTCTCCTCCATTGCAGCTTTGTCATGTCCTTGGGGTGTGGAATACACGCTCAGATTCGAACTGAAATTCGCTTGAGCATTCAGATACCAAAGAGTATCCCGCTGCAACTTCTTCGTCAATGGGCGCGATTCGATACCGGGCCGCCTTGATGGAACAGTAGGATACCGCTTAGTATTGAAATACCACACGGTATTTTTGTCATTACTGAAGCAACAGTTGGCGGTGTACCTATCGGGCTTGCCCTCCTGGGAAGTTCCACCTACATCAGCACGTCCCGATCCGTTGGGATGCTCCGGTCTTTCGAAGGAGAGAGAATGAACGACATCACCGCGGACCTGCCCACTATTCCGGAGCAGATGATCCATGACTTAGCTGCTGTCGTCGGCGAGGATTCGGTCCACATCGAGCGCGAAAGGGTCGACGAGTTCAAGGACCCCTACGGTTTCCCTGGAGACGAGACATTTGCCGCCTCGGCGGTGGTGCAGCCGACCTCCACGGAGCAGGTCCAGGCAATCCTGCGCATCGCCAACCGCTTCGAAATTCCCGTGTGGCCGCACAGCCAGGGTCGAAACGTTGGCCACGGCGGCCCGTCGCCGCGCGTCCGCGGCTCCATTCAGATCGGCTTCCAAAAGATGAACCGCATTCTGGAGATCAACGATGAACTTGCCTACGCCGTGGTGGAACCCGGCGTCCGCTGGTTCGACCTCTACGACGCGGTAAAGGCGGCAGGCTTCAGCCTGATGACCCCCTGCCCCGACCTTGGCTGGGGTTCGGTCATTGGCAACTCCATGGACAGCGGCCACACCTACCAGTTCTACGGCTCCGACTACATGTTTCCCACCGGATTCGAGGTGGTGCTTCCCGACGGGGAACTCCTCCGAACCGGTGCAGGCGCGGTCCCGGAGAGCAAGGCTTGGCACCTCTACAAGCGAAGCCTCGGCCCATCCCTTGATCCCCTGTTCGTCCAGTCCAACCTCGGCATCGTCACGAGGATGGGCGTCTGGCTCAAGCGCCTGCCCGAAGCCTACGCACCCCTCATGCTCACGATCGGTGAGGATGAGGACCTCGAACGTGCAATCGACACGCTCCGGGAATTGCGGCTCGCCGGGCATCTGGAAGGCGTCCCCACGCTGTATTCCACCCTTCGGGCATCGGTGATGCTCCGCGATGAACCCGGCGCCGCCCCCGGCCTTCTTACGGCTGCCCAGGTCCGCGAGATCGGGGAACGGGCCGGGGTCGGTGCCTGGGCTGCGAGGGCGGCGGTCTGGGGCGATGCAGAAATCGTCCAGATCCGACTCAAGCGCATCAACGACGCCTGGTCGAGGATCCCCAGCGGGACAGTCGTCGCCCCTCGAACCTATGCCCCAGACGAGTACCACCAAATCGTCTACTCCGCGGATCAAATCATGGCCGGCATCCCGACGATGAAAGCCGTCGAAGGCATGCCTGCTCATGTCGCCCATGTGGACTTCTCCCCCATCGTCCCAATGCAGGGCACCGAAGTACGATCTGTCACCGACGAAATCCGCAGGCACCTCAAGGCCGGAGGATTGAACTTCTCGGCCGCCGTCATGTTCACCAGCGAACGTTCCGGCGTGGTGCTCTCGGGTGTTCGCTACGACAAAACAGACTCCGCAGCGGTGCGGAACGCCTTCGACGTCGTGAAGAAGATGGTTTCCGAACTTGGAAAGCGTGGCTATGGAGTCTGCCGGCCACATCTGGAGTTCATGGACCTCGCGGCCGCGCAATACTCTTTCAATGACCACGCCTACAAGCGCATAGTCGAGAAGATCAAGGATGCCATTGATCCCAAGGGCATCCTTTCGCCCGGCCGACACGGCATCTGGCCGGCAGCATACCGGGATGGGGGTGCCCGCAGTGACCGAGTGTAGGAACAAAGGACGACCAAGCCCACCGGGGAGCAGGCAGCCATGCATCTGGGAGAGCGGCTCCATCCGCTTGCTGGCGGAGCATGAGGCAATATTTTCAAAGACTGTTGAGTATCTCAATACCCGCATGCATACTATTGTTGATGGACCCGGTTGCAGCCGCAGCTGGGTCGTCGCCCCGAAAACATCCCCGGGCGGCAGGTATTCGTGGGTGAATTGAAGCCTGAGGGGCATTGATGGCACGGCTTACGCGAGAACAGAGTCAGGCACTTACACGGGAGAAGCTTCTCAAATCCGCTGGCGACGTCGTCGCGCGCTACAGCTATGACGGTGCTTCCGTCGAGCGGATTGCTGAAGAAGCAGGATTCTCGAAAGGGGCGTTCTACTCGAATTTCTCGTCCAAAGAGGACATCCTGCAACAACTGCTTGAAGGGCACGCTGGCAGCGACGTTAAGGATTTGGCTCGCCTACTTCAGGACGTCCAAAATCCTGGCGACGTCATAGAAACGGTCGCTCAATGGAGTGATGCGAGAGCAGCAGAACAGAAGTGGGGCCTAATCGCCATCGAAATGCTCCGCCGAGCGCAGCGCGACGGAACGTTGAGCGACGACCAGCGGAGGCTTTTCGCCAGCCAATGGGAGGAAGTTGGAGAACTGCTCCGCGGCAAGCTCTTCCCGGATGGTGAACCTGGAATCAGCGCTCTCGACCTCGGGGGTATCGTGCTCGAACTTACCTACGGCGGCATCGCGATCTTTCTCCAGGTACGCACATCAGGACAAATGTTGCGACACGTGCTCTCATCCCTCCAAGTCTCGGGCAGGGTGGCACACGCCGGGTAATGGCCGGCCCAGGAGGCAATAGGCCTCAGGTGCCAGTGGAGCAAATACAAGTCCGCCGTTGAGTCTGATTCCCTCGGAAGGATGGAACCCCTTGCTTTTCCTCACGCGACGGATCGGCATCTTGAGGTCCCATTTCGCCGGTGACGTGGATTCTAAGGGACATTATCCCTTTCAGGGCGCGCCTGCCCCGTCGGATTGTGACTTTCGAGGATTGGGAACCTGGCGGGCATGAACCTACCAGTCCCTTCAAAACCAATACCAGGCAGTCGATCGATCCTTCCCGAGGACATCATTGGGATTAGTGCTCGGACGCTAAGGACACACTCTGGCCATTCGGACAGTGCGCCAGGTCGGAGAACAAACCCTCTGGCGACCGAACACTTGTCCATCGTCCAGTCGCAGGTCGGCGCCAGGGCAGCCATCATTGGCGGCGGGGGCCTTGTGTATCGACCCTGCGCTCTCGCCCAAGGGCATGGTCTCAATGATTGCGGCCTAGCACCGCGTCGCGCGCAAGCCGTGGGCCGTCAACACAAAGAAATGGATAGCAATGACCGAAAGCAAGGTCCGCCTCGGCGTGATCGGAACGACCTGGTATGCGGAGACGCACCTCCGTAACATCCAAAGCCATCCGGGTGCTGAGCTCGTGGCGATTACGGGAAGGGACCGCAACAAGGCGACTGAGGTTGCCGGCCGGTACAACATTCCCTTGGTCTACACCGACTACCGGGACATGATTGACGGGGGAAACATCGACGCCATCGTCATTGTCGCCCCCGATGAGATGCATCTGCCCATCACCATGGATGCGCTCGATGCGGGATTGCATGTACTGTGCGAGAAGCCGCTTGCGACCACCGCAGCCGACGCACGTGCGATGTACGAGCGGGCTGAGTCCACCGGGCAGAAGCACATGAGTTTCTTCGCGCTTCGCACGTCTGTGCACCATCGTTACCTGCGAACCCTTATTGAAGACGGTTACCTCGGACAGGTGTATTCGGCGCAGTTCAGCCTTGCCCACGGGTTCTTCCGTGGGGATGACTACCAATGGCGTTTTGACTCCGCGCGCGGAACTGGAGCGCTTGGCGATTTGGGATGCTACGTGATCGATCAGGCCAGATGGTACATCGGGGATATCGCACGGGTGAGCGCAAACCTTCGCAACACCATCGCCCGGTCGCATCCGGAGGGTAACGCTTACCGCCCGGCGAACGATGCGGCGATACTCGGAGTCGAGTTCCGAAACGGGGCACAGGCAACGATGTCGACCAACGTGGTCGCCTACCAGGCCGACCGCATGCAGACCAACACGGTGGTGTTGCAGGGCGAAGGAGGCACACTCGAACTCCAGCACACGTTCGCGGGTGCGGTGTTGCGGGGAGCGCGGGCGGGCGACAACAAATTTCGCACACTTGAGATACCGGTTGACTGGTGGGAGGGCGTCGATCCAAACGACCCGGGGACGGTCGGCCAGGTACATTCGGTCGGCGATCGGGCCTTCATCGACGCGATCATTAACGACGAAACCATCCTGCCCAGCTTTTATGACGGCTGGAAAGTCCAGCAGGTCATCGAAGCCGCCTTCGACGCCAACACTAAGGGCTCTTGGGAGTGTGTACCGGGGGACGGAACATGATCCGCTTGGCTATGCTCAGCTTCTGGCACTTGCACGGCGAGGACTACGCCCGCGCGGCGCAGGAACACCCGGAAACCGACATTGTCGCCGTCTGGGATGAGGATCCGGTACGTGGTCGTGCGGAGGCGCTGCGCT
>NZ_JAHHZS010000019.1 GCF_022606295.1 Arthrobacter bambusae
TTCGCTTCCCTTCCGACGCTCGCTCACTTATGTGGGTGCTTTTGGAAACCCTCGCTCACTCATGTGAGCGGGCGTCGGGCCGGGAGGGCTTGTTTGTGAGCGAGCGTTTAGGGTTGAGGGATGCCGTCGTTCCAGACCAAGTTGAAGATCACCGGGCTCAAGCCGGGCAATCCGCCGGAATCGGTCATGGCCGCTGCGCTCGAGGCCTTGGAAACCCGGCACCACGTGGAATCCAAGCATCTGGACATTGTTGGCGGCGTCGCCCAGATCAGCCTCCGCTTCCTGGTGGAGCCGCGCGACTACTTAGGTGAGAACAGCGAGGCCCGCGCGTCGGCAGCCATGATGCGTGACGCCGTCGAGCGCGTAGCACTCACAGGGAACCTTTACGTGCTGCGCCGCCAGCGGGGGAAATGGTCGCCGGTTTGAGCCCGACGGCGGGACGCGCCTAAAGGTGCGGCGGCTCGCCCGGCTCGTCCACTGGCGAGCGGTCGCCTCGGCGACGGGTGACGAGCACGCCAACCACGATGCCGATCAGCAGCCCCACGCCGACGCCGATCAGTGAGCTCGCCCAGAAGGGAAGCTTCGTCGTCGAACCGGCCAAATAGCCCAGTTCTATCTGCCACGCGGCCCACAACAGCCCGCCCAAGCCAGCGCAGAGACTGAACCCGCGCGAGGAAACGTCGGCAATTCCCGCAGCCGCCGATGCCGCAAGCCGGCCTCCCAAAATGAACCGGCCGCCGATAATCCCGCCATAAGTGGAGGAGCGGCCGGCCTTGGCGATGGCCTGATGGATGCCCCGGTGGACTTTGCGGCCCCAAGACCAGCGGTCCAGGACATGTCCCAGACGGCGCTTGAAGAGCTGGAAAACGAGGATGTCGCCCAGCCACGACGCGCCGGCGGCCAACAAACCCAAGAGCCACGGGTTGACGCGGCCCTCCGCGGCCAGAGCCCCACCGGTGATCACCAGCATCCCGGACGGTATGGGCGGCAAGATCGCGTTGCCCACCACCATGGGGATGATCCAGACATAGATCGCTGCCCCCCAGCCTTCAGCGGTGGTGATGTCCATGGCCACAAATTACCCCACTTTGGTGCGTCCGCCGGAGCGCCGTGCAAGACTAGCGCCATGCGGCTCGAAATCCTGCAAGGTGACATCACCACGCGCGACGTCGACGCGATCGTCAACGCCGCCAACTCGTCGTTGATGGGCGGCGGCGGAGTGGACGGTGCCATCCATCGCGCGGCTGGCAGACAGCTCCTGGCAGCGTGCATGGAGGTGCGGGAGGGGTATCCGCACGGACTGCCAGTGGGCCAGGCTGTGGCCACCCCCGGGTTCAAATTGCCTGCACGGTGGGTGATCCACACCGTTGGCCCCAACCGGCACGCGGGCCAGAACGATCCGGAACTGCTCGCTTCTTGTTTCCGCGAAAGCCTGAAAGTGGCGGCCTCCCTCGGGGCGGGTTCCGTCGCGTTTCCCGCAATCAGCGCAGGGGTCTACGGCTGGGACCCGCGCGAAGTCGCCACTGTAGCGTTCGACGCCGTAAGCTCCAGCGAGCTGGAACTCGTCGAATTTGTGTTGTTCGGCGCAGAGACGACGGAGGTATTCCGGAGCGTGTTCGGGGCTTCGGGAGAGTAAGGGAAGCGCGCGGACTTTCGCGGGCGGGCTTTCGCGGGTGGCGTCAGGCGGACTGCGCCTCAAGCACGGACTTCAGCTGCGCGAGCTGGCCGACTTCCGACTCCATGGTCTTGGTGATCATCGAACCCATGAGCTTCATGAAGCCCTTGGGCTGGAGGTCCAAGGCAAAGCGTACGGTCGTGCCGCCGTCGTTCTCGTTCAGGGTGAAGGACCCCGTTGGGCGGGCCGGGCCGGCAATGACCTGGAAATCGAGTCGCTTGCCCGGCTGGGCCGCGATGACCTCATAGTCGCCGGCGATCGTGCGGCCACCGGGGCCTGCCATCGTCTGGGAGTAAACAGCACCCTTGTTGCCTGCTTCTCCGCTTGCGAGGGCGACAGTCTTCACACCCGGACGCCACAGCTTGTTGTTCAGCCCGTCCGCCAGGAAGGCGTAGACGTCGTTTGCGGGGCGGTTGATCGAGACTTCGTTTTCAGCGTGGGCCATGTGGTTCCTTTTCGCGAGACCGAACACCGCCCGCGGTCTTTGGGCCGGCAAAACCGAGCATATACGCCCGGTCCCGTCGGCATTGTTGAACGCGCCATTGTTTCGCCGCCGCGGCCCGGGGCGCCCGACGCCCGCTCACGTATGTGGGTGTTTGGCCGCACGCCCGCTCAGCTATGTGGCTGTTTGGCCGCACCCTCGCTCACGTAACCACAAGGTGGACATGTTCCCCAGCTTGGGTGAGCGAGGGTTTGGGGGAAGGGCGCCATATGTGAGCGAGGGTTTGGGGAAAGGGCGCCATAAGTGAGCGGGCGTTAGGCGGGGAGGGCTTCGCTCAACTGAAGGCGGCTGCGGTACTCCACAGGTTGCTTGCTGATGGGATCAACGAAGCGGATGCCGCGGGCCAACAACTGCAGGGGCTTGGAGTAGTCGTCCGGGGCCTTGTCCAGGAGTTCGGGGTAGAACGCGTCGTTCACGATCCCGAGCCCGAGCGAGGCCATGTGCACGCGAAGCTGGTGGGTCTTGCCGGTGTGGGGCTCAAGGCGGTACAGCGCCCGGCGAGTGGTGCCGCCGTCGTGAGTGCCGCCGTCGAACGTTTTCAGCAGCTCAATGCGGGTCTCCGCGTTGGGTTCGCCGTCGATCACTTCGGCGAGGAGGTAGCTCCGGGATTTGGTCATGCGGTTGCGCACGACGGCGGGGAGCTCGACGGCGGGAAAGCCCGCGGCGGGTGCGGCGGCGGAGACACACTCGTACTCCTTTTGCACCTGCCGTTTTTCGAAGAGCACCTGGTACTTGCCGCGGGTCTCCGGATTGGTGGAAAGCAGCAACACTCCGGCGGTCATACGGTCGAGCCGGTGCATCGGGATGAGGTCCGGCAGGTCGAGCTGGTTCCGGAGCCGGACGAGCGCGGACTCCTGGATGTACGTGCCGCCCGGGGTGGTGGGCAGGAAATGCGGCTTGTCGACGACAAGGAGATGCTCGTCTTGGTGCAGGATGCTGATCTCCACTGGCATCCGCGTCTCCGGCGGGAGGGTGCGGTAGTACCAAATGAAGGTGTGCTCTTCGAGGGGAGTGCAGCGGTCAAGGGGCGCGCCGCCCTCGCCGACGATTTCGCCGGCGTCGAACCTGTCTTCGATGCCCTGGGGGTCGATATGTCCCCAGCGGTGCATCATGTAGTCCATCGCGGTGTCCCAAGGTCCCTCGTCCGGGAGGCGCAGGCGGGTGGCGTTGACGCCGTCGCGCACTGGAAGGGGGGATTGCATCACCGGTCTATTCTACCGGGGCCGCAACAAGGGCGGCCCCGGGGCCCAAACACCTAATACGTTGTGCCGCCGGGCAAGGTGACGGGTTTGAGGGGTTGCTGGTCGAAGTTGAAGTCGTTCACCAAATTGCCGAGCTGGGGGTTGTCCTCACGGACGCCGGGCCGCGGATCGGGGCGTCCGTCGGTGGCCGGGTCGAGGCGTTGGCCGTGGAGGAAATCGTCTTCGATGAACTTGGCGTAGGCGTCGTGGCTGAGGACTTGGTGGTCGATGTTGCCCTGTTTGGCGTAGGGGCTGATGACGATTCCCGGGACCCGGAGGCCGTAGCCGTTTTGGTCCACGGTGGGCGGGGTGACGTGGTCGTAGAAACCGCCCCAGTCATCCCACGAGAGGAAAATGGCGGTGCTGTTCCAATCCGGGCCCGACATGACTGCATTGATGAGGCCCGTAACGTAGGCCTGACCGGTGCTGACTAGCGCCGGCGGGTGTTCGCTGACGGCTCCGGTGGGGTCGATCCAGCTCACAGCGGGCAAGGTGCCTTTTTTGGCTGCGGTGTAGAAGTTGCTGAGGGACTGGATGTTGCCGAGCTGGCCGTCCTGCTTCACGGTGTCGAAGTAGGGTAGCGGATTCCAGATGCCCGGTGTCTTCGCGTTCTGCGCCACGGGAGCGCAGGTCATGGCTGCGTCGTCTTGGCAGTCCGGCTCGGTGCCGTTGAAGACGTAGTAGGCCCAGGGCACGTTCTGTTTGTGCAGCAGGTAGGTCAGGTCCGTCCAGGCGTAGTCAGGTGGAGCAAGGAGCTTGGCGGCGGCCAGGAGCTTTTGCTTGAGCGCGTCGGGGAGTGTTGCTTTGTCGATCGCGGCCTGGCAACTCGTATAGGAGTCCGAGCCGGCGCAGTTTTTCGTGATGATGGTGTGCAGTTGGGCGGCAATGTCCGGGGTGATCCCGGCCGCGGCGAGCGCGTCCTTGCAGGCCGTGTTCTGCAGGCCGGCCCGGCATTTGCCGATGATGGTGGACTGGATCGCGGAGGTGAAGTCCGGCGGGCTGCCCGGATTCTGGAGGGCGTTCACGCAGGATTGCGGATCGCCCGCCCGGCTGCATTTGGCCGACCATTCCGAGACCATGTACAGGTGCGCGGGAAGGCTCCAGGATGCGTTGGGTTCGAACATATGGTCCTGCAACGTGAAGTCTTTGGCATACGCCCAGTAGTTGGGGATGTCGCGCGCATCGTGGTAGCCCATGACATCGCTTTGCGTTCCGCCCGCGCAGCCTGGGGCATTGGGTGCGCAATTGCTTGCGGCTTTCTCGGCTTGGGCGATGAAGCCGTCCATTTTCCCGCCGTCGACGTCCGCCGTCGCGTTGTTCTGGCTGTGCGGGCCGCCGGAGTTCCGGTCAGAGGGGTCGTAGTAAGGTTTCACGCACGCGCCGTGGGCCGGATCCGGGACGCACACCGCCGGGGATCCGTTCTGCATCGGAATCCCGTCCGCTCCGGGGAACGTGCCGAAGTAGCTGTCGAACGAGCGGTTCTCCTGCATGATGACGATGACATGCTGGATCTTCGAGATGCCGGTATCCGCCGAGGTGCCTGCCGCGGCTCCGGCTGCAGCGGGTGTGCTGACCGCCACCCATGACGTGGACCAGAATGCGCCGAAAAAGACGGCGGCGCCAACAATCGCGATGACCCCGACGATGGACAAGGCAGCGAGGCCCGGACGCCGTGAGGCCCAGGCCCGGATCCGCCGCCTGCGACGCCTGACTGGCCGGTCGGCTCCGGACTCAGCGGGCGGACTATTGAACCTCATCTTGCACCTCACGAACGGTGATACCCGCAGGGTACTCCTTCGCTGACCGCAGCGGTACAGGCTCGCATGACGCCCAATGACCGAGCCGCGCCATCCTCCGACGATAAAATAGTTCTTGACAATAAAAGTTGTCGGTGGCCAGAATGGAAGCATGTTGGACATCGAAGTGATCGAGGATCCCGCCGCGGCGGAAGCGTCGTTGGACCCGATCCGCACCCGTATTCTGCAGGAGCTTGTCGAGCCCGGTTCCGCCACGCAGCTGGCGGTCAAAGTGGGCCTCCCCCGGCAGAAAGTCAACTACCACCTCAAGGCCCTCGAGCGGCATGGGCTCGTCGAACTTGTCGAGGAACGGAAGAAGGGCAACGTCACCGAACGCGTTTTGCGCGCGACGGCGGCGTCGTACCTGATCTCGCCGGTGGCGCTTGCATCCGTGGCGCCGGATCCCCGACGCTTCTCGGACCGCTTTTCCGCTTTCTGGCTCCTGGCCCTCGCGGCCCGGACCGTCCAGGAGATGGGCAAGCTGATAGCAGGCGCCGCAGCGGCCAAGAAGACGCTTGCGAGCTTCGCGATCGACGGCGAGATCACCTTCCGCTCGGCGTCGGACCGCGCCGCTTTTGCCGAGGAGCTCGGCGTCGCGGTGACCCGGCTCGTGGGTAAGTACCACGACGGCGGAGCTGCCGCGGTGGCGAGCGGCGCGCGCAAGCACCGGCTCGTCGTCGTACTTCATCCCGCGCTCAAGACAAACACGCAGCACTCTCCAGAAAAGGAACAGGACAATGACTGACAACCGTGAATTCGAAATCGTGGCCGACACCGAACTGCCCGGCACTCCTGAACGGGTCTGGCAGGCTGTCACCCAGGACACCTCGGCCTGGATGTTCCCCACCGATCAGTGGCCGGCCGTGAAAACCGTCGACGAATACCCCACCCACCTCGTGACCCGGATGGAGGGGCCGGACGGCTGGTTCAACCAGCTCGAGCACGTACTCGAACCGCTCGACGGCGGCCGGGCCAAGCTGCACTATGTCCACAGTGGCATCTTCGCGGACAACTGGGAGGGGCAGTACGACGGCGCCAGCAAGCACACCGAGTTCTACCTGCACACCCTGGGCCAGTACCTTCAGTACTTCGACGGCAAGCCTGTGGTCTTCACCGACATCCAGGGTCCGGCGGCCTCGCAGACGCCCGACGGTTTCGTGAAGCTGAAGAAAGCGCTCGGCGTGGACGGTATTGCGCAGGCTTCAACGGTTCAGGTGGACGTCGACGGCGTGGGGCGGCTGAGCGGAGAGCTCGACTTCTCCAACCAGCACTTCCTGGGCCTGCGGACCGCCGACACGCTGTACCGCTTCTTCGGCCGCCACTCCTTCGGAGCCCCCGTGGGCATGACGGTGCACGATTTCAGCGGCAGCGGCGATTCCGAACTGACCGCCAAGGCCTGGGGCGGGTTCCTGGAGACGGTGTACGCCTAAGTCCTCCGACGCGTAGAACGCGCCGACGCGCAAATGGCCTGGCGACCCCGGAATTCCGTGGTCGCCAGGCCTTTTGCGCGTCGCAGGGCAATTCGGGCGTCATTGCCAGCCGCGCGCCACCGCATCCAACGCCGCGGCGTAGATCCCTTCCCAATCGGTTCCGGAGTCATTCATGTTCGCCAATTCCAGGCTCACCAGTCCGTGGACCTGCCCCCAGATGGACATGGCGATCGTTGCGGCATCATCGCGGCGAATAGTCCCCGTTTCCTGTGCGGCATTCACGGCTTCCACCAGCGGAAGCATGGCTTCCGAGGCGACTGCCGGCGTCGGGCTGCAGTCCACATAGCCGGCGAGGGTGCCGCCAAACATGAGCCGATACAAGGCCGGGTGTTCCAGCGCCCAGGAGCGGTAGGCGCGGCCCAGGTCTCGGAGGCCGCCGCTTTCGGCGAGCCGCTGCGAGTCGCCGAAAGAGCGGAATCCGTCATCGACGGCGGCCGTCAGCAACTGGGCCTTGCCTCCGAAAAGCGAGTAGATCGCCGTCGTTGAGGTCTGGGCTGCCGCGGCAACGTCCCGGAGCGTGACTCGCGCGGGACCATCCCGGTCCACGAGCTCGGCGGTTACCTGAAGGAGCCGCTGCCGGACGAGCTGGTCATGAACGATGGGTCTTGCCATGCCATCAAGTGTTTCATAACATTGTTTCGTAACGACGTTATGAAACTTGACCAGCGGAACTTGAGCTACCGCTCCCAGACCGAAGGATTCAGATGGCACAGGAAATCTTCCCCGGACGCTTCACGGCGGACACCGGGCGCGAGTCGGTGACCGTATTCCTTATCGGAATGCGGGCCAACCGTTGGTGGAAGATCGGCAAGGTGGCTCGCGTGGCCTCGGCGATGCCCACCATGCTCCGCCATCTCGCCGAGCATACGGAGTCCGGGATGCTCGGCTGCGAACAGTGGCTCGGGCGCACCACCATGTTGCTCAGCTATTGGGAGAGCCCAGAGCATCTCAGGCGCTTCGCCGCGGACGGGGATTCGCCGCATTTGGGGCCGTGGCGACGTTTCATGAAGGAAGTCTCGGGAAGTGGTGACATCGGCGTGTGGCACGAGACCTATCAGGTGCCGGCGTCGGGAATCGAGGTGGTGTACAACGGCATGCCGCAGTTTGGCCTGGCCAAAGCCACCTCGCATGTCCCGGTCGGTCCCGGCAGCAACACCGCCAAGCAGCGCATGGGCTCCGGGCGACCCAACTGACTCGCAATAAATGTCGTTCTGAGCCTTCAAAACGACAACGAATGCGAGCTAGTTGGGGGAGACGCGGGATTTAGGCGACCGCGGCGGGTTCCTTGGGCGCCTTCAGGGTGGTCCGGAGCTGCGGTGAGGCGTCGATCCGCGCTTGGGCATCGCGCAGTGCCAGCACCGCCGTCTCGAGTTGGGCCGGGGCCAGCGTGTACGGGACGCGCATGAAATGTTCGAAAGCCCCTCCGACGCCGAAGCGCGGCCCGGCTGCCAGCCGGACGCCGAAGTCCGGGGCGACGACGGTGAGCGCCGTGCTCGACGGCGTGGGCAGCCTGCACCATGCTGTCAGCCCGCCGCGCGGACGTTCCACGTGCCAATCGGGCAGGTGCTCGGCCAGTAGTCCGAGGAGCGCTTCCCGGTTCTGCCGCAGCTCCGCTAGCCGGGCGTCCAATGGTTCGGCGAAGGCCCTGAGCAACCGGGCCGCAGCCAACTGCTCGACGACGGGCCCACCAAGATCCATCGTGGTCCGGGTCTGCACGAAGCGACTGATCGAGTCCTCATCTGCGCGGATCCACCCCGTCCGGAGCCCGGCCCAATGTGATTTGCTGAGCGAACCGATGGTCACCACGGCGGGACTGAATGCCGAGAGCGGCGAGGTATTGACGGCGTCGAGGTTTAGCTCCCGGAGCGTCTCGTCCACTACGAGGACGGTGCCCGTCCCCGCCGCCTCACGCACCAGGCGGCGCCGCTGAAGATTGGACATGATCCGCCCGGTGGGGTTGTGGAAGTCCGGAACGAGGTAGGCCATGGCCGGGCGTTGGTGGCGCATTGCCGCCACCATCCCGTCGATATCCCAGCCGCCCGACGCCGGCTCGACGCCACCGCCCGACGCCGGCTCGACGCCACCGCCCGACGCCGGCTTGACGCCACCGCCCGACGCCGGCTCCGCGACAGGCGGCATGGGCACCGGTACCGTGCGGGAGCCCGAAGCGCGGATCGCGTCGAGCGCGTTGGGGTAGCTGGGATGCTCCACGAGGACCTTCTGCTGCCGCCCGGCGAGGGTCCTCAAGATGATGTTCAGTGCATGCTGGGCTCCCGAGGTCACCAGTATCTGTGCGGCCGTTGTGGGGATGCCGGCTGCCGTGTAGCGGTCCGCGATGGCCTCCCGGAGCGGCGGGAGGCCCACTGCGTCGTAGCCAAAACCGGGCAACAGTGCCGGGAGGTCGATCAACGCGTCGGCGAATGCCCGGTGCACCACCTCGCCCGTGGCCGGCAGCGAAGCGTAGGCGAGGTCAAGGATCCCCTCCGGAGCGGCCAGTCCCGGTCCACTGACCGGAATCGTCCGGTGCGGAATGCCCGTCCGGCCCCGGCTGCCTTGGCCGCCACGGAGGAATCCTTGCTCGCGCAGGCTGGCGTAGGCGGCGGTGACTGTGGTCCGGCTGACGCCCAGGGTGACGGCAAGCGCCCGTTCGCTGGGCAGCGCGACATCGAGCGGGATGCGCCCGTCCATCACCAAAAGGCGTACGACGTCGGCAAGCTCGCGATAGGCGGGAGCGGCGCCGGTGTTCCACGCCCCGAGGAGACGCAGCATGGCTGTGGGGTTCAGGGATCCGGGCATAAGACCAGTATTGCAAACTGGCTATGGAAAGCAATGCCAGTTTTCGGGAGCATGGTTCCATGATAACCCGCAGAATCACCCAGCTCCTGATTGGCCTCGCGATGTATGGGATCTCCCTGGCCATGTTCATCCGGGCTGGCCTTGGCCTGGATCCCTGGGACGTGTTCCACCAGGGCGTTGCGGGGAAGATCGGGTGGAGCATCGGCACCGTCGTGGTGGTTGTCAGCTTCCTTGTGTTGCTCCTCTGGATACCGCTGCGGCAGATGCCCGGCTTCGGAACCCTGGCCAACGCCGTGCTGGTGGGCGTGTTCGCGGACATCGGACTGGCCCTGATCCCCGCGTTCTCGCACCTGGGCGGCCAGATCGGCATGCTCGCAGGCGCCGTGGTCCTCAATGGGATCGCCTCCGCTTGCTACATCGGCGCACGCCTTGGCCCGGGCGCCCGCGACGGACTCATGACGGGACTTGCCCGCCGCACCGGATGGTCGGTGCGTTTGTCCCGGACCTTGATCGAGGTTATTGTGCTGGGCGTGGGTTGGCTGCTGGGTGGCTCCGTCGGCGTCGGAACCGTTGTGTACGCCTTGGCCATCGGCCCGCTGGTGCAGTTGTTGTTGCCCCTGTTCACAGTTCCGGTAAAGGCTCCCTTGGCTGTTCCCGAAGCGGTGCCGGCCGCTCCGTGACGCGGATTCTTCCTGGCGATGCGCGAATTTCCCTACGCACCCGAATTCCGGTGTCGCTGGGGATTTCCCGCGTCGTCAGGCGGATTGGGCAGAGTTAAAGAGCCGGCTGGCACTCGGGGCAGAAGTAGATGGTCCGGTCCTCCATCCCCGACGCCGGTCCCAGCATCCCGCGGCGAATCGGCGTACGGCAACGAAGGCACGGTTGGTGCTCGCGGCCGTACACCCAGTAGCCGGAGCGGGGAATCCCTCGGACTCCGGGGAACGCAGTGCCGCGCGTGATCCTTCGCCCCGGTCCTAAGTTGGCCTCGAGCAGGACCTTGGCTTCCACGAGCATCCCTGCGAGGTCGGGTACGGCCGATACCGGCGTGGCCGGATGCACCCCGGCCAGGAAACACGTTTCGCAACGGTAGATATTGCCGATACCGGCGAGGTTCCGCTGGTCCAACAGTGCGACGCCGATCGGTGCGTCCGGTGCGGCCCGGAGCCGACGAACAGCCTCTTCCGCGTCCCAGTCGGGCCCGAGCAGATCCGGGCCCAGATGCCCCACCGCGCGGGACTCGTCCGGGGTCGGGATCACTTCCAGGACTCCCAAGGAGAAGCCGACGACGTCGGCCGTCGCCGTGCGGAGGACGCATCTGGCCGTGTGGCCGGGTTTCCTCCAACGGCCGCCGGGGGCATAGACCTGCCAGCTTCCCTCCATTTTCAAGTGCGAATGGATGGTCAGGGTGCGGCGGGGTGGTCCGGCCGCCGCCGAACCCGCCTCCACCGGTCCGGGCCCAACGTCCGCCGGTTCCACCAAGCGCATGAGCAGGTGCTTTCCCCTCGGCACCACCTCGGACACGGTCCATCCGGCCAGGTTGAGCGTGGCAAACCTGGGTACCCGGAAATCGGAAGAGACCAGTGTTTGCCCGGCAAGGGCTTTATGCAGCTCCGCGGCAGCCCGCCAGACCGAGTCGCCTTCAGGCACGGATCCTCAATCCCTTCGGCGTGGAGTACGCCCCGGCAGCCGCAAGCGCTAATGCCACGGGGGTGTCCAAGAGGTCATGACCGTTGACCTTTTCCATGATCAGTTTGTCTACCGCTCCTCGCCGCACAACTCCGACGAGCTCGGCAGCGGCAGCCGCCAGGACGTCGTCGTCATGGCTGAAAGTGAGCAGGGTCTTCCCGCCGCGTTCGACGTACAAAACCAAGGCGCCGTCGACCATCACCACCAGGGCACCTGCTTTCCGCCCCGGACGGTGACCCGATCCTGCGTCGACGGCTAACGCGGGCCAGGGGAGGGCTGCGCCGTAGGGGTTGGCGGGATCCGTGGATGCAAGGGCCAAAGCGACAGGCGCGGCCTTGGCGAGTTGGGCATCCTCCGTGAAGGAACGTAAGCGGTCCACCGTTGCCGGAACGGCGAACTGGGCTGCTCCGAGGTGCTCGATGAAGTAGCCGCGGCGGCACCGCCCGGCTTCTTCGAGGCGTGCGAGGACCTTGTACATCAACCCGAATCCGCCCACGATGTTCTCCACCATGACGGAGCCGCGCGTCACGATGCCGTACCTGTCGAGGAGGAGTTCGGCGGTGCCGCGCGCATGGATGGTGGGGTCGACCTCAGGTGCCGGCAAAGCCGACCAGCGGCCGACGGCGAGCGGAGGAGTGGGAGCCGTACCGGAGACCGAGCCGTAGCGTCCGCCCGTGAGCCCGGGCGACCCCATCAAGCCCGTGCCATGCGAACGGCCGAGCCTGCTCATCCGCAGCGACCGGGCACGCGGCGGCCGGGCCGGCTGCTTGTGCGCCGTGCGGCCGCCCGCAATCATCGCGCGGACGGGGGCGAAGGTGTCTCCCGTGATGCGGCCGGCCCAGACGAGATCCCACAGGGCGGCGACCACGGCGTCGTCGCTGAGGACCGCATCCATGCCGCCGGCAACCTCGGTGAGTTGTCGGAAGAAATAGGCGCCGCCACCGCCTTGCAGATATTCCAGAAGGCGGAGCTGGGCATCGCCTGGCTCGAAATCAGGATCCGGGTTGAGCGTCAGTTCCGCGGCTTCAGCCACGTGGAGGCTGATCCAGCCGTCGTTCCCGGGGAGCGAGCCGGCTCCGGACCACAAGACTTCGCCTGCGGCCATGAGCTCATCCAACATGGCCGGCTGATAGTCGGAGATCCGGCTGGCCAGCACCAACGGTTCCCAGGCCGACGCCGGAACGGGCACGCCGGAGAGTTGATCGATGGCCGTCATGATGCCGTCGAGCCCCCGCAGTGCCGAGGCGCCCCTGCCTCCAAAAGAACCAGGGCCCCCGGAAGAGGGCGCGGACACGTTTTGCCAGGCCGGCAGGAAGCGCCCGTAAGCAGCCGCGTCCACCGGCTCCACTTCGGCCCGCAACGCCGCCAGCGAACGACGCCGGAGCTTGCGCAGGACCTCGGAATCGCACCACTCGCTACTCATTGGGATCCCGCGGAGCGGAATGGCCGGGAGTTCCGGCGCCTCAAACAGCTCCGGTCCCTCATCGGCCACCGTGTCCGGCGCACTCGGGTGCGGACGGAACTCGCCCTCCACCACACGCCCGTCGGCCGCCAAGCGTTTCAGTGCTGTGCCCACGACGGCGACACCCAGTCCCAGCCTCGTGGCGGCCTCCTCGGCCGTGAACGGTCCGTGGGTTCGTGCATAACGGGAGACCAGATCCCCGAGTGGATCATGGACGGGTTCAATGAACGCCAAAGGCACACCCATGGGCAGCGGAACGCCGATGGCGTCCCGGAGCCGGGCCGCGTCCTCAATGGCGGCGAATCGTTCGACGCCGCCGAGCGTCACCGTGAGGGCGCGGTTGGCCTTGCGTAGCGCCGCCAGATGCAACGCAGCCAGCTCCGTTTCGGCGGCCGATTTCACCGCAGCCGGTTCCGCGGAAGACTCCACTCCTTCGGGCTGCAAACGGGCGGCCACTTCTTCGACACTCAAGGGGCCGAGCAGTCGCAGCAAGTCCGCCACGCCTTCCACGCCTCGGACTTGCCGGTCCGGTGCCAGCCGCTGGAGTTCGAGCTCGGTAGCCTCAATGACCTTGGCATCCAGGAGCTCGCGCAGTTCCACCCTGCCCAGGAGCTCGTTCAGGAGTGTGGAGTCGAGGGCCAAAGCCGCGGCCCTGCGTTCGGCGAGCGGGGAATCGCCCTCATACAAGTACTGGGCAACGTAGCCAAAGAGCAGCGACTTGGCGAACGGGGACGGCTGCTGGGTGGTGGTCTGTACCAAGCGCAGCTCCCGGCGCTCGATCGAAGCGGCAATGTCTTTCAACGCGGGGAGGTCGTAGACGTCCTGCAAGCATTCGCGCACTGTCTCGAGCACGATGGGGAAGGACGGATATTTCTTGGCGACATCCAGCAATTGCGCCGAGCGTTGCCTTTGCTGCCAAAGCGGTTGCCTTTTCGCCGGATTTTGCCGCGGCAACAACAGCGCACGCGCGGCGCACTCGCGGAAGCGGGAGGCGAACAAGGCGCTGCCGCCAACCTCCGCCGTCACGATCTGCTCAAGCTCGTCGGGGTCAAAGAGGAACAGCTCCGCTCCGGGAGGTTCGTCTTCCATCATCGGCACCCGCAGCACGATGCCGTCGTCGGCGGCCATGGCGGAACCGTCCAGACCGTAGCGCTGCTGGAGCCGCTGCCCGACGGCGAGGGCCCACGGCGCGTGGACCGGCATGCCGAAGGGGCTGTGCAGGACTACCCGCCAGTCGCCGAGTTCGTCGTGGAACCGTTCGACCACCAGCGTCCGGTCATTGGGGACGACCTCCGTGGCCTGCTTCTGTTCGCCCAGATACTGGAGCAGGTTGCCGGCGGCGAAGTCGTCCAGCCCGCTGGCCTTGCATCGTTCCAGCGCGGGACCTTGATCCGATGCAGAGAGCTCGCGCACGAATGCTCCGAGCGCCCGGCCGAGATCCACCGGCCGGCCGAGGGAATCGCCTTTCCAGAAGGGGAGCTTTCCGGGCTGGCCGAAGGCGGGGGAGACAAGGACGCGGTCGTGCGTGATGTCCTCGATTTTCCAGCTCGTGGCACCGAGGGCGAAGACGTCACCTACCCGGGATTCGTAGACCATTTCCTCGTCGAGCTCACCGACGCGTCGGCCGCCTTTGGCAGCGCGCGACGCCGGACTCGGCTCCTGCGCGGACGCCGCACCGTCCCTGCCGGAGCCGGACTCGGAGGCCGAACGGGACCCGGACCCTTCGCTTTCCGTGCCGATGATGTACACGCCGAAAAGGCCGCGGTCCGGGATGGTTCCGCCCGAGGTCACGGCAAGGCGCTGTGCCCCGGGCCGGCCTTCGATGGTGCCGGCGTTCCGGTCCCAGATGATGCGCGGCCGGAGCTCGGCGAATTCGTCCGAGGGATACCTGCCAGCCAGGAGATCCAAAGTGGCTTCGAAAGCTGAGCGTGGCAGGGTGGCGAACGGAGCGGAGCGGCGCACGGTGGCGAACCATTCCTCGACGTCGATGCTTCCCAGCGCGGTGGCGGCGACCGTTTGTTGGGCCAGGATGTCCAAGGGGTTGGCCGGAACATGGAGGCGTTCGATCTTCCCGCCCAGCATCCGTTCCACCGTGATGGCGGTGTGGACGAGGTCTGCCCGGTGTTTGGGGAAGAGCACCCCTTCGGAAATTTCGCCCACCTGGTGGCCCGCGCGGCCAACCCGTTGCAGTCCGCTGGCCACCGACGGCGGCGATTCGACCTGGACTACAAGGTCCACGGCGCCCATGTCGATGCCGAGTTCCAGCGACGACGTCGCTACAACACATCGCAGACGGCCGGACTTGAGGTCGTCCTCGATGAGTGCGCGTTGGTCCTTGGACACGGAGCCGTGGTGCGCGCGGGCCAGGACCGGATCGGCGCCGCTGGTGCTTCCGGCCTGCGCCATCATGCGGGCGGGTGTCGCCGTCGAGGACGGCGGCCCCGAGTCCAGCACCGAATCCGCCGGGGCCGCAAACACATCCACCGCCATGAGCTGGCGTTCTGCGTAGATCTCGTTCAGCCGGGCCGTGAGCCGCTCCGCGAGGCGCCGGGAGTTGGCAAACACAATGGTGGACTGCTTCGACAGCACAAGGTCAACGATCTTTTCCTCAACATGCGGCCAAATGGAGGCTTGTGGTTGCAGTCCGGAGGCCGGCCCGGAGTCGAAGGCGCCGGCAGCTCCCGCAAGGTCGGACATGTCCTCCACAGGGACGCTGACGCTGAGGTTCCAGTTCTTGTGCGACGGCGGTGCGACGATTTCCACGGGTGCCGAACCGGCGAGGAACTGCGCGACGAGCTCCCGCGGCTCCACGGTGGCCGAGAGGCCGATCCGCTGGGCGGGCTTCGGCAGCAGAGCATCGAGCCGTTCCAAGGACACCGCGAGGTGCGCGCCGCGTTTGGTACCCGCAACTGCGTGGACCTCGTCGACGATCACAGTGTCCACTTCGCTCAGCGTCTCCCGGGCCTTGGACGTCAGCATGAGGAACAAGGACTCGGGCGTGGTGATGAGGATGTCCGGTGGGTGGCTGAGCAGCGCGCGGCGGTCCGCCGTCGTCGTATCTCCGGAACGGACGCCGACGCTCACCAGCGGGGCCGGCAGTCCGAGCCGTTTGGCGGTCTGCGTGATGCCGATCAGCGGCGAGCGGAGGTTCCGTTCGACGTCGACGCCGAGTGCCTTCAGCGGTGAGATGTACAGGACGCGGGTCTTGCGCTTGGGGGCTTTGGCGCGGGCGCGGCTGCCAGCTTCCTCAAGCCCCGGGAGGGCGTCCGCCGACGCGGCCGGGGAAACCGACAGGAGCCGGTCCAGCGCCCACAGGAAGGCCGCGAGCGTCTTGCCGGAACCGGTGGGTGCGACCACCAAGGCGTGCGATCCCGAAGAAATGGCCTTCCATGCACCGTCCTGGGCAGGGGTGGGCGCGGAGAAAGCTCCGAGGAACCACTCGCGCGTGGCACGGCTGAAGCGGTCCATGGCCGTGTCGCCAGAACCGCCCGGTAGCTCCTGCTCCTGCATTCCTCCATCATGCCTCACGGCACTGACACAACCTCACGGCACTGACACAACAAGGAACAGCGCAGGAATAGGAGCAGCGCTACCCCGCCTGGAACGCCTGGACGCTCAAAAGGTTGATATTGGTGTTGCTGCAGGCCGTACGCTGCTGCGGGATGAAAAGCGAAGCGGTGTCCTCGGGCGGGTAGACCCGGAACCCCGCGGCCTGGGCCTGGGTGCACTCGGGGTAGTTGCCCGCCTGGGTGTAGCGGAGTTGGGCGAAACCGGCCTTCCCTGGAGCGAGAACCACTTGTGTCACAGGCTGGGAGTCGTCGCGCGCGGCGGCAGCGCCGATCGGATCGCCTGTAGCTCCGGACGTGAGTGAGACACCCGGGAAACCATTCAGGACGCAGGGTTCCGTGCCGGTGTTGGTCAGGATGAGTTTCATGTAGACGCTGCCTGCCGCTCCGCCGCCGGTGGAGTCGACAGAAGCCGTCAGCGAGCCCGCTTTGCAGAGAGCAACGCCGGATGCCGTCGTTGTCCCGGAGCTCGATGGGCTGGCGCTGACGCTGGAGCTCGGAGTACTTGAGGCCGAGGTTGACGTCGAGGCCGAAGCCGTGTCGCTTGGCGCGGCTGTGCCCGAGGGCTGGGCTTGGCTTTGGGCACAGCTGGAGAGCAGGAATACCGAGGCTGCTGCCATCGTGAGCAGGAGACCGTTCTTGACTCGCATATTCGTCATGCGCACAGCATTTCGTCGACATTTGCCGGAGTCAACTGCGGCGCGGCAGCGGCGCCGGATTGGCGTCCGGATCGTAATGTTCCGGACGCCCACCCACCGGACTCGTTACTTGGGCACTGAAGCCTTGGCAGAACGGCTGCGGAAGAAGGCCGCGCCACCCAGCCCAAGCCCAGCTACTCCGGCGATCAGCCCGGCCCAGCTGCGCGCCTGTGAGCCGTCGTCGGTCACCGAGGCAGCTTGCTCTGTGGAGATCGACGCAGCCACGTGACCATCGCCCGCGGCCGCATCCGCGGCTGTGACGGCCACTGACGGCGCTGGAGCCTTGAGCGAGTGCGGGTCCTGGCCGTCCTTCGGGATTTCAGCCCAGTTTGTCTGCCCCTGCTCGCAGTTCTGGAGCGTGGGGAAGTAGAGCGTCTTACCGGCGGCGTCGGGCAGCTTCACGGACAGGACCAGCGCGTCGCGCAAGTGCGGGTCCAGTGGAGCCTTGGCCGTGTAGACAATCTGGCTGGTGCGCTTGGTGATTGATGTGCCGTCGGCCAGCTTCTTGGGCGCGGGCAGCGTCTGCGTCACTTTCTCGACCGTCCAGTTGGGGTTCACCGTGGGCGTGGCGTCCGTCAGTTCCTCGGGCAGGTTGATGGTCAGCTTGGTGGTGCCCGAAGTGTCGCAGCCATGCGGGACACCGAAGGTCAACAGAGCATACGAGTTGGCCGTGGTCTTGTCCGGGGTGACAGAAACGTGGGCAGATGCGCCCGCGAGCCCGGCCATCATCAGCGCGGCGGTCCCGCCGGCGGTTGCTGTGGCAGTAAGGGCACGGCGGAGTGGGGACTTGTTCATGGTTGTTGCCTTTCAAAGGGCGCGCGAAAGCGCGCCAAAGTGCGGGGATATGCCCGTCACCAGTTAAAGGCGGTGCCGGGCGGAGTCAGGAGGGTACGACGACGGCGGGCGGGCCGCGTCTGCTGTCTTGCCTGAGGTTCCGCCACGGGCGGGGGATGAATACGGCAGGTGCGCTGAACGCAACAGCTGCGCTGCCGGCGTCGGGCCTGAAGACCAGACGGATGAGCCGGAGGAGGGGACGGAGCCAAGCCTCGAGCTGCCACAGCGCCTGCTCGCCCTTGGCCAGCAGCAAGGCCGAAGCGGCTGTCGCGAGGGCATGCCCCGTCAACATCAACCAGCTGAGGGGAGTGTCGGCCTCGTGAAAATGTACAGTTTCGGCTCCCAGCGGCGGCGAAACGTGCTCGGCCGCGAGGTGATGTGCCGGCGATTCCGGAGCCGGGCCCATGAACGGACCGAATGCCATAAATGCTTCGTGCAGGACCAGCTGGCCGGCTCCCAGAAGGAAGGCAATAACCGGGAAGCCGAGCTTGAACCGGGTAGCAAGCGTGGTGACGAGCCCGGTCAATGCGAGGACGGCCAGCAGGACCGGTGTGACGGGAAGCGCGCCGCCGGAGAGGACGTGGGCCCCTGCTGCGAGGGCAACAATGGCCACCGCCAGAGCGGCCGAACGCAACGCATGGAAGGGGGTCCGGGCAGGCGATGAGCGCACGGGTTCCTCCCTCGGTAGCGTTCCAGCAGGTGATGGACCGCCCAGTTCCGGCTGGTCAACCCCGACATTCTATCGGTGGTTCGTGGCTGGACTGCCGTCGGATGGGTCGTGTGACGGGGTTGCTAGCCAGGGTGGACCGGGCCCGGTTCGAAATTGTCTTCCATGGCAAGAACCAGGGCGAGCGCCGGGATCACACACTGGATGACCGGCGGCGGAACGGTGTAGTGGGTGTCCACGTCGACGAGGCCAAGATCGGCGAGGGTGGCGAGCTCGCGGAGCGCCCGGATCGCCTCGAACGTGGGCAATGCGCTGCCCACCGATTCGTTCGCTGCCGCACTCTTGAGTTCGTCCACGCTGACGGGCTCTCCAGTGGCTCCTCTCAGGAGTACCCTGGCCAGGGTTGCATTATCCCGGGGACCTTCCTCCCACATGTCGCCGGAATCCATCACTGCACTGGCAAGGAATACCGTGAGGAACTCACGCCGGATCTGAAGCCTCGAATCGAGGTCTGGGGAGTCCCACGATTCGGCGGCCGCTCCGGGTGCGGCACGTGTTGACCCGATCGACAGGCCATCGATGTCCACCAGCGCGGCCCAGATTTCACGCAGCACGGGAACTTCGTGCATGGAGCCGACTTCAAATGACTCCGGATCGGCTTCGGCCGCGCCTTCGCCCTCCGGGAGAGGCCTTTTCCCGGTCTTTTTCCCTCTGGCTTTCACTCCTACCGCTCCGGCAGCACCTTCAATGTCTTTCAGCCGGAGCACGCCAGTGCTGGTGACGTCCTTTCCGGCTCCGAGCCACTCCAGCAAACGTCCGGTCAACTGGAGAACGGGCAGTTCCTGGAACGCCCGGTCCTGCTCTTCGTCGGAAAGTTCCGGAATGTCGTCAGGAAGGCCCAATTCCCCGGAAGCTTCTTCGGTGAGGAGCATGTGGAGGACGAAGTAGTCCTCCTCGGTCCCGGACCAGCGGCCAGTTTCAAAGAGGAATTCAGTGTAGAGGTGCAAGTAATCGAAGATCGCTACGAGCGCCTCATCGCTATCAGCCTCGTCAAGCGTGCTCGCAAGGGCAAGGGCTGCGTCGTCCAAGCTGTCGGGGTCGAACCAGGTTGCGGAGCTTTCTTCGCTGATCGCGTGGCTTGCCGAGATGAAGAGTTTGACTATGTGCAAGCACTGCAGGGCGTCTTCGGCGTCACTGAATCTTTCGTACCAGCGAACGAAATCCGGGGTGAAGGAGTCGACTACGCGATGGTTGAGGACCAACTGCAAGGGCATTCTGGGGGCCGAAGGCACTGCCTTGAGATGCCCGCCACGGGTCTTTGGCTTTTTCGTCTTCCGGCTCATGGCAACTCCTTCATTTCCCTGGCGCACAGCTACTGCATCGACGTTACCCGACGCAGTACGCGGGAATCACGCAGTGATCGCCGGACCACCTTCCGACGGCTTGCCTGCCGGGCCTTTGCTTGCCGGGCCACCGCGTTTTGGCCCCTCGCCTGCCGAACCCGGTGCGGCCTGCGAGAAGCTGCGTGCCGCCCTCGAGCCCGCGATGGTGCATGCCCCGATGCTGATGAGGGCACCGAGGATCATCGCCGCGGCTTCTCCCGGTTCCAGCAAGTGCAATTGGGAGCCGATGGTGGCGGCGGCAACCGGCACTCCCAATTGGGATGCCGCCAGCACCGCGAGCGGCAGTGGCTGGCCGAGGGCCCGGATGCTTCCGTGCACCAGCAGTGTTCCAAAGCCAAGGCAGATCCCGAGGAGGATCATCCGCGGGCTGCCCGCGAGGGTCCGCAAGTCCAGCGACGCACCCAGCCAGACGAAGAAGACCGGCCCCAGGAAACCGTCGCTCACGGCGAAGAGCTGGTGCGCCAGGCGGCGGGGTTCGCCCACCGCTGAGACCACCAGGCCGAAGGAGAACCCGGCCAGCATGATGGAGACGTGGCCGAGGACCGCGAGCCCGGAAAGCGCGAAGAGCAGGGCCAGCTGGATCCGCAGTTCCAGGGCGAACTTCCGGTCTTCGGACATTTCATGCAACCGTCCGCGGTTGCCGCTGTTCTCCAGCCAGCGAAGCACGAAGAACAAGGCCAGCGCGCAAACCGCGACGACGGCTGCCCCCACCGCTGCCCGGCCGGCGTTAGGCGGGTCGACGGCCAACGGAAGCGCCACAATGCAGGCGATGTCAGCGATCGCCACTTGCGCCGTCGTCGTCAGGACCTTCGGTCCTGCCAGCCGAAGGGAGTCGACGATCGGCAACACCAGTGCGGCCGAGGAGGAAGCGAGCAGCACGATATAGAGGGGAGCATGTCCGGTCCCGAAGGCAAAAGCGATGACGATCCCGACGACGGCGGCCAGCGCCGCGGCGACGCCGGCGCGCAGGGCGCCGCTGCCCAGGGCGGGACGGATGGCTTTGTCCCGCACGGGGACGTGCGTCCCGGCGACGAACATGATGAGGGCGAATCCGACGTCGGCCACGAAAGTGAAGGTGGGATCCGAGGAATCAACCAGGCCCAGGCCTGTGCGTCCGATGACGATGCCCGCCAGCAACTGTCCCAGGACAACGGGAAGGTGCCATTTCCGGGGCAGCGCGAGCAACGGTCCGAGGAGCGCGACCGTGGCGATCAGCGAAAGCTGAAAGAACGACACGCGTTCCTCCTTCTACCGGCGTTGCGGTTGGTTAGCGGTGGTTACCGGGGCGCATTAGCCAGTTTGAGAGGAATGTCGGTGTTTTCGTTCGTGTAGTAGCTCGCGCACACCCGATGGTAGCCATCGGCCACCTGCGCGGGAATGCCGCGGGCCAGGTCGCCTTTGACGATGAGGATGGGCGAGAGCTTCTTGCCTTCCTTGATCTTCTTCAGGTCCGAGGCCACGTGGGCGTTGTCCTCGGGCAACAACGCTAGACGCGCGGCCCGGAGAATGTCCTTGGCCTTGCGGTGTTGGATGGGCGCGTCCTTGAGCGCCGCGATCACGGAGGCGACGACGTCGTCGGATTCCAACAGAGACAAATAGTCGGCCGCGCTCGGATAGTCCTGGTCCTCGGGCTGCGCCAACCAGCGGACTTCGTCTTTGTTGTCATCAGGCATGCGTTGTACTCCTTGGCCAACGGTAGCGGCTTGCAAACGTAGGCGGCGCGGGGCGGGGGACCTTGGAGAGGTCCGTGCCGGGACGTCGTCGTCGTAATTCAAGGGCGAGACTCTCCTGGCCGCGGGCCATCGCCCAATGGTGATTCGCGGCAAAAGCGGGCTTGAGCAGCCATCTTAGCCGCCGGAGCAGCGGTTTTGATGTGCTGACCCGCCAGTCATAGGTGATCACCGTTTCCGGACCGTCCTGTTCGAAAGTCCAGCGCCCGGTACCATGCAGGTCGCCGTTCGCCGCGATCGCGAAACCGCGCTCCGTGATGGGTTCGGTGACCGTGAACCTCCAGCGCAGCGTGTACGGCAGCCAACCCTTGGAGTGCAGGGAGAAGGCCTTTCCTGTACCGTCCGCATTTCCCGGATCGAGCGGAACAACCCTCAGGTACACCGAGGGCCACCAGCGGGGCAGTGTTCCGGCGTCGCCCAAGATGTCCATGACCTCACGCGGGGTGCCCGCGACCCGCCAGACGGTGAGGAATTCGTAGTCGGCGGTGTTCTTGGACGTGGCGCCCATTGCCCGGCCCGTTTACTCCCGGACCGTTACGGTCAGCCGTTGGATGTCGTTGTTTCCCATGCCTTGGTAGTTCCACTCCGGGGTATCGGGCTGGGTCTGCCCGGTGGAATCCGTCGCCCGGCATGCCAACTCGTGGGAACCGGGCGTTGCGATCCACGTGAACGTCCATCCGCGCCACGCATGACGTCCGGCCGGAGCGTGAAGTTGGGCTTTCTCCCAGACCCCGTCCACGCAGATTTCGACGCTGTCCACGGTTCCCTTCCCGGACCAGGCCCGGCCGGTCAGCAGCACCGGTCCTGCGTCGAGCGTGCGCTGCCTCGTGAGGAAGTCGGGAATTCCAGGGGGAACCATGAGGGAGCGGACTTTGATCCGCTGAACGGGTTCGCCCGGATCGTCTGCGTCCTGGGTGTAGCGGTAGGAGCCGAGCTGTTGGTAGCCGTCGAAACTGTGGTCTATTGCCTCGATGGATTGCAGCCATTTGACGCTCGTCATCCCGTACCAGCCAGGGACGAGCAACCGGACAGGGTAGCCGTGCTGCGGCGGAAGGGCTTGGCCGTTGACCTCGTAGGCGAGCAGGACGTCGTCGGACATCGCTTCCGCGAGGGTCAGGCTGCGCGCGTACTGATGCTCCTTACCGCCCTGGATCCCTCGGTCCGCGCCCGTAAAGACGAGCTCGACGGCGTCCGGTGACACGCCGGCGTCGAGCAGCAACGGAGCGAGCGGGGTGCCGGTCCACTCGGCGGTCCCCACCCCACCTTGGTCCCATGGCTGGCTCACAGGCCGCGGTTCCAGCCGCGAGCGGCCGTTGCCGGCGCACTCCATGGTGACGGCTTGGGTGCGGCGCTCGCGGTGCTGGAGGTCGGACAGGGTGTACTCGTGCGGATGGTCCACGAGCCCGCCGATATTCAGCCGCCACGAGACGGGATCTATCCGGGGGACGTCGAAATGGACCAGGAGGTAGTGCATGCCCAGCGGGGTGACGGGCCATCGGAGCATTTCCAACGGCATGGCATGGTTGCGCGAAGCGAGTTGCAGTTCTTCACGGGTGATGGGACCGGTGGTTGGGGTGGCCGGTGCGGTTGGTTCTGTCGGAGCGGCGGGGGCGGTGGGGACCGGGGTGGCAGCAGCGGCGCCTTCCGCTGTGCGGCGGGTGTTGACGCTCATGCTCCCAGTATGGGCGCCCGTGGCGGTGGTGTCACTGGGATTTGACCTGGGCAACGGGGCGGACGTGTCTCGCGGCGGTCCGGGTCCGACGTCGGGCTGTTGGGAAGTATTCTTGGTCTTTGGCGCTTGCGCTCCTGGATGAAGACAGATGACAAGAAGGAGAGCCTCCGTGAAGATCCGAGCCCCACGACTCGACGTGAGTGGTGTTCTCCTTGTTTGGGCCCTGATATTCGGACTTTGGCAACCTATTATTTGGTGGCGGGGGATTGTCGCTGCCGTATGTTTGATCGTCGCGCTGTGGGGCTTTGTTGCTTGGTACCGGCGTCGTCCTGCGCGGGGGCGTTAAGGTTTTAGGAATTCCTTTCATCCTCATCAGTGACCAATTTCGCGGGGAAATTTGTTAGTGACGCATCACGGCTGACTGGACGGACCGAATTCCCCTTGTTCGTGTTCCGGACTCGCGCGATGAATGGCCGATGATCCAACCGTTTAGCGGCGTCGATGGCTTGCCGCTGGGTTTGATATGTCATTCCGGTGACGCTTGCGCCGGGGGCACCCCGGAACCGGACACCTCCAACGTGAACTACGTGCAAGGCCAGACGGTCCCGAAACTCCGCGATCGTGCCCGTCGGGGCGGACGGAACGGTCTCGTTCACGAACAACTCCACCGGCACCGTCCAGCTCATCGCCGACACCTCCGGGTACTACCTCGCGCCGGCCACCGGCCAACCCGGCCCGCACCGGCTCCAATCCATGACCAGCACCCCCGCCACCGGGACACCCACCACCAACACCTTCACCTGGGACGCGGCAGGGCGGATGACCGGCCGCGCCGGGGAAACCCTTTCCTACGCCCCAGACGGGAAACTCGCCACCACCACCGGCACGGCCACCCTGCCCGTGAACCCGAATCCCTCCGCCACCGCCGGCACACCGCCGGCCCCCGTCACAGGGACAGCGGGAAGCACCGGAACGAGGTTTTTCGACGCCGGAGGGAACCTTGTCGGGATCACCGACGGCACCGGCACCACCGTCACCCTGGGCTCCATCACCGCCCACTCCACACCCGGCGGGGTCAAAACCGCGACCAAGAGCTACACCTTCGCCGGCAAAACCGTCGCCCAGCGCACCGCCTCCGGCGGGAAGCTCAAGCTCGCCTTCATCATCAGCGACGGGGTCGACACCGCCCAGACCATCGTCCAGGCCAGCAGCGGAACCACCCCGGTCACCGCCCAAACCCGCTACACCGACCCGATCGGCCTGGCCCGCGGACCCACCCAGGCCGCACCCGGAACCGGCGCGTACGCCACCGCCACGGGTTCCACCACCGGTGTCGGATCCAACGCCGCCAACCCCAACGGCTACGGCGCCCCCAACGGGTACATCGGCGGGCTTGCCGACACCATCAGTACCATCACCCACCTCGGCGCCCGCGACCTCGACCCCGTGCTCGGAGCCTTCACGAGCCCTGACCCGGTCCTGAAACTTGACGTGGCCAAGAACTTCTCCCCGTACGTCTACGGCGAGGCTGACGCGATCAACAACGCAGACCCCTCAGGACTCATGATCCTCGGGCCGAGGCTCACCGACGGCCCGAACGGCGGCTCCTGGCACGGATCCGACGCCACCCCCGGCGCCGACCTGAACGTTGTTCGCCTGGTGAACGGGTTCAGGCCCCCAGCGCCACGTACCTCGCCGTCAGGACAACGCTTCCTGCAAGAAGTAGCGGACAGTCCGAAGCCACAACCAACTCCCCAACCCAGCCCGCAACAGTCAGCCTGCAGCCAGTACCACGGCAACTGCATCCCGAACTACGCCAAGCTCAGGGCCGAGGCATACAACAAAGGCCTGAGTGACAACTTGGGAACGTGGAAAAAAGCGGAAACGACATTCGGGCACTGGTCGACAGTAACCGGTGGTGCAGCGGTGGTGACTGCATTCATACCTGGCCTGGAAGAAGTTTCACCGGTGCTAGCCGGATCTAGCCTGATAACCAGCACCGCTTCAACTAGTATTGCCTGTACGGTCGGATCGGGACCGATAACGAAGGAATGCGGCATGGGGCTAGTCACTACAGCTGTCGGTTTCGTTTCCTTTGGGTACGGAATATACGCAACCAAGATGGTATTGGGCCTGAGTGTCGCTACATTGCCTGCGGACCTATTTACGAGCGGATATGGAGCCCTGACTTGGTAACCCCTGATCTCGAGCGTCGGCTACTTGCAGGGCCCACAGCCTACGCCCTGATGCGTATGCGTCTCAGAACTACGACTATTACTTTGGCCTTCCTCGCCATCATGGGCGTCCTGAACGTTTCGGGCACCCCTCTGTTGTGGCCCATGTACACCGCTGCAGCTGCCATGGTCGCGAGCGGCATTTCAGTCGCAGTCCTGGTCATCTACGTAGCGATAAAAACAAAAGCCGAGGAAGAAGCCGGCTACACCACCCTGCAATACGGGAATACGAAACTTGAGCAGCGCGACCCATATCTAGGCAGGGTCATCCGTGCACCCGGAGAGGACAATCTCGAACGACCGCAGTTCCGCACCATCATCCAAACTGCCAAGGACGAGGCCGAGAGATTAAAGCCGCACCGCAGGTAGGCGGTTCCCGAGGCGGAACAATAAGATGGATGTCCTGTCCCCTTGACACCGTCTTCTTCGGTCCATTGCCCTGGTTTCGACCCCTCGCGTCGAAGTCGCTCAGAGAAGGCCGTCGGCGCGAGCGGGAACTACTCCGTGTCAAGGATTCCTGACACAGGGGACGTGAAATCAGGCGCTAAGCCTTGACTGTCTGTTTGGGGTACACCCCAAACAGACGTACACCCCGTGTGAAACGATCCCAATGGATACGTGTCAGGCTGGGGTCGAAATCGAAATTTCTTGACGCATGGCGACGGGCTCTTAGAGTTGCCCTGACACTATGGGTCGGAAAAATGACTGGCCAGACTTTCGGTTAGCTAAGGGTCAGCTCTCTCGACCAGAACACGATCCGGCAACTCGACGTCGAGCAGCTCGACCGCGTTTTCATGGACGGGGCGTCAAGGGACCGCCCTTGCCAAAAAGGCCGGCGTCGACAAGGGCAGGGGCAAGGCGCTGAATACCCGGCAGGCGGCCGACCTGGTACGACGTGCCGCCGCTGGAGAAGCGAAAGCCGCACTCGCCGGGGAACGGTTGTTGGCCGCGATGGGCTTGTCGTTCCACCCCCGGCGAAAGACGATGCCGCCGGTCTTGTGTTCGCGGGACTTGGCCGGGGTGGGGGCTCCTCGGCCACGGGCTCAGCCGCCCGGACGAACGCGGATGGATGAAGTTCGGTCCGGCCACGGTGGAAGATGCCCCACGGTCGTAGGCGCATGGTTATCAGCTGCGCTGCTGGGCCTCGGGCTTCTGCTTCGAAGACGTCTCGATCTTGTTCACCGTCTTGGCCCTGTCAGCGGCAGCATGGGGGATGGGGTGCTCTCGCGGTATTTGATAACGGACCTCCACCGTAGGAGATTCCCTGCGTGTCGTCTACCCACTTGGCCCATAAGCACTGGCCGCAAAGCGTGAACACCAGGATGACAGCCCCGGAATCGGGTCGCCGTGGTCTCCTTTTGATCCTGTTCGAAGACGCCTCGCTGCTTCCTCGCTCGCCGGATCAATGCAGAACACCACCCAGCCACATAGCGCAGTGGTAGTTTGCGGGTATGGCAAATGCCCTCGCGTGGTTCTCGCAGTCCGGTGTGGTCCAAGGATTGATTCTCGGTGCCGTGCTGGCCTTCTTGACGGCGATCGTCATCATGAATGCCGTGGGCCGGGCGGTCACAACAACCGTCAATGGTTGGAGCGCAATCCGCAAATGCGGCCAGCCCGGCAACGGAGTCCTCGTGCGGGCAGCGTGTGCAAAAGCGTTGCCCGTCGTCAATGTGTTTGAAGAGGCCGCGTACTGGACTGCAACTGTGGATGGTTCAGGACAAGCGCTGAGCGGCAGGCACGGATACGTCCTGCATTTTCCTGCCGGGAAACTTCCGCCGCATAATGCCTTCTGGTCGCTTACTCCGACCGATGCCGTCGGCTATATGGTGGACAATCCCACTAATCGCTACAGCGTTGGTAACCGTTCGCCGCTCGCGCAGAACACTGACGGTTCAGTGGATCTCTATCTCCAGCATCACGCTCCGAGCGGGCACGAGCAGAACTGGCTGCCCATTCCGCCAGGGAACTTCAAGCTGATGTTCCGGGTGTATCTGCCTGGCGCGGCAATTCTCGACGGCACGTACCAATTGCCGCTCATTGACAGGGCGCAGTGAGATGAACCGCCTCATCTTGAAATACGGACGTCCCCTTACCGCCGTCATACTGGCGGTCTTCGCCTGGGTCATCTACCGACGGATCGCCAACGGGGACGGGATCATTCCACTCGTCATAGCGGCTGTCATTGTATGGGCGCTGGGCGCACCCGCTTTTATCTACCTCTGGCCGCGGCTCACGGTCAATGGATACAAGAGGGCGATTCTCAAACATGGGTTCGGGGAGGGCCCGATCCCTGTCAACACGCTGTACGCCGTGCCCGGCACCTCGTCACCGTCGACGGCGACGTCGCGCGGGAGCCTTATGGCAACCGGGGCCGACGACTTGCTCTACGTCGGCGGCTGGCTCGACTTGAGCAAAGGGCCGCAAATCCTGCACGTACCGGACATGTCCGGCCGTTACTTCAGCGTGCAATTCACCGACCCGTCGAAAAGCACAAATTTTGCCTACGTCGGCAAACGCACCACGGGAACCGAAGCCGGCGACTACTTCCTTAGCGGGCCCGGATGGAAGGGAACCGTACCGAACGGCATGACGCAGATTTCTTCGCCAACCCACTCCGCGCTCGTCATTGGCCGGGTCTTCGTCGAAAGCGACAGCGATCTTCCAACCGCTTACGCGCTCGCGAAGCAAATACGGCTCGCGCCGCTAAAGCAATAGCCTGACCGGCCCAGAAGTACGACGGCGGACGTCTCGCCGTCGATGTTACTCACGCTCAAACGCGAGTAGACGCACTCAGACGATTCCGTGCGTGGATCATCGGCGGAAGGTGACGTGGATGATGCCGCTTTCGGCGGTCTCTGACGTGACGGTGTAGTCGCTTTCCAGCCCCCGGAGATCGTCCCAGAGCCGTATTCCGCTACCGAGCAGGATCGGTGTGATCCCGACGTGCAGCCGATCGACAAGTCCGGCCTTCAGGTAGTCGCGCACCACGGTAGGACCCCCTCCGATACGCACATCCTTTTCGCCCGCTGCACTGAGCGCTCGTTCAAGCACCTCTTCGGGGCTGCTGCTTACGAAGTGGAAGGTCGTACCGCCGGCCATCGTGATGTCAGGGCGGGGCGTGTGAGTGAGGACAAACACGGGGACGCGGAACGGCGGCTCGTCGCCCCACCAGCCCTTCCACTCGGGGTCATCGGGGAAGTTATGGAACCCGAACATGCCGGCACCCATAATTTCAGCTCCGACTCCCTCGAAGTAGGCCGCCGCGTACTTGTCGTCGACGCCGGACGTTCCTTCTCCACTCGTGTCATGTAGGACCCGCTCACGGAACGTGCGGGTGGACGTATATGCGTCAACGAGTCGGCCCCAGTCCGAACCGAACGGATTCTCTGGAGTTGCGTCCGTCGTCGTGGCGAAACCATCCAGCGAGATATTCAGGTCAACTCGAACAGCCATGGTGAAGGTCCCCTCAGATCAGTGGTTGCGTTATGCAATCACCATACTGGTGCTGGGATCACCGTCACGGAAGAGTTCATGGCCGAATTCATCGTTTCTGGGCGCACATCGTGCGGTAGTGTGCGGAGAACAAAACGGGGGAATCCATGAAAAGGCAATCTGGCGCGTTCATTCTCCTCGCCGTTATTGGCTTAACTGCCTGTACCTATACAGATTCAGCTGGAGAGCCGCCCCGGCTGAGAACTTCAAGCTCAGCCGCGACCATTGCCACCCCTCTGCCTCACCGAACAGCGCGCGTAGGACGGCCGAGGGCGAGTTTCAGTCGCAAGCTGCCACCACAAGGGGGACAGCCACGCTACGAGTGACGGATTCCGGAGCAATTCTGGAACTCAAGGACTTTGCGACCGAAAGCAGCAAAGACCTCCGGGTGTTTCTCAGTCCTGGGACGCTGAGCCCCGGCGCGAATGGCGAACTCGGCCTGACGTCGGCCGCTAGGTATGAGCTGGGTGGGCTAAAAAGTAGCCAAGGAGACCAGCAGTATGAAATAGGCAGCCAACAGTGGGCGAACCTGCCCGCAATCGGCTGCGTTGTCATCTACGACTACCCGGCCCGATTAGCCTACGGAGCGGCCAACCTCAAGTGAGGTTGGTCCGATAAACAGATTCGGAAAATCTAGAAGCCGTCACGACGCCGCCCGGCCCAACAATTCGTGATTCGGAGGTCCCTGAGGCCAAACCGCCCGTCGGGCAGTGCGGCCCGGATGCGCTCGTCGTCAAACATGAGAGTCGGGCGGATTCCTTTGGGCAGTTGGGGTGCGAAAGGTGCGGGCTCGCTAACTCCTTCGGCGAGCATCCGCGCTTGTGCTTTCGCAACGAGCGGCACCACCATCGTCCACTCCGTGAGCTGCGCGAGCACGCGGATGGCCCAGACCGGGGCGCGTACGTAGACAGGCCGTCGCCCGGCGACGCGGGCGATCCGGCGAACAGCTGTGGCGAACTCAAGTTCCTCGGCTCCGACGACGGCGACGGTCGGGTTGGGAACGCGTCCCTCGAGAGCTGCGAGCAACACATTGACGGCTTCCTCGACGGGCACGGGCCGGACCGTCCGATCACGGCACCCCACAGTCGCGAAAACCGGCCACGTGCGCACGGCACGAGTCGCATGGTCCACCATGTGATCACCTGATCCGTAAATCATCCCGGCTTTGAGGATCGTGTGGTCGATCCCGGACCGCCGTACGAGTTCCTCGGCGGCCCACTTCGTCTCGTGGTATGCCGAACCACAGTCCGGCCGGGCGCGAAGGAAGCTAAGCATGACGATCCGCCGTACGCCCGTTCGGCGGGCAGCCTCGACGACGGCGCGAGTGCCGTCGACATGCACACGTGCGAAGGTCTGATCTCCGATCTCACGATTGATCCCTGCGCAATGTGCGACGACGTCGCAACCCGCGAATGCTGCCGTCAAGGCGTCCACGTCATCGATCGGCACGCCCGTCCGACGAGACACGATGACGGTATCCGCGGGATCCAGCCGCTTGGCGAGGTGACGTCCCACGAATCCGGTACCGCCAGTTATGGCAACACGCATTATGTTCTCCTTTGCTTATTAGCAATGAAGCTAAACTGTATATAGCTATTGTGCTATATTGCAAACATGACAGATACGGCGTCAGACATCTTCGCCGCTCTCGCGCACCCGACGAGACGGCAGATCCTGCAGGACCTCAAGGACGGCGAACTCGCCGCCGGCGAGATCGCCGCGCGGTTCCAAGCCACCGGGCCGACGATCTCGCGGCACCTCGGCGTGCTGCGCCAAGCGGGTTTGGTCACCGAGCGGCGAGATGCCAATCGCATCCTTTACTCGCTCGTGGGTGAACGGCTTGCCCTGTCGGTCGGCGACTTTCTCTCGACCGTGTGCCCCGAACAGATCGTCCTACGCGAGGTCCGGAAGCGCGGCACCGGCCGCACAGCAAAGGCGCAGCAGGGGTGATGGCCCTCTCTGCGCTCGTCACTCCGTGGTACAGGCGCACCCGAACCGGTGCCGGAGATGGCCCGGAACAGCCGGGGTCCGTGGCCCCAACGCCCATTCTCGACCATGAAACCCCGGGGATCGCACGGCTCGTCTCCCGGTCACAGGACCTCGCGCAGTCAGCTGAACAAGTGGCCGTGCTTCAAGCCGTCCACTCGATCATCCTCGATGAAGTACGCGCTGTGTATGCGCTGGAAGAGGGCACGCCGGCCTCCCGAACCCTTGCGCGCGGCTTCGGCTCATGCAGCCAGCGCCTCGCAATTCTCGAAAGCGCCGCGCGAGGCATCGGAGTTGCGACAAGAGTGCGAGCCCTTCTCATCGATCGGTCCTTCTGGTATCCGCGTTTCCCACACATCGGCGCTGCGCTTCCGGACCGAGTACTGCTCGTATGGCCGGAATTCAACATTGAAGAGTGGAGGCCTGCGTCCGAGCTCTTCGGAGCGATCGGATGCCGCGGAGGTGGATCATTCACAAACAGCGGTTCGGAAACGCTGTTCGAGGCTGCGGGGCGGTGTGCTGTTGACTGGGACGGCCGGGCAGAGGATAACGCGTATGATCTTTCACGGTTCATTCGCGCCGACTACGGGTACTTCTCGAACCGGGACGACGCCTTCAGGCAACTCGGACAAACCCTCTGCGCACCGTCTCGCGCAATCGCGGACCCCATTCTCCGCCGCATCTCCGCCTGAACTAGGCCCTGGTACCCCTGCCAACCCCCACAACATCCCCTGCGGCTACAATGAGTCATATGCCGGACATTGAGCGTTGGCCCACCGGACGGTTGCTTTCGACAGCGGCCCGGCTGGTGGAGCACGCTTGGGACGAAAATCTCAGGGAGATCGGCCTCACCCACGCCGGTGTCATCGCCCTCGAGGTTCTTGCCGTCACGGGCCCCATCACTCAGACCGCTCTAGCGCAGATCGTCCGGGTGCAGGCCCAGACCATGGGGCAGACCCTCAGCAGGCTCGAAACCCACGGCCACATCAGCAGGCGTCGAAGTCCCGAGGACCGCAGGGTGCACGTCGTTTCGCTGACCGACGTCGGCAAGGAAGCGCTCGAGCGGGCGGTCGAGTCGGAGCAACAGGTCCTCGCCCAAGTGTCCATCGATACGTCGATGTTCAGGCAGGAATTGAAGGTACTCGTGCGCGAGCTGGCCGGCCGGCAAGCACCTGGGGGAGACAACGCGAGCGCCCCTCTTGCCGCCGCAGCACGGGAAGACTAATCCGAGGAAACGTCGACGGCGGATCGCTCACTGCGCCCAGGTCCCAGACCGCGCGCAGCCAGCTCATCCAGGACCGCGTCGTACCAGGACTTGACCCCGAACTCAGGCTTCCCGACGTCGAGCAACCTGAAGAGCGCGTCAGCCAAGAAGTTGAGCTCCGCGACGGACAACTTCGCAAGCCCCTCGACTGGGTCCAGCTCGCCTTCCAAGCATGAGCTGAGCAGCGCGTTCACAGCTCGGCTCCAAGCTTCGGAGCAGCTACGCGAAAAGAGTTGGCAGAGAGGTGAGGCGGGCGGGTCATGGGGTCACTCCGTGGAAGAATTCCGAGGGCCAGCTGCATAACCCACCTTGATGATATCGACGCCGTGAGGCGCGCGGCAAGAGCGCCGCGCCGCCCGAAAACCACCCTCCACACGGCTTGGATGGGCGTTCAATCCATCCCGTATCGCCGGACAAGCCAGACGACCAGGGCCAGGACAGCGGCGGCGCAAAGCACAGGGCCGAAACGGCGCACGAGCACCGGCCACACGGCCGAGCCCAGGTCCAATTCCGACGACGGCGCGAACGGCGCAGACAGAGGTGCGGGGGCAGCCGCGGCCGCGGAAACAGGCGCCGCCGGAGGCCCGGCCGTCGGTGTTGCGGGAACCCCGGCGGCGCGCTCGCCCACCGGTGCAGCAGGCCCGGCCGCAGCCAGCCCGGCTTCGGGCTCCGCGACCTCGTCCCCAGCCGCCCCAGGCTCCGCCGATGCCGCAGCGTTTCCGGCGTCGGGCCCCGTATCGCTAGGAGCCCCGCCGCCCGCCTTCCCGATCACGCACTGGACAAACTGCTCCAGCAACTTGTCCGAGATGTCCTGGATGACGCCCCGGCCGAATTGGGCCGGTTTGCCGGTGACGTTCATGTCGGTAGTCACGTCGACGGCGGTGCCGTCGCCGTCGGGCGTCAGCACTGCCGTCACCGTGGCGCCCGCTGTGCCGTTGCCCCGCTTGTCCTTGCCCGTGGCCGAAATGACCACCGTATGCGTCTCCTGGTTGCGCTCGAGGAATTCACCGGTGCCGGTGTAGATCATGGCGATCGGGCCGAGCTTGACCTTGACCGTTCCGGTGAACTGCTCGCCGCTCACGGACGTGAGGGTCGCCCCCGGGAAACAGGGTGCGATGTCTTCCAGTTGGTTGAAGGAATGCCAGGTGTCCTCCAGCGAACTGGGAACCACGAAGTGATGTTTGAGTTCCATGTCTCCCTCCCGCCCGTGTTCCGTTAGAGTCCGGCGGCCGCGATGACGGCCCGTTTGGTGAGGACCTCCGCCAGGTGGCGGCGGTAGGCCGCGTCTCCATTGAGGTCGCTGGCGGGATCGCTCCCTTCGGCGGCGTGCGCGCTCGCGGTGGCGATCGCTTCCGCTGTCAGCGGGGCGCCCGCGAGGGCCTGTTCGACGGCGGTCGCCCGCAACGGCGTGCTGGCCATGTTGGTCAGGCCGATCCTGGCCTCGGCGATGGTGCCGCCTTCCACCCGGACCATCGCGGCCACGGCGACGATGGACCATTGCTGGGCCACCCTGGTGAACTTCTCATAGTGCGAACCCCAACCGGTGTACTTCGGCACCCGAATATGGGTGAGGATCTCGCCGTCGTCGACGGCGGTGGTGAAGTATCCCTGGAAGAAGTCCGCCGCTGCCACCCGGCGTTCCCCGTTGGGGCCTGCCAGGATGAACGTCGCGTCCGCGGCCAGCACCGGCGCGGGCATGTCGCCCGCCGGGTCGGCATGGACGAGGGCGCCGCCGAACGTGCCGCGGTGGCGGACCTGGGGATCCGCGACCGTGGCCGCGGCCTGGGCCAGCAACGGCACGTGCTCGACTATGAGCGGGTCGGTGGCGATCTGGTGGTGCGTCGTCATGGCTCCGATCAGCAGTGCATCGCCGTCGTCGCGGACACCGGACAACTCGCCGATCCGGCCCAAGTCGACCACCATCGCGGGGTCGGCAAGGCGCAGTTTCATCACGGGGATCAGGCTTTGGCCACCGGCCAGCACCTTCACGTCGTCACCGGCGTCGGCCAACACGCCCAACGCCTCCGCTACCGTAGTGGGCGCGGCGTAATCGAATGCGCTCGGAATCATTGCACACCTCCGGTGGTCTTGGCTTCTTCGAGGGCGGCCCACACGCGCGACGGCGTACACGGCATCTTGATGTCCTTCACCCCGAGGTGCCGCACCGCGTCCAGCACACCGTTGACAATGGCGGGCGTTGAGGCGATGGTTCCCGCTTCGCCGACTCCCTTGGCCCCCAACTGGTTGGTGGTGGACGGCGTCTCGGTGCGCGCCGTCGTGAAATGCGGCAGATCCGGGGCACCAGGCACCAAGTAGTCCACAAACGAGCCCGTGACGAGGGTCCCGGCGTCGTCATGAACCGCCTCCTCATAGAGGGCCTGCGCGATTCCCTGTGCCAAGCCACCGTGGACCTGACCCTCCACGATCAGCGGGTTGACCACCACTCCGACGTCGTCCACGCAGACGTACTTTCGGATGGTGACCTGCCCGGTTTCGGTGTCCACCTCCATCGCGGCCAGGTGGGTGCCGTGCGGGAAGGAGAAGCTCTGCGGGTCGAAAGTGGCATCCGAATCCAGATTGGGCTCAAACCCTTCTGGCAGGTTGTGCGCGGAGAAGGCGGCGAAGGCGACTTCACCGAACGCCGTGGACTGGTCGGTGCCCTTGACGCTGAACTTGCCGTCTGTGAACTCGATGTCCTCTTCGCTGGCCTCCATCAGGTGCGCTGCCAGGACCTTGGCCTTCTCGATCACCTTGTCCGCCGCGGCCAGCACAGCCATGCCACCGACAGTCAGTGAGCGGGAGCCGTAAGTGTCCAGGCCCCGCTGCGAGACCTGGGTATCGCCATGCAGCACCTCGATATTTTCGAACGGCACGCCGAGCCTGTCCGCCACGAGCTGGCTCCACGCGGTTTCGTGGCCCTGGCCGTGCGGGGAGGTGCCGGTAACCACCTCGACGTTGCCTGTGGGGAGCACCCGCACCTGGGCATGCTCCCAGCCGCCGGCGGCGTAACTGAGCGCGCCAAGTACCCGGGACGGAGCCAGACCGCACATTTCGGTGAACGTGGAGATGCCGATGCCGAGCTGGACCGGATCGTTGGCCTCGCGGCGCCGTACTTGCTCGGCACGGAGCTCGTCATAGCCAAAGAGCTCCACGGCCTTCGCGGTGGCCGCCTCGTAATTGCCGCTGTCGTATTCGAGTCCGGTGACTGTGGTGAAGGGGAATTCCTCGTTGTTGATCCAGTTCTTCTTCCGCACTTCCAGGGGATCCATGCCCAGTTCGACGGCGAGTTCATCCATCAAGCGCTCGATCGCAAAAGTGGCTTCCGGCCGGCCTGCGCCGCGGTAGGCGCCCGTCCACGCCTTGTTGGTGAAGAGGTTGTTGCATTCCAGACGGTAGGCCGGGAACTTGTAGATGGCGTTGTACATGAACGCGCCCAGGATCGGGACTCCCGAGCCGATAATGCCCAGGTAGGCGCCCATATCCGCCAGCAACTGGATGTCCAGCCCGGTGACAATCCCGTCCTTCGTGGCCGCGAGCTTAACCTTCTGTACCTGGGCCCGGCCGTGGTGTCCGGACTGCAGGGACTCGCTGCGGGTTTCGGTGTATTTGCACGGCTTGCCGACCCGCCGGGCTGCCATGAGCGTGATGAACTCTTCCGGGATCACTGTCAGCTTTCCGCCGAAACCGCCGCCCACATCCGGGGCGATCACACGGAGCTTGCTTTCCGGGAGGCCCAGAGTCAAGGCCAGAATCAGCCGCAGGATGTGGGGTATCTGCGTGGACGACCACATGGTGATTTGCTCACTCGTCGGGTCAACCACGATCGAGCGCGGTTCCATGAAGGCCGGGATGAGGCGCTGCTGATAAAAGGTGCGTTCGATGAGGACTTCGGCGTTCGCCAATGCTTCGGCGATCGGCTTGCCTGTGCCGGCTTCGCCCGAGTCAAAAACCCACGTCGCCGAGAGATTGGAGTCCAAGTTGGAGTGGGCCAGCACCTTGTCAGTGAACGCCTCCTCCAGATCCAGGACCACCGGCAGTTCGTCGTAGCTGACGTCCACGAGTTCGACGGCGTCGCGCGCCGCGGCGGCGCTGCGGGCAACGATGCAGGCCACTACCTCGCCGGCAAAGGCCACCTCGTCGACGGCGATCGATGGGAAAGCGGGCGCCTTCTGCTCGGCGGTGACGGGCCAGACGTTGGGCAGGCTGCCCTGTTCAGCGGCCACATCCGCTCCGGTAAGCACGGTGACGACGCCGGGTGAAGACTTCGCTGCGGAGGTGTCGATCGAGGTGATCTTGGCGTGGGCGAACGGGCTGCGGACCATGGCCAAATGAAGCATGCCGGGCAGCGTCATGTTGTCGGTGTACCTCGAGCGTCCGGTGATGAGGTGGGCATCTTCCTTGCGGAGGCGGGCCCTGCCGACTTCGGTGATGGTCATGCCACACCTGCCGTTTCCGCTTCATCGCTGTCAGCGGATACTGTGCCGTCTGCCGAAACCGTGCCGTCAGCCGCGGCCTGCACCGCGGCAACAATGTTCTGGTACCCGGTGCACCGGCAGAGGTTCCCTTCGAGGCCGTCCCGGATTTCCTGTTCGGTGGGGTGCGGGTTTTCGGTGAGGAGGGATGCCGATTGCATGATCATCCCTGGCGTGCAGAAGCCGCATTGCAGCGCATGGCATTGGTGGAAGGCTTGCTGGAGAGGGGCGAGTTTTCCGTCCCGGGCCAGGCCTTCGATGGTGGTGACACTGTGGCCGTCTGCCTGAACCGCGAACATGGTGCAGGATTTGACGCTGACTCCGTCCAGATGGACGGTGCAGGCGCCGCAGTTGGTAGTGTCGCAGCCGATCAATGTGCCGGTCTTGCCAAGCCGTTCGCGCAGGTACTGGACCAGCAGCAATCGTGGCTCGACATCGTCTGTGTAGCTCACATCATCGACTTCGACGGTGATCGTCTTGGAACTCGCCATGGGGATCTCCTGTCGCGTTGGACGACGGGCACGACTGCTCGGCATCCAGTCCTGATGTGACACAGGTTACTCCTCGGAGAACGCGAATGCCCTAGCCCGGCTTGAGTTCGTACCCCGCATCCTCGTGGTCCGCTTCAACCGTGGGTTCGTGGTGGATCCGGGCCTCCATGGTGCTCAATCGTCCGCCGCCGCCACCCCAGTGCAACGCAATGATTTCGGCGGCGATGGAGACGGCCGTTTCTTCGGGGGTGCGGGATCCCAGGTCCAGGCCGATCGGGCTGGAGAGCCTGGCCAATTCGGCCTCGCTCAGGCCGGCTTCGCGCAGCCGTTCCAGCCGGTCGTGGTGCGTGCGTCGGGAGCCCATCGCGCCCACGTAGGCCACGTTGTGGCGCAGTGCCAGCTCCAGGAGCGGAACGTCGAATTTTGGATCATGGGTCAGCACGCAGATCACCGTGCGGTCATCCACTTGGCCGGCAGCGATCTGCGCCTGCAGGTAGCGGTGCGGCCATTCCACCACTACTTCGTCGGCCTGCGGGAACCGGGCAGCCGTTGCGAAAACCGCGCGGGCGTCGCAGACCGTGACCCGATAGCCCAGGAAAGTGCCTTGTTTCGCGACGGCGGCAGCGAAGTCGATCGCACCGAACACCAGCATCCGAGGCTGCGGGGCGAAACTGAGGGCGAAAACGCGCATGCCCTCGCCGCGGCGCTGCCCGTCCGGTCCGTACATGAGGGTGGCGTTGCGGCCTGCGGCCAGCAGGCCCTGGACATCGTCGGATACCGCGTGGTCGGCACGCTCGCTGCCGAGGGAGCCGACGAACCCCTCCGGGCGGACCACCAAATGGCGGCCCAGCCACGCCGGATCGGGGTGTTCGATCACGGTGACGATGGCAACCGGGCGGCCTGCACCGACGTCGTCCGCTACTTGCGGCAATTCCGGGAAGAGCTCAGTGGAAAGCGGTTCCACAAAAATATCCAGGATCCCGCCGCAGGTGAGGCCGACCTCGAACGCGGCGTCGTCACTGATGCCGTAGCGCTGCAGCACCGGCTTGCCGGACTCGACCACCTTGGTGGCCAGTTCGTAGAGCGCTCCTTCGACGCACCCGCCGGACACCGAGCCCACCGCACTGCCGTCGGCGTCGACCATCATGGCGGCTCCGGCCGGCCGCGGTGCGGAGCGGAAGGTGCGCACCACCGTTCCGAGTCCTACTGTGTGGCCGGCCGCCATGGCTGCGACCAGATCGTCCAAGACTTCACGCATTGGCAACCACGTCCAACAACTCCTCGAAACTCTGCATTGAGTGCCCCCCTATAAAGAAGTCAACGTGCGGCAGGACCGCCCTGATTCCCCGCTGCAGCGGCTGATATCCCGCTTTGCCGCGGTGCGGATTGGACCAAATGATCCGCCGCGCCAGATGGTGCAGCCGTTCGACCTGCCGTCCCAGCAGTGCGGGGTCGCCCCGCTCCCAGCCATCGCTGGCAATCACGACGACGGCGCCGCGCACCATCACGCGCTGCCCCCAGCGGTCGTTGAACGCCCGCAGCGCTTCTCCAAGCCGGGTCCCCCCGGACCAATCGGGGACGGCGCGGCCAGCGAAGGCCAAGGCATTGTCCGGGTCGGGAACCCGCAGTGCGCCCGTCACGCGGGTCAGTCGGGTACCGAGCGTAAACACCTCCACTTGGCGAGGGGCGGCTTCCACGACCCGGTGGGCCAAGCGCAGCAGGCTGTCCGCGTAAGGTGCCATCGAACCCGAGACGTCGATCAACCAGACCATCCGGCGGGGTTTGCGCGGAGCCCGGGCACGGCGCAGCGGTCCGGGTTCCCCGCCGCGGCGCAGTTGGTCGCGCAGGGTCCGCACGCGGTCCACGTCGCCGTGCCGGTCGAGGTGCTTGCGCCTGGTCTGGCGGGTGGGCAGGCGTACCGGTAGTTCCTCGAACATCCGGCGCAGCAGGGCCCGCTCGGCGTCGTCCAGGACGGCGACATCGCGGTGCCGCAGCAGCTCACGGCGGCTGGCGAGCGCCCGCAACTGTTCGCGCCTACCTTCCGGCCCGCCGTCGTCGTTGTCCAAAGACGTGGCGCTGACGGCCGTCGCGGAGTTTTCCAGGCGTTCGGCGGCGGAATGTTCCACGGCGAACCAGGCCTCAAACGTCCGCTGGTAGGCGGGCAGGTCCTCCGGCGAGGCGCACAAGGTGGCGCGGCCGGCCCAGAAGACGTCCGAACGGCGATCCAGGGCGAGCCTGCCGACGGCGTCGACGAAGCTGAGCGAGCGGTCCGCGGTCACTTTCACGCCGGCCGCACGCACGGCGGCAGCAAAGGCCAACAGGATCTCTTCGGCGCTGTGGCCCGTGCCCGTGTCTGGGCTGTGGCCTGGGCTGTGCCCTCCCGGGGTGATCTGTCCTGCCGGCGGCATGCGCTCAGCCGAGCATCCGGGCCAAGGCCGCCGAGACCCGCTCGGTGTCCTCGCGGTACTTGCACAGCGCGCCGATGCTGGCCGCCGCCGAGGCCAAGTCCAACTCCGCACGGCCGAGCTGGTGCAGCGCGCGGGCCCAGTCCAGGGTCTCGGCAACGCCCGGAGGCTTGAGCACGTCGTCGGTGACCCGGATCTGCTGGACCGCGCGAACCACCTGCTCGGCAAGGAGCTCGGGCACCTCGGGGAGCCGGGTCCGCACAATCTCCACTTCGCGGGCCAGCCCTGGGTGGTCGATCCAGTGGTACAGGCAGCGGCGTTTGAGCGCATCGTGCAGGTCCCGGGTCCGGTTGGAGGTGAGCACCACGATCGGCGGGGTGTCGGCCTTGACGGTGCCGAACTCGGGGATGGAGACCTGGTAGGTGGAGAGCACCTCCAGCAGGAACGCCTCGAACTCGTCGTCGGCCCGGTCGATTTCATCGATGAGCAGCACGGCCGGGCTTTGCTGCAGCGCCTTCAGGATGGGGCGGGCCAGCAGGAACCGTTTGTCGTACAGCGAACTTTCCAGTTCGGCCACGCTCAGCCGCGTGCCCATTCCCGAGCCGCCGCTGGCCTCCACGCTGCGCAGATGCAGGATCTGGGCAGTGAAGTCCCAGTCATACAGCGCTTGCGACGCGTCGATTCCCTCATAGCACTGCAAACGGATCAGCGGCAGCCCGAACCCTTCCGCCAGCGCTTCGGCGAGGGAGGTCTTGCCGGTGCCCGGTTCGCCTTCCAGCAGCAGCGGCCGTTCCATGCTCAGGGCGAGGTAGCCGATGGTGGCCAGGCCGTCGTCGGCGAGGTAGCCGGTGGCGGCCAGCATTTCGGCCAGCGCTGTCGCGGAGCTGATCGACGTCTGCGTCATGGCACCAGCATAGGGTCACCGGCAGGGCTCCGGCCCGCTCGGCTACCCGCCGATGTACGACATCTCGATCTTGTGTGCCGCTGCGGGGTCTTTAGGCGTGTGCGAACTGCGCAGTTCCGAGTAGCGGTCAGTGCGGCCGCCCCACAGTGCGGACAACGCCGTCGAAAGCTCGACGTCGGACGCGCCGTCTCTCAGGAGTGCCCTCAGGTCCGTCCCGGCTGTGGCGAAGAGGCACGTGAACAGCTTCCCGTCGGCCGAGAGCCGGGCCCGCGTGCAGCCGCGGCAAAAGGCTTGGGTCACGCTGGAAATGACACCGATTTCGCCGCTGCCGTCCGCGTAGCGCCAGCGATCCGAGGTCTCGCCAGGGTAGTTCGGCGCCACGGACTCCAGCGGGAACTCCGCGCCGATGCGGGCCAGGATCTCGGCGGAGGGGACCACTTCATCCATTTTCCAGCCATTGGACGCACCCACGTCCATGTACTCGATGAACCGCAGGATGAACCCGGACCCCTTGAAGTGGCGAGCCATGGGAAGGATGTCCTGGTCATTCGTCCCGCGCTTGACCACCATGTTGATCTTCACCGGCCCGAGTCCCGCGGCCTGGGCAACCTCCGCGGCGTGCAGGACCCTGGCCACGGGATAGCCGACGTCGTTCATGGCCTGGAAGGTCTCCTCCCGGAGGGAGTCCAGCGAGACCGTCACCCGGTTCAGCCCGGCATCCTTGAGGACCTGTGCCTTCTGCGCCAGGACCGAGCCGTTCGTGGTCATGGCAAGGTCCGGTGCCAGCCCGTCGGGAGTGCGCAGCCGGGCCAGCATCCGGACCAGTTCCTCGATGTCCTTCCGCAGCAGGGGTTCCCCACCGGTCAACCGGATCTTCCGCACTCCGTGCCCTACCGCGATCGACGCCAGCCTGGTGATTTCCTCAAAGGTCAGCAGCTGGTCCCGGGGCATGAAAACGAAGTCGCGCCCGAAGATCTCCTTGGGCATGCAGTAGACGCAACGGAAATTGCACCGGTCCGTGACGGAAATCCGCAGGTCCCGCAGGGGCCGGTGGAAGGTGTCGGTGATGGAATTGGCGTCCATGCAGCGCCCTCTCAACGCGGTAGTAGTGCCAACCGCTTGTGCCTCTCCCAGCGTAAGCCCGGCCCCCGGCGCCCACAATGGAGATTCGGATGGGCGGCGGCGGAACCGGACTCAGCCGATGGGCTCCGCCATCTTCTCCACAACATACTGGGCGTCCACCGAGGTGCCGATCACCGGGTCCGTCATTTCCACCTTCCAGCTGCGGGCAAACTGGTCGACCCCTTGTTTCATCGCAACCGTTCCTGAGATGAGGACCGTGCCCGGCTGGTTCAGCCCACGCTCCGCCAGGACCCCCAGCCAGTAGTCGGGGCTGAGGAGCGCCTCGAGCGAACTGTCCTGGATCAGGGTGTCCGGAGTTTCGCCGTCGCCTACCCAGCCCTTGAGCGTGATGTTGTCCAAATGGTCGCGGATGTCATCCAGGCGCCAGGCTTTGCGACCCAACACGTCCGGGCTGGCGTTCTTGCTCCATGCCACGCCATGGACTTCGAGTTCGCGGTCCGTATGATCGCACGCCACTGTCAGGAGCACGTCCTCCTCCGTGATCACGAGCGCCCATTCCGCTTCGCCCGAGGTCCTGCCGTGCTGCACGCGGACTTCGGAAACCTGCTGCGCCAGGTATGGCGACACGGGGTACAGTGCCGGCGTGGTTGCGGGACCGGGAACGCCGAGTTCGGCCAGCTCGGCGATGTGGGCTTGCACTTCTTCCTGTTCGCGCCCTGCGTAGCCGGCGTTCAGGAGGTGCTTGACCTGGACATTCCGTGTGGTGCCATCGGGAAGTTCAAAGCTCAGAGTCGTCATTTTCTGTCCATTCTTTGCGTGTCCTGCTGGAGAAATTTTTCAAACCGGAAACCGGAAACAGTCGCCAATGTACAACCAGTATGCGTAATGTATACATTTAACGCCAGTGTGGCAGGCGTCACCGTAAACTTCTCGTGGAGGAAACCCATGGCCAACGTTCCAGTTCCGGCTTCCGGCGCAGCGCCGCGTCCGGGAAAGCCGATGCATCCCAAAGGCCTGTACAAGGCCTTTGCCGCAAGTCTCACCGGCACCGCGCTCGAGTGGTACGACTTTGCCGTCTACTCCGCCGCGGCCGCCGTCGTGTTCCCCCTTGTCTTTTTTCCGTCATCGGACCCCTTGACCGGGACCATCCTGGCCTTCTCGACCTACGCCGTGGGCTACGTGTCCCGACCGGTGGGTGGCATCATTTTCGGCCGGCTTGGTGACCGCATCGGCCGTAAGAAAGTCCTGGTGACGACGCTGATGATCATCGGCGTTGCCACGGTGCTGATCGGGGCGCTACCGGGCTATGGCAGCATCGGGATTTCGGCCCCGATCATCCTGGTGTTGCTGCGCTTTGCCCAGGGCGTGGGCGTGGGCGGCGAATGGGGCGGCGCAGTGCTGCTCTCCAGCGAATACGGCGATCCCCAGCGGCGCGGCTTCTGGGCTTCGGCGGCCCAGGTCGGACCGCCGGCCGGCAACCTCCTGGCCAACGGCATCTTGGCCGTCCTGACCGTTACCCTCAGCGAAGCGCAGTTCATCAGCTTCGGCTGGCGCATCGCCTTCCTGGTCTCGGCCGTGCTGGTGGGCTTCGGTCTCTGGATTCGGCTCAAGCTTGAAGACACCCCGATTTTCAAGGCCATCGAGGCGCACGGTGAGCAGTCCAACGCTCCGGTCCGCGAAGTCTTCAGCAAGGAACTCCGGCCGCTCGTCGCTGCCACCCTGTGCCGGGTGGGCCCGGACGTGCTGTACGCCTTGTTCACAGTCTTCACCCTGAGCTACGGAATCCAGACGCTTGGCTATGACCGCAGCCAGGTCCTCACCGCCGTGTTGATCGGCTCCGCATTCCAGCTCTTCATGATCCCGCTGGCGGGTGCCGTCTCCGACCGCTTCAACCGGCGCCTCGTCTACGGCATCGCGGCAGTGATCGGAGCCGTGTGGACTTTCGTCTTCTTCGGCATCCTGGGCGGGCACAGCGAGCCGCTGCTGATCGTGGGAATTGTCCTGGGCCTCATGGCGCACTCCTTCATGTACGGACCGCAGGCCGCCTTCATCGTGGAACAGTTCTCCCCGAGGCTTCGGTCCACGGGAAGTTCGCTGGCCTATACCTTCGCCGGCGTGATCGGGGGCGCCATCGCACCCTTGATGTTCACACTCTTGCTGTCCCAGTTCGGCACCTGGATTCCGGTTGCCATCTATGTGGCCGTGGCCGCCGTCGTCACCGTCGTGGGATTGGCGCTCGGCCGGGACTCCGACACTGTGGAGGATGAGGACTACCGCCTGCTGCTCGAAGGATCTGCGGCGGCAAGCCAGCCGTCCGCGGCCGCTGAAACCCGCTGACCCTCGGGAGAAGTCGTGAGCATCTCGGCGAGCAGCGTTTGGCAGCCAGAAACTGCCTTAAGTCCGGAGCAGGATGTCCCGGGTCACCGCAAGGTGATGGTCAATCGCTTTCTGCGCCTTCGCCGCGTCGCCGGACATCAGGGCGTCGAGAATGTCCTGGTGTTCGGCGCACACCTGCTCGCGCCGGCCTCCGGTACGGAACAGCGCGGAGACGCCTACCAGGATCTGCCGGACGTGGAGCTTGCTGTACGTCCGGGAGATCAGCTCGTTGCCCGCCGCGTCGATGAGCTGCTGGTGGAACAGCGTGTCCAGGCGGATAAACTCACGGGCCGCTTCCGGGCTCAGTTCCTCGGGAAGCTTGGCCTGCTGGTCAAGGGTTTCCTGCATCGTCCCGGCGGGGATCCGGCCTTGCTCGATGACCAGCCGGGCAGCGTGGCTTTCAAGAATCCCGCGCAGTTCCATCAATTCGGACATTTCCCGGCCGGTCACCGGGGGAACGTAAGCCCCGCGCTGGGGAATCAATTCCACCAAGCCGTCGGAGACGAGCAGCAGGAGCGCCTCACGCACCGGCGTACGCGAGACGCCGATTTCCGCGGCCAGTTCCTGCTCGTTCAGGAACTTCCCCTGGACTTCGGGGTCGATCAGGATATTTTCACGCAGGTACGCGTACGCCTTCTCGCGGCCGGACGCCGCAGTCCCCGAACTTTTTCGCATACATCATGTATACAACAATTTGGAGCAAATTCATGCGTTTAGCCGTGGCACAAATCATCACGGGAGCCGATCCGGCTGCCAACCTGGAACTGATCCGAGAATACGCCACCCGCGCCAAAGCCGCCGGAGCCGAACTCGTGGTCTTCCCCGAAGCAGCGATGCGCGCCTTCGGCAACAGCCTGGCGGACATTGCCGAACCGTTGGACGGACCATGGGCCACAGCGGTCCGCGGCCTTGCGCGGGAGCTGGACATCGCCGTCGTGGTAGGAATGTTCACTCCGGGCGAGGGCGGCCGGGTCCGGAACACGCTTTTGGTCACCGGCCCAGGGGTGGACACGTCCTACGACAAGATCCACCTCTTTGACGCGTTCGGCTTCGCGGAATCGGATTCGGTCGACGCCGGGACGTCGCCCGTAACCTTCGAACTCAACGGCACAGTGTTCGGCCTTGCCACGTGTTACGACGTTCGATTCCCGGCCCTCTTCACCGCCAACGCCCGGGCAGGAGCGCAGGTCAACATCGTCTGCGCCTCGTGGGGCGCCGGCGAGGGCAAGGCCGAGCAGTGGGAGCTGCTGGTGCGGGCCCGCGCAGTGGACAGTACCACCTTCGTGGTGGCTTGCGGCCAAGGCAATCCCGCCAGTGTCGGCCTGCCTGCCACCGGCACGGCGCCCACCGGCATTGGGCACAGTGCTGTGATCTCGCCGTTGGGTACCGTGATGGTGGCCCTCGGCGAAATGCCGGAACTCGCCGTCGTCGACATCGATCCGGCTGTTGTGGAGGGAGTCCGGGGCAAGCTTCCGGTCCTGGCGAATGCCCGGGAACTTTAGGGGCCGCCGTCGGCGTCTTCTTTGAGTGCCAGCCAGTAGGCCGAGCCGTCGGGCATGCGGCTCACGATGCCGGCGTCCACGAGGTAACGCCGGAGCATGGGCACGTCTCCAGTGAACCGGGCGAGGCGTTCGTTGAGCTCCCGTTCCGCCATGCGCTCGCCGGTGTCCAGGATGCGCGTCGCTACCCATGCGAGGAGCCTGAGGCGGTCTGCCTCCCGCGCAGGATAGCGATCGATGCGGCCGTCCGCAGTCAAGAAGCGCTCGACGCCGGACGGGCTGGGTGCAGACGAGAGGCCCGCCAGCGCGTCCCGGAAGGCGTGCTCGCGGATGCAGTAGCGGGCACCGCCTTCGGTCTCGACCGCCTCGACCAGCCCCGCCTGGTTTAGGAGCGTGAGCGCCCGTTCGAGTTTTGCCGGCGAGAGCGAGCTGCCCGGGGTTCCGCCGACGCCGATCTCCGCGAAGACTCTCCGGGCTTGGGCGTTTGCCAGCGCCGCGAGGAGGCGCCGCGCATCCGTCGTCGTCGATGATTCGCTCCCCATGGGCCCAGCATAGGCACAAATGGACGCCGGGCGGATGGGGCAGGAGGCTACGCTGAATAACTGCCAGGGCGATGTCCTGCGGAGGTCTTCCCAGCCGATCTAAGGAGCTCTCTAACGTGGACCTTACTTTAACGCTATTTGTACCGGTGATCTTTTTGGCAATATTCCTCTATTGCCTATATGGAGTTATTTACCGCGCGGTAAAGAATGCCATCAAAGATGCCTGGCGCGACCGGGACGATGAAGCTGTTTCCGGACTCGGTTCCAGAGGAAGCGACACATAGCCTCAGGTCAGGGCGGCGCCGTTCTGACCCTCCTTCGTTCCGGAATGCGCTTACGACGCGGCGAGTCGCGTCATTTCAGGGCTTTCGAGCGGCAAAAAAGGTCAGGACGGACAGCCACCCTCAAGCAGCCCGTCGATAGTGCAAGGCGACCGCGCCGTTGCTGAGCGGCTCCGCCGAGATCAGCTCGAGGCGTCGGGTGCTAGGCAGTCCGCCCTGGTACAGGGTGGGGCCGTGGCCGGCAATCCTGGGATGGACAAGGAACTTGTACTCGTCGATCAGATCCAGCTGGTCCAGCGCTGTCGCAAGTTCGCCGCTGCCGACGAGCACCCCGCCGGGAGTCGCATCCTTGAGATCCTGCACCGCCGTGCGCAGCTCGCCGACCACGTGGTGGCTGTTGGTCCACGGGAAGTCGCTTCGCGTCGACGACACAACGTACTTCGGCTTGGCCTCCAGTTTGAGCGCCCACTCGCGCATCGCAGGCGGCGCGTCCTCGTCGCCGCGGGCGACCGCCGGCCAGTAGCTCTCCATCATCTCGTAGGTGGTGCGGCCCCAGAGCATTGCACCCCCCTCGTCCATGAGGCGGGTGAAGTAGGCGTGCGTCTCGTCGTCGGCGATGCCTTCCTGGTGGTCGACGCAACCATCCAGGGTGACGTTGAGGCTGAAGGTTAGGAGACCCATACGACGATTCTAGGCCGCCCACTTACGGATGCCTCAACAATCACTGCCTCGCCACGGAGGCTGCGTTCGTCGGATGCACGAAAGCGATCAGCTCCCTGCTCGGCGAGCGGGGGTAGCTTACTCGGCGGAATCTGCACCACCACGCCCCAAGAATGCAGAAAACCCCCGGAATTCCGGGGGTTTTCATTGGCGGTGACGGTGGGATTTGAACCCACGTTGGCTTTTACACCAAACAACATTTCGAGTGTTGCACCTTCGGCCGCTCGGACACGTCACCAACTGAAATAGGGTACCGGAGTGGAGGCCTGTTCCCCAAAACGGCCGGGCTGCACCCACTTAGTAAGTAGCCTTCCCTTTCGTAATCGCAGCCGCAGGACTAGATTCGCAAGCACGATGACTCTTCCACGAAACGCGCCGCAGAACCCGGCACAGAACACCCACCCCCAATCCGCCCTGGCCTACTGGACCGTCGGCCCCTGCCAGGGTGAACTCCGGAGCGAGGACCTTCGGGCACCGGCGCAGGGTGAGGCCCTGGTTCGGACCCTGTACTCGGGAATCAGCCGGGGAACCGAACTCGTGGTCCACGAGTTCAACGTCCCCCCACGAATCGCGAAAGCGATGCGGGCGCCCCACCAAACCGGGGATTTTCCTGCGCCGGTCAAGTTCGGCTATCTATCGGTCGGCGTCGTTGAAGAAGGTCCCGAAGATTGGATCGGCCGGAACGTCTTCTGCCTGCATCCGCACCAAGACCGCTACGTCGTGCCCCTCAGCTCTCTCACCCGAATTCCCGACGGCGTGCCGCCACGGCGCGCTGTCCTCACCGGCATCGCCGAGATCGCCCTCAACGCCCTCTGGGAGGCCGGACCCCGCCTTGGTGACAGGATCGCCGTCGTCGGGGCCGGACTCGTGGGCGGCATGACCGCAGCACTGCTGCGCAGTTTCCCGCTGGAACGCCTGCAACTCGTGGAGACGGACCCGGGGAAGCGCGGGTTCGTCGAATCCCTGGGCGTGGAGTTCGTGCTTCCGGAGGATGCAAAGCAGGACTGCGACATCGTGTTCCATTGCTCTGCCACGGACGAAGGGCTGGCCCGTAGCCTGCAGATCGCGGGGGACGAAGGCGAGATCATTGAGATGTCCTGGTACGGGGACCGGAAAGTCTCCCTCCCACTGGGGGAGGACTTCCATGCCAGGCGCCTCTCGATCCGGGCCAGCCAGGTGGGAGTGGTGGCACGTTCGCGCCGGCACCGCCGCACCTCGAGCGAGCGGCTGGACCTGGCCGTGTCACTGCTGCGGGACCCGGTTTTCGACGCCTTCCTCACGGGAGAGTCGCAATTCGAGGAGCTACCGGAGGTCTTCAATGGCTTGCAAAGCGGCGAACTGGACGATCTTTGCCGGGTCATCAATTACCCCAAAACCAAGAAAGGCTAACCATGTTCAGCCTCACCGTCCGCCGGCACTTCATGATCGCCCACAGCCTGCCGCGGGAGTCGTTCGGCCCGGCGCAGGGACTCCACGGAGCCACTTTCGTGGCCGAGGTGACGTTCCGCCGGGCAGCACTGAACGACGACGCGATCGTCCTGGACATCGGCGCGGCCGGAACCATCCTGGACGAGGTGCTGGCCGGCCTCAACTACAAGAACCTCGACGAGCACCCCGACTTCGCCGGACAGCTCACGACGACGGAGGTCCTGGCCCGCTTCATCGCTGAGGCGGTTGCCGCGAAAGTCCGCGAGAGCGACGACGGCGGTGCGCTCGCCGGCGTCGACGTCGTCCTCCGGGAACATCCCGACGCCTGGGCTGGCTTCTCGCTGGACTTCGAGCGATAGCTAGCGCGGGACCGCCCCGGATGCCGGGCAAACGGTGCAGAATGGGGCCATGACGTCCGCCGTGCTTTCCACCCGAACACTCACCCCTGAACTGCTGCGCGCCTGGGCGTGGCATCGGCAGGGCCTGGACGGCTCCCTCTCCGGGAAGACCTCCGAGGAAGTCCTGGACCGCGCCGGTTGGGCCCGTTCCGTGGGCGGCGCCAACCCCTACCTGACGCTTTTCGCCCGGGCAGGGATCCGCCGCGAACAGGTCGATCGGGACGTGGCCGAGCTGAGAATACACGAGCTTCCCACAGCCCGCGGATGTACCTACGTCCTCGGCCGGAACGACTTCGCGTGGGGCCTCCAAGTGGGTCGGGACGCCGCAGTGGCGCCGTTCAAGGTCCTGGCCCGGCTCGGCGTCGAACGCGGAGAGATCACCCTGCTCGAAGAGCAAGTGCTGCACACCCTCATGGAATCCAGCGACCCCATGGATCCCAAACAGCTCAAGGACGAGCTCGGCGAATCCGTCCGAAGCCTCGGCGAAGAAGGCAAGAAGAAGGGCGCGTCCACCACCCTTCCCACAGCGTTGGGCCTCCTGCAAGCCGACGGCCGTATCCGCCGCGTGCCGGTCAACGGCCGCCTCGACCAACAGCGCTACGCCTACACGTCATGGGCGCTGCCGCCCAGTACCCTCGACGACGACGCCGCCCGCGCGCGCCTGATCGAACGGTACCTGCGTTGGACCGGCGGCGCGACGTTAAAGCAGAGCCAATGGCTTACCGGCTTCACTGTCGCGCAGAGCAAGGCGGCGCTGGCCGCCGTCGGCGCCGTCGAAGTGACGACGGCGGTAGGCGAGCCTCTCTGGATGCTGCCCGACGACGTCGAGCACCTTTCCGCGTTCAAGGCGCCGCAGGAGGAACAGATCCAGCTTCTGGCCGGGACAGACTCTTTGGTGCTGTTGCGCAGGAACTCGGCGGACATGCTGGCTGAAGGCGATAGGGGCCGGAAGGTCCTGGACGGCACCCTGGGTCTGCAGGCGGATCTGTCAGACCACCCGATCCTGGACCGGGGACGCATCATCGGGCTGTGGCAATACGATCCGGGCAAGGAACGGATCGCGGCCTGGACATTCGACAAGCCCACCGCGGCCGTCACCCAGCGGATCACTGAGGTGGAGAGCTGGATCCGCGAAGACCTCGGGGATTTTCGCTCGTTCAGCCTGGACTCGCCGGCATCACGCCAGAAACGCATCGACGCCCTGGACAGCGCCAATTCAACAGTGCCAATTCATAAGGCGAACGCCGCCACCACCTGAGGCTGGTCTCGCTTTGGGTTGCGTCAGTCCACCCAGAATCCGGAGAACTCGCCGGTGGCTTGTGTGAACGCGGCATCCACGTGTTTCACGCGGCCGGGGGCTTCCCGGGACTGCAGCCATTCGAGCAGGGAATCGACTGCTTCGCGATCACCCTCAGCGATGACCTGCACCGAGCCGTCCAATTGGTTGGCCGCCTCTCCGGTCAGTCCGAGCGATCGGGCTTGGTGCATTGTTGAATAGCGGAAACCGACTCCCTGGACGCGGCCGGTCACCATCGCCGTGACGCGTACGTGGCTCATGCGGCACCCGATCCATACGGCCGCGTGATCGCCTCCAGGAAATGCCCGTCCGGATCGGCGAAGTAGACGCCGCGTCCGCCGTCGTTGTGGTTGATCTGTTGGGGGCGGGACCGTGCCGGGTCCGCCCAATAGGCGATTTCCTCAGCCTGGATCCGGGCGAAAATCCCGTCGAAGTCCTCCTCGCTGACCAGGAAGGCATAGTGCTGGGGCGAGATGGGCCGGCTGGCCGTGGCGAAATCGAGGGCGACCCCATGGTCAAAAGGCACGGTCACGAAGGACCACACGGCTTGCGGCTTCGGGAGTCCAAACACCTTGGCCAGGAACTCCGCCGAACGGCGTTTGTCCGTTGCGTAGACGATGGTGTGGTTGAAAGAGACGGTCATGAGGTCCTCCTCAGCTGTGCTTCCTGAGACCATCTGACGTCCAACACGCTATTGATTTCAAGAGCGATCCGGAGGGCAGCCGCTATTTCCGGTGGGTTGCGAAGAAATCGCGCAACAGGGCCGAGCATTCCTCTTCGCGCACGCCGGCGTATACCTCCACCCAATGGTTGAGGCGGCGTTCCCGCAAGATGTCGAACACGGATCCGGCGGCACCGGCCTTCTCATCCCAGGCACCGAAGACCACCCGCGGAATCCGGGCCAGCACAATGGCTCCGGCACACATGGCGCACGGCTCCAGCGTCACCACGAGGGTGCAGTCCTCGAGCCTCCAGCCGTCTCCGCCTTCGCCGAGCTCAAGTGCGTGGCGCTGCAGGGCGGCTGCCGCTTCGCGGATCGCGACGATCTCGGCGTGGGCCGTTGGGTCGCCGTGCGCTTCCCGTTCGTTCCGCCCGGCACCCAGTACGCCGCCGTCGGGCCCCAGGACGACGGCGCCGATCGGCACATCCTCGGTATCCAGCGCCCGCCGGGCTTCGTCAAGGGCCAGACCCATCCAGGCCGCGTGCTCCGCGTGATAAGGCTCGTTGGTGCTCATGCCTCAATGATAGTTTTGGAGTCATGCGCACACTCGTCGTGGACCACCCGCTGGTCGCTCACAAGCTCACCGTTCTGCGGGATAAGAACACTCCTTCCCCGGTCTTCCGGCAACTCACCGAAGAACTCGTCACTTTGCTGGCCTACGAGGCCACCCGCGAGGTCAGGACCGAAGCGGTAGAGATCGAAACCCCCGTCACCAAAGCGATCGGTACCGCCTTCACGAAGCCGACGCCGCTGGTGGTCCCCATCCTGCGCGCAGGCCTCGGCATGCTCGAGGGCATGACCAAGCTGGTCCCCACCGCTGAAGTCGGCTTCCTGGGCATGGCCCGCGACGAAGAGACCCTCGACATCATCACCTACGCCGAGCGACTCCCCGAAGACCTCACCGGCCGCCAGATCTTCGTCCTTGACCCGATGCTCGCCACCGGCGGCACACTGCGCGAAGCCATCAAGTTCCTCTTCAAGCGCGGCGCTTCGGACGTCACGTGCATCTGCCTGCTGGCCGCGCCGGAAGGCCTGGCCAAGCTCGAAGAAGAGCTTTCAGGGGCCAACGTCAAGATCGTCCTCGCCTCGATTGACGAGAGGCTCAACGATAAGGCCTACATCGTTCCAGGCCTGGGCGACGCAGGAGACCGACTGTACGGCGTTGCCGGCTAGCCCTAGGTCCGCGAATTCGTGGGTTTCGGCCGCTAGCAGCTAACCCGCCCGGCGTAGCCTCATCAACGCGGGGTCACTTACGGCCCAATTCGAGCAGCAACATGGGCCGTAAGTGACCCCGCGTTGTGCTCCGCCCCTACCGGTTTTCGGGCTCCGCCGATAGCCTTTGGCGCATGGACTGGAAACTTGAACTCGTGTTTGTCCCCGTGTCCGATGTGGACCGCGCCAAGGATTTCTACGTCAACAAAGTGGGCTTCAACGCCGACTACGACGAGCGGCCCATGGACGGCATCCGCTTCGTCCAACTGACTCCGCCCGGCTCGGCCTGCTCCATCTGCATCGGCGAGGGCCTCAACGACGCGCCTCCCGGCACCGCCCCCAGCCTGCAGATGGTGGTGGGAGACATCCAGGAGGCCCACAGCCAACTCAAGGCCAACGGCGTGGAAGTCAGCGACATCGACGTCCAGGATTGGGGTCACTTTGTGTACTTCGCCGATCCGGACGGCAATAAATGGGCCGTCCAATACATCCCGCACAGGCCCAACGGCTAGGACTCACGCCGTAAGAGTCGGGCCGCGGACGGGTTTCAGCAGGCAGGATGGAGGTATGAACCTGCCTGCTGAAGCCGTGAAAACCCTGACCGTCCGGGCCGTCCTCTTCGACATGGACGGCACCTTGGTGGACTCCACCGCGATCGTGGAGCAGGTGTGGAGCGAATTCGCGGGGCGGTACGGACTGGACATCGACGAGATCCTGCGGACGTCGCACGGGGTCCAGGCCAAGGACACGGTGCGCCGCTTCGCCCCGGCCGGAGCAGACATCGACGCTCTCGCGGAGGAACTCGGCCAGATGGAACGGACCCGGACCGACGGGATCGTGGCGTTGCCCGGTGCCGCGGAACTGCTGCGGTCCTTGCCTGCCGACGCCGTCGCCATGGTCACCTCGGCCGATCGGATCCTCGCCGGGGTGCGCATGAAAGCGGCCGGACTCGAGATGCCTGCGACCGCTGTCACCTCCGAGGCCGTGACCCGCGGCAAGCCCGATCCGGAAGGCTACCTCACGGCAGCCGCGTTGCTGGGTGCCGAGCCGGCCGACGTCGTCGTGTTCGAAGATGCGCCGGCGGGCATCGCCGCAGCCCGTGCGGCCGGCATGCGGACCGTGGTGGTGGGCGACGCCGGTGGCGAGGCGGCGGATGGACTGTGGCAGATCGCGGATTACTCAGCTGTCACTGCCGTGGCCAGCCTGGACGATTCGGGGCGATGGGCGATCGAGCTCCGGTTCTAGCGTCAGCGGGCTGGATGTAGGCCGGACCGCTCCCGTTGTTCCCCGGAGGACAAGGGTTCCTTCGAAGATGATCCTCGCTCCGGTCAGGCTGGTTGAGCCTGGATTCTCGGAGAGGGCAGCGACGGCGCGCCGGGCCGCGGCGCCGACATTGACCGCGATCGTGGAAAGGGCAGGAAAGGTCGTGGTCGCGAGGGTGTCGTCGCATCCGATGACGCTCAAGTCCTTCGGGACGTCCACGCCCGCGGCCGCGAATCCGCCCATCAGGCCGTGCGCGATGACGTCGTCGAAAGCGATGACTGCCGTGACTCCGGATGCTGCCACCGAATCGCTGAGCGCCTTCGCGGCTTCGTAGGTGCCCGGATCCGCACTGAAATGCGTGACCTCGAGGGCGTGGACCTTCGAGAAGTTGTCCACAGCCGAGCGGCGCTGCTTGTTTGCCCATGATTGCGGAGGACCGCCGACGTAGGCCACGCGGCGGTGGCCGAGCTCCGACAGGTGGGTCAGCGCGGAGCGGATGGCTGCCGCGGTGTCCAGCAGTACCCGGTAGGTCTCCGGAACATCGCGGTTGATGAAGGCCACCCTCTGGGAATCGGCGATTTGCCGGATGCGGGCCGAGGCGAGCCGGGATGAAACGACGATCAGCCCTTCAACCTGGGGAGCCATCCGTGAGATGAGACGGTCTTCCCGAAGGGGATCTTCATCAGTGTCCGCCAAGAACACGGAGAGTCCGAGATCGCTTGCGTAGTTTTGGGCCGCCCGGACCAGCGGAGGGAAGAACGGGTTGGCGATGTCCGGCACGATGAGTCCGATCGCCCCGGCACGTCCCGTCGAAAGGGCGCGCGCGTGATGGTTCGGTACATAGCCTGCGGCTTCCGCAGCTTTTTGTACCAGGGCCACGGTCTCCGGTTTGAGCAGGTTTGGCCGGGTAAAGGCCCTCGACACGGTTGAGGGGGCGATTCCGAGTTCGGCCGCCAATTGCGTGATGGTTGGACGGCCCGTCATTGGAGCTCACCCGTGAGTTCCAAAGCGGCCTGGACCAAGGCTTCGGCACTGCCAGGGGAAAAGGGGGCGGGCATGCCGTAATAGCGGTGTGCGTCCTCCACTTCGTATCCTCCGAAGTCATACTCGTCGGCGGTCGGAAAGTACCCCGGGCAGCCGTTGGTGTAGCCAGTGACCATGACGGGACCGTCCACCTCGGAGGCGATGGCGTCCGTTGTGGCCAGGAATGGTTCTCCCGGTAATCCTACGAGGGCCAGGCCTTGCCAGTTGAAGACGCTCACTGCTGCACGCCAGGACATGTCCTCTTCGGGCCTCCGGTCCATGGCCCACTGCCTCCACGCGTCGAGAAGGGATCGCCTGCCGGGATCCGCCGAGACCGCTTCGGCCTCCCACTGCCGGCTCAACTCCGCGGGGGAATCGGCGTCGCGCGAAGTCATTGTGAGGCTGATGGCCCTCCGGGCCACGGAGGTCTTCCTTGAATCGAAGACCGGCAATAGCGGGGTCTCCACTACGGATGCCGCCACATGTTCTCCGATCTTGCGCGCCTGCTCCATCGTCCTGCCGGCGGAGCCGGAAAGCGAGTACGACGCGTCGGCGCGATGGCCTGAATTGATGTCCCCGGCGGTCCCGGGCAGGAAAAGGGCCACTGAGCCCGGGGAACGTTCCTCTAGGACGTTCCTGGTGAACGCGGGATAATCGCCGCTGATGAGGCGGTTTTCCGGGCCTAGGACCACGGGGTGGCAGGGATAGAGCACGATCCAGGCAAGCACTTGTCCGGCTTCGTCGTTGAACGTGGCAACTTGGAGGGGTGGATCCACGGCGCGTTCGGGATGGCGTCGGTTCCTCGCAACATCCACTCCGCGCGATTCGCCGTAGTGCAGGGTCGCCGGCTGCTGGGAGTCCACGGCGGCCTCCGCGGCCTCGCGGCAAGCCAAGACGATTTCCTCCAGGAGGCCCGGGTCATGGCCCCCGAGCCGGCCCGGAATGACGCACGGACCTGCGTGGGTATGCGTTGCGGTGATCGCGACGCGATCCGGCACAAAGGGCAAACCGTGTGCGATGCGGGTGCATGTGTCCTCATGGAGGCCGCACACATCCACGGTGATCAAGCAGGTGTCTTCCACGGCCAACGCCCGGACGGTCAGGGGGTCGTGGACGCCGGTGCTCGGTTCCGTCCTCGCCGCGAAGCCGGCCATTGGCGTACCCGCGGGCGGCGAGATCCCGACGACGGCGGCGCCCACCCGCATGGTGGCCTGCCCGGCTTGGGTGGCACTCATTCCGGTCCGCCAGATACTTTCCGGCCGGACTGGAATACGGCGGTGATGGTTCCCGCTTCGGGTCCTTCTCCGGTGATCAGGACGAAATCCGCCGGGGAACCGACTCGAAGGTGGCCGAGCCCCGGACGGGTCCCCGGGATCACCCGGGCGGGAGTGGAAGTCACCATTTTGAGGGCTTCCGGAAGCTCCAGGCCGACGTTGCGGATCACGTTTTGGAAACCGTCCGGCAGGGTGGCGGCGGCCCCCGCGAGCAGATCCGTGCCCACGTGGGAGAGCCGGCCGCCCGGGGCAAGATCCACCAGGCCACCCACGGAAGTACGGTGCCGGCCAGGCTGGCTGCCGGCCAGCGCGGTGCTGTCCGAGACCAGATAGGCGCGTTCGGGGGTCTTTGCCCGGATCATGACTTTCAACGTGTCACTGGGCAAGTGATGCCCGTCCGCTATGAGTCCTGCCGTGAGGCGGTCGTCCGCCAGTTGAGTCCACAAGGCATTGGGGTGCCTGGGCAGGGTGGTGGCGATGCCATTGCCCAGATGGGTGGCCAGCCCGGCTCCCGCGTTGATGGCAGCCGTGATTTGTTCGGGGCTTGCGTGCGTGTGTCCGATGGCCACTTCGACGCCGAGTTCGCGGATTTGGGCGATCTGGGCCGGGGCGTCAGGGGTATGCGGCGAGACGGTGACGATGCCGACCATGCCGCTTGCGCGAAGCCAGCGCCGGACCTCCTGGACGTCCAAGGGGCGGACGAAATCGGCGTCGTGGACCCCCCTGGGACCGTCCTGGTCCGAGATGAACGGGCCCTCGACATGGATGCAGGGGATGGCTGCGCGGGTGGCTGGGTCAATGTCGCATGCCCGCTTGATCTGTTCGAGCGCGCCGGTGATTGCCTCTTCCGTGGCAGTCACAATGGTGGGCACCCACGTGGTGACGCCCAGCTTCGCCAGCTCTGTGCTCATGTCGATGATGGTTTGCGGCGTGACATCAGCGGCGTTGACATCCAGTCCGCCGTATCCGTTGACCTGGCCATCGATAAATCCAGGTGCGATGACGGGCAGCCCTTGGTCGGGGTCGATCTCCCGCACCGACAGGATGGTCGTGTCGTAGGCGATTTCGATGTTGATCCCCCGGTGGGGGTCTTTGCCCACAATCGTTTTGGGGTGTGTCACAGCTTGTGTACCCGTCCTTTGAAACGTGAAATGAACTGCTGATTGGCTGCGTCCCCGCCCGGCGCATTTCCCGATCTCCACAATGGCGGCTCAATCCCCATTTCGTTCAGCTTGCTGATGGTGGACATCATGAGCCAGTTCAGGGTGAAGGCGTTGGCGAACGTGGACACGGCGGCCGTTTTCTCCTTTGTCCCGGGGACCTTCATGACGGCGTCTCCGATGGGAACCTTCGTGTCGATGTGATGGTCGACGACGTCGTGCAGGTTCAGTTTTTGCGGATGCCTTGCAGGGTGGTCACCGGCTGTTTCCCCTGCATGCTCGCGCGAGGAAACGCCAATGGTCTTGACCGATAGTTCGCGTGCCGTCAGGGCCGCATCGATGAGTGCGCTGTTGATCCCGTACGCGTTGACCAGGATGAGGACGTCTCCTGGTCCAAGGCCCGCGTCCTGGATGACGATCCGGCCGTAACCCGGAGTCCGTTCCATGGCCATTGAGCGGAGGGCGCCGTTGGAGAGCAAGGTCCCTTCGTCCAAAATGGCGGAGACGTGCATCAATCCGCCTGCCCGGAAGAACACTTCCTGGCTTGCCAGGTTTGAATGACCGCCCGGTCCGTAGATGTGTACCAGTTCGTCCTCGGCCACCCGGGCCGCGAGAATGGCGGCGGCGATGTTGATGTTTTCGGCTTCTTCCCAGCGGATTCGCGCGAGGAGCTCGGTGATTTTCCCGAGGTAGTCCTCCGAGAGCTGTTCATTTGCGTTCATCGGGGATCCGATTCGGCGTCGAGGTAGATGGTGACGTTGGGGTGCGTGCGCAGCGCGGTACCGGGATGGTTTCCGCTGATCGGCTGGTTCAGGGTGTTCTGGACGGCCATCTTTTTGGCACTCCCGGGAACGGAAGCGATGATTTCTGAGGCGTGCAGCAAGCGCGGGATGGAGACGGTGATGGCGCGCTGCGGAACGTCGTCGAAACCAGGGAAATGCCCTTCGTCAACCTGTTGCTGGCGGCTTACCTGATCGAGGGTAATGACGCGTGCGGGCAGCGGGTCGGCAAGGTCGGCCGGGGGATCGTTGAAGGCAAGATGACCATTGACTCCCAGTCCCAGCAGGACCAGGTCAAAGGGGTCTTGGCCCATCAGCGTGCCGTAGCGTCCTGCCTCTTCTTCGGCGGGATTCTCCGGGTTGATGCGGTGAAAGGTAGTAGGCGGCAGCCGGCTGAAGAACGTGCGCTCCAGCCAGTTTCCGAAACCTTGGGGTGCGTCGGCCGGCAGGGCCAGGTAGTCGTCCATATGGAAACACGTCAGCCGGCTCCAATCGATCCCGGGCTCCTGGGCAAGCGCCAGAAGCGTTGCCTCCTGGCTGGGAGCTGCCGCCAGCATCAGCCGGACCTCATGCTGGTTCCGTAGCGCCCTGCGCAGGGTTTCCGCTGCGTGCGCGCCGGCGTGTTTCCCCAAGGCGGCCCGGTCGGGGTGTGCGGAAACGGCCGGGCTGTATGTGGTAAGTGCTGTCACGTGTGAGTCCTTCGGGTTTCTAATTCGGTGGTCAGGAGGAGTGATCGGGCTATATGGAAGGGGTCCTTGACGGGCAGTGCCACGACTTTGTCGAGGGGTTTCCCTTCGCGGTCGCGTATTTGCAGCCACTCCTGGCCGGAAGGGTCGGGAAATGTGTCGAGGGTGTAGGACCAGATCCGCTCATGCCAGTCCAGGAGCTCGGGACGCACGAAACGTTCTGCGAGCAGCCTGCTCGCGTAGAGGGCCTCAACCTGGACCCACCACAGCTTGGTGTCCCAGGTCTGGGTCACCAAGGTCTCGTAAGGGTCGTTGCCAAGGAGCCTGCCCCGCGGTTCTGTTCCTGTGCTGTCGACGTACCGGAAGATGCCGCCGTGCTGGTCATCCCAGCCGGCTTCCAGCGCCCGGACAGCGAGGTCCGGTAGCCAGTCCGGAATACGAGGTGCGAGGTCAGGCATGATCTCGACGGCTTCCATGACCATCCAGAGCATCTCCAGCAGGTGGCCGGGGGTTCGGTGGCGGGCCAGAAGGGTGTCGAGGTCATCGGCGCTGTCCGGCCGGTATTCCCACCAGGAGCCGGCCTTCCACATGCCTTCGGAGTTTGCGTCGCCGAGGAGCCGGGAAAGCGCGGCGCCGGCTGTTTGAGCGCTTTCGGCCGAGCCGCTGGCCAAATGCAGCTGGGCGCCCACATTCAGCAGCAGCATCAGCCCGGCCGCGTCCTTGAATCCGGCCCGGACGGGGTAAGGCTCGGACGGAGCGCTCCGGGCCTCGATCCTTTCTTCGGCGTGGGCGAGAAGTGCATGGGCTGAGTGCAGCCACTCTTCACGTTCGCGGGCCGCCGCTTGGGGGAGCCTGGCGGCACCCGCCAGGCCCAGGGCCGCAAAGAGGTCAGCCAGGACGCTGACGGCGATCTCCCCGTGCGGCCCGGACGGCAAGGGCTGCCCCGCAGCCGATGTGCGGTATGCGGTCACACCGCCGTCCAGGATGGCGTGTGCCTGGATGAACCTGGCCGTTTCAATCGACAAGGTGGCCCATAACCGGGGGTCTTCCCCGATGATTCCGGCCTCGCTGTCCAACGCAATCCTTGAACAGAGCCAAGCCCAGCGGCCTTGGGACCACGTATATTTTTCGTTCGAGAGCAATCGCCCCGAGTTGGAAAAGCACGTGAAAACTCCGCCGTCTTTCCTGTCGATTCCATTCTCGAGCCACCAAGGGAGGACGCCCTTGAGCAGCTGATCCCGTATTTCGGACGCCGTTGTGCTCATGCCACGGTGCTTTCAACGGGAAGCGAGGTGGCCGGCTCGAGGTCCCGGTCCAGGGACTCGACAAGGGCGTCGGATGCCTCATTGTGCCAGGGGCGCAACCAGCCGAAGACGCAATAGACGATAGCAGAGGCTACAACGGGGGCGGCCACGTTGATGGTCTGCGCACTTGCCGTGCCCAGGCTCGCGATGGGAGCAGCCAGGGCATACTTCGCGAGCGCGAAAACGATCAGACCGGTGGCCCACGAGAACAAGGCCGCCGAGGGGCCGCAACGACGGAACGGCCGCAACATCCCCAGCAACATGGGAACGGCGATTGGACCAACCAAGGCACCGAACCAGAGGATGATCAGGCCCAAAACACCCCCGAATGAATCCGCGCTCAGGGCAATGACCATCGACAATCCGATGAACAGGAACGTGGAAATCCGGCCTCCCAGCAGTTCCGCACGCGACGTCAGGGGCTGCCGTGAACCGCGCAGCGCGGGGATGATGTCGCGGATGACGACGGCGGAAATCGCGTTGGCGTCCGAAGAGGTCATGGCCATGGTATGGGAGAACATTCCGGCAACAACCAGGCCTACCAGGCCGGCAGGCAGCAGTTGCTGGGTGAGGAGCGCATAGGCCTGATCGGGGTGCGCCAGGTTGGGCAGGATCAGAGGCGCGGCCCACATGGGGAAGAAGAGCACCAATGGCCACACTAGATAGAGTGCGCCGGAAAGCAGGACTGATTTGCGGGCCGCTGAGCCGGAAGGGGCGGCAATGAAGCGCTGGGCCAGATTCCAGGTACCTCCGTTGTAGGAAATAGTGCTGATCAGGCAGTAAGCAAGGAAGAATCCGATGGTGTAGTCGCCGGCGAATGGCTGCGAATGGGAGGCCGGCAGACGGGACCAGATCCCGGCGATCGAGGAAACGCCCCCGAGCTTGGCCATGGCGAAGATGAGCATCGCGACGCCCGCTACGGACTGGATGATGAATTGGCCCACATCCGTCAAGGCGTCAGCCCACAAGCCACCAACGGTCGAGTAGATGAGCGTGACCCCGCCGACAATCAGGATGCCAACGGCAATCGGAACCCCGGCGAACACGTTCAGGAGGATTGCGCTGGCCGCCCACTTGGCCGCAACATCGAACACTTTCAGGGCGGCACCGGACCAGGCCAGTACTTGCTGCGCGGGCAGGTTGTAGCGCGTGGCCAGGTATTCGAGCGGGGAGATGATGCCCAGGCGCTGCCTTAGGCGCGGCCAGCGCGGGGCGAAAAAGACGGAGCCGATGATGCAGGCGATGGTGATGGTGAGCGCCCACCAGACATACAGTGCGAAGCCGGTGGTGTAGGCGATGGCGGCGTAGGCAACGAAGACGGCTGCCGAATAGCCGGACATGTGGTGGGAAATCCCTGCCAGCCACCACGGCATCTTCCCACCAGCTGTGAAGAAGTCCGCGGCGTTTTTCACTCGGCTCTTGGCCCACCAGCCGATCCCTATCATGACGACGAAGTAGGCCCCTAAAACGAGCCAGTCGGCGAAATACATACATCCTCCTTGATGCAACGAAAGCTTGGAAACGGGATCTGCAGTGGCGTCCACTTTTCTCTGCAAACGTTTGCAAAACAAGGGTCTTTTTGAAAGTTTTCCTGCGGGTGCTTCAGCTCAGGATTCAGCCCGCCAGCGGGTACACCGTGGTTCCGCCGATGGACTGTGCCTGGAAGTTCGCCGCCACCCATTGCGCGATCTGGGCAGGCGCTTCGGATCCGCTGCTGCCCTGCATGGTGCCGCCGGCGATGAAGTAGTGGATCTTGCCCTGTGCCACGAGCTGCTGGAACTGCTGGAGCGTGGGGGACGGGTCCGTGCCGTTGAAGCCGCCCACCGCCATGACGGGCAGTTCGGTGGCCAGCTGGTAGCCGGCGGCATTGTTGGAGCCAACCACGGCGGCCGCCCACGTGTAGTTCGAGGCGCCGGACTTCAGCGTGGCAACCATTTCCGACGACGGCGTGGTGGCGCCGAGCAGGCCGCCCATGCCGCCGCCCTGCCGGTTCCCTCCGAAGCCGCCGCCCTGGATGCCAGACGGCTGGAGGGCTTGCGGGGGAGTGTTCTGGGCTGCGTTGTTCTGGCCGGATTGCCCGAAACCGTTTTGCCCGAAGCCGCCCCGGCCTCCAAAGCCGCCGAAGCCACCGAACGTAGTCGCGGGCCCGGCGCTGGGGATGGCGCCGCTGTGCGTCACGGAGGCGGTGGAGATGGAGTACGCCAAAGGCCCGGCGAGGGAGGCCGCGAGGGCGAGCGCCGCCGTCGTGCGCTGAAGGATGCGGGAGGTGAAGCGTCCCGAAAGGACCAGCCCGGCTGCGGCTGCGAGGGCGCCGAACAGCACTGCCCAGCGCAGCAACGGACCATAGGCCGTGGTGCTGCCCAGGAGCTCGAAGGCCGTGAATCCCGCGGCGGCCACTGCGACTGCGAGCATGACCGAGGCGACAAGTTGCGCACGGTGCTGCCACAAAAGCGCGCCGCCCAGGCCTGCGAGCCCGGCGATTCCAGGGGCCAGCGCTACCGCGTAGTAGGGGTGGATGATGCCCGCCATGAAGCTGAATACCAGCCCGGTGACCAGCACCCACGAACCCCACACGATCACTGAGGCGCGCACGGCATCCGTGCGCGGGGCACGGCGGCCCAGCCACAGCAGGCCGGCCCCGAGGACCAGCACCGAGGGCAGCAACCACGCGATCTGGCCGCCGAACTCGCTGTTGAACATCCGGAACAGCCCGGGAACGCCCCAGCCGTTGCCGCCCCCGACGCTGCCTGTCTCCTGGCCGCTCAGCCTGCCGAAGCCGTTGTATCCGAGGGTCAGTTCCAGGATGGAGTTGTTCTGGGACCCGCCGATGAACGGCCGCATGTTCGCCGGAACGAGTTCGACGACTGCGAGCCACCAGCCGGCCGAGACCACCATGGCCGCTCCCGCGCCAAGGAGCCGAAGCAGGCGGCGGCCCACTCCACCCGGCGCGGCAACCACGTACGCCACGGCAAACCCGGGAACCACCAACAGGACCTGGAGCTGCTTTGTCAGGAAACCGAAGCCCAGGAGCACCCCGGCCAGCAGGAGCCAACGCAGTTTGTTGTCCTGGATGGACCGCAGCGTGGCGTAGCCGGCGGCCGTCATGAGCAGCACCAGCAGGGCGTCCGGGTTGTTGAACCGGAACATGAGGGTGGCAACCGGGGTGATGGCCATGACGACGGCGGCCAGCAGCCCGGCCCGGTGGGCGATCCGTGGATCGCCGGTGGCGGGGGCCGCAGCCCGCCGGACTGCGAGATACAGCAGCCATGCCGTGGCAACGCCCATGAGCGCCTCGGGAACCAGGATGCTCCAGGAGCTCAGTCCGAAGATCCGCACCGAGAGGTCCATGATCCACAGTGACGCCGGCGGCTTGTCCACGGTGATGGAGTTCGCGGCGTCGGACGATCCGAAGAACCACGCGGTCCAGTTCTGCGAACCGGCTTGGGCCGCTGCGGAGTAGAACGGATTGGCCCAGCCGGAAGCGCCGAGGTTCCAGAGATACAGGACCGCCGTTGCGAGGAGCACGATGCCGAGCTCCACTCGGTGCCGCAGGGCGTGGGGAACGGGCGGTTCCAGCGGTGTCGGCTCTACGGAACTCGACGGCGGAACCAGCTGGCCCGGCGTGGAACCTGTATCTGTGGAATAGGACGTGGTCATCGGAATCTACTTTGTCAGCTTGTAGACGGTGGAGTTGCCCACCGTCTGGGCTTGGAAGTTGGCCTGTACCCAGGAGGCTACCTCGGAATTGCCGCTTTGGCCTCCGAATCCGCCGCCGCCACCCATGCCGCCACCCTCGATGTAGTAGCCGATCTGTCCCTTGGCCACCATGTCCTGGAACTGTGCCAGCGTGGGGTAGGGATCGCCGCCGTTCCAGCCACCGAGTGCGATCACGTTGGTGTTCGTGGCGAGCTCAAGGCTTGCGGCCTGTGTGGCGCCGGAGACGCTCGCCGACCACTTCGTGGTGGTGGACGACAGCAGCGCGGTCAGTCCGGCGTCGGCCGTTCCCTCGGACCCGGGGCCTCCTGCCTGACCTGCGCCACCGGCTGCGCCGAACCCTCCAGCGCGGTTTCCGAAGCCGCCCGTGGCGGAGCCGGCGGGACCCGACGTCGGGATGGACCCGGAATGCGCGGTAGCCGCCGTCGCGAGCGTCCACGCTGCGGTTCCGAGGCCGCCGGCCAGAAGGGAAACGACGACGACGGCCGCGGCCGCTGCGCTCCGGAACCGGCCCGCGGGCCGCAGTGAGTCGAGGCGGAGCAGGATTGCCGCGGCCGCCACCACGCCCAGGACCACGATCACGATGCGCAGCCACGGAAGCCAGGATGCGTCGCGGCCGAGGAGAACCGCGGACCACGCTGAACTGCCGAGGACTACCACCGCCAGGACGATCCTGGCCGGCCAATACCCGCGGCCGCGCCACAGCTCAACGCTGCCAATGCCCACCAGGGCGGCGATTGCCGGTGCGAGGGCTACCGCGTAGTAGGGGTGGACGATGCCGCTCATGAAGCTGAACACGCCCGCCGTGACCAGAAGCCAGCCGCCCCACAGGATGAGGGCGGCACGGGTACGGGAGGCCCGCGCTTCCCGGCGGGTGAACCACAGGCCGGCTGCCAGAAGAATCAGCGCAGCAGGCAGAAGCCAGGAGACCTCCGCACCGAAGCTCGTGCCGAACATGCGGGTGATCCCGGCCGCCCCGCCGAAGCCGGTGTTGCCGCCGCCGCCGAATGCGCCGAGGCCGCCCCCGGCGGGGCCGCCGCCTCCACCGGGCGTGCCCTCGCCCGAGCCGGTGATGCGGGACAGCCCGTTGTAACCAAAAGTCAGCTCAAGGAAGCTGTTGGTTTGCGAACCTGCCATGTACGGCCGTGCCGAAACCGGAGTCAGTTGGAAGAGGGCGATATAACTGCCAGCCACTACGGCGATACCGCCCACTGCGCCGAGCAGGTGCAGCAAGCGCCGCCGCAACGGGATAGGGGCGGCCCAGAGATATGCGAGTCCGAGGCCCGGAACAATCAGGAATCCCTGCAGCATCTTTCCCAGGAAAGCGAGTCCCACGACGGCGCCGGCTGCGGCGAGCCACTTCCAGCCCGCGCGTTCGATGGCACGGGTCGTGAAGTACGCGGCCAGGACCAGGCAGAGGGTCAGCATGGCGTCGGGATTGTTGAAGCGGAACATGAGCGCCGCCACCGGCGTCAGGGCCAAGGCGCCGCCCGCCAACAAGCCCGCGCCCGGTCCGGTAACCCGCTTGACGGTCAAATAGAGGAAGCCGACGGCGGCAACGCCCATCAGTGCCTCGGGAACCAGCATGCTCAAGGGCGAGAAGCCGAAGATCCGGCCCGCCAAAGCGGGGATCCACAAAGAGGCCGGGGGCTTGTCCACCGTGATGGCGTTGCCGGCGTCGAGGGAACCGAAGAGGAACGCCGTCCAGTCCTTGGTGCCGGCCTGGATGGCCGCGGCGTAGAAGGAGTTTCCGTAGCCGGTGGCCGCGAGGTTCCAGAGATACAGGAACGCGGTGGCGACGAGGAGCCCGGCGGCGGACGGCCGCACCCAGCGGGGCTGCCGTCCAAAGGCGTATCGGGTCCAACGGGGCGCGGCATCGGGGATCGACGGGCCGGCCGGGTGAGGCGGTGCGTCGGCAGTCCCGGCGGCGGCAGGAACCACTGAACCGGCGGGTCCCGTGCTTGCGGGAGTAATCGTGGAGGTCATGATGCTGCCGTTTCTGTGCGCGTTGTGGCTTGTGTGGTGGGTGCAGGCGCCTGCGCGGCTGGCTGCCGGAAGACCCAAAGTCGGAACAAGAGGAAGCGGACTGCAGTGGCTGCGAGGTTCGCCGCGACCACGGTGAGGAGCTCGCCCCAGCGGTCGGGCGACGTCGTACCGTGCACCACAGCGAGTGCCCCGGAAGTGAGGGCGAGGCCGATGCCGAAAACGATCAAACCCTCGAAGTGGTGCCGGACCGGATTGCCGCCCTGGATGCCGAAGGTGAAGCGCCGGTTGGCGCCGGTGTTGGCGATGGCCGTGGCGAGCAGCGCCAGGAAGTTGGCCAGCTGCGGGTCCATGAAGCCGCGGCAGAACAGGAAGATGAGCACGTAGGCCAGGGTGGAGGCAGCGCCGATCGCGGCGAACCGGACCAGTTGCCCGAAAAGGCTGCTGCGCGGGCTCTGCTCGGCAATGCGCGACGACGCCGGAAGCGGCCCGCGTGCCAGCGCTGCGCGCAGTTCCGGAACGGGGATGCGGCCCGAGACGAGATCCCGGGTCAGCCGGACCATGCCGCGAATGTCTGCCAGGGCAGTGCGCACCACGTCGACGCTGGAATTGGGATCGTCGATCCAGTCAACGGGAACCTCGTGCACGCGGAGCCCGCAGCGTTCGGCGACCACCAGGAGTTCAGTGTCGAAGAACCACGAGTTGTCCATGGTGTGGGGGAGGAGCTGCTGGGCGACATCTGCCCGGATCGCCTTGAAGCCGCACTGCGCATCGCTGAAACGGGCGCCCATGAACGAGTGCAGCATCAGGTTGTAGCTGCGCGAAATGAACTCGCGCTTGGGGCCGCGGACAACCCTTGAGTTCCGCGTCAGGCGCGTGCCGATGGCGAGGTCCGAGTGGCCGGAGATCAGCGGTGCCAGAAGGGGCGCCAGAGCGGCGAGGTCCGTGGACAGATCCACGTCCATGTAAGCGAGAACCGGGGACGGCGATGCAAGCCACACCTTGCGAAGGGCGTTGCCGCGTCCCTTCTCCTCAAGATGGACAACAGCGAGTTCGGGCAGCTCCCTCGCCACGCGTTCAGCGATTTTCAAGGTGCCGTCCGTGCTCGCGTTGTCCGCCACGGTGATGCGGAAGCCGTGCGGGAACGTCTCGCGCAAGTGGCCGTGAAGCCGGCGCAGGCACTCCTCAAGGTCGCGTTCCTCGTTGAAGACCGGGATCGTGACATCGAGCACGGGGATGGCGGTGTGGGTGTCCACGGGGGCGCGTCGCACCGTGCTGCGCTGGAGGGGAGCGTTGGGCTGGAGGGGAGCGTTGGGCTGGAGGGGAAGGCCCGGCGGCACCACCGCGGGGTCCTTCAGGGTACCGGAGGTGGATTCGATGAGCGTCATGTATCCAGAGTGCGGCTGCCGATTATGAGGGCTTTAGGCGGAACCTGTGATATGGCTGTGGATCTCCGACCGGCATGGCGACTCGCATGTGTGGCCACTAGGCGCAGAGGTCCGCCCCCGGAAGGGACGGACCCCTGCGTTCTTTGTGCGTGGCTCCTGGCTTAGTACCAGTTGTTCGCGAGGTGGAAGGACCACGCCGCGGACGGCGATCCGTAGCGTTCCTTGATGTAGTTCAGGCCCCAGCGGATCTGCGTCTGGTAGTTGGTCTGCCAATCGGCGCCCTCGGATGCCATTTTCGCGCCCGGCAGCGACTGCCCGATTCCGTAAGCGCCGCTGGAGGCGTTGGTGGCAGTCGTGCGCCAATCCGATTCCTTGTTCCACAAGGTGATCAGTGCGGACATCTCGCCCTGACCCCAACCGTAGGAGGGCAGGAGGCTAGCGGCATAGGCCTGGGCCCCGGCGGGATCGTCGAGGGCAACAGGTGCGGCCGGGGCTGCAGGCGCGGCCGGAGCGGCGGGAGCGGCAGCCTGGGGCGCGACGGCGGCCGGAGCCGGGGCGGCTGCCCGGCTCGGAACCGGCGTGGCGCTCGGCTTGGCGCTCGCGCTCGCCGACGGCGTGGCGGTGGCCAATGGAGTGGCTGAGTGACTAACCGCGCGGGAATCCGACGAACGGCTCATGTCCTGGGCATTGATGGCTTGTCCGGCGGCCTGGCTTGCAGCACCGGCACCGAGGAACACGGCGACGACGCCGGCAACAACTGCCATGCGCTGGCCGGTGCCGAGGTTTGAAGCGACTCGCCTCAACGTAGAACGTGACTTGTTTCTCCGGGCCGGTTCGCCGCGGTGGCGCGCAACAGAGCGCGACTGATTCCTGGAATCAGACATGGTGATTGCCTCTCGACGCCTGCGGAGTTAGCTGTCGGATTCGGATGAGGTCATCCGGCCGTGGCCACTGGGAATCGTGGCGGTGCGGCTTCACCCCTAGGGCTGGCTCAACATGAGCGCTTGCCCGGAGACCTGGGTCCCCCGTCTCTGCCTGGACTGTTGGCACCGGGGAGGGGCAGAGCTCGGCGCCTACCCGGCGGCGGCCGGAATGATCCGGCGCACCTATTCGACGGTACAGGAGGATCCGGCTTAAGTCACATTTGGGTAACGGAGATCACGACGCCGGTGCGTCGACTTGCGCTCGCCGCGCACCGGCGTCGTCATTTTGTGGACGGCCTTCAGGCCGTGGCGGTCCTCAGCGCCGGAAGCCGCACCGCAAACTCCGTCCGGCCCGGCCGCGATGCCACTTCGACAGTACCGCCATGCGCCTGAACGATGGATTCCACGATCGACAAGCCGAGCCCGGACGTGCCCTCGGAACCGGAGCGGGCGGCGTCGGCACGGGCAAAGCGCGAGAAAATCCTGCCCTGGAAATCCGGCGGGATGCCCGGCCCGTTATCCGTCACGGTCACCACGGCGCTGCCATCGGCGGAACGCATGACGCCGGTGACCACGGTGGTACCCGCCTCCGTGTGCTTGCGGGCGTTGGAGAGCAGATTTGCCAAGACCTGGTGGAGCTGAGTGGTGTCGCCGCGGACCGTGATGGGCTCATCCGGGAGCTTGAGCTGCCAGATGTGTTCGGGGGCCATGACTTTCTCGTCGCTGACGGTTTCGACCACCAACTGCGTGAGGTCCACATCGGTGAACTCCGGGGCCTTGCCTTCGTCAAGCCGGGCCAGCAGAAGGAGGTCCTCCACGAGGGTGGTCATGCGTTCGGACTGGCTTTGCACCCGGCCCAGTGATTTGCGGCCGTCCTCGGTGAACGTCTCGGTCATGCGCAAGAGCTCTGTGTAGCCGCGGATGGCCGTCAGCGGAGTGCGTAGTTCGTGTGACGCGTCGGCCACGAACTGGCGCACTTTCGTTTCGCTTTGCTGGCGCGCCTCGAGGGCGCTCGAGACGTTGTCCAGCATGAGGTTCAATGCATGGCCCACGCTTCCCACCTCTGTGCCCGGGTGGGCCGCCGACGCCGGAACGCGCACCGCGAGTGCCACCTCACCGGCGTCGAGCGGAAGTTTCGATACCTTCGTGGCGACGTCGGAAAGTTGCTCCAGAGGGCGCATGGTACGGCGGATCAGGACGGTTCCGGCCAGCCCGATCAGGATCAGCCCGCCCAAGGACACCAGCACCATGGTCCACACGAGCGAGGCCTCGGTGTCTTCTTTCGAGGCAAGCGGCAGCCCCGTGATGACCACATCGCCATAGGGGGTTTCGGCGGCTACCAGCCGGTAGCCGCCATTGGAGAGGGTGCGATCAACCGGACGGCCATCGGAGGGGAGCGCCAACAGTATTCCGGCATCGCTGGGCGACAACGGAGTACGGGTGGCATCCGAGGAGAGGAACCCGGCATCGCTGCTCACCTGGCCGCCAAGGATTCGCGCGTTCAAGGTGCCGATGCTCTGGCCCCGGGGATCCAGGGGGTCCGGACGGCCGCCGGGGTTGCCTTGCGGCGGGCGCCCGTGCGACGCCTGCATCAATTGCTGGTCCAGTTGCTTCGTGAGGAACACGTCCATGGAGGCATAGCTGACCACCCCGACTGCGCCGCAGATGGCCACGAGGAGCGCCATGGAGAGGAGGATCAAGCGGGTGCGCAAGTGCCAGGTTGAGGGATTGAACCAGCTGTGGTCGGTTTGGCGGGGGATACCCGAGAGTGCGGACATTCGACGCCCCGGCTATTCGGCAGGCTTGATGACGTAGCCGGCTCCGCGCACCGTGTGGATCATGGGCGGATGGTTGGCCTCGATCTTCTTGCGAAGGTATGAGATGTAAAGCTCCACGATGTTGGCCTGGCCGCCGAAATCGTAATCCCACACGCGGTCCAGGATCTGGGCCTTGCTAACCACGCGCTTGGGATTTTCCATGAGGTAGCGCAGGAGTTCGAACTGGGTCGCGGTGAGCGGGATGTCTTCGCCGCCGCGGGTGACTTCACGGGTGTCAACGTTCAAGGTCAGGTCGCCTACCACCAGCTCGGCCGTGTCCATCGCAGCCACCCCCGAGCGCTGGACCAAGCGGTGCAGGCGCAGGAGGACTTCCTCCATGCTGAAGGGCTTGGTGACATAATCGTCGCCGCCCGCGGCCAACCCCACGATCCGGTCCTGCACGTCATCCTTGGCGGTGAGGAAAAGCGCAGGAACCTCGGGCGCAAAGGCGCGGATCCTGCCCAGCAGCTCAACGCCGTCGAACCCTGGAAGCATCACATCCAGCACCAGGACGTCCGGACGGAAGTCCTTGGCGAGCTTCACTGCGGCCGGACCGTCGCCGGCCACTGCGACCGACCAGCCCGCCATGCGCAGGCCCATGCTCATGAGCTCGGCGAGGCTGGGTTCGTCGTCCACCACGAGGGCCCGGATGGGAGAACCGTCCGGGTGGCTGAGCTGCGGAAGGTTGTTGGTCATGGAGTGCGAGGATGCCATGGGACAACTCTCCAATCTGCCGGTTTGCCGGTGCTTAGCCGTTGCTGTGAGCACCCTGTGAGTCCCAGCCTAGCCACCTGTCCAAAGGTTGCGCGGGTTCCCCCAGCAGAATCCGACACAACACCGCTGCAGGTCACAGGGAAGCCTTCAGTTCGACACAGCCAACGCACAGCAACGCGACTGACGCTGATTGGGACAAGAACAACCGCGACCAAAGAGTCTCGACTTCGATGGAGAACATCATGGATCAGCAAAACAACCCCTCCGTACCTGGTTCCGAGCCGGAGAACGGGCACCCGCAGCCAGTGATCCGCCCCGTTGATGAGTCCGGGCAGCCCGGCGCCGGTTGGGGTGCTCCGCAGCAGCCGGTGAACCAGCAGCCTGCCGCTGGTTGGGGTGCTCCGCAGCAGGCGGTGAACCAGCAGCCTGCCGCCGGTTGGGGTGCTCCGCAGCAGCCGGTGAACCAGCAGCCTGCCGCCGGTTGGGGTGGTCCGCAGCAATACAACGCTGGACAGCCCCGACCTTCGTTTTTCAAGAATTGGAGCCTGAAGAAGGGCCTCATTGTCGGCGGCGTCGCGGTGGTGGTCGCTGCGGCGGCAGGAGCCGGCGCATATGCCGCCGGTAACGGGACCGCGGTGGCTGACACTACCAACGCGCAGGGTCCGGGTGCCGGGCAGAACGGGCAGGGCGGATTCGGCGGCCCCGGCGGCACGAACGCAGGCCCGGGTGGGCTCGGGGTGGGCATGGGCGGCCTGAACGCAGCGGTCCACTCGGAATACGTTGTCCTCCAGAACGGCAGCTACGTCACCATGGCGGGCCAGCTGGGAACAGTCACCGACATCTCGGCGAGCTCCATGACGGTCAAGAGCGAAGACGGGTTCACGAAAACCTATGTGCTGGGATCGGACGTCGTGGTAGCTCAAGGTATGCGGCAACGCGGAAGCGGGACCACCGGCACCACCCTGACCCTCGCCGATGTGAAGTCCGGATCCAGCGTGCGGGTCACTGCGCTCAAGGATTCCGACAAGTACACGGCCCAGTCCATCCAGATCGTGACTGCCACCGCGTCAACCAGCCAAGGAACCGGGACCACCAACTAACCCGCAGTTGATGTCGTTATCGGCCCCCAAAACGACATCTAATGCGAGTCAGTTGGGTACGATGACAAGGGCCGGCGGACGGGGGTTCACGGACGAGCCCGGCGCGGAAATGCGGAAGGGGTCAGGCCGATAGCCGAGGAGAGTTGAGGGTACCCATGACCGCGTCGATGGTTGAGCGGCACAATGTCACGGTCTTGGGGGCCACGGACGGCCAGGTCCTGATGTTCGCGCACGGTTTTGGCACGGACCAGAAGATGTGGGACCGGATTCTCCCGTTCCTGACGGAGCAATACCGCGTAGTTCTCTTCGACCACATGGGCTCGGGGGGATCCGACCAGGCATTTTATGATTCGTCCCGCTACTCGAGCCTTGACGCCTACGTTGCCGACCTCCTGGAGATCTGCGCCGAGCTGGACCTGGGGGGCGTGACGCTGATCGGCCACAGCGTCGGAGCCATGATGGCCATTGCCGCGGCCACGGCCGACCAGCAGTCGCGCATCGCCCGGCTCGTGCTCGTGACAGCTTCGCCCAGCTATATGAACCACCCCGACGACGGCTACTTCGGCGGCTATTCCAGTGATGAGCTGGACGAGCTCTTTGAATCCTTGGACGCCAACTACCTTGTCTGGGCCGAGGCGATGGCCCCTGTGTTCATGAACGTCCCCTCCTCACCCGAGTTCGGGCGGGAATTGCAGGGCAGCTTCCGTCGGATCAACCCCAGGGTTGCCCGCGATTTTGCCCGCGTCGCTTTCCTCTCCGACGTGCGTCATTTGTTGTCCCGCGTCGAATTGCCTGTGCTCATCCTCCAAAGCACGGACGACGTCGTCACTCCTGAACACATCGGAACCTACCTCCAGGAACGCCTGCCGACAAGCGTCCTCGTCAGGCTTGCCGCGACCGGCCATTTCCCGCAGACAAGCGCCCCGGAGGAAACAGTCAACGCTCTTCTTGACTACCTCGGCACCCCGGTATGACCGACGGGACAGTTGACTATCGGCAGATCTTCGACGCAGCCCCGGCCGGTTACCTGCTCACCCGGCCCGACGGTACCATCGTCGACGCGAACCGGACGATGTACGAGTGGACGGGACGCGGACAGGAAGCGCTGCTGGGGCTGAACCTGCTCTCCCTCTTGCCGGCCGGGGACCGGATCATGTTCCTGACCCACGCCATCCCGGCCATCGAATCCAACGGCTCGGTGAAAGAGCTTGCGGTGGAGATCCTCGCCGCCAACGGCGAAAGGCTGCCGGTATTGCTCGCGGTGTCCCGGACGCGGAAACCCGATGCCTTCGACACGGCTGCCCCCGAACTGAACGTCGTCGTCGTTTTTGGCGTCCACGAGAGGCGCCTTTATGAGCGGGAACTGGCCGCCACGTTGCGCAGGCTCGAAGAATCGGAGTTGGAACGGGCCAAACTCCTTGAAGAGGCCAGGCACCAAGCCACCCACGATGCCTTGACCCATTTGCCGAACCGGACCTTGTTGACGTCGCGCCTCGATGAGGCTTTGGAGCGTGCGGGCAACCACGGCCTGCACGTCGGCCTGTTGTTTTGCGATATCAACCGCTTCAAGGACATCAATGACACCTACGGCCACGCAGTGGGCGACGAGGTCCTCGGCCATGTCGCCGGGCGCCTCGCCGATGCGGTCCGCGGCGTCGACACCGTCGCGCGCTACAGCGGTGACGAATTCGTCATTCTCCTCCCGGCCCTGGAATCACCCGAGGAAATTGCCGTGATCGCCTCCCGCATCCTGAACAGCTTCGATCCGGAGTGCATCGTGGGCGAGTCGCAGCTGCGGGTCGAGCTCGCCGTCGGCCAAGCCGTGACGGCCGCGATGAGGCCAATGCTCCCCGAAGCGCGGGAAGAATTGGCGCGGCAGCTTCTCATGGAGGCCGACGCCGACATGTACCGATCCAAACCAAGGGCTGCGTCGAAGCTGGAAACCAGCCACGCGATGTGAGGTTGAGAAGCCTTGCAAAGGCCCTGACAGGCGATTTGCCAAAAGAATTTTCGATGGAAGCAGATCCAGGATTGGACAAGGGTTGTTTCATATCTCGAGATTCAAGGGCAAGCGCGTGACGTGACTTGAGATTCAGGAAGTGGCAATTCAATCAAATTTTATTCGAGTATTGCGCGCGCAACGGCCAGTGTGGCGAACGAGAATGGGTCACATTTGGACATGTCTGAATTGTGATGTGCGGCACAATAGTCCGATTCGTCTCAAAATGTGGACGTTTCCGCCCTTTGTTACTTGCAAGTTCCCTTTGTTACGTTGCACACTTCAAATGTGAACAAGAACTCAACAGCATCTGCAGCCGCAGCGATCGAGCCCAGCGCACCCGCTGGTTTTTCGATGAGCTGTTGTCGAATGCATGCCTAACTTCAGACCCCAGGAAGTTTCAGGCATTCGCCCCCTGCCCAGCGTCGGGCGCCCCTCCCCATCTCATTGCGGGGACCAGACCAGCATTCGAAGCCGCGATGACGGCTATTCACTTTGAGGTAAGCACTCCATGTCAGTTGCATCCGGATACGTCCATATCTCCGTCCGTAACGCCAATAAGGCCGCGTCGAACGCCGGCCTGCGTCCCGGCTTCGGAAACCGCCCGGCCTACGCCCAGCCCGCACCGCAGGGTGGCAGCCAGGCGCCCGGTTACGTCCCCCAGGGCTACAACCCCAACTCCTACGGACAGCTCCGCGCCGTTCCCGCCAACGAGGCCGCGCCAATGACTGCGCCCACGCCCGTCCTGGCTCCCGCAGACCGCTCCATCCGCCCCGTTGCCAGCGACAATGTGGCCCGCGGGTTCGTGCTCTACATGGGCATTGACGAAGACACCGCCGCTGCCGCAGGAACGTCCATCGCCAAGCTTGCCCAGGAAATCCGGGCTTACGCACAGTCCCTCGTTGCCGGTGCCGAGAGCTATGCCGCCGTCGCGGTAGCCCCGGCCAGTGCGCCCGGTTCGGCGCTCGACGTCGTCCGCTCGACTTTCGGTGACCCGACTGTTGGCAACCGCCAGCGCTCCGAAGCGCTCCGCCCGCAGCCTGCCCAGGAAGCCCGGCCGTCCGGCGTCTTGATCGACCTCGCCCGCCGTGAGGTGCACCTCGACGGCGAATCCCTGAACCTCACGTTCAAGGAATTCGAACTCCTCAACTACCTCGTCGAGAACGGCACCCGCACCGTGGGCCGCGATGAACTCCTCGAAGGCCTGTGGCGCAACGCCGAAGAAGTCCCGAACGAGCGCACCATCGACGTCCACATCCGGCGCCTCCGCTCCAAGCTCGGCCGCCTCGCGAACACCGTCCGGACCGTCCGCGGCCAGGGCTACCGCTTCTACGAGCACCCCGAGGTCATCGTCTGGGCCGCTCCGGAATACTCGATCTAGCCCCACCCAACTGACTCGCATTTGTTGTCGTTTTGAGCCCTCATAACGGCAACAAATGCGAGTCAGTTGGGATAGTAGGGTGGGGGGATGAGCGAGCATCACATCAAGCGGCTGGTGATCATGCGGCACGCGAAGTCGGACTGGCCCCTCGGGGTGCCGGACCATGAGCGACCCCTTGCCGAGCGTGGCCACCGGGAAGCCCCGCTCGCGGGCAAATGGCTCCTCAAGCACCACGTGATTCCGGACTTCATCTTGTGTTCGTCCGCGCTCCGGACCCGCCAGACCTGCACCTGGGTGTGCAGCGAACTGGGGGACAAGGCCCCGACGCCGAAACTCGAGGACGGCCTCTACGCCGCCTCCGCGCAGCGGATGTTGACCGTCATCAACCACGTGCCCGAAACCGTCACCACGCTCATGATCTTTTCGCACATGCCCGGCGTGCAGGAGCTCGCGATGCACCTGGCTTCCCGCGACTCTGACCATGACGCCTACATGGACGCCGCCACGCGCTACCCCACGAGCGCCGTGACCGTGATGGAACTCGAGAAGCCGTGGGCTGAACTCGATGGCCAGGATGCCCGGCTGACCCACTTCACCGTTCCCCGCCCCAAGAAGTAGTCCCCGGCTAATCCACCTCGAGGCCGGCCGCCACATCCTGCAGCAAGCGCACCACATGGCGGATGCTGGGACTTGCCGTCATCGTCTTGCGGTACACGATTCCCACTTGGCGTTGCTGCATCGGGTTAACCACGGGCACCGCCACCACTCCGGCGGGAAGCTCAGGCCTTCCGAGCCGCGGCACGAGGGCCACCGCCACGCCCTGCTGAACCATGGCGATATGCGTGGAAAAGTCGGGGTCGTAGATGCGGATGTCCGGCACGCGGCCCAGGCCCGCGAGGATTGCCAGCAATGCTTCATTGCAAATGGCCCCGGCCGGCGTGCTGATCCAGCTTTCGTCCACGAGGTCGGTAGGCTCGACGGCGGTCCGTCCGGCCAGCGGGTGCGCCGAGTTGAGCAGGACGTCGGCGGTGTCCAGGCAGAGGTCCTCGTGGACCATGTTCTCCGGAATGACCAGGGGCACTGAGTGCCAGTTGTGCACGACGCCGAGATCGGCTTCACCGGTGGCGACCCTCTGGACGGCCTCGCGCGGGTCCTCGGCCACCACCCGGATTTCAAGCCCGGAGCCGCCAGGCCCGGAACTCGCCCGCGAGCCCGTGCCAGCCTGAGCCGCGCCCAGTTTCCCCAGCATCGGCCCCACCAGTCCGCGGCAGGCGGTGGAGAATGCCACGAGCCGCAACACGCCGCTTGGCTTCGCAGGGTCGGCGAGCAAGGTGGCCTGCAGCTCTTCCAATTCGCCCAGGATGCGCCGTCCGTACTCGGCCAGCGCCATGCCGCGGTCCGTCAGCAGTACGCCGCGGCCGTGACGTTCCAGGACCGTCACGCCGCTTTGCTTCTCGAGCTTCTTGATCTGTTGGGAGACCGCCGAGGGGCTGAATCCCATCGCCTCCGAGGCGGCCACCACGGAGCCTTGCTGTTCCACGGCTACGAGGGCACGCAACGCCGCAATCTCAATCATGAAGCAAACGTACACGATCCGATGCAGAATTCAACGCTGGTGCTTCATCCTTTTGACTGCCAGAGTTGAATCGTGAATATCCGACACTCAGCACTCGCCGTCCTCGTCGCCGTCCTTTGGGGCCTGAATTTCGTCGCTATCGACTTTGGCCTACACCCCGCAAGCGGGAATGGCAGTGACGGGAGCGGTGGAGCGGCCGACGTGCCGCCGCTGCTGTTCGTCGCCATGCGCTTCGTGCTGGTGGTGTTCCCCTGCATCTTCTTCGTCCGCAAGCCGAACGTGAGCTGGAAGGCGATCATCGGCGTCGGGCTGTTCATGAGCGCCGGGCAATTTGGCCTCCTCTACCTGGGCATGGCCCTCGGCATGCCAGCCGGGCTCGCGTCACTGGTGCTACAGGCGCAAGTGCTCCTGACGGTGCTCTTGGCGGCCAGGTTCCTGGGCGAGCGGCCCAGCAAGCGCCAGCTGACGGGCGTGGTGCTGGGTGTGGCCGGACTAGCGCTGGTGGCGGTCGGTCGAAGCCTGGTGGCTCCGGTGGTGCCGCTCATGATTGTGCTTGCCGCCGCGTTGTCCTGGGCTGCGGGAAACATCATCGCACGCAAGGCCAAGGCTGCCTCGGGACTGGGGCTCGTGGTCTGGTCCGGAGCGGTGGTCCCGTTGCCGCTTGCTGCCTTGTCGCTCCTCGTGGACGGCCCTGCCGCCGTCGTCGGGACCCTTTCCAACCTTCAGCCGGCGACCATCCTGAGCGCCCTGTACACCGCCATCTTCGCCTCGCTGGTGGGTTACGGCATCTGGAACCGGCTACTCAGCCTGTACCCGAGTTCGGCCGTGGTGCCGTTTACGTTGTTGGTCCCGGTGGTGGGAATGACCGCGGCGTGGCTGCTCATCTCGGAGGTCCCGACGACGGCGGAACTGGCCGGCGGCCTCCTCCTGCTGGGCGGCGTGGCCACTGCCGTGCTGCAGCGGCGAGCGAAGCCTGGGGATGTGGCCGCGCCCGAAATGAGTCAGCGCCTGGGTGCCGGCTTGCGCTGAGCCGGCGCTCCCGACGTCGGGCGTTTGGCGGAGGTGGCCGGGGCCGGTTTCCGCGGGACAGGTCGCTTCACGGCCCCCGACGCCGGACGGGCCGCCGGCCGCTGGGCGGGCCTGGCGGGTGCCGGGGAAGGGCGCGAAGCAGGCCGGGGCGCTGGACGCCGGGCTGCCGGACGGGCCGCCGCTTTCGCACGGCGGGACGGCCAGACCGCCCCCAGGAACAAGACCAGCAAGGAACTGCAGCCGGCAAGGGCGGCGAGGTAGAAATAGATGTCCGAGTCCTTGGTGCTCACCGCGCTGCCCAAGGCGTTGTCATCCTGGTTGAAAGCGAGCCCCCACATGCGCAGGAAAGCGATTCCGAACGCGATGAACAGGATGCACGAGATGGCTCCGAGAACCAGCATGAAGTGCCTTCGACGGACGATGACCTCCGCGACGCACGCAAGGTAGCCGAGCGCCAGGACCCCGAGGAAGGTGTACATCACGTTTTCGTCGAGGGTGATGGCAAGGAGCACCAGCAAACCAGCGGACACCACGGCAGAGACGATCGCAAGCTTTCCGCTGTTCCCCATGTGACGCATGGGATCAATCATCCCTGACCGGCTGGCGGCGCCACGCCTCTGGGCGCGGCAGTTGCCATACCGTTACCGCAGCACGTAGCCGCGCATGATGGTCATGACGGCCGCTATGCTCTGCTCCCGGGTGCGCTCGGGGTTGTACGTCTGCCGGTCAAGGCCCACCACGAAGATCGCCCCGAACATGGCGGCCTCGAGGCTGCCCCGGGCAATTCCCGTATCCACGGGGTACGTGGTGGCGACTTTTTCGATCGCCGCGCCGATCACGGACAACAACTCGCTGCGGAGTTCGACGAAGAGCTTGCCCCACTCGCTGGGAGTCCGCCAGTTCTCGCTGATCCAGAGCCGCGCGAAGGACGGATAGTCGTCCATGAAGTCCATGGCCTGGCCGAGCATGGCTTCCATGGCCTCGAGCGGATCGGAGTGCAAGCCCTCGATGGTCTGGAGCCGCCCGAGCATGATGTCGACGCCGTGGCGCAGCAACTGGGCGATCAGGTCGGACTTGCTGCCGAAGTTGTAATAGACCGTTCCCTTCGACACCCCGGCTGCGGCCGCGATCTCGTCCACCGTGACGCCCGCCGCGCCGCGCTCGCCGATCAGCTCCATGGAAGCATCGAAAAGGCGCTGCTTGGTCGCGTTCGTGCGCGCCGGGCGGAGCTTCTTCTCCGGGAGCCCGGTGACGTCCGGCTCGTGCATGCTCATACCGCGATCTCCGGTTTCAGGGTCTTGAGGGTCCAGAACTTGTGCTTACGGACGGCCAGCGTGGAAAGCGCGGCTCCCAGCACAGTGTAGCCAAGCAGGCCCAGGACAATCGGCCAGATCATGGACAAATCGCCGCCGTAGATCAAGTGCCGCATGCCGGTCACCACGTAACCCATCGGCATGATCTCGTGCACCACGTGCAGCGGCATGGGGGTTGTTTGCCAGGGGAACGTTCCGCCGGACGACACCAACTGGAGGACCAGCAGGATCAGCACCACGAACTTGCCCGGAGTTCCCAGGAGCGCCACGATGCCCTGGATGAGGGCAGTGAACGCCATGACCGCAGCCAGCATGAATAACCACATCCACACGGGGTGCGCCGCGTTGAGGCCCAGCCCCAGGTCCACCACGAGGGTGAGGATACTGGCCTGCAGCACGGACACCACGAAGAACGGCAGCCAGCCGCCGACGGCGATTTTCCATGACGGAGCGTTCGACGCCAGGGCCCGCTGCGTGATGGGACGCATCGCCTGGACCAGCATGAACACACCGATCCAAAGGGACAGCGTCAGGAAGAACGGGGCCAGGCCCGCACCGTAGGACCCTGCCTTGGCCTGCGAAACGTTGTTGACCGCAACCGGATCGGCGATCACCTTGGACACCTCGCTCTTTTGGGCGTCGTTCGGGTTCGGGACCTTGCCTGCGCCCTTCGCCAACTCGCTCGCCAATGTGCGGGATCCGTCCGCAGCGGTCGCGGCACCGCTCGCAAGCTGCGCCGCGCCGCCGTCGAGCTTTGCCGCACCGTCCGCCAGGGCTGCCGTGCCGTTGACGGCGGACTGTTCGCCCGCCGCGAGCGTCCCGGCGCCGGAGCTGAGCTGGTCCGCGCCTGCCGAGGCCTGGCCGATGGCGCCCGTCAGCGCCGGCGTGGCGCCCGCAAGCTTGGCAGCGCCCGCACTGACCGCGGCAGATCCGTTGGAAAGCTGCTGGATCTGCGCGGCGTCCGCCGAGATCTTGGCTTTGGCATCGGTGACCGGGCCGGACGCTGCCGCGGTGTCGAAGTCGGCCAAGATCCTATTCGCCTGGTCCTGCGTGATGACCCCGGCGGACACGAGCCGCGCGTTGGACGCCACCACGCGGTCCCGCGCGCCGGCGTCGAACGCTGAAAGCTGCCCGACGACGTCCTGGACCTTTGCGTTCAGCTGCGCGTTTCCGGCGGCTACTTGGGCGGCGCCGTCGGCGAGCTTCTGCGAGTCGGCCGGAAGGGACGCGGTCTTGTTCTTCAGTTCCGTGAGCCCCGCGCTGAGCTGCCCGGCGCCGTCGTTCAGCTGGTTGGCGCCGTCGCGCAACTTGGTTTGGCCTGCCAGGAGTTCGGACGCGCCGCTGCTGAGCTTGCTGGTTCCATCGTGGAGGGTGGCCGCGCCGTCGCTCAGCTTGCCGACGCCGTCGGCGAGCTGGGAGGCTCCGTCGGAGGCTTTGACGATGGAGGCGTGAATGGTTCCGAAGCCCGTGAGGAGCTGGTTTGCGGTTTCCTCGCCCACTTCCTTGGCCACCGTCGAGTGCACCGCGGTGGTGAGCTTGTCGACGATGGTGCTGAGGAGGTAGTTGTTCGCGTCGTTGGTGGTGACGTTGAGCATGGCCTGGTTGGCTGCATTGAAACTGCCGGGCGAGACCAGGTTGGCCGAGAAGTCCTTGGGAATCTTCAGGGCGAAGGCGTACTTGCCGGATTCAACGCCGGCGTCGGCTTCGGCCGCCGTGGTCACCCGTTGCCAGTTGAAAACGTGGCTCTGCACGAGGCTGTCGGCAACCTTCTGGCCGGCCTGCAGCTCGGGGCCGCTGGCCGGCTGGGCTCCCGCGTCCTCGACGACCAGCGCGGCGTCGATCTGGTTGAGGTTGCCGTACGGGTCCCAGTTCGCGTAGAGGTACACGGCTCCGTAGAGCAGGGGCACCATGGTCAGGGCGAGGATGGTCAGCTTAGGCAGGAGCCCGCCGGTCATGCGTTTGAGTTCGGAGCGGGCCAGCCGCAGAACAGTCACTTTGCGGTCCTTTGCAGGGTTTCGGGTACTTCTTCGGGATCTTCTTGCGCGGCGTCTGCGGGTTCCGCGGTTTCGGCGGGTGCCGCGTGCGTGACCGAGTTGCCGATCACCGCGGCCGGGCCGTCCCAGGTGTCCGGGAGGGCAGAAACAACCGCGACGACGGCGAGCGGCCGCCCGGCGTCGTACGCCAACTGCTCAAGGCGGGGGAGCCAATCCGCGGTGTTAGCGCTGTGGCGGTCCGGGGAGTCGAGCACCAGGAGGTCAAGGGCCGGGTCCGCGAGGGCAAGGGCGATCAGCAGCTCAAGGCGTCGGTCCGCGGGGAGCTGCTCAATCCACAGTCCGGCGATGTCCTCGAAACGGTTGACCTTGAGCCACGGCTTGCTGAGGAGCGCGCCGCGGTAGCGGCGGGGGATGAGGGAGAGGTCTTCGGTGACGAGGTCGCGGACGCTCAAATGCTGCTCGGGCTCGTTGACGCCGGGAGCGTCAATGATGGCGCTCGCGGCCCGGACCTTTTTGGTCTTCGTGGAGTTGTCCCAGCTCAGGAGGCCTTTGTTGGGCTTCATCCGGCCGCTCAGCGCAAGCGCCAATGCCGTGCGCTGGTCCTGACCGTCCCCGCTGACCAGGAGAAGTTCCCCCCGCCTGGCTTCGAGGGACGTGGGAGGCAGGAGATCGTCCCGGCGGCCGTCGATCTGGAGTTGCTGTGCAGACAGCACAATTGGACCTTTCGCAGAACCTGTTATCTGCTCCAATCGTAACTGAACTGACCAGTCAGTTCAAATAGACTCCATCACAGGCCGTACTTCTCCAACAGGCGCAGCCACACCTCGCTGATGGTCGGGAACGACGGCACCGCGTGCCATAGGCGGTCCAGTGGGACTTCGCCCACAATCGCGATGGTTGCGCCGTGCAAAAGCTCGGCTACTCCAGGCCCGGCGAACGTCGCGCCCACCACCACCTTCCGGTCCTCGTCCACCACCAGTTGCGCCCAGCCTTCGTAATTTTCCGAATGCAGCTGGGAGCCGGACACGTTGATGGGGAGTTCCACCGAGCTTGCGTTGATGCCCTTCTGCAGCGCCTGCTTGAGGCTCGGGCCCACGGATGCCACTTCCGGATCCGTGAAGACCACGCTCGGGATCGCGTATTCGTCGGCCGTCTTCGCCAGGGAACTCCACGGTTTCGGGGTGCCGTGGAGGGTTCCTTGGGCGCGGGCCACAATAGCGTCGCCCGTTGCCCTGGCCTCGTACTTGCCCTGATGGGTGAGGAAGACAGATCCCGCGGCATCGCCGGCTGCGTAAAGCCACAGCCCGCTGGTCCCGTCGCTCGCTGCGCCCTCAACCAAGCCGCTCGAGTCCGTGGTGAGGCGCAAAGGCTTGCCCTCTTCGGCGTCGAGACCCACGTTTTCGAGTCCCAGATTGTCAAGGGAAGGCCGACGACCTGTGGCCACCAGCAACTCGTCACTCTTCAAGACCGTCCCGTCGCCCAGCGTGACGCTGAAGGCAGTGTCCGGGTTGTGTTCGACCCGCGCCGTGTCTGCCCCAAGGTGCAGATCGACGCCGTCGGCCCGCAGCCCCGCCGCGACCAAGTTGGCGGCTTCCTCGGGAAATGCGCTCAACAGTCGGCCTCGGGCAACGATCGAAACCGACGAGCCTAGGCGGGCGAAAGCCTGGGCAAGCTCGACGCTGGCCACCCCGCCGCCCAACACGATGAATCGTTGAGGGATGTGCCGCACCGAGGTGGCGCCGCGGGTTGTCCAGTAGGGGACGTTGCGCAAGCCGTCGATTTTCGGGATGAGCGGTGTGGATCCGGTGGCCACCACCACGGCGTGATGGGCTTTGAGCGAGTAGCTGGTGCCGTCCTTGCCGTCTACTTGGACTTCGCGCGGGCCCGTGATGCGCGCCCGGCCCCGGATGAGCTCGATCCCCGTATCTACGAGCCATTGGACCGCTCCGTCGTCCTGCCATTTGTTGGTGAAGTAGTCGCGGTACTTCAGGACCGGTGCGGGGTCCAGGACCTTGGTGACGGAGTCCGACGCCCCGGGCACTGATTGTGCCGTGTGCAGTGCAGTTCCCGGCCGAAGGAGCGCTTTGGAGGGTATGCACGCCCAGTAGGAGCATTCCCCTCCGACGAGCTCGGCCTCCACAATTGCGCAAGTGAGGCCTCCCCGGACCACGCGATCTGCAACGTTCTCACCCACAGCCCCGGCGCCGATCACGATGACATCGAATTCCCGGATATTCTCCTCAGCCATGGGAGAAGCCTACGCCCGGACACAGGCCGGGATGAGGGACCCGGCCACGGATTCTGCAGGGTCAGGCGTCCATTGCGCCTCTGAACCAGCTGGTGATGCTCGCCGGATGCGTGATGGCGGTACCGACGACGACGGCGAACGCCCCGGCGTCGAGCGCCTGGCGGGCTTGTGCGGGGGTGTGGATGCGGCCCTCGGCGATGAGCGGCTTGCCTAGTCCGGCGCCGGCGATTTCCGCGAGAAGCTCAAGGTCGGGGCCGTCTGTCTTGGCACGTTCCCCGGTGTACCCGGCCAGCGTGGTGCCGATCAGGTCAGCACCGGCTTCGACGGCGGCCACAGCATCAGCGAAGGAACCGCAGTCGGCCATGACCAGGGCGTGCGACGCGGCGTGGATTCCGTCAACGGTTTGCTTGAGGCTCAAGCCATCGGGACGCGTGCGCCGCGTGCCGTCGATAGCCACGACGTGAGCGCCGGCATTCGCGACGGCGAGGGCGTGCCGGAGCGCCGGGGTGATGAACACGCCGTCGTGCCCGTCCTTCCAGAGCCCGATCACCGGAACCTCCACCGCGGCGCGGGTGAACTGGACGTCTGCGAGGCCCTGGACCCGGACTGCCGCGGCACCACCGATAACCGCGGACGCCGCCACCTGGCCGGTGGTCCGGGGATCCCGCATGGGTTCGCCCGGGTAGGCCTGGCACGACACGATCAACTGCGAGCGGAGGGCTTCGAGGCCGTCGGGGGTCAAGATCATGGGGTTCTCCTTGCGAGGTTGTTCGGGTTTTCGGGCGTTCGCGGGTCAGTTCATGACGAGTTTGGCTGCGCCCACAATCGCCGCGGTATTGCCGAGCGCCGCGGGAAGCACGGGAATGTCAGCAAGCGGGCCCATGAGCTCCTTGCGCAGGGCGCGTTCCATGGGTTTCCACCAGAAATCTCCCGCATCCGCCAGACCGCCGGAAACCACTACCGTTTCCGGGTCGAGGATGTTGACGAGCCCGCCGACGGCCTGCCCGGCAGCACCCGCGCCCGCCCCGATGGCTTTGATGGCGGCAGCACTGTCAGCCGCGGCGGCACTATCGCCGTCGCGGGCCACGGCAAACACGGCACGCGTGTCCGCGACCTCGGAGGAGCCGCCGAAACGGATGAACGACTCATGGATGGCCGGCCCCGAGGCGATCGCCTCGACGTGGCCCGAGCCGCCGCACACGCACGGGAGGGCTGTGCCCTCGTGATAGGCGTACGGCGACGCAAAATGCCCCACGTGCCCACCCACATAGTGGTGCCCCAAAACAGGAGAGCCGTCCAGCACAAAGCTGCCGCCCACACCTGTCCCGAAAGCCACCATCAACGAACTCGAAGACCCCGCAGCCGCCCCACGCCATGCCTCACCCAAAGCATGCGCATGCACATCATTGACTGCACTGACCGAGCCCCGCGGCAAGCCAAGGAGTTGCGCCAGCCCGGCCGTCAACCTTGTCCCGGCCCACCCCAGAATCGCATCAGTCGCAGAAACCACCTCACCATTCACTGCATCGATGACCCCGGCAGAACCCACGCCAACACGCCCGACGTCGATTCCCGCACCCGCCGCCCGCCGCATGAGCCGCTCCACGAGTGCCGCCGTCTCCCGCAAAATCACGTTGCCCCCACCCCGATTCAACGTAGGAATCTGCTCCGAGAACAACACCTCCCCGTCGGCCCCCACAACCCCGGCAGCCGTCTTCGTCCCCCCAAGATCAACCCCGACCACGTACTTCATGTTTTGTCCTCCGGATCGTTCGATTGCTTGGTTGAGACCGCGTGTTGCGGTTGCGTTTTTGGTCAGTTGTGGTTGCGCCCGCGTCTGGCTGCGGTTTGTCTATGGTCGGGTTAGCTGTGGCTGGGACAGCGCCAAGCCGCGGCCTTGCCGGCGCTTAGACACCTCCCGACGTCGCCTTCCGGTCGCTGGGCGACCTTCAGACGACTCTGGTCGGCGATGCGCGCCTACGCAAGACCCCGGCCCGGCGCCTCAGGCGGTCGACTCACCTGACGCAGCGTGCTGTCGCCTCGCCGATCGCCGGCCGCACCGACTGATACCGACGCTCCCGAAGCGGGCGGTGACCCGATCGCCCGAGTGCCGGAGGGACGGTTTTGTGTAGTCCCGCATCGCCGACCAGAGCATTGCGGAAGTCGCTCAGCGACGGTAATGCGGCGTCGGGAGGAAGAGAAGCCCCAGGGGCCCGAGCCGAGCTTGCGAGGCTTGGGGAGGGGCTGAACGCTAAGGGACGGCAAAACTGGTCCGCCGGCACGACCCGACCACTGGAATCCACCTAAGGTGACGCTGACTGCAACCCGCTTAGGTGAGCGGCGATCCGAAACTCAGGCGGGCCGAGCCGGCGCCGCCTCCCTAGACGAGGCCGTTGCGTTCGAGGATCGTCCGGATTGCGGAGGTTTCTTCGGCGTTCAGGGAGAGCATGGGGGCGCTCATGGTGTTGGATTCGATGATGCCCATGATTTGGAGGGCCGTCTTGAAGGCGCCTAGTCCTGCTGCGCCGCCGGAGACCCGGCCGTTGGGGGTGTAGACGATGTCGAAGAGGTCGGCGAGGCGGTCTTGTTCGGTGGCCGCGGCGGTCCAGTCTCCGCCTTGGGTGGCGTCGAACAGGCGGCGGTAACCGGCGGGGTCGACGTTGCCGAGGCCGGGGACTACGCCTTGGGCGCCGGCGAGGAGGGCGCCGTCGACGACGATTTCGTGGCCCGTGAAGATGTCGAAGTTGGGGATGTCCTTGGCTGCGAGGACGAGTTGGCGGAAGGAGACGTCGTCGCCGGAGGAGTCCTTGACGCCTGCGATGACGCCGTCGCGGCCGAGGCGGACCAGGAGATCGGTGGGCAGTTTGAAGTGGGTGCGGACAGGGACGTCGTAGGCGAAGATCGGCTTGTCCACGGCAGCGTGGATGCTGCGGAAGTGGGTTTCGGTCTCCTCGGCGTTGCCGATGGCGTAGTACATCGAGGTGACCACGATGGCGTCGGCGCCGAGATCCACGACTTTGCGTGCTTCTTCGATGACGCGGTTGGTGGTTTGCTCGTTGGCACCCACGATCAGGGGCACGGCGCCGGCATTCGCGTCGGCGATCGTGGAGACGACGAGGTCGCGCTCTTCGTTGGTCATGTAGGGGACTTCGCCCGAGGAGCCCAACACGAAGAGGCCGGACACGCCGCCGTCGAGCAGGTGCTTGGTGACGTTCTTCAGGGACGCGGTGTCAACGCGTCCGTCAGCGTGGCGGGGGGTGATGACCGGGGGAATGACGCCCTGGAACTGAGTAGACACAGAAATCTCCGTTGCTTGGATCTGGATGGGAAAAACTTAGGTGTGAAGCAGGCTGGGCGCGGCGCCGAGCAGCTTCTTGGTGTAGTCGTTGCTCGGGTTGTCGAAGACCTGGGCGGCCGGGCCTTCCTCGACGATCTGTCCGAAGTACATGACGCAGATGCGGTCGGAGACGTAGCGGACGGTCTGGATGTCGTGCGAGATGAAAACCATGCCGAGGTTCAGCTGGGTTTTCAGGTCGGACAGCAGGTTGAGGACTTGGGCGCGGACGGAAACGTCGAGGGCCGACGTCGGCTCGTCCGCCACGATAATGTCAGGGTCCAGGGCAAGGGCGCGGGCAATCGCCACGCGCTGGCGCTGGCCGCCGGAAACCTGCGACGGCGTGACCTCGCCGGCCGATTGCGGCAGGCCGACGAGGGCCAGCAGTTCCTTGACCTTGTCGGAGCGCGACGCGGCGTTGCCGATGCCGTGCACCTGCAGGGGATCGGTGAGGATATCCTGGATGGTCATGCGCGGATTGAGTGCCGTGGCCGGGTCCTGGAAGACCACGGAGACGGCGCGTCCGAATTCCTTGCGCATCCGGGCGTTGCGTTTGATGGCCGGCTTGCCGTGGAAGAGAACCTGGCCCGACGTCGGGGCCTGGAGTCCCACGAGCACTGAAGCGAGCGTGGACTTGCCGCAGCCGGACTCGCCGACGATGCCGACCGTTTCGCCGCGGCTGATGCTGAAGTCCACGCCGTTGACCGCCTTGACGATGTTCGGCCGGAAGAGACCGCCCGTGCGGGCACGGTGGTGGACCTTGACGTCTTTGAGCTCGATGACCGGCTTGCCGGTTGAAACGCTCACTTTGCGTCCTCCTTCAGGTGGCTTGCCCAGTAGTGGTCGCGGTCTACTCCGTCGCCGGCAGGATCGACAACGGCGAGGACCAATTGCTGGTTCGGGTCGGCGTCGGGCCTCAGCGAGCGGGCCGCAAAGCGGTCGCCGGGAGCGAAATCGCGCGGCGACGGGACGGTGCCGGGGATCTGGTGGAGGCGGACGGCGTCGGCCTCGATCGACAGGACCGCGCCCAACAGGCCGCGCGTGTATTCGTGCCGCGGGTTTTGCAGGAGCTCCGAAGCCTGTGCGGATTCCACCACCTGGCCGGCGTACATGACCGTGATCCGGTGCGCCAGGGAGGCGACCAGGGCGAGGTCGTGGCTGACGAAGACCATGGCGAAGCCGAGCTGCTCGCGCAGTTCGTTGAGCAGTTCCACTACCTGCTTCTGGACGGTGACGTCGAGGGCGGTGGTGGGTTCGTCAGCCACCACGATCTTCGGCGAGCGGGAGAGCGCCATGGCGATCAGGACGCGTTGGCGCTGGCCGCCGGAGAGCTCGTGCGGGTAGCTGGCGAGCGTCCGGACGGGATCGAGCTTCACCATTTCCAGCAACTCGGCGGGGGTCTTGCGTCCGCCGCGCCTGGTCAGCTGGGTCATCTGCTCCTTGATCTTCATGGAAGGGTTGAGCGAGCTCAACGCATCCTGGTAGACCATGGCGATCTGTTCGCCGCGCAGGCCCTGGTAGGCCTTGGCGTTGCTGTGCTTCGAGCCGGAATCCAGGAGTTCCTTGCCGTCGAAGGTGATGGACCCGGTGATCTCGGCGGTCTTTGGCAGGAGGCCCATGATCGCGAGGGAGGTGATGGACTTGCCGCAACCGGATTCGCCAACCAGGCCCATGGTCTCTCCTTCGCGGACGGTGAAGGAGACGTTGTCCACGATCGCGGTTTCGCCGAAACGGCCGGGGAAGCGGATGGATAGGTTCTTGACCTCCAGCACGTTGCGGGCGTCGGCGGGGACCTGGGCGAGCCGGTCCGTGCGCTTGGCCTCGATGGACGCGAGGAGCTCGAGCTCCTTATCCAGCAGGGCGTGGGGATTCTCCACCGCGAGTCGCGGATCATTCAGGACAGACGCCGCGTAGTCCTCTTCCGAGAGCGGATCGCCGTTGGCGGCGCGGACGCCGTCGAGCTCGTGCTGCTCGACCACGGAAGACTGGGCTACCGACGTCGCGATCTCGGTATCGACGGCGGCACCGGCCACTGCCGCGCCCGCAAAGGCAGCGGCAGCACCGTCGTCGTCCTTCACAACGGGAGCCTTGCGCAGCTTCGGGTTCACCATGGCATCGGTGAGGCCTTCGGCGAGGATGTTCAGCGCAAGCACGGTGAGCAGGATGGTGAGGCCGGCGAAGGTGGTAGCCCACCAGCCGCCGGACAGGACAAGGTTGCGGCCGTAGGAGATGACGTTGCCCCAGGACGGCGCGGGATCCTGGACACCGGCGCCGAGGAAGGACAGGGATGCTTCGAGGATGATGGCGTCGGCCACCATGACCGTCGCGAAAACCAGCACCGGGGCCGCGGTGTTGCGGACAATGTGCTTGAGGAGGATGTAGGGGCGGCTTGCACCCATCACGCGTTCGGCGCGGACGTAGTCTTCACCGTATTGGGAGAGCACATTGGCGCGGACTACGCGGGCGAGCTGCGGCGTGTAGATGATGGCGATCGCGACGATGATCGTGGGCACCGAGTTGCCGAATGCGGCCAGGAGTACGGCTGCGAGGGCGATGCCCGGGAACGCCATGAGGATGTCCATGAGGCGCATGATGATCTCGTTGACAGCTTTGCTGGACGTCGCGGCCAGGGAGCCAAGCACTGCGCCGACGACGATCGCGAGGGCCACTGCGCCGAGGCCGATCATGAGTGAAGACTGCGAACCGTAAAGGAGCCGGGAGAAGACGTCCCGGCCCAGGCGGTCGGTACCGAAGAAGTGGTCGCCGTCCGGCGCTTGCGCCGGAATGAACGTTTCCAGGGGATCGTGCGGCGCGATGACAGGTGCGAAGATCGCCGCCAGGGCGATGACCACGAGGAACAACAAGGCAAAACGCGATCCCCACGGGAGGGACTTGAAACGGACGCCCGGGGCGCTGAGCCGTTCAGCAAGTTTGCTGCGCATGGCTATACCGTCCTGATTCGGGGGTTGATGAGCAGGTACAGGAGGTCAACCACGATGTTCACCAGAACGAAGGTGACCGAGATGGTGAGGACCACGCCCTGGACCAGGTTGACGTCCAGGTTGGTGATCCCGTTGAGGATCAGCTGGCCCATGCCGGGAAGGGCGAAGATCATTTCAATCACGACGGCGCCGCCCAGGAGGTAGCCGATCCTGAGCCCCAGCACGGTCACCGGAGTCACGAGCGCATTGCGCAGGACGTTCCGGGAAACCACTTCGCGGTAGGGGACCCCGTTGCCGATGGCCGTGCGGACGTAGTCGCGGTCGAGTTCCTCCACCATGGACGTGCGGACCACGCGGATAAGCGAAGCCGAGACCGGAATGCCGAGGGCGAGGGCCGGGAGCGCCATCGAGTTGAGCCAACCGCCGAAGCCGGACTCCGGCGTCGCGATTCCACCCGAGGGAAACAGCGGGTTGTCGCCGAGCGCGAACCACTGGATGAGCAGGATGCCTAGCCAGAAGGACGGGGTGGCGATCGCCGCGATGGAGAAGATCCGCACCAGCTGGTCCTGCCACTTGTCGCGGTAGAGGGCGCCGATGATGCCGAAGACCAAGGACAGGACGATGGCGATGATCACGCCGAGGAAGGTCAGCTGGAGGGTCAGCGGGAAAGCCGAGGCGATCATGCTCGCCACCGACTTGGACGGCGGGGTGGTGACGCCAAGATCGAGATGCAGGAGCCTGCCGAGGAAACGGAAGTATTGGACGAACAGGGGATCGTTCAGGCCGTTGTCCTGGCGGTACTGCTGTTTGGCTGCCTCGCTGGCGCCTTCGCCGAGGGCCGTGCTGGCCTGGTCGCCTGGTGCTGCTTGAAGGACGAGGAAGACCAGCAGTGTGATGCCCAGGATCATCAAGGGCAATGCTGCGAGCCTGCGTCCAAGCAGACGCAATATCATGACCAATTTGTTCTCCGGTTACTTTGGTGCGGGTACCCAACTAACTCGCAGTAAGTGTCGTTTTGAGCCGTCTAAACGACAACAAATGCGAGTCAGTTGGGGTGGGGTGCGGCGTGCTACGAAGTGCGGCCGACGCCGATGAAGGACAGTCCCGTGGTGGGCAGCGGCTTGAAGCCCGACAGCTTCTTTTCGTCCCAGGCACTGGGGAGCTGGCGGTGGAACAGCGGGTACAAGGGAAGTTCCTCGGAGACGAGGTCCACGATTTGGCCGGTGATCTTCTTCGCGTCAGCGGCCGCGGCCTGTGATCCCTTATCCATCAGGCCCTGGAGGGTGGCGCTTTCCGGGGTAGTCCAGTAGGCGCGCTTGGCCATCCAGGTGGCGCCGGAGTAGAACCAGCTCAAAAGCAGGTCCGCGTCGTTGCCGAAGACGGAGGGGTCGCCAGGGGCCGCGACTACCGAGAAGTCGGCTTTGCCGACCCTGTCTGAGTACAAGGCTCCGGACTGCAGGTTCTTCGCGGTGACCTTGACGCCGGGGATTTTGTTCCAGGATTCCAGCATCAGCGGGGCAACGTCCTTGACCCAGGCGGTATCCGTGGTGAGCAGTTCGAATTCGAGGTTGCTCACGCCGGCCTGCTTGAGGAGGTCCGCGGCCTTCTGGGGATCGTAGCCATAGACGTTCTTTGCCTTGACGTAGTCCGGGTGGCCCTCCTGGAAGTACGACGACGCGGCCTTCGCATTGCCGAACAAGGCCTTCTTGATGATGGCGTCTTTGTCCAGTCCATAGTGGAGTGCCTGGCGGACCAGCTTGTTGTCGAACGGGGCCTTGGCACAGTTGAACATCAGGAACAGCATGCCGAAGGACTGCACGGATTCAACCCGTGTCTTGGACTTGAGCCCGTCCATGTCCAGGTAGGGGACGTCTTCGATCGCCTGGACGCGTCCCGACTGGGCTGCCGTGACACGGGCTGCCGCGTCCGAGAGCAACAACCAGGTCATCCCCTTGGCGAGTGCCGGCTTGGGGCCGTTGTAATCGGCGAATGCTTCGAAGACGATCTTGTCGTCCTTGACGGCCGAGATCAGCTTGTAGGGGCCGGAACCGACGGGCTTGGCATCGAATCCCTTCTGATCGGTCGAGGCCAACGCCTTCGGAACCACCTTCACCACGGAGATTCGCGGTCCGAAACCGGGGAAGGGGTATTTCAGCGAGAATTCCACCGTCTTCGCGTCGAGGGCCTTGACGTCTTTGATGAAGGGAATGAACTGGGAGAACAAGGACTTGTTGGCCGGGTCCATCACGCGGGTGAAGGAGTAGACAACATCGTCCGTGGTGACGGGGGCGCCGTTGTGGAACTTGGCGCCGTCGCGGATGGTCACCTGGTACGTGGTGTCGTTGACCTTTTTGGGGTCGCTCGCGGCCAGCGCGTTATAGGGCTCGCGGGTAGCGGGGTGGAGTTCCACGAGGCCTTCGAAGATGTGCAGGTTGGCGGCCTGCGGCGTGGCGCCGGAAGACGTCAGCGGGTCGAAACCCGTGGACAGGGCATAGGAGATGCCTGCCTCGATGGTGAGGTCCTTGTTGACGGTCGCAGTGTTGTTCGCTCCGTCCGTCGTGGTGGAGGCAGGACCGCCACACGCGGACAGGGTGGCCGTGAACGCTGCCGCGGCTCCGATCGCCCCGGTCAGCTGGAGGAAGTTGCGCCGGCTCGCGTCGCTGACCAGCGGCAGTTTGTTAATCGTGTTGCTCATAAGATGCCTCACCATTCAAGTTTTCTGGTTATCGGATGTAGGACATCCGATGCTCGTAAAGAAACTGTAAGGGCGGTCACACGAAGTCGTCAAGCGAGATCTGGATCACTGGCGACCCGACGGGCGGCTCCGGCGCTGCCAGCGGGGGCTGCCGTCGGGGCCTTGCGCCACGGTTCGCCGGCGGGGTCGGCCTGGGGCTCGGTCAAAAATAAGGGCGAACATCTATCAAGGAGATGGGACATCCGATATTGTATGTTGCGAAGCACTATATCCACGGTGGGCGCTAGGCTCACCTCAACATTAACACCGCACTGATTCCTTGTCCCCGGTCCGCACAGGATCCAGGCCAAGGATGAGTACTTTTGCAAGGAGAGCCATGACCACTTCCGGTGTCGTTCCGCAGGCGCGGTTCAGCGCACAGGCCCGGCTCAGGGCCCTCCAGTCGGACATTATGGAATTGATCCTCGAGCGCGAGCTCGAGGCGGGCGATCCATTGCCCACGGAAAACGAACTCTCGGTGGCTTTGGGCGTAGGGCGCAACACGCTGCGCGAGTCCCTGAAAGTTCTGCAGGCCCTCGGTGTCATCGAGATCCGCCATGGTTTTGGCATGTTCGTCGCCCCGAGCAACTTCGAGGCGCTCGCCGACGGCCTGACGTTCCGGGGCCGTTTGTCGCTGCGCCACCAGGGGCTCGAGGCGCTGCAACTCGTAGACGTGCGCCAGGCCCTCGAGTCGGGGCTGATCGGATCCTCGATGGATGTGATGACCACCGAGCAGCTCGCTTTGATCGAAGAAGCCGTCAAGCAGATGGAGGAGCTCGCGAACTCCGGCGAGAACTTCGTCGCCGCCGACGCCGAGTTCCACCGCCGGCTGTTCGAGCCACTGAACAACGAGCTCCTCATCAACCTGATGGGCGTCTTCTGGAAGGTCTACCGGAAAATACACGTGGAAATCGGCTCCGACAACGAAGATCTTGTAGCCACGGCGGCCATGCACCGAAGCATCTACACCGCCGTCGCCACCGGGGACAAGGCCGCGGCAGCCGAACTGCTCAACCGCCACTTCGATGGGATCCGCCGCCGCATCAGCGACGCCGTCGCGGTCTAAAGCCTGGCACCCAAGCTCACGGGCCGCCGTCGTACTTTGTCATGAAGTACGACGGCGGCCCTTGCCTGTTGTGCGCGCGGCACCTGGAGGGCGCGCCAACCAAACTCGGGCCTGGAATTTAACGAAAAAAGACCCGCACCGGAGCCGGTGCGGGTCTTGATTTGTGCGCCCAGAGGGATTCGAACCCCCGGCCTTCTGTTCCGTAGACAGACGCTCTATCCAGCTGAGCTATGGGCGCATCTTGGTGATTCTGGGGAGTTTCAAACTCGTTCCCCCCTCGAACCTCAATAAACTTTACGCGAGATCGCTGTTGGTGCCAAATCGATGCGGTGTAATCTGCCTAACTAGACCGGTCTATGTGACCTTGGTCACTAAATTTGGCAAATCTTTGACGCAGATCCTTGATTTTTAGGGGTTTTGCGTCGAAATGGTCAAGAGATCCCATGTCTGGACCCAGATTGGTCTACTCCGCGACCCCTAGCATTTAGGACACACCACTGAACCCGAGGAAGGGAACCACGATGGGCGATCTGGCGCGACTGCCGTTGCTTGAGAAGGCACCTACTACGCATGCACGCCTGTTGGCCTGGGTGGAGGAAGTAGCCGAGCTGACACAGCCGGACCGCATCCACTGGGTCGACGGCAGTGAAGCTGAAAACAAGAAGCTGACCGACGAACTCGTTGCGGCCGGCACCCTGAAGAGGTTGAACCAAGAGCTCTTCCCCAACTCTTTCGCTGCATTCTCTGATCCCGCGGACGTAGCCCGCGTGGAAGAACAGACCTACATCTGCTCCGAGAAGGAGCACGACGCAGGCTTCACCAACAACTGGATGGCTCCGGCCGAGATGAAGCAGAAGCTGCGCGCGCTGTTCGCCGGCTCCATGCGCGGCCGCACCATGTACGTCATTCCGTTCGTCATGGGCCACCTGGATGCCGAAGATCCGAAGTTCGGCGTCGAGATCACCGACTCCGCCTACGTTGTTGCCTCGATGCGCATCATGGCCCGCATCGGCACAGACGTCCTTGAGCGCATTACGCAGACCGACGCTTTCTTCGTCCCCGCGTTGCACTCCCTCGGCGCTCCGTTGGAAGCCGGCCAGGCCGACGTCGCATGGCCTTGCAACCCCGACAAGTGGATCGTGCACTTCCCGGAAGAGCGCTCCATTTGGTCCTTCGGCTCCGGCTATGGCGGCAACGCACTCCTCGGCAAGAAGTGCTACGCCCTCCGCATCGCGTCCGTCATGGCCCGCGACGAAGGCTGGCTGGCCGAGCACATGCTCATCCTGAAGCTGACTTCGCCCGAGCAGAAGACCTACTACATCTCCGCGGCATTCCCCTCCGCTTGCGGCAAGACCAACCTCGCGCTGCTCGACCCCACCATCAAGGGCTGGAAGGTCGAGACCCTCGGCGACGACATCACCTGGATGCGGTTCGGCAAGGACGGCGAACTCCGCGCCGTCAACCCCGAGGCCGGCCTGTTCGGCGTCGCTCCCGGCACCGGTTGGGGCACCAACCCCAACGCGATGCGCGCTATTGCCAAGGGCAACAGCATCTTCACCAACGTCGCGCTGACCGACGACGGCGGCGTCTGGTGGGAGGGCATGACGCAGGAAACTCCGGCGCACCTGACTGACTGGCAGGGCAACTCCTGGACTCCCGAGTCCGACAAGCCTGCTGCGCACCCGAACTCCCGCTTCTGCACCCCGATCGACCAGATCGACATGCTCGCCGAGGAGTACTTCAGCCCCGACGGCGTAGAGCTCTCCGCGATCCTCTTCGGCGGCCGCCGGAAGACCACCATCCCGCTGGTCACCGAGGCCCGTGACTGGTCCAACGGCATCTTCATGGGTTCCACGCTGTCCTCCGAGACCACCGCTGCTGCGGCCGGTGCCGTCGGCGTCGTGCGCCGCGACCCCATGGCCATGCTGCCGTTCATTGGCTACGACGCAGGCGACTACCTGAACCACTGGGTCAACCTGTCCGCCAAGGCCAACCCTGAGCGGCTGCCCAAGATCTTCCTGGTCAACTGGTTCCGCCGCACTGCCGAAGGTGGATTCGCCTGGCCCGGCTTCGGTGACAACGCCCGCGTCCTCAAGTGGGCCATCGAGCGGCTTGAAGGCAAGGCCGACGCCGTCGAGACCCCCATCGGCTTCGTGCCGACCGGCGAGGCCATCGATCTCGAAGGCCTGGACATGACCCCCGCCGAGGTGGAAGCCGCAGTACGCGTCGACCCGGCCGAGTGGGAGACCGAACTGGCATCGATCGAGGAATGGTACGCAAAGTTCGGCGGTTCCCTGCCGGCCGCGCTCATCTCCGAGCTCGACGGACTGAAGGCCCGCCTGGCCTAGCCCACCTGCCGGAACCTGGCTTACGACGACGGCGATCCCACACCTGGTGCGGGATCGCCGTCGTCGTTTCCGCACGGTGGAGCAGTCGTCGCGGAGCATTGTGCCGTGATCGGGCCGAGAGTAGCTTTTAGAGAACCAGCAGTTCTCTAATTCCGGGGGTCCGCGTTATGGACGATGCCCAGCAGCACACCAAAGACTCCACGGGGTCGGGACCGCCTGAAGCGCCGAAGCCGACCATCGCGTCCTTGGCCCAATTTGGCGTGGGGGACATCGCTGTTGCCGGCGGAAAAGGTGCCGCCCTGGGGGAGTTGGTGCGTCAGGGGTTTCCCGTGCCGCCGGGATTTATCCTCACCACGGACGCGTACTCGTCCTTCCTGGCGGAAACGAACGTGGGTGCCGCGCTGGGCGGTTTCCTGTCCGTCGGGCCGGATGAAGCTCCCGACGGCGGCGATGGTACCGGTAGTGCGGCACTCCGGGCCCTCTTCGCCGGGGCGGAAATGCCCGGCTGGCTGCGGCAGGAGATCCTCGATGCCTATGCGGGGCTGGGCGGCGGGCCAGTCGCGGTCCGCTCCAGCGCCACGGCGGAGGATCTTCCGGGAGCCGCGTTCGCCGGTCAACAGGACACCTATCTCAACGTGCTCGGCGGAGACGGTGTCGTCCAGGCGGTCGCCAATTGCTGGGCATCGTTGTGGACGGACCGGGCCATGGCCTATCGCCGACGGCAGGGGATCGATCCGCACGAGGTGGCGATCGCCGTCGTCGTGCAAAAAATGGTGCCCGCCGCGATGGCGGGCGTGCTGTTCACTGCGAACCCGGTCACGGGCGAGCGCGGCGAGATGGTGGTGGACGCGAACCCCGGGCTGGGGGAGGCCGTGGTCTCCGGGAGGGTGACGCCGGAGCACTACGTGTTGGACCGCTCGGGGAAAACGCTGAGTTTCACGCCCGGTGGCCGCGAGGTGGTGATCAGCGTGGCCGAGGGTGGCGGTACGCAGGAAAACTCCGGTACGCAAAGCACGAAACCAGGGCTCGCCGCGGAGGAATTGGCGGAACTCGCCAGGCTGGGAAGGAAAGCCCAGCAACATTTCGGCCGGCCACAGGACATCGAGTGGGCGGCGGTCGACGGAACGCTTTACATCCTGCAGTCGAGGCCCTTGACCGCCCTCCCGCCCCAACCGCCCGTCCTCAACGCGGTCCAACGGCGCGTCGGGCCGTTCTTCATCGAGATGTTCCAGGAGCGGCCCTATCCCTTGGACGTATCCGGCTGGATGAGTAGGGGGATCCTCGCCATGCTGCACGGGATGGCCGGGAGCGTGGGGGTGGTCTTCCCGGCGGTGGAGGAGTTGCTGCCGGAGGAAGACGGGGTGGTGGTCCAGCTCATCCCGCCGGTTCCGCGCCCGACTGTCCGGACGATTGCCGCGCCGCTGTCCTTGTTGCGCCGGGCGAGGCGATTCAAGGCTGCCGCCTGGACCCGGGATCCGCGTTTCTCCCTGTTCCTCGGCAACATCGAACGACTGAACGGCACGGACCTTGGCCCGTTGCGGTGGCGCGTGGTTGTTGCATTTGCCGGGGAATGCTTCGCGGCGATGCAGAGCATCACAGATTTGAGGGTTTCGTATCTGCCGGGCATCCTGGTGCCGGTGCTGAAAATGCGGTTGATGCTCTTGCTCCTGGGCAAGACGAAGCTTGCGCCTGCATTGATCGCCGGGGCGGAAACGCGGACGAGCCAAGCGAACAGGGCCCTCGAACGGCTCGCTTCCATCGCGGGGGACGATCCGGGGTTGTCCCGCGCGTTACTTGATTCAGCACCCCGTGAGCTCCTGGACGTGGTGGAAAAGGAACCCGGTCATCGCGCATTCCGAGAGGCTTTCGAGGCGTTCCAGCTCGAGTACGGCCACCGCGAAACCACGAGCGTTGTCCTCAGTAGTTCGCCTACGTGGTCCGATGCCCCCGAGGTGGTTCTGGGGTTGGTCAAGGCCATGTCTGGAGAACGGCCTCAAACAGTTGACCAGTCCGGGGATGCGCTCGCGGCACTGAAACGCCATCCGGCCCTCCGTTTCGAACCGCTGCGTCGGCGGGTGCTCGCCGCCGTCGAGTCCGCCCAAGCCGGCATGGCGTTCCGCGAGGACAGCCACTTCTACGCGACCAAAGCGATCCCGCCGATCCGCCGGGCCTACCGGGAGCTAGGCCGCCGGTTGGTGTTGGCCGGCGTGCTCGATGAGCCCGACGAAATCTATCACCTGCGGTTCGAGGAACTGGAGTCCATCAAGGACAACGACGACGGCGCTCTGCCGGCTTCGCTCCGTGACCGATTCCGGCCGCTGGTGCTGGCGCGCGCGGCGAAGCGGCGCGGGCTCGAAGGCATCCCGTTGCTCGATCCTGCTTTGCTCTTCGCCGGGAACCGCAAGGTCGAAGGGGCCCTGGTCTCCGGCACTCCGGCCAGCCGGGGCCAAGCGACCGGTCCGGTCCGTGTGATCCGTGGACCGGCGGAGTTCGGACAATTGCGCAGTGGCGAGGTCCTGGTCTGCCCGTATACCAACCCGGCCTGGACGCCGCTGTTCCAGAGGGCCGCCGCGGTTGTGGTGGACGCCGGTGGGCTCGGCTCACACGCGGCGATTGTCGCGAGGGAATACGGCATTCCGGCCGTCATGGGAACCGGCTCTGGCACGAGTATCCTGGCCGACGGCCAACGGGTATTCGTGGACGGAACCCGGGGAGTGGTTCTGCCGGCCGCTTCGGCGGAGAGGCCTTGAGATGCCGCAGCAGCGGGATCACCGGAAGCTGCCGCGCCGCCGCGGGGCGGCCCTGAACAGCGCAATCTTCAAGGCGGTCCGGGAAGAGATCGCCGAATCCGGCTACGCAGGGTTGACCATGGACAGCGTTGCCGAGCGCGCCAGGGCGAGCAAGGCGTCGCTCTACCGGCGGTGGCCCGGGCGCGCGGCCCTGGTCCTCGAAGCAGCCTACGATGCCATGCCTGGTCCGGCGTCCGCGCCCGATACCGGTAGCCTGCGCGGAGATGCCCTCGCGATCCTGCGGCTCGTGGCCCAGCAACTGGAAGGAGCAGTAGGGCAAGCCATGCGCGGGCTCTTGGGGGAGGCGCTGCAGAATCCGGCGGTGGCGGCTGAGATCCGGGAGTACGCCCGCGGCAACGTGGCAAAGATCATGCGCGCCATCATTGAGCAGGCCGCGTCCCGCGGCGAATGCGATCCGAGCGTAGCGACGGAGACCAGGATCGAGGCCGGCCCCGCCTTGTTGCGGCAGCGGTTCATCTTCTCGGGCGCGCCGATCGACGACGAATTCCTGGTGCACGTGGTGGACGAGGTGATGCTGCCGCTGCTAATGGCCGGGCCGCCCAACTGACTCGCAGTAGGTGTCGTTTTGGGGCCTCTAAACGACACCTACTGCTTG
>NZ_JAHHZS010000002.1 GCF_022606295.1 Arthrobacter bambusae
CACGGGCATTGACCCCGACCCCCGCCCCACCTGACGTGAGCGCGCGTCCCGTCAGAACGCGCCATAGGTGAGCCGGCGTCCGGCCAGAACGCGCCATAGGTGAGCGGGGGTCTTAGCCGGCGAAGAATTCGGAGAGCTCGGAGATGAGCTTGTCGGGCGCGCGGATCACTCCGTCGTGGCCGTGGCCGGGCAGGATGGTGTAGCTCGATCCGGAGAGGACGTCGTGGATTTGGCCGCACGCCACCCCGAAGTAGGCAGGACTCTTTTCACCGACCACAATGAGCGTCTCAAGCGGTAGCTCGAGGAACGGCTCAGCGGGCATGTCCGCGGCGATGACTGCCTTGATCTCGCGCACGCCGGCCTGCATGAGCTCGCGCATCTGCTTGCCCATGGGAGTGCCCGAGGCCAGCTTGGTGACGAGGGTCAGCATGGACAGCGGCATCCGCGCGAAGGCGCCCTCCGTTTCGACCCCCTTCACGAGCACGGCGAGCCCGCGGTCGAAGTCTCCGGCCGCCGTCGCGCGTTCGTATTCGCCCGTCCACTCGGCCTTCACGCTGTGGTTGACGGACACGGCGGGGTCGTAGACCGCCAGGCGTTCCACCGGAAGCGTGCGTGCCGCGTGCAGGGCCACTGCGCCTCCGAAGCTGTGCCCGAAGACGTCGGTGCTGGCCGTGTGCTTCATGACCTCGGACAGATCACGGATGTCGACGTCGAGGGTGTAGTCCTCGGGCTGCGGCGATGACTCACCGCGTCCGCGGCGGTTGAAGGTGTGGACCGGGCGGCCAAGGGCTGCACTGAGTTTCTGGGCAAACTTGGAGTAGTCTGCGGCGGTCACCATGGAGGCGGGCACGACGACGACGCCTGAGCCGGCAGCGGCAAGCTCACCGCCCGTCGTGAAGAGCTCGAGGGTTCCGCCGTCGGCCGTTGTGATGTTCTCGCGCGTCATGCTTCGAGCCTAACGGAGCCGCAGGATTCCGTCAGTCCTTGAAGTAGCTGGAAATATCCGTCACGAGTTCCTTGACCGCGGCGGGGATGGACCCGTGGAAGCCTTTTGGCGACACCACCAGCGTGCTTCCGGCGACGGCGGCGTACAGCCGTTCGGCGGTGACCTTGTAATATTCGGGGCTTTTGCTGCCCACCATGAACCGGGTGTTTCGAGGGAGCACCGAGAAATCCCGGGGGAGCGCGGCTTCGTCGTAGGCCGCTTTAAGTTCGGCGACGCCGGTTGGCATGAGTTCCTTGAGGACCTTGTTGACCTTCGTGTGGGAAACGAGCGCCATGAGTCCCGCCAGAATGGGCTCGGGGATCCGCGCCATGGCGGTGCCTGGCTGCATGCCCCGCTTCATCCGGGCCAGGGCATGGCCCACCTTCCCGCTATCGACGGATCGGGCAAAACCATCCAGCCAGCCTGTGTCCATGCTTCCGTCGATGTTCACGGCGGCGTCGTACACGGCCAGCTTGTCCGGCTCGTAGCTTGTTCCAGCAAACTCCTGGACAGCGTTCAGTGCCACCGAGCCGCCGAGGCTGTGGCCAAGGAGGTTCCTGGCGCCCGTGGCGTCCATGATGCTGCGGACGTCGGCAATCTCCGTGGCCATGGAGTAATTCGCCGGTAGCTCTGTCGAACTGCCGCGACCCCTGCGATCGTAGACGTCGACTGCCCAGCCTTCGCCGAGTCCCTTGGCCAGCGCCATGGAAAAGGGCCGGTAGATGAGCGCGGTCAGGAAAGCGCCGCCAACGAGCAGCACGCGCCGCTCCCCGGGCGCATCCACCGCGCCGTAGCTGTACAAGGCGAGCTTGCCGCCGTCGGGCGTAGGGACCTCACGTTCTCTCACCGCTTCATCCTAGGGTGAAGGAGCCTTCGCCGTTCCTTGTGCCAGGTAGCGGGCAATTCTCACCGCGAGCTGCTTCCCCGGCCGGAGGGGCCCCTCGTGGAACTGCAAGGGGACCACCGCGAAGTCCACTAGCGGAACGGCAGCTGCGAGCTGCCGGGCGATTTCGGCAAAGTATGCCGGGCTCCACCCACCACTGAGCATCAGGGTTGGCGTTTTCAGCTCCGCATAATCTTGGATATGGGAGTCGGTGTCGATGATCGCCCGCATCTCCAGCACCGCCGTCGGCAGCAGGTCCCTCATCTCGGATCCCAGCCTCGTCTTGGCGGAGAGGATGCTGATCATCCGCAGCGCCCCGAGCGGCAAATACGAAATCGGGCCGGCCGTACCCAGCCCCTGGACCAAATGCGCCCACCCATGGTCGAGTTGGCCGGCAGTGACGGCTGCTTCCAGTTGCGGCCGCCAGCGCTCGTTCAAGTTCCCGGAGAGGGAAACCGCGGCGTCGTAAGTGACGAGACGGGAAATGGGCGCCCGCAGGGCTGCCTGGAGCGCGACGAATCCGCCATAGCTATGCCCGACAACATCCGTGGATCCGCTGGCTTCCATCACGGAAATCAGGTCGCTGGTCTCCGTCGCAGCGGAGTAGTCAGGGGGCTGCGGTGCCGAACGGCCACGGCCGCGCCGGTTGTAGGAATGCACCGGCCGGCCAAGCAGGACGCTCAGGTTCCGGGCGAATGGCCAGTAGAGGGAATCGGTCACCAAGGTGCCGTGAACAAGCACGACGCCGGGCGCCTCCGTATCGCTCGAGGCGCCGGGAATCGACCCCTCGGCCGCCGGCCGGAAGGAGTGCACCTCAAGGTGGCCGCCGTCGTCGTCGGTTTCAACTGTCCATGTCTCCACAGCCCGAGTCTATGTTGCCGCGGGGGCGGGAGGGGAAGATAGGGAACTCTAAGGAATCCCCGGTAAACTTGTGGATTGTGACTTCCGCAAACACCCCATCCCCGCACAACGCCGCCGAGCCCGCAGACGCCAGCGAACAGATGCGCATCCGCATGGAAAAGCGCAGCAAGCTGATCGAGCGCGGCACGGAGGCCTATCCGGTGGGTGTTGAGCGGACGCATTCCCTCGCCGAGATCCGCGAGAAGTACGCCCATCTGCAGGCTGACGAGACCACCGGCGACATCGTGGGCATCACCGGCCGCGTGGTGTTCGTGCGCAACACCGGCAAGCTCTGCTTCGCCACCCTCCAGGAGGGCGGTGTGGACGGAAAGGGCGTGCGCCTGCAGGCGATGCTCAGCCTGGCGAACGTCGGCGAGGAAACCCTCGCGGACTGGAAGGCGCTGGTAGACCTCGGAGACCACGTCTTCATCAAGGGCGAAGTCATTTCCTCCAGGCGTGGCGAGCTCTCCGTCATGGCCGATTCCTGGTCCATGGCCTCCAAGGCCCTGCGCCCGCTGCCGGTCTTGCACGCCGAACTGAACGAGGAAACCCGCGTCAGGCAACGCTACGTGGACCTGATGGTCCGCGACGAGGCCCGCGAAATGGTCTACACCCGCGCCGCGATCACCCGCTCGGTTCGCGACACCCTGGACCGCCGCGGCTATGTTGAGGTGGAGACCCCCATCCTGCAGCTCGTCCACGGTGGTGCCACGGCCCGCCCGTTCGAGACGCATATGAATGCCTTCGACCAGAAGATGACGCTGCGTATCGCCACCGAGCTCTTCCTCAAGCGCGCCGTGGTGGGCGGAATCGACCGCGTGTACGACATGGGCCGCGTCTTCCGCAACGAAGGCGTCGACTCCACGCACAGCCCCGAATTCACCACCTTGGAATGCTACGAGGCGTGGGCGGACCAGTTCGTCATGGCCGAGCGCATGAAGGAAATCATCCTGAACGTCGCAGACGTCGTGGGCACGCGCACCATCCAGACTGACGCCGGAGAGATCGACCTCGACGGCGAATGGGCTTGGGTCGCTGTCTACCCGGGACTCTCCGAGGCGATCGGCGAGAAGATCACTCCGGACACCACGGTGGCGGAACTGCAGGCGATTGCCGCGAAGCACGGGGTCAAGGTGGATCCCAAGTGGGACGCCGAAAAGCTTGTGGTCGAATTGTTCGGCGAGATCGTCGAGCCCACGCTGCTCAACCCGACCTTTGTCTATAACTACCCGCCCTCCGCGCAGCCGCTTGCCCGCCCGCATCGGGAGGACGGCCGCCTGATCGAGGCCTGGGACCTCATCATCGGGGGCATGGAACGCGGCACGGCCTTCTCCGAACTGATCGACCCGGTCATCCAGCGCGAACGCCTTACGGAGCAGTCGCGTCGTTCGGCCGCCGGCGATGTCGAAGCCATGCAGTTGGATGAAGACTTCCTGCGCGCCCTTGAGTACGGTGCTCCGCCCATGGGCGGCATCGGCTTGGGCATCGACCGTTTGGTCATGCTGTTCACCGGAGCAGGCATCCGGGAAACCATCTTGTTCCCACTCCTCAAGCCCGAAGGGCACTGACCATGGAATACATTGCCGTTCTTGCACCGTCCGTCGTCGTCGGACTTCTCTTTTGGTTTGCCATGAAGGCTATCTTCAACGCGGACAAATCAGAGCGCCAAGCAGAAGCCCGCGCCCAGGAAGAAGCTGGATTCGGAATTGCCAAGCCGGCGGACGACGGCCCGACGCCTGCCAAATAGCTCTTTCTCAGGCCGCCCCCGGGATTTAATAGTGCCTTGCCGGCGTCTTTGACTATGTCTTTGACTGTCCCTTTGACGGGGTGCCATCCGCTGGACGATAATCGTTAATTAGTAGTCTAGCTATTCTGCATATCCGGCCCCTCCAAAAGAGAGTCTTTTCATGGCACAGAAAGTCAAAATTATCCTCGTTGACGACCTGGATGAGGGCTCCGCGGATGAAACTGTCCGCTTTGGCCTTGATGGCGTCAGTTACGAAATGGACCTGTCCAGTGCCAACGCTGGGAAGCTCCGCGACGCTCTTGCGCCATTTGTAGCGAAGGCGCGCAAGACATCGACCGGCCGTGCAACGCGTAGCCGCGTTGCCTCTGGGAGAAACCAGGACTCCGCACAGATCCGTCAATGGGCGCGCGAGAACGGTTATACCGTAAACAGCCGTGGCCGTATTCAGGCCGAAATTCAGGAAGCGTACCAGAAGGCCAATTCCTGACACCAAGTATCAATACCCCGGCCCCAGGGTCGGGGTATTGTCATTTAACCCCCTGTTTAGGCGGTTAACGGTGTGGTGCGCCACTATTCCCTGGAAGACTTGGAGCAGGCTGGGAATGCCCGGTGGGCAATCGCGACGTTTGCTGAGAAGAACGACGGCGGCCGGCCGGCTCGCGCGGGTGGCGGCAGAAGGTCCGCCCCATGGTGGAAGCCCCGGATCTGGTCTCCGCCGTGACCCTGGGGTCCACGGGCGAGTCGGGTGAACTTATTCCCGGTGTGGCCATGTTTCCCCTGTGGCGAACACGCCCCAAAATTCCAGCATTGGCACGTAGCATCAAAGTACGTCGTAGCTAGGAGTGTGGCGAAATGTTTGAGAGATTTACGGACCGTGCCCGTCGCGTTGTTGTGCTTGCCCAAGAAGAGGCACGCATGCTCAACCACAACTACATCGGTACCGAGCACATCCTCTTGGGTCTGATCCACGAGGGTGAAGGCGTTGCCGCCAAGGCGCTTGAGTCCCTGAGCATTTCGCTCGATGGCGTCCGCGAGCAGGTACAGGAGATCATCGGCCAGGGCCAGCAAGCCCCGTCCGGCCACATCCCCTTCACCCCGCGCGCCAAGAAGGTGCTTGAGCTCTCGCTCCGGGAAGCCCTGCAGCTCGGCCACAACTACATCGGTACCGAGCACATCCTGCTTGGCCTCATCCGTGAGGGTGAAGGCGTTGCCGCGCAGGTCCTCGTCAAGCTTGGCGCCGACCTCAACCGCGTCCGCCAGCAGGTCATCCAGCTGCTCTCCGGCTACCAGGGCAAGGAAACTGCCGGTCCCGGCTCAGGCCCGGGCCAGCAGGAAGGCACCCCGGCCGGTTCGGTGGTGCTGGACCAGTTCGGCCGCAACCTGACCCAGGCCGCGCGGGAGAACAAGCTCGATCCCGTGATCGGCCGCGAGCTGGAGATGGAACGCGTCATGCAGGTCCTCTCCCGCCGCACCAAGAACAACCCGGTGCTGATCGGTGAGCCCGGCGTCGGCAAGACCGCCGTCGTCGAGGGCCTCGCCCAGGCGATCGTCCGCGGGGACGTCCCGGAGACCATCAAGGACAAGCAGCTCTACACGCTTGACCTCGGTTCCCTGGTGGCCGGTTCCCGCTACCGTGGTGATTTCGAAGAGCGCCTGAAGAAGGTCCTCAAGGAAATCCGCACCCGTGGCGACATCATCCTCTTCATCGACGAAATCCACACGCTCGTGGGTGCCGGCGCTGCCGAGGGTGCGATCGATGCCGCGTCCATCCTCAAGCCGATGCTGGCCCGTGGTGAACTCCAGACCATTGGTGCCACCACTTTGGACGAGTACCGCAAGCACATCGAGAAGGACGCCGCGTTGGAGCGCCGCTTCCAGCCGATCCAGGTCAAGGAGCCTTCCGTCGCGCATGCGATCGAGATCCTCAAGGGCCTGCGCGACCGTTACGAGGCGCACCACCGGGTGACCATCACCGACGGCGCCCTTGCCTCTGCCGCAACATTGGCTGAACGCTACATCTCGGACCGCTTCCTGCCGGACAAGGCGATCGACCTGATCGACGAAGCCGGTGCCCGGTTGCGCATCCGCCGGATGACCGCTCCGCCGGAGCTCAAGGCCATGGATGAGCGCATCGCCGAGGTGAAGATGGAGAAGGAGTCGGCCATCGACGCCCAGGACTTCGAAGGCGCCGCGTCGCTGCGCGACAAGGAGCAGAAGCTCATTGCCGAGCGGGCCGAGAAGGAACGCAACTGGAAGTCCGGCGGCATGGACGACATCTCCGAGGTAGACGAGGAGCTGATCGCCGAAGTTCTCGCGAACTCCACCGGCATCCCGGTCTTCAAGCTCACCGAGGAAGAATCCAGCCGCCTCCTCAAAATGGAAGACGAGCTGCACAAGCGCGTCGTCGGCCAGGACGAGGCCATCCGTGCCCTCTCCCAGGCCATCCGCCGCACGCGTGCAGGCCTCAAGGACCCCAAGCGTCCGGGTGGCTCGTTCATCTTCGCTGGACCCACCGGCGTCGGCAAGACCGAGCTCGCCAAGGCGCTGGCGGAATTTTTGTTCGGTGAAGAGGATGCCCTCATCACGCTGGACATGTCCGAGTACTCCGAGAAGCACACGGTTTCGCGTCTCTTCGGTGCCCCTCCGGGCTATGTCGGCTACGAAGAGGGCGGGCAGCTGACCGAGAAGGTCCGCCGTCGTCCGTTCTCCGTGGTCCTGTTCGACGAGGTGGAGAAGGCCCACGCCGATCTCTTCAACTCGCTGCTGCAGATTCTGGAAGACGGGCGCCTGACCGACTCCCAGGGCCGCGTGGTGGACTTCAAGAACACGGTGATCATCATGACCACCAACCTGGGCACCCGCGACATCTCCAAGAGCGTGGCGACGGGCTTCCAGTCCGGCACGGACACCACCACCGGTTACAACCGGATGCGGGCACGGGTCACGGAGGAGCTCAAGCAGCACTTCCGTCCCGAGTTCCTCAACCGCGTTGACGACGTCGTAGTGTTCCCGCAGCTCACGCAGGACGAGATCATCGAGATCGTGGACCTGTTCGTCACGCGTCTCGAGGGCCGCCTCAAGGACAAGGACATGGGCATCGAGCTCACCACGGCCGCCAAGGTTCTCCTTGCGACCCGGGGTTACGATCCCGCCATGGGTGCGCGGCCGCTGCGCCGGACCATCCAGCGCGAGATCGAGGACCAGCTCTCCGAGAAGATCCTCTTCGGCGAACTGCACCCGGGTGACATCGTGGTGGTCGACGTGGACGGCGAAGGCGACGAAGCCAAGTTCACCTTTGCCGGCAACGCCAAGCCGCGCATTCCGGAAATCGCTCCGAGCGCCTAGGCTCCGGTTCGGCCGAGTCCCCGCTCAAAGGCCCCGCCCGCTCCCACAAGGAGTGGGCGGGGTTTTGCGTTCCGGGTGCGCAATATCTGAAATAAGTGTTTCACTCTTAGTGAACCTTCTGTGATCTGCGGCACATCTCGTGTTGAATCAGAGCATGGATTCGAATGCCTCAGAGACCCCGAGCACGCAACCCGAAACTCCTTTCCACGATCTCGACCACTACCTGGCCATCCCCCGGGTCGGTGGCCTGGCTCTCAGCGCCGACGGAAGCCGCCTGGTCACTACGGTTTCCACCCTCAATGCCAAGGGCACTGAATACGTCACTGCCCTCTGGGAGCTTGATCCTTCCGGAAAGAAGCGCGCCCGTCGCATCACACGCAGCGCCAAGGGAGAGACCGGCGCGGTGTTTGCCTCCAACGGGGACCTCTACTTCACCTCGGCCCGGCCCGATCCGGACAGCCCCGAAGCAGATCCCGTGAGCGCATTGTGGCTCCTTCCTGCCGACGGCGGCGAGGCCCGCGTGGTGCACTCCCGCGCCGGAGGCGTCGGAGGTGTCATGGCCGCGTCGGCCGCGGATGCCACCTTCGTGACGGCCTCGGTCCTCGCCGGTTCCACGGATGAGGAAAATGACGAGGAGCGGCGCAAGAGCCGCAAGGACAACAAAGTGGCGGCCATCCTGCACGCGGGCTACCCGGTCCGCTACTGGGACGCAGACCTGGGCCCGGCCCAGCCCCGGCTGTTTGCCGTGGAAAGCGGAGAGGCGGCTGAATCCGGCAAGCCCGCCACCGTGGACGCTACCGAGCCCCTGAAGCTGCGCAACCTTACCCCCGACGTCGGCGCCAGTCTCCGCAACACCCACGCGGTGGTCAGTCCGGACGGCAAGACCATCTATACGAGCATGGCCAAGCCGCTCGCCAAGGCCGACACGCGCTTTGTGCTCGCCGCCGTCGACGTCGCTTCCGGCTCGCTCAAGGTACTCCTCGACCACGAGGGAATGAGCTACTTCCCCGGCCCGGTCAGCCCCGACAACAAATTGCTCTCCGTAGTCAGCGAAAGCGACAGCACCCCGGAGCGGGCACCCCAGGTCAAACTCCACCTCTTGAACGTCGGGTCCGGCGGGACCTTTGACTTCGAGCCCCTCGCGCCCACTTGGGACCGCTGGGGCAACCCCGGGGCCTGGCTTCCGGACGGGAGTTCGCTCCTCGTCACCGCCGACGACGACGGCGCCACGCCGGTCTTCCGGATCGCCGTCGCCGACGGTACGGTCACCCGGGTGACACAAGACGCGGCGGCGTACACCGACGTCGTGGTTTCCCCGGATGGACTGAGCGCATATGCACTGCGCAGCTCGTATGAATTCCCGGCTGAAGCCGTCCGGATCCACCTCGCCTCGGGCGACGTGGAGCGGCTCCCCGCCCCGGCTGAGCGCCCCAGGATCAAAGGCTCGCTCGAGCGGGTGGAGGCGAGTGCGGCCGATGGTTCGAGGGTGCCGGCGTACCTTGCGCTCCCGGAAGGCGCGTCGGAGGCAAATCCGGCGCCCTTGTTGTTGTGGATCCACGGCGGGCCGTTGGGCTCGTGGAATGCCTGGACCTGGCGATGGAATCCGTGGCTGCTCGTGTCGAAGGGGTATGCCGTGCTGCTGCCGGACCCTGCACTATCCACCGGCTACGGCCAGCAATTCATCCAGCGCGGTTGGGGCCAATGGGGCAAGGCGCCGTTCACGGACCTCATGTCCATCACCGACGCAGTGGTCCAGCGGCCGGACATTGACGCGTCCCGGACAGCAGCCATGGGCGGGTCATTCGGTGGCTACATGGCCAACTGGGTGGCCGGGCACACGGACCGTTTCAAGGCGATCGTGACGCACGCCAGTTTGTGGGCCATGGACCAGTTCGGGCCCACCACGGACGCCTCGCAGTATTGGCTCAAGGAAATGACCCCCGAGATGGCAATGGACAATTCGCCCCATCTCCACGTCGCAAAAATCACCACACCCATGCTGGTTATCCACGGTGACAAGGACTACCGGGTGCCGATCGGCGAGGGCCTGAGGCTTTGGTACGAACTTCTTTCCAGTTCCGGGCTGCCCGCCGACGAGAACGGCGAGACCCAGCACCGCTTCCTGTACTTCCCCGACGAGAACCATTGGATCCTGCAGCCGCAGCACGCCAAGGTCTGGTACGGCGTCGTGGAGCACTTCCTGGCCAGGCAGGTCATGGGACAGGAGGTTCCGGTTCCGGAGGACCTGGGTATTTAGGCGCGCTTCGCCTCGTAAGATTGGGGCTGTGACTTCCGCCTTCAGTATCCGCCCTGCCCGCACCGGCGATGTTGCCGCGATCAAGAGGCTTGTAGCCCCGTTGGCAGAGCAGCGAATCCTGATGGCCAAGGAGACCGTGGCCTACTACGAGAGCCTTCAGGAGTTCCGGATTGCCGAATCGTCCGACGGCGAGGTGATCGGCTGCGGTGCCTTGCACGTCATGTGGGAGGACCTGGCCGAGGTGCGCACGCTGGCGGCGGATGACAATTGGCGGGGCAAGGGCGTGGGCCACGTCCTTGTCCAGCAGCTCCTGGAGGACGCCCGCGCGTTGGGCGTCGCCAGGGTCTTCTGCCTGACGTTCGAAGTGGACTTCTTCAAGCGCCACGGATTCGAAGTCATGGCGGACCAAACCGCCGTCGATCCCCAGGTCTACTCGGAATTGCTGCGATCACATGACGAAGGCGTGGCGGAGTTCCTCGACCTGGCCCGGGTGAAGCCCAATACGCTGGGCAATACCCGCATGATCAAGGTCCTTTAGCCCGGGTTTCTTCTCCCTGTTGCTGAATATTCCAAGCCTCGGTCTTTACGTATATCAACTTGATGGATAAACTAATCGAGGCTCGGTTGCGGCGAGCCAACCATACTGTGGAGGCGAGAAATGAAGTACCACGTTATGTTTCCGGACTTTTCAGGTTTCCAGATCGACATGCCGCGTCCCGGCTCTGCGCTGGAGTCGCGCAAGCAGGGAACCGGAGGGTGCATGCGGTCCGCGTGCACGGATCTGTGGCCGGATTCGATGGCCAAGGGCGCAACAGCCCAAGACTTCAGCGTCGGCCGTTTGACGGCGGGCGGCCCGCCGCACTGAACAGGCGCATACGGAACGTATTTCTGAAGGGACAGCCATTGGGGGCTGTCCCTTTTGTGTTTCCGCGTTCCGGACTTTCCACGTGAGGCCCATTCCCCTACCGTGCCCGGGGCGCTGGTAGTAGGGTCAAATCACCTACCAGCAACGCCCCAGGAGCGCGCCATGAAAAAGCTCATCAACGATCCCCGCTCGGTGGTGGACGAGTCTGTCGAGGGATTCGGCATGGCCCATGCCGACCTCGTGGACGTCCATATGGACCCCATCTTCGTCGTTCGAAAAGGAGCGCCCGTGGCCGGCAAGGTGGCGCTTGTATCGGGAGGAGGGAGCGGCCATGAGCCGCTCCATGCCGGCTTTGTCGGGCATGGAATGCTCGACGCCGCCGTGCCGGGCGCCGTCTTCACCTCGCCCACCCCGGACCAGATTATTCCGGCCACTGCGGCCGTCGATTCCGGCGCCGGCGTCATACACATCGTGAAGAACTACACCGGTGACGTGCTGAATTTCGAGACCGCGGCAGAGATGGCCCAAGCGGAAGGAATCAGCGTCCGTTCGGTGCTCGTCAACGACGACGTTGCTGTCGAGGACTCCCTGTACACCGCAGGTCGGCGCGGCGTGGGTGGCACCGTGCTGGTCGAAAAGATTGCCGGCGCCGCCGCGGAGCGCGGGGATTCCCTGGAAGCTGTCGCGGGTGTAGCGGAGGGCGTGGTCCGCAACGTGCGCACTATGGGCGTCGCATTGTCGGGCTGCACCGTGCCGCATGCCGGGGTACCCAGCTTCGAGCTCGCTGAGGACGAAATCGAAATCGGCATTGGCATCCACGGTGAACCGGGCAGGCACCGGATCGCCATGGAAGGCGCCGACGCCATCACCAGCCGCCTCTTGGACCCTGTCCTGGAGGACCTCGGGATCAAGTCCGGCGAGGAAGTGCTGCTCTTCGTCAACGGCATGGGTGGTACGCCGCTCAGTGAGCTCTACATTGTCTACCGCCGGGCGGCCCAGATCCTCGCCGAAAGAGGAGCCAAGGTGGAACGCTCATTGGTGGGCAACTATGTCACATCGCTTGAGATGCAGGGATGCTCCATCTCGGTGTTGCGGCTCGATGACGAGCTCACTGCCCTGTGGGACGCACCCGTCCACACTCCGGCACTGCGTTGGGGGATGTGACGGTGGGCCTGGGGGTCGAGTGGGCGGTCCAATGGTTGACGCTCTCTGCACGGCTCATGGCCGAGCATCGGGAAGAACTGATTGCCTTGGACCGCGCGATAGGCGACTCGGACCACGGCGAGAACATGGACCGGGGATTCCAGGCCGTCATGGAGAAGCTCGCCCAGACTCCACCCGAAACCCCCGGCGCGGCCCTGAAGCTGGCTGCGATGGCCCTGATGTCCAAAGTGGGCGGGGCCGCGGGACCGCTGTATGGGACCGCGTATCTTCGGGCAGGCACGGCGCTGGGAGAGAACGCGGATCTTGATGCGGCGGCGCTCGCCGGAGCCCTGACCGCGGCTCGGGACGGAATTGTTGCCCGCGGCAAGGCCGAGCTGGGTGACAAAACCATGGTGGATGCCTGGTCTCCGGCTGTGGAAGCGGCGGACGAGGTCCTGGTGGCGGGTGGAGATGCCGTGGCCGTTCTGGCCGCAGCGGCCGAGGCTGCCGAGGTCGGGGCCGTCACGACTGATCCGTTGGTAGCGCGCAAGGGGCGCGCAAGCTACCTCGGTGAACGCAGTGCCGGGCACCGCGATCCCGGGGCAGCGTCTTCTGCGCTGTTGTTGCGCGCCGCCGCTACCGCCGCGGGATTCCCCGAGGGGCCCGCTGAATGACGGTGGGCTTGGTGGTGGTCTCGCACAGCCGGAAGATCGCGGAAGGTGCGGTGGAATTAGCCGCGCAGATGGCCCCCGATGTGAAGTTCTACGCCGTTGGCGGCACGGACGACGGCCGGATTGGAACGGACCTGGAGAAAGCCATCGCCGCATTCGAGGCAGGACTTGCGGAGGCTGCCGGGGATGGCGTGGTGGTTCTGACGGACCTCGGTTCCGCGGTCATGACGGCGGAATCAGCGGCCGATTTCTGCAGCGAGGCGGACAAAGTCCTTCTTGCCGATGCTCCGCTGGTGGAAGGCTTGGTTGCCGCGGCGGTGGCCACCCAAGGTGGCGCATCGGCGGCTGCGGTGAAGGCCGCCGCGGAGGCGGTTCGATTCGGTCCGGAGCCCGCTATTGATATGGGGGGATCCGCTGAACCCCAAGGAAGGGGCGAACCGGAGGAGAGCGGCGAGTTCGAACTCATCAACCCGATGGGAATGCACGCCAGGCCCGCGGCGAAGATTGCGGGCGGACTGGCCGGCATGGATGTCGAGGCAACGGTCAATGGAGCCGACGGAACATCCATCATGGAACTCATGAGCCTTGCCGTGGGCAAGGGCGGCAAGCTCAGGATCGAAGCTTGGGGCAAGGATTCATCGAAAGCCGTGGATTACGTCAGGCGGCTGGTGGAACAGGGGTTCGGCGAGATCTAACGCAGCTCCGGGGTCTGACGCCGCACCGGATTGGCGCCGGATGGGGGTTCAGGACTGCCGCAGACCGTGGGCATCGAGCAGGAGGCTCGCCGTGATGGTGGTCTGGCACTGCTCGCCCCAGGGTTTGGCGGTTCTTGGCGTGAAGTTGATTGTCCTGACCGGCAAGGTCCCGCCGGTTGTGTCCGTGCCAGTCACTTCGGCATCGATGGGCGAGGACGTCAGTGTTCCCATGTTCAGGAAGCCGTAGCGGGTGCCATCCGGTGACGTGACGGCAGAGCATGAGCCTTCGGGTTCAGGACTGCAGGATTGCGGTACCGATACGCTGCCCGGGCGCAGGTCCACATCGCCTTCGCGGCATTTCCCGTCCTGGCATGCCTTCAAATGGACGGTCCGGACCGTTGGCGCGTATTCAGCCGTGATTGTCAGGGACACCACGGGTGCCATCGCAATTGCCGGGCAAACGGTGACTTGAGGTTCGCATCCCGAGCAGAGCGCCGCCGTCGTAGCCAAAGCGATGGCGACCCACAACCTGCGCATATTTTGAGGATAATCCCGCAGCCACGGACCGGAACGGCACGCTTGCAACTGGCAGGCACATCGTTACCGACACCCACGGATCGTTGCTGCTCCGCGACCTCACGGGAAGGTCACGGCCGGCTTTCCGCCGGTTTCGGCCCGGCGCAAGGACGAGGCCGACCGCAAACATTAGGGTTCTTTGCATGACTGAACACCCGGACGTGGAGGCCACCCGTGCCGCCTACAACACGGTAGCTGCCGATTACGCAGAACTCCTGCGCAACGAGCTCGACGGCAAACCCTTTGACCGGGCCATGCTGGGTACCTTTGCCAAGCTCGTGGAGTCCGCGGGAGACGGGCCGGTTGCCGACCTCGGTTGCGGACCTGGACGGATTACGGCCCACCTGCATTCACTTGGCCTGGCGGCTTTCGGCATCGACCTGTCGCCCGAGATGGTGTCGGTCGCTCGCCGGGACCACCCCGGCCTGCGGTTCGATGAAGGGTCGATCGAATCGCTGGAGCTCGCGGACGGCGCCTTGGGTGGGATCGTCGCCTGGTACTCGATCATCCACACGCCACCGGCCCGTTTGCCGGGGGTGTTCGCGGAATTCCACCGGAGCCTGCGGGATGGCGGCTTGCTGCTGCTCGCGTTCCAGGCCGGTGACGAGCCGAGGCACCTGGGCTTCGCCTATGGACACGAAATCGACCTTGAGGCCTACCGCTTGCCGCCTGAGCGCATCACGGAACTGCTCCTTCAGGCGGGCTTTGCTGTGGAAGCGCAGCTGCTCCGCGAACCGGACGACAGATACGAGAAAACCCGGCAGGCGTATCTTTTAGCCCGCAAGCCAGCCCGCATACCGGCCAGATCGTAGCGGAACCAGCGCAGACGGAAGCCTAGGCCGGGAGCCGCAGCCCGCCGTCGTGCATCTCGGCCAGACCGTCGCGCAGGAGCCCCTCGAGGGCGCGTTCCAGCTGTTCCGGGGCCGAGTTCAGGCGGTGCAGGGCAGCCAGCGGCACGGCCGCGCCTTCGCCGTCGAAACCGAGGTCGGCCGCGGGGCGTTCGAACAGCTCAGGGGCTACCGGCGAATCGGCCACGCGCAATACGGCCATGACGGCACCCCGCAGCTGCCGGTCGGTGCCGTGCCACGCCTGCCCCTTGGGCGTGTACGTCGGGGGCGGTTCACCGGCCGCGAGCCACGCGCACGAGTCGCGGACGGGGCAATCCATGCACTTGGGGGAGCGGGCGGTGCACACGAGCGCTCCGAGCTCCATGACGGAGGCGTTCCAGCGGACGGAGAGCCCGACGTCGTCGGGCATGAGCGATTCGGCGAGACGCATCTCCGAGGCGGTCAGCGATGGAGCCGGCAACGCAAGTCCCGAAACGAGCCGGGCATGCACGCGCCGGATATTCGTGTCCACTACGGTTTCGCGGCGCCCGAAGGCAAAAGCGGCCACGGCTGCGGCCGTATAGTCGCCGACGCCGGGGAGGCTCAACAACGACGTGTGCGTGTCCGGCACCCTGCCGCCGTGCTGCTCGACGATTGCGACGGCGGCCGCGTGCAGCCTCAGCGCGCGGCGGGGATAACCGAGCCTGCCCCAATGCCGCACGGCCTCACCCGAGGGCTGCTTGGCGAGATCCGCAGGTTCCGGCCAGCGTTCCATCCAGTCTTCCCACACCGGCAGGACGCGAACCACCGGAGTCTGCTGCAGCATCACTTCGCTGACCAGGATCCCCCACGGGCTGCAGTCCGCCGATCTCCACGGCAACACCCGGGCCACCTCGGAGAACCAGCGGTCCATGGACTGGTGCAGGTCCGTGAGGTGGTGGATGCCGGCAAGTTCAGAGGCGCCTGGCAGTGACATGGAGATCCTCGCTGCGGTTCGTGGCGTGCCCTGATGGCGGCCGATTCCTGCCATCCACTGTAGTGGAGTCGCGGGGATGATGTAGGTCACACTGGCTCCGATCGGGCCCCGGCGGCGTGGTGCGGCGCCATCCGGGCAGTGCGTTGCCTAGCCTAGAAGCATGGTCAACAAGGGCAAGCAACCGCCGAGGGCGCGCACGTCGCCTCCGGCGAAAAGCGCTGCCTGGACGGCAAGCGACAGCGGTTCTGCAAATGGGGGCCGGCCCCAAAGGCGACGGACGAGCCCTGCCGTTTACCGGCGTCGAAGGCTGGTTGTTTTCGGTGCCCTCCTGACGGTCCTGGCGATGCTCGTGGCGGGGGTCGCGGCTATGAGCTCAACCCTTGCAAGCAAGGCCGACTCCGGCGCATCCAACCCCCAGGCGGTCGGAGCCACCCCTGCGAGCCAGACGCCCTCGGCGGATCCGATTGCGGCCACTACAACGCCAACGCCCACCCCGGTGTGCGATCTCAACCTTGTGACGGTGACGGCGTCCACGGACCAGCCTGCCTATGCGGCCGGGCAGAACCCCGTACTGAGCATGAAGATCACCAACGGCGGAGCAGCACCGTGCCAGGTCAACGTCGGCACCTCCCAGATGGAGTTCCTGGTGATGAGCGGCGAGGACCGGATCTTCTCCTCGAAGGACTGCCAGGCGAAGGGCGATGACCTCGTGAAGCAGATCGATCCGGGCAAGAGCGAGACTGCCAACTTCCCGTGGCAACGCAACCGGACGACCGAGGGCTGCGGCGTCATCTCGGCCAAACCGGCCACCGGAACCTACACGTTCAAGGCCATCCTGGGAAACAAGGCGAGCACGAAAACCGTCTTCCAGCTCGGCTAGAGGAACCTGTCCAGCAGGCTGGCTTCGGCCATGCGGCTGAGCCCTTCGCGGACTGTCCGGGCGCGCTGGTCGCCGATGCCATCCACCGTCATGAGGTCGTCGATAGTGGCGGCCATGAGGTACTGGAGTCCGCCGAAATGCTCCACCAAGCGGTCGGCTACGGCTTTCGGAACCGACTTCAACCCGGACAAGAGGCGGTAGCCGCGCGGCTGCACACCGGCGTCGAGCACGTCCATGCCCCCGGCGAAACCGATGATCCCGGCAATCTTGCTGAGGTCAATCAGCTCCGTGGGGCCAAGATCCAAGAGAGCCTGCACGGCGCCGTCGATGTCTTCCGGCGAGGCATTGGTGCCGGCGTAATCGCGGATGATCACGTCGCTGCCCGGGCCGCGGCCCGTTGTGAGCTCTTCCAACTGCAGTGAGAGCAACCTGCCGTCCTCACCGAGCTCCAGGACATACTGTGCGATTTCCTCGGCGATGCGCCGGACCATTTCCTGGCGTTGGAGGGTTACAGCAACGTCGCGGACGGTGACCATGGCCTCGATTTCGAGGGCCGACAGGGCACTGGTGACCTGGTCCAAGCGGGCGCTGTAACGTTCAAGGGTCGCGAGAGCCTGGTTGGCGCGGGCCAGCACCTTCTCGGAACCCTCGAGGACGTGCCGGAGGCCGTTGACGTAGAGGGCGATGATCTGCATGGACTGGCTGACCGAAATCACCGGCACTCCGGTCTGGATGGCCACACGCTCGGCGGTCCGGTGACGGGTTCCGGATTCCTGCGTCTCGATGCTGGAGTCCGGCACAAGCTGGACTGCGGCACGAAGGATGTTTCCGGCGTCCTTGTCGCAGATGATGGCACCGTCCATCTTCGCGAGCTCACGCAGCCGCGTCGGGGAGAAATCGATGCCGATTTCGAAACCGCCGGAGCAGATGGACTCGATGGTCCGGTCCGTTCCCAGCACAATCAATGCGCCGGTGCGCCCACGGAGGATGCGTTCCAGGCCGTCGCGCAACGGTGTTCCGGGGGCCACCCTGCCCAGAGTCGCCTTGAGCGAATCTTCGGGGCTCCGAGCCATAGGTGTTCCCTTCAAAGGTGCACGCAGGCGCGTCCGCAAGTGTGCCGGTTTTCAGCAATCAGTCGACGGGATCAAAATGCCAGGTTTCCCGCAAGCTCAATGATAGAGGTATAGACCGGCAACAACCGCACGGGCAAGCCTTAAAGTGCCCCAAAGAGGGTTATGTGGCGAGGGCTTCGAAACGCGTTCGACGGCGGACGGCGCACGGCCACTTTGGGCTCGCATCCCGGGGCCCTCACGGAGCCGTCCGGAGGCGTGCGAGCCGCTCAAGGTCGCGTCGTACGCTTTGCAGCGCGGCTTCCCGGGCCGCAGCCCTTCCCGCGTCCGGATGCGACTGCCTCGCGGGAGCGTGGGTTCCGCCTGTGCCGGCGTCCGGGTGGTGTGCCTGCCGGGGCCGTCTCCTGGCGGCCGTGGAGTTCGCTTCGGCGAACCCGGTGGAGTCCGCCGCGGGGGAGGGTCCGAGGGGATCGTAGAACAAGTCATTCCCTGGTTTCATCGATGCCCTGTTCCTTTCATGCCAAGCCGGCAGCTCGGGTGTCTTCCTGGCGATCGGCTCCAACGCGGGCCGGACATGTCCACCATTGACTCAAACTATCGGCGGGTCGTTTCGGTGGTTTGTGCACCTCGTTTCGATCCTGTTAAGCGCCGGCCTTGGACCCTGCCGCCGGCGTGGGCCCGGCCTGCGATAAACTTGGTGTCTTGGCTGCGCACAAATCGTGCCGCTTCCTGAGCTGGCTCCCGGCCGGCACGGGGCCCGTATCCAGCCTCCAATCCACGTTCGGCCCGTCATTCCAGTGCGGGCTACGCCCCGATCGCAGCGAAAGTAGCACCGTGTCCCAAGAAGTCCTGAGCCCCGCCCGAGTCCAGGAAATTCACCATGAGGCCTCCCGGCGTCGGACTTTCGCGGTCATTTCGCACCCTGACGCCGGCAAGTCCACGCTCACGGAAGCCCTCGCACTGCACGCCAAAGTCATCGGCACCGCGGGTGCGTCGAGCGGCAAGGCTAACCGCAAGGAAACCGTTTCCGACTGGATGCAGATGGAAAAGGACCGCGGCATTTCCATCAGCTCAGCGGCATTGCAGTTCTCCTACCGGGACACTGTCATCAACCTGTTGGACACCCCGGGCCACGCCGACTTCTCAGAGGACACCTACCGCGTCCTGGCGGCCGTCGATTGCGCAGTGATGCTGGTGGACGCCGCCAAGGGCCTGGAAACACAGACCATGAAGCTGTTCGAGGTCTGCAAGCAGCGGAACCTGCCGATCATTACGGTGATCAACAAATGGGACCGTCCGGGCCTGGATGCCCTCGCCCTGATGGACGAGATCACCGAGCGCACCGGCCTCCAGCCCATGCCCTTGACGTGGGCCGTGGGCATTTCGGGCGACTTCCGCGGAGTCTGGGACCTGCGGAACGACCGCTTCGCGCGGTTCGCACGCAACAACGCCGGCGCCAACATCGCCATCACCGAGTACTTCACCCCGGAAGAAGCGGCCGAAACCCAGGGCAACAACTGGAGCGACGCCGTCGACGAAGCCGGATTGGTGATCGAATCCAACCTCGAATTCAACGTGGAGAGCTTCCACGCCGGGACGGCAACCCCCATCCTCTTTAGCTCGGCGGCCCTGAACTTCGGGGTCAAGGAGATCTTGGATGCCTTGGTGGATTTCGCGCCTCCGGCCGCACCCCGTCCGGATGTCGACGGCGAACCCCGTTCCGTTGATGCTCCTTTCGCCGGGTTCGTCTTCAAGGTCCAGGCCGGCATGAACAAGGCCCACCGCGACCACGTCGCATTCATCCGTGTGTGCTCCGGCGTTTTCGAGCGCGGCATGGTGGTCACGCAGACACGCACCGGCAAGTCGTTCGCCACCAAGTACGCCCAGCAGGTTTTCGGGCGTGAACGGGAAGTCATCGACGAGGCCTACCCCGGGGACGTCGTGGGTTTGGTGAACGCGTCCTCGCTCCGTGTGGGAGACAGCCTGTTCCTGGACGAACCCGTGGAATTCCCCGCCATTCCGCTCTTTGCGCCCGAGCATTTCCAAGTGGCCCGGTCCAAGGACCCCAGCCGTTTCAAGCAGTTCCGCCGCGGCATCGAACAGCTTGAGCACGAAGGCGTCATCCAGGTGCTCCGTTCCGACGTCCGGGGCGATCAGGCACCCGTGCTCGCCGCAGTCGGTCCGATGCAGTTCGAGGTGGTGGAAGACCGCATGGCACACGACTTCAACGCACCTATGCGCTTGGAGCGGCTCCCGTACTCGATGGCGAGGATCTCGACGGCGGACGCCATGCCGACGCTCGCCAACGTCCCGGGCGCTGAGGTGCTGTTGAGGTCCGACGGGGAATACCTCGCGTTGTTCAACGATGTCTGGGCTCTCCGCCGCATCGAGAAGAACCACCCGAAGCTCACACTGGTCCCGATCGGCACGCACAACCCCGCGAAATAGTAATCCACCGGACATGCCCCTCGAATCGGTCGAGGACTGGACATAATGCCGTTATGTCCAGTGCTTGGTTCGAGCAGGGGGCATGTCCCGTGGGACGTCGAAGCCTGACACTCCGAAGCCAAGCCACCCGCTAGACGATATGTAGCAGGAGGTGGCCGGCTTAGGCGAAACCCCCGTGGAGCCTCTGGACCCTTCTGAAGGCCCATTGTCGCCGGACCGTTTCCGGAGCGTCCAGCTTTTTGGTCCCCCGTCCCCGATGACGGGTTGTTGGACGCTCCGGATCTTGTTCCGGCGCTGATGGCCCTCTATTAGAAGGGTCCGGGAAATGTGGTCCGGGGGCTGGAACCTCCTTTTCAAAGCAAGACGTGGGTTGCCTGCCACACTTGGCGAACAGGTAGAGCCACATTTGAAATTTGGAGGTTCCAGCTATGTTCGAGCGTACAAGCGTCGGCTTGGATGTCCATGCCCGCACCGTTGTCTCATGCGCGTTAGACGCGCAGACCGGCGAAGTCCTTCTGCACCGGATGACTCCGGATCATGGTGAAATTCTCGCCTGGATTCTCTCCCTGCCATCACCGGTCAGAGTCGTTTACGAGGCAGGACCGACCGGCTTCGGCCTGGCCCGGTTCCTGCTGGCCTCCGGAATCGAGACAGTGGTCGCGGCACCATCGAAGCTCCAGCGCCCGTCCGGGGACCGGGTAAAAACCGACGCGAAGGATGCACTGCATCTGGCCCGGCTGCTGAAGCTGGGCGAGGTCACCGGGGTAAGAATTCCATCAGCGGACCAAGAAGCAGCACGGGATCTGGTCCGCTCCCGCGAAGACGTTCGCGGCGATCTGATGCGTTCCCGGCACCGGATTTCCAAACTGCTGTTGCGCCAAGGCATCGTCTATTCCGGCGGGCAAGCCTGGACTGGCACCCATGAACTCTGGCTGGCCCGCCAGCGCTTCGACGCACCGGCCCGGCAGCTGACCTACGAGTCCTCCCTTGAGGCGATGCATGAGATCTCAGACCGCCGTGACCGCCTCGACCAAGCGATCACAGCGATGGCATATGGAAGCGAATACACTCCGGTTGTCCGCGCCCTCCAATGCCTGCGCGGCATCTCCACGCTGACCGCATTTGGACTGGCCGTGGAGATCGGCGACTGGGACCGGTTCACCGGCTCCACAATCGGCGCTTACCTTGGCCTGGTCCCGACGGAGCATTCTTCCGGACAATCCCGATCGCAGGGTTCCATCACGAAAACAGGCAACAGCCACGCCCGCCGGCTGCTCGTTGAAGCGGCCTGGCACCACCGCAGGCCATATAACAACCCCTCCCGGCTCATGCGTTCACGCTGGGAAGAAGCCACCTCCGAAGCACGAACCCGGGGACATGCCGGGAACCGGCGCTTGCACGAACGCTGGCTCAGCTACCTCGAACGCCGCAAACGCCCGGTCATCGCCAACGTCGCCATCGCCCGCGAACTCTCCGGCTGGTGCTGGTCCCTGGCCACCGGCACACATCCGGCCAGCCCCTGATTTCGACAAGCACTTGCCAGCCTCATCCAAGGCAGCAAACACCAAATACCCCCCGGGAACGACCAGTTGGACAGTGGTTCCTTGCAGCGCGTGGAGTAAACCCGCGATACACCTATGGGCAACCCGAAACGAGGCCACGCCCGTCATTGCTAGACCAGCGGTAACCTCCAGCCGAACACATCGTCCTGCGGTACCCAACCCGCGCATATCAGTCTAACCGCGCAGTCGCCAACGACACGCTGACCACACCCAACGGCTCCTCCCGGAGGAACAAAAAAGGAAGCGGTCCCAGGCAACCCAGCCCGCGGACCGCTTCCTCACGCTCTTGACAAATGAGAACTACATATCAGGTGATCAGGAGCTCCAAGGCCTCCGCCAGGTGTGCCACCTCCCGGACCGAGAAACCCTCGGGGACGGGCCCCGGTCCGTTGGGGCTGGCGGGCACCACCGCGTGGGTGAAACCAAGCCGCTGCGCCTCGTGGATGCGCTGGTTGATCCCCGGAACCGGCCGGACCTCGCCGGCCAGGCCAACCTCGCCGAAGGCAATCAGCCGCTGCGGCAGAGCTTTGCGCGCCTTTGCCGAGGCCACGGCAAGCGCCACCGCCAGGTCGGTTGCCGGCTCGCTCAGTTTCACCCCTCCGACAGTGGCCACGTAGGAGTCGTCCTTGTGCAGGATGCAGCCACCCCGCTGTTGGAGCACTGCCAGGAGCATGGCGACACGCGAGCTGTCCAAGCCGCTCGTCGCCCTGCGCGGCTGCGAGCTGGCACTTTCGGCCAAGAGCGACTGCACCTCGGCCAGCAGCGGGCGCCGCCCTTCCATGGTCACGGTGATGCAGGTGCCGGACACCGGCTCGCGCGTCCGGGACACAAAAAGGCCGCTCGGATCGGCTAGGCCTTCAATGCCGGTTTCGTTAAGGTCAAAACAGCCGACGTCGTCCGTGGCGCCGTAGCGGTTCTTGACCGCGCGCAACAAACGCAAGCGGGAATGGCGCTCGCCTTCGAACTGGCACACGACGTCCACCAAGTGCTCCAGGAGGCGAGGACCGGCAATGGAGCCGTCCTTGGTCACGTGGCCAACCAGCAGGGTAGTCATGTTGCGTCGCTTTGCGGCTGCGATGATGGACGCCGCGACCTCCCGGACCTGTGAAACGCCGCCAGCGCTGCCTTCAACGTCGGCGCTGCTGAGTGTCTGCACCGAGTCCACGATCAGCAGCTTCGGCTCAAGCTTCTCCACTTGCCCCAGCGCCTGTCCGAGGTCCGTTTCCGCGGAGAGATAGAGGGTATGCGCCACCGCGTCGATCCGTTCCGCACGGAGCTTGACCTGGGCCGCCGATTCCTCGCCCGTGACGTACAGGACGTCCTGGCCCGTGCGGGCGAACTTCGCCGCGACGTCCAGCAGGAGGGTGGATTTCCCGACGCCGGGTTCCCCCGCAAGCAGGATCACCGCGCCCGGAACCAGCCCTCCACCCAGGACGCGGTCCAGTTCGTCGACGCCGGTGGGCAGGAACGCGGCCGTGGTCCCGTCTACCTCGGCAATCCGGCGGGCCGGCTCCAAAACTGTTGTTGCCGCCGTCGTACGCGCAACTGTGGCGCCGGATTCTTCCACGGTGCCCCACGCCTGGCATTCACCGCAGCGGCCCACCCACTTGACCGTGGTCCACCCGCATTCGGCACATTTGTACGCGGGTGTCTTTGAGGTGCGTGAGGTCTTGGAAGCCATGCGTACAAGGCTAGTGGAGGGGTAGGACAGTCAGGCACGCCTCACTGCAAGGGAGGAAGCACGTCCCTTGCTTCCCGGGGATCCATGCCCGCGGCTTCGAGCAGGTCCACCATCAGCGGGCGGAAGAGCATCACCACTGTTTCGCCCTCGAGCTTCTGCACATGCAGGATCTTGGGGTGCAGCCGGGTGGCAATGTCGGCCAAGTCCTGCCGCGCGCCGCGTAGGTGGGCGCGGCGGGCGCCGTCGTGCACTTCCGCGAGGCCGAGCGACAATTCCTCGACGGCGGCAGAAGTGTCCTGCAGGACCTCGGAAATGCTGTCCGTCGCCTCGTCCGTCAATGCTGCATGGTTGATGGCGCTCGTGAGTCTCCGTGCGAACACCCGGCCGTTGCGGAGGGCGAGGTCGATGGAATCCAGCGATTCCTCCAGCATGGTCAATTCGTCGCGGTGCCGCCGGTACGCCGGGGCGAGCGTCGCCACCTCACCCGAGGCTTTGAGGGATTGGCGCATCCGGTCCACGAGGGGCTGGCAATTCCGGCCACGGATGAGCGCATGCCAGGCCTGGGTCGAATCGCTGTTGATCAATGCGTCGGCACACTCACGGAGGACCTCCGAGAGTTCGTGGAGGAGTTTGCGGACGTCCTGGCGCGGCTCCCGTCGCGGGTCCTTCGGTACCAGCATGGTGACGAGCAGCGCGAAAACCCCGCCCACCACGGCGTCGATGCTGCGGGTGAAAGGCCCCCCGGCCGGCGCGGGCAGCAAGACCACGAGGAGCGATTGCAGGCCAAGTTGGGTGGTGAAGATGGTGCCGCTGTCCAGGAACCGGGCCAGCAGGATGGAGAAGAGGAGCACGACGGCGGCTTGCCAGATCCCCGAACCCAGCCAGTGGAGCAGCAGATCGCCGATGACGATCCCGAGGGTGCAGCCAAGCCCGACCTCCACGACCCGGCGAAGCCGCGGATCCCGCGAGAAGCCGAGCGCGATCAGCGACGAAGTTGCGGCGAAAAGGGGTCCTGTATGCCCCAGGATGTATTCGGCGAACGCGTAGGCGCCCACCGCGCAGACGGTCATCTGGACGGCCGGAACCAGGGAGTTCCTGCTGCGGACGAAGCCGGTGCGCAGCCGCGCCCGCAGGAATTTCTTGCTTGTTGAAAGTCCTTGTGGGGCGGTCATGGCTCAAGTCTATTCAGGAGCGGCGTGCGGGGTGCGGCACGCCGTGGGAGCCGGAAAGTGAGGGGCGTCACTTAATCCCTCACGGCGTGCCAAGCGCAAGGGCGACGCTGCACTTGTAAGCCAATGGTCCACAGCCGTTCATCTGCCGTTCACTTTGGACCGCCGATCCCGTTACCTGCGGCTCATACCGTCAATAAAGGTACAAACTCGTACGCAAATCTTTCGTATGCCGACTTTCTCCCTCGGTACGCATCAGAGAATCCCTGGAAGGGGTACATCCCAGTGAAGGCAACTCGCTTCGGCCGCAACGCGGCAATCGCGGTCCTCGCAGTCGGCGCCCTTGCGCTGACCGCTTGCGGTTCAGACAACGCAACCGGCGCCCCGGCAGCTACCCAGAGCGCCGCAGGCGTCAAGGTCACCGGCACCCTGACCGGCATCGGCTCCTCGGCGCAGGGCGCCGCAATGGACGCCTGGAAGACCAACTTCGCTTCGGCGAACCCGGGTGCCACGGTCCAGTATTCCCCGGACGGCTCGGGCGCAGGCCGCAAGGCCATCCTCGACGGCTCCGCGCAGTTCGCAGGCTCTGACGCCTACCTGACCGACGCTGAGCTGGCCAGCTCCAAGACCAAGTGCGGCACCGACGGCGCCATCAACATCCCGGTCTACATCTCGCCGATCGCCGTAGCCTTCAACATCCCGAACGTCAAGGACTTGAAGCTCGACGCCACCACGGTTGCCAAGATCTTCCGTGGCCAGATCACCAACTGGAACGACCCGGCAATCGCCGCCCTGAACGCCGGCGTCACGCTTCCGGACCTCAAGGTCACCCCGGTCAACCGCTCTGACGACTCCGGAACCACCCAGAACTTCACGGACTACCTGGCATCCGCCGCTCCCTCCGTCTGGACCGACAAGGCTGCCGGCCTGTGGCCTGCATCCTTGAAGGGCGAGAACGCCAAGGGCACCTCCGGCGTCGTCAAGACGGTCACCGACACCCCTGGTGCCGTGACCTACGCTGACGATTCCGCAGTTTCCGGCAAGCTCGGCACCGCGCAGATCAAGGTTGGCTCGGACTTCGTCAAGATCTCCGCCGACGCTGCCGCCAAGGCCGTTGAACTGGGCAAGCCCGTTGCAGGCCGCCCGGCCGGCGACCTTTCCATCAAGCTCGACCGCACCACCACGGATTCCTCGGCCTACCCGGTCGTCCTGGTTTCGTACCACGTCGTCTGCACCACCTACGACAAGCAGGCAACCGCTGACCTGGTCAAGGCATTCGAGAGCTACGTAGTCTCCGACGCCGGCCAGCAGGCCGCCGCCGGCTCCGCCAAGTCCGCTCCGCTCTCCAAGGCGCTGCAGGACAAGGCAAAGGCTGCTGTTGACTCCATCAAGGCCAAGGCCTAAGGACCACAATGGAGTAGTGGTGCTGCGGACCGCAGCACCACTACCCTGAATATCGAGGTTCCCTGTCCCGCGCTGGTGAAACATCACCGGGCGGGGCGGGGAACTTGGCCATTTTTGAGTGAATCTGAAGGATCGTGAAGTGACCACCAACTCCTTGACCACTTCCCAAGGTGCCGGACGCGCCGGGGACAAGGTCTTCTCCGGAGCCACCCTGGCTGCGGGATGCCTGATCCTCGTGGTTCTCTTCGGCGTCGCACTTTTCCTCGTCATCCAGGCCATTCCGGCGCTCGTGGCTCCGCCCTCAGACATCCAAGGCGGCCAGGGCTTCTTCGCCTACATCGGGCCGATCGTGGTTGGCACCCTGATTGCCGCCGTCATCGCTCTTGTGATTGCAACCCCCGTCGCCATCGGCGTTGCCCTGTTCATCTCGCACTACGCGCCCCGCAGGCTTGCTTCGGGTCTTGGCTACGTCGTGGACCTTCTCGCGGCCATTCCTTCCGTGGTCTACGGCGCCTGGGGTGCGGCATTCCTTGCCCCCCAAATTTCGCCGGCTTACGGCTGGCTGGCCACCTACATGGGCTGGCTGCCGATTTTCCAAGGCCCCGCCTCGGCTACCGGCAAGACCATCCTGACCGCGAGCATCGTCCTCTCCGTCATGGTCCTGCCGATCATCACTTCCCTGTCGCGTGAGATCTTCCTGCAGACCCCGAAGCTCCACGAGGAAGCCGCCCTGGCCCTCGGCGCGACCCGCTGGGAAATGATCAAGATGGCCGTTTTGCCGTTCGGCCGCCCGGGTATCGTAAGCGCGATCATGCTGGGCCTCGGCCGTGCACTTGGCGAGACCATGGCCGTCGCGCTGGTCCTGTCCTCCGGTGCCCTGACCGCAAGCCTGATCCAGACCGGCAACCAGACCATTGCCGCGGAAATCGCCTTGAACTTCCCTGAAGCCAGCGGACTCAAGGTCAGCACGTTGATCGCAGCCGGTTTGGTATTGTTCGTCATCACGCTCGGTGTCAACATGATTGCACGCTGGATCATCTCCAGGCACAAAGAATTTTCGGGAGCCAACTAATGACTGTCACAGCCCCCGTAGCGCGCAAACGCTCCGCACTTACCAAGGGCCAGTTGCCCGCGTTCGCACCGTACGTCGTCCTGGCCGTCGCCCTGGTTCTCGGCGCAGCGATCCTTGCATTGATCGGCTTCAACGCCTTCGGCTGGGGCCTCGTGTCCGCCATCCTCTTCGCGATCGGCCTGGTCGGCTGGAGCGCAGTGGTCGAAGGCGGCCGCAAGGCGCGCGACAAGCTCGCCACGTGCCTCATCGTCGGTTCGTTCCTGGTGGCCCTGCTGCCCCTGATTTCGGTGATCTGGACCGTCCTTGTGAACGGCATCCCGGGCATCATCACCCCCGGCTTCCTGACCACATCCATGAACGGCGTCACAGGTTCCCTCGACAACAAGAGCGTGGACGACGGCACGAAGGTCCTCGGTGGCATCTACCACGCTGTCCTGGGCACGGTGCAGATCACGCTGCTCGCCACGGTCATCTCGGTTCCGGTGGGCTTGCTGACCGCGATCTACTTGGTGGAATACGGCAATGACCGGGCCCTCGCCCGCGCCATCACGTTCTTCGTCGACGTCATGACCGGAATCCCCTCCATCGTGGCAGGCCTCTTCTCTGCAGCGTTCTTCTTCGCCGTGGTCGGCCCCGGCACCAAGACCGGTGCGGTCGCCGCCGTCGCGCTTTCAGTACTGATGATCCCGGTGGTGGTCCGCTCCAGCGAGGAAATGCTCAAGATCGTCCCGAACGAGCTCCGCGAGGCTGCCTACGCGCTGGGCGTCCGCAAGTGGCGCACCATCCTCAAGGTGGTCATCCCGACGGCGATCTCCGGCATCGCGTCCGGCGTCACCTTGGCGATCGCCCGCGTGATTGGCGAGACTGCCCCGATCCTCGTCACCGCCGGTTTCGCCACCACCATCAACAACAACGTGTTCGGCGGCTGGATGGCCTCGCTGCCTACGTTCATCTACACGCAGATCCTGAACCCGACCTCGCCGTCCAACCCGGACCCGTCGAGCCAGCGGGCATGGGGTGCCGCACTGGTCCTGATCATCCTGGTGATGCTCCTGAACCTCGGCGCCAGGCTGATCGCCCGGATCTTCGCCCCCAAGGCCGGCCGTTGACCCGCCAGGCCACCCGCACACTTCCAACCACAGCACCGAAGGAACACCATGTCTAAGCGGATCGACGTCAAGGATCTGAACGTCTACTACGGCAGCTTCCTGGCTGTTGAAGGCGTCAACATCAACATTGAAGCCAAATCGGTGACGGCGTTCATCGGCCCGTCCGGCTGTGGAAAGTCCACCTTCCTGCGCACCCTCAACCGCATGCACGAAGTACTGCCCGGGGCGCGCGTCGAGGGTGAAGTCCTGCTCGACGGCGACAACCTCTACGGCCCCGGCGTGGACCCCGTGACGGTCCGCACCCAGGTTGGCATGGTCTTCCAGCGGCCCAACCCGTTCCCCACCATGTCCATCCGCGACAACGTGCTGGCCGGCGTGAAGCTGAACAACAGGAAGATCAGCAAGGGCGCGGCCGACGCGCTCGTGGAGAAGTCCCTGCGCGGCGCCAACCTGTGGAACGAGGTCAAGGACCGCCTCGAGAAACCGGGCTCCGGCCTCTCAGGCGGCCAGCAGCAGCGGCTCTGCATCGCCCGTGCGATCGCAGTGGAACCGCAGGTCATCCTCATGGACGAACCCTGTTCCGCGCTGGACCCGATCTCCACTTTGGCCGTCGAAGACCTCATCAACGAGCTCAAGGACGAATACACCGTGGTGATCGTGACGCACAACATGCAGCAGGCTGCACGTGTTTCCGACAAGACGGCGTTCTTCAACATCGCCGGCACCGGCAAGCCGGGCAAGCTCATCGAGTTCGCTGACACCACCACCATCTTCAACAACCCGTCCCAGAAGGCCACCGAGGACTACGTCTCCGGCCGGTTCGGATAAGGCCCCAGCGGCTCCCTAAAAGCCCGACGGCGACCGTCACCTTCCGAGGTGACTGCCGGCGTCGGGCTTTCGCGTGCCTGGACGACTCCTCAAGTCAGTGCGACAGCGGCGAGAGCGCCAGCCCGACGACGAACGCCACCACGGCGGTGACGATCGGCGTCGCGACCCAGAATCCCAGTATGCGCAGCACCATCCGGCGGTTGGTGACCGAAAAGTTCTGGTTGGTTCCTGCGCCAAGCACTGCCGACGTGACCGTGTGCGTGGTGGAAAGCGGCAAGTGGAATCCGATGGCGCCGACGAACAGCATCAGCGAGGTCAGGCTCTGGGCTATGAATCCCCGCATTGGGTCGACCCTCGTGAGCTTGTAGCCGAGGGTGTACGAGATGCGCCAGCCGCCGCAAAGCGTTCCCGCCGTGAGCATGACAGCCGTCAGCAGGATGACCCAGACCGGGAGGTCGTTGGGGCCGGACACCCCGGCCGCAACGGCGCCCAACAGGATCACCGCTACGGATCGCTGCCCGTCCTGCAGTCCGTGGCCGAACGCGACGGCAGCGGCCGAGACGGATTGTGCATGACGGAAGCGGCTATGCACGACGTCGGGCTGGGTGTAGCGCGCGGCCCACGTGACAGGCCACACGAGCAGGTAGGCGCCGAGGAAGGCAATCACGGGGGACAGCAGCAGCGGCAAGACCACTTGTGCCAGCAGGATATCGTCTACCCCGTTGACGGAGCTGCCACCCATCACGGCGCTGGCGGCTCCGGCGCCCACCAGGCCTCCCACTAAAGCGTGGGTTGACGAGAGCGGCACACCGCGCCACCAAGCGTAGATTCCCCAAAGGATGGCGCTGCACAGCCCTGCGGTGAGCACAGTCAGGCCGGTCATTCCCGGGGGCAGGACCACCCACGACTGGCTGAAAATCAGTGCGAATCCGCCGCTGAGCAGTACACCGGCAAAGTTGAAGACAGCCGCCAACACGACGGCTACAGACGGAGTGAGGGCACGCGTCCGCACAGAGAGTGCGACGGCGGTGGAGACGTCGCGGAAGCCGTTCAGGAATGCGAAGCCAGCCGCCAGTACCACCACAAGGGCGTAGAACGCGACCGCCACCTCATGCTTCCTTGACGATGATGCTGCCTACCTGGGTAGCGACCCGGCGCATGTCCTTGGTGACGTCGACCAGTTGGTTGGCTACGTCGCGATTCCTGGAAAACTGGGTGGACTTCATGTCACGGAGCATCTCGGCCACCCAGGTCCGGTGGCTGCGTTCCGCACGCTTCGCCAGCCGCAGGACCTCGATCCAGTAGTCCTCGAGTTCGTCAAGATCGTCCAGCTGGCGCATGGCATCGACCGTGAGTTCCGCCTGGCGGCTGATGATCTCCAACTGGTCCGCCGCACGCTTGGGCACCCGGTCCAGTTTGTAGAGGGCCACGAGCTCACCCGCGGCATCCAGCTTTTCCATGGCCTCGTTGAGGAAACGGGAAAGGGCATACATGTCTTCGCGGGGGAGCGGGTTCACGAAACTCGTGCGCATATGGGTCAGGAGGGCGAAATGCAGATCCGTGGATTTCGCCTCGTGCTCGTGCATCTCCTCCACAAGCCGTTCGTGCTCCGCGACAGGAGCTCCGAAGATCTCAGAAAGCGTCCCTGTTGCCTCAAGAATCTGGCGGGCCATTTGCGACAACAATTGCAACCCGGCGGGTTCTTGAGGGAAGAGACGCAGCTTCATTTGGCTTCCGGTAGGCGGGAGGGATCGGGATGGGGCGGCGTCTTCGCCGAAGGGCATAAAAATGGTGCCGAACCGGATACGCCTCTCGGCGGTAGGCCGCTCGAAGCGGCTATAAGTTGAAGCCCGGGGGTTTCGCGGTTCGACACCAGTTTCAGTTTTCTACGTCGTCCGAGCTAAGTCAACATTGACAGCTGGCGGTCGGGGTGGTTGTGACGGCCCGTCGCCCTTATATTTCACGTCAGTCCAGCTCTCCGAGGCGCCATGCATTGGCCGCGTGCTCCAGATCTTCGGCGGTCTTCACGAGCTGGTGGGAGTTCCGGGTCAGCTTGCTTGCGTGGCCTTCGTTCGAATGCTCGGCGCTGTCCGCCAAGGTGGCTTGGCCGAGCGCGACGACGCGGCAAAACGCGGCTGAGCGTTCCAGCGCGACGTCGAAATCGCCGTCGAACGCTCCCGAAAGGATGGCATCCGCCATCTGCTTCATCTCGTCGGCTCCCGGCGGCTCGGCGGCCCCCGCCACAACGTGCGACACCTGGGCGGTGTCCCGGCCTGCTTTGAAGTACACGGAAATGCGCTCGGAGTTCTGCATGGTGGCCGCGCGCAACGCATAGAGCCGCCACAAGGCGCCGGGCAAGGACCGCGCGGGACTCTCGGCCCACATTTCGGCGATGGCTTCAAGGCCTTGCTCGTCGGCGAGCTTCACGAGGCGCCTGGTGATCTTGGGATCGTCACTGTCCCTGCCTCGGCGCACGAGGGCCTGGGCGGCAAGGTGCGCGGCTTCGGACACGCGCGCGGGGTCCGCTCCACCGGCAAAAGGCTCGAAGTCAACCGGCGCGAAGGGTTTCGGCTTGTGGTGCCTATTTGCTCCGCCGTACACAGGAGGTCCCGATTGTTCGCTCATGCCCCAACGCTACTCCTGTGTTTTCGCTCGTGCACTCTTGACTGGGGGCGTTCCTTCCTGACCTTCTTTGAATCCGTGGGCACCGCGACTCGCCGTTGTGGGCGTGTGTCGTCGTCGGGGTTTGGATCAAAAGAGGTCAGGACGGCGCGGGTGCTGCCTGTGTCAAAACGGCCTTGAGCTTGAGGTACAGTATTTATGGCTGTTTCTACAGTCGGCAGGGGCCTTTAGCTCAGTTGGTAGAGCATCGGACTTTTAATCCGTGGGTCGTGGGTTCGATCCCCACAGGGCCCACCCTTAAACCCCCGGAACCGCTCGGTTCCGGGGGTTTACCTGTGCCAGGCGAAACTACGGCGTGGCCCACGTGGCCGGGTGGCGGCCGAGCGGTCCGGCTTGCTGCGACCACCGCGCGGGGATGCCGTCGATGCGACCGGGGAGAGGCACGTGTTGCGCCGGCCCCCAGTGAGTGGTGGTTGCGGTCAGGGTGAAGTCTGTCGGTGTAGCTACGGCCAGGTGGTCGTCCGGCGGGGTCAGCGAGTACAGCAGGTTTGCCGTGCCAATGAGTGAGCCCTGCATGCGGGCGGTCATCGAGTGGGTGAGCCGCCGGGTCAGGGCACGGGCAACGGCCGCACCCAATAGCCAGCCGGTCGCATGGTCGAGCGCTTGAACGGGAAGCGGTGTCGGCTCCGCTTCGCCCGTGGCCGTCGCTCCGTCGTTAGCGATCCCGCAGCTCATCTGGACCAGGCTGTCGAAGCCGCGGCGGTTGCGCCAAGGTCCCTCCCACCCGTACGCGTCCAGGCTGGCGATGATCAGGCCGGGGTTCACGGCGACCAGCGCCTCGTCGTCGTAACCCAGGCGTTTCAGGGCGTCGGCCCGCAGCCCCGATACGAGCACATCGGCACCCGCGAGCAGTTCCTCAAACGTCGAGCGGTCGCTTGGGGCAGTGAGATCCAAAGCGGCGGTACGTTTGCCGAGCGTCGTCTCAGGCAGCAACGAGGGCACCTCGTCAAAGCCTGGCGGGTCGATCCGCAGCACGTCGGCACCGTAACCAGCGAGGAACTTGGTGCACACCGGTCCAGCGATCACCCGCGTCAGGTCCAGCACGCGGACCCCGTCGAAGGGCAGACGCCCGACGGCGTTCGGCATCCCGTTGCCCGGCGAGGGGCGCTCGACGACGGACATGGGCGGCGCGTCCGCCGTCGCCATCCCTGGAGCGGAAGCGAGCCATTGCCCGCGGTGGTGCATGACGGCGGCACATCCGCCCGCGTCGACGATCGCCGTCTCCAACTCTTCGGCGCGCAACCCTGCCACCGCGGCCTGAACCGTGTCGCGGTCGTGGGCGCCCAGAACGCGCTCGACGGCGGCGCGGTGGCTCGCGTAGTTGGTGTGCAGCCGGATCCAGGCGTCGGCCGCGCGGTAGTTGCCGGCGATGGGGTCCCACAAAGGTGGGCGGGTCCAGCCGATCGGGGCGAACAGCCTCTCGGAGGCGAACGCCGCGCACGACTCCCGACTGTCTATCGTCACCGCTCGCGGCCCTGACTGGCGGCGGGCTGCGAGGAACTGATCAGCGGCCACTGTCGCGACGGCGACCGTTCCCGTCGCGAGTCCTGTCACGTCGAACGCCGCCGGGAGAACCGACCTCGGTCCGGTAGTCGTTAGCTGAGTGGCCGGCCAATCAGCATCATCGGCACCGATTGCGTGCCACATCCGGGAGGCCGCATCAGCGAAACTGTCGTTCACACTCACCATTCTTGACGGGCCAACACGAAACGAGCAATGGCAGCCGGATCCAACGCTTCCTGCCCAAGTGGGCCTTCAACTGCCAGACTGTTCTTCATGCAAGCGCTTTTGGACGGACTCCTGAATACCAGCCCGCTCGTGATCGCCTGCATCGTTTTTGCCCTCGTGTTCGCTGAGGATGCAATCTTTGTGGGCTTTGTGATCCCCGGTGAAACGGCAGCGGTGGTCGGCGGCGTGATTGCAAGCCGGGGGCTCTTCGAATTGTGGGCCATGATCCTCATTGTGGTGACTGCCGCGATCACGGGAGACACCGTGGGCTACGAGATTGGCAAGCACCTCGGCCCGCGGGTGATGGCGCTGAAAATTCTGGACAAGAGGCGCGCCCAATTGCAGAGGGCCGAAGACTTCCTCAAGGACAAAGGCGGCCTGGCGGTGCTCCTGGGCAGGTTTACCGCCTTCTTTCGTGCCGTCATGCCCGCGCTCGCAGGACTCAGCCGCATGCCCTACCGGCGCTTCGCGTTCTGGAACTTCAGCGGCGGCATTATCTGGGGGTCCTTGTTCGTGACGCTCGGCTATGTGGCCGGAAATTCGTACGAAGAAGTGGCGCGCGTGGTGGGCCGGGGCGCCGCGGCTGTGGTGGCAGTAATCGTAGTGGCGATCCTGCTTGTGTGGCAGCTCAGGAGGCACCGCGCCAAGAAGGCGTGATGCCGCAGGAGCGTGGAAATCCCGCCGAAACCTCAGGGCTTTAGGCTGGTCACAATTCGTTCGGGAGGGGTAGTGAAAGGTCGAACTGGATATGTCTGACGTTTGGCGTTATAACCGTAGTAGCTGCCCCGACGTCCTCGGCTTATCTGAGCCTCGAGTGATCTGATGTCCGCTTCTGCAGCACAGAACTTTTAAGGAGAACCGATGCATCTTTTGCCCCGTGAGCAGGAAAAGCTCATGATCGTGGTCGCGGCAGACCTCGCCCGCCGTCGGCAATCCCGCGGCCTGAAGCTCAACTTCCCCGAAGCCGTGGCGATCATCAGCTACGAACTGATCGAGGGCGCCCGGGACGGCAAGACCGTTGCCGAACTGATGAGTTACGGAACCACCCTGCTTCGCCGTGAGGATGTCATGGAGGGAGTGCCCGAGATGATCCATGATGTCCAGATCGAGGCGACTTTCCCTGATGGCACCAAGCTCGTCACCGTCCACGATCCGATCCGCTAGGAGGCCAACATGATTCCCGGTGAATACCGTCTCCAATCGGAGCCCATCGCTTGCAACAGCGGACGCGAGGCAATCGCCGTCGAAGTAGTCAACCGTGGCGACCGCCCCGTCCAGGTGGGTTCGCATTACCACTTTGCCGAATCGAACCCCGCGCTCGATTTCGACCGCGAAGCCGCCTATGGCCGCCGGCTGGACATCCCCGCGGGAACGGCCGCGCGCTTCGAACCAGGCGATTCCAAGACCGTCAGGCTCGTGGCCCTTGCGGGCAGCCGCGAAGTCTACGGACTGCGGAACGCCGTCAATGGTCCCCTTGACGCGGACGCCGGAAAGAACGACGGCGGCGCTGCCGCTTCCACCGGGGGGTCTGCCGCCACCGAAGGGCCCGGGGCCAGCAAGGAAGGGACAGCCCAATGAGCTTCGAAATTTCGCGCAAGCAGTACGCAGACCTCTACGGCCCGACGACGGGCGATTCCATCCGCTTGGCGGACACCGAGCTTTTCCTTGAGATCGAGAAGGACTACACGGTCTACGGCGAAGAGGTCATGTTCGGCGGAGGCAAGGTGGTCCGCGACGGCATGGGGCAGAACGGCCAAGTGACCCGGGATGAGGACGTCCCGGACACCGTCATTTCGAACGTGATGGTCCTCGACTACACGGGAATCTACAAGGCCGACGTGGCGCTCAAAGACGGCCACATCTTCAAGATCGGCAAGGCAGGCAACCCCCAAATCGCCGACGGCGTGGACATCGTGATCGGGGCCAGCACCGAAATGATCGCCGGAGAGGGCAAGATCCTCACCGCAGGCGGCGTCGACACCCACATCCACTACATTTCCCCGGACCAGGTCCCCACGGCCCTGTGCAGCGGCATCACCACCATGGTGGGCGGTGGCACGGGGCCCGCAGAAGGCACCAAGGCGACCACCATCACGCCTGGCAAATGGCACATTTCACGGATGCTGCAAGCCGCGGAAGGGCTGCCGATCAATATCGGCCTGTTCGGCAAGGGCCACGCGTCCGCCATCGAGCCGCTCGCCGAACAGATCCGCGCAGGAGCAGTGGGCCTCAAAGTCCATGAGGACTGGGGCGCCACGACGTCGTCGATCGACATGTCCCTGCGCGTAGCCGACGAATACGACGTCCAGGTAGCCATCCACACCGACACCCTTAACGAGTGCGGATTCGTGGAGGACACCATCAAGGCCATCGACGGCCGCGTAATCCACACTTTCCACACGGAAGGCGCGGGCGGCGGGCACGCCCCGGACATCATCAAGATCGCCGGACTGACCAACGTGCTCCCGGCGTCCACCAACCCCACGCTCCCGTACACGCGCAACACCATCGAAGAGCACTTGGACATGCTCATGGTGTGCCACCACCTCAACCCGGACATCCCGGAAGACGTGGCGTTCGCCGATTCCCGCATCCGGGCCGAAACCATCGCCGCCGAAGACGTGCTCCAAGACTTGGGCATCTTCTCCATGACGTCCTCGGATTCCCAGGCCATGGGCCGCGTGGGCGAAGTCGTCATCCGCACGTGGCAAGTGGCCGACGCCATGAAGCGGCAGCGGGGTGTGCTCAAGGATCCGTCAGGTGCAAGCCACGGCGCTGCAAACGGCCTTGGCGGGGAAAGCGACAACTTCAGGATCAAGCGCTACATCTCCAAATACACCATCAACCCCGCCATCGCGCAGGGCATGGCGGACTCCATCGGCTCCGTGGAAGTGGGCAAGTTCGCCGACCTCGTCCTCTGGAATCCAGCCTTCTTCGGAGTGAAGCCGGAACTGGTCCTCAAGGGCGGCCAGATTGCCTACGCCCTCATGGGCGATTCCAACGGCTCCATCCCCACCCCGCAGCCGCGCACCATGCGCCCGATGTTCGCCACTCACGGCAAGGCCTTGCAGCAGTCCTCCATCACTTTCCTGTCGAAGGCCGCCATCGATGCCGGTGTACCGGAAGAGCTTGGCCTTGAACGCGTCATCCGCCCGGTGTCCGGCATCCGGAACTTGCGCAAAGCGGACCTGAAGTTCAACGGCGAGACGCCCGATATCGCCGTCGACCCCGAAACCTACAAAGTGACGGTCGACGGCGAAGACGTCACCTGTGAGCCTTCCGACGTGCTGCCCATGGCCCAGCGCTACTTCCTTTTCTAGATCGCCCGAGGAGAAACACATGATCATCGAAAAGATCCTCGGCAACCTGCACGAACTGCCCGACCCCGAACAGTACGCCGGCCACCACAAGGAGAAGGTCGTCCTACCCAGCGCCCAACTGGTCAAACGCATCCAGCGCGTCACCACGGACCACGGGAAAGAGCTCGGCATCCGCCTCCCGGCCGGATCCGGCGACCTGCGCGACGGCGACATCCTCGTCGTCGAGGACGCGAACCTGATCGTGGTGTCCGTGCTGCCGAGCGACGTCCTGGTCATCGCCGCCCGCAGCATCTACGAAATGGGCGTAGTGGCGCACTCCCTCGGCAACCGGCACCTCCAGGCCCAGTTCTTCGACGGGTCTTCCGAGTACGGGGCCGAAGTCATGGTGTGCCAGTACGACCACACGGTCGAGGACTACCTCAAGCACGTCGGTGTGCCTTACGACCGCCAGGAACGCGTCATGCCGGTGCCTTTCCGCCATGCTGAACACACGCACTAGTCTCCTGGGCCGATGGTCGGGTTGGCTGCTTTGTCGTCTCGCCTTGAGGGGGTGGCATGGCTTCTTATCAGCTTGCGTTGCAGCAGCTCACTGACTCCGCGTTGCCTACTGGGGCGTTTGCGCATTCTCTTGGATTCGAGACGTACATTGACCGCGGGTTGGTTCACGATGAAGCCTCGTTCGGCACCTGGCTGGCTGCGTTTGTGGGGCAGCAGTTGACTTATTCCGATGGTTTGGGCTTTCGGTTCCTTTATGAAGGGGTGAGTGTGGGGGAGTTGGATGCTCATTTGAGCGCCCAGCTCTTGCCTCGGCAGTTGCGGGAGGCCAGTACCAAAATGGGCGGGCGGCTGATCGAGATCGGAACCGAAGTCTTTCGGTCGGCCGAGCTGGAGGCGTACCGGACTCTGGTGACCACGGGCCGGGCCGCCGGCCATCAGCCGCTGGCGTTCGCCGTCGTCGCGCGCTCGCTGGGCGTGCCCTTCGAAGAAGCGCTGGCCGGGTACCTTTTCGCGGCGGTCACCTCCCTGACCCAGAACGCCGTGCGCGCCATCCCGCTCGGCCAGAACTCCGGGCAGCGGCTGCTGCGCGAAGCGCACGACGACGTCGCTGCCGCCGTCGAACATGTCCGGCACCTCGGCTGGGACGACTTCGGAGCCGTCAGCCCCGGCCTGGAAATTTCGCAGATGCGGCACGAATGGCAACGTGCACGCATGTTCATGAGCTAGAACCAAAGGAGGACACATGTCTGAACCCATCAAGATCGGCATCGGCGGCCCGGTAGGTGCCGGCAAAACGCAGCTCGTGGAGCGCCTGACCCGCCACATGAGCCGGGAAATCTCCATGGCCGCCATCACCAACGACATCTACACGATCGAAGACGCCAAAATCCTCGCGGCCAACGGCATCCTGCCCGAGGACCGCATCATTGGCGTCGAAACCGGCGGCTGCCCGCACACCGCCATCCGCGAAGACACCTCCATGAACACGGCCGCCATCGAGGAACTCAAGAAACGCCACCCGGACCTGCAGGTCATCTTCGTCGAATCCGGCGGCGACAACCTCTCCGCAACGTTCAGCCCCGAACTCGTGGACTTCTCGATCTACATCATCGACGTCGCACAGGGCGAAAAAATCCCCCGCAAAGCCGGCCAAGGCATGATCAAGTCGGACCTCTTCATCATCAACAAGACCGACCTCGCCCCGTTCGTCGGCGCAGACCTGTCAGTGATGGAGCGGGACTCCAAGGAATTCCGCGGCGACAAGCCGTTCTGCTTCACCAACCTGAAGACCGACGAAGGGCTCGACAAGGTCATCGCATGGATGCGGCACGATGTCCTGATGCTCGATCTGGCCCAATGAGCACGACGGCTACGGCGGCTGAGCTCTCACCGGCGGATGGGTCACCTCCGGCGGCTCCGCCGGATTTGGGGCCGTGCCCGCTTCGCGGTGCCCGCCACGCCGCGGCCCCCAAATCCGGCTTCGCCGCCTCTTCGAGCAACTCGCCGCGGGGCGAGCTCAGCCTGCGGGTCGCCTTGCGTGCTGGTCGATCCGTGGCCGTGCAGCAGTTTCATCAGGGTGCCTTGCGGGTGTTGAGGCCGCATTACTTGGATGGGTCGGGACAGGTTTGTTATGTCATGGTCAATCCGGGCGGGGCGTATTTGGGGGCGGATCTCTATGTTGTGGATGTCGAGGTCGAGGATGGGGCCTCTCTGCTCTTGACGACGCAGTCGGCCACGAAGATCTATCGGACGCCGGAATCGTTTGCCGAGCAGCGGATGACAATCCGGCTGGGGGAGGGGGCGGAGCTGGAGTTGGCTCCGGACCAGCTCATCGCCTACCGGGAGGCCAGTTATCGGCAGAATACGCGCATCACTGTGCGCCCGACGTCGAGCCTGGTCATGGCGGAAGTCATCACTCCGGGCTGGTCGCCGGACGGTGCTTCTTTCAAGTACCGGGAACTGCGCCTCCGGAACGAGATCCAGGTGGAGGGCGACGACGGCGCGGCGCTGCTCGCGCTCGACAACCTCCTGATCCGGCCGCCCCTGGGCGATGTGACCGGGTTGGGCTTCATGGAGGGGTACAGCCACCTGGGTTCGCTCGTTGTGGTGGATCCGCGGGTTGATCAGGCGCTCGCCGATCAACTGCACCGGCTGACGGCAGGGTATGACGCGTACTCCGGCTTGTCCCTGAGTCGGAGCATCGCGGGCACAACGGGCCTGGTCCTGCGGTCCCTTTCGAACAGCACCGAGGAACTGAATCGATTGCTGGGCGCCTGTACCGGCCTCTTGCGCGAAAGCTGGTACGGCAGGGCCCCGCTGAACCTCAGGAAGTACTGATGACGTCACTCGCGGAACTTGCCTCGATGTACCGCCGGCGTGAGCATCTCCCGATGAAATCGCGCCTCGCGTTCATGTTCGGCTCCGTCGTCCTCCTGCACCTTGGCGCCGTCGTGCTCCTGTTGGTGGGTGGCGCCGGTGGCGGGCAGCCGCTGGCGTTGGGGCTCGTGCTGACGGCCTATGTGGCCGGCATAAAGCACAGCTACGACTGGGACCACATCGCCGCGATCGACAATTCCACGCGAAAATTCGTGGCGCAACGCAAGGACCCAGTAAGCGTCGGCTTTGCCTTCAGCCTAGGCCACAGCTCCGTGGTGATCCTGGCCGGTGTAATGGTGGTCGGCGGCGCCAGCCTCGTGGGCCAGCTCATGGAGGACGGCACCACCGGACACCTCGTGCTGGGGCTGATCGGCAGCGGCGTCTCCGGGATCTTCCTCCTGGCCATGGGTATCTTCAACGGGTCTGCGTTCCTTCGTACGATGCAGTTGTACCGCGCCGCCCAGGCCGGTGGCGCGATCGCCGTCGACGACCTCGAAACCAAAGGGTTCATCGCGCGCCTCCTGGCCAAGCCGCTGTCCAAGGTCCAGCGTCCGCGGAGCATCTACGTGATCGGGTTCTTGTTCGGCCTCGGATTCGACACCGCCACCACCATCGGGCTGCTGGTGCTTACGACGGCGGCCTCGCTTGCGGGAGTGTCCGTGCTCGCCCTCCTGGCACTACCGCTGGCTTTCACCGCGGCAATGACCCTCTGCGATTCCGTCAACGGGGTGGCCATGATGCGTATGTACAAGTCGGCTATCAACGATCCCCGGCGCAAGCTTGGATTCAATGCGATCATCACTGGCATCTCGGCCTTCTCGGCGCTCTTCATCTCGGTCATCACGCTGGGTGGTTTCCTCAACGCGGCCTTCGGGCTGCGCGATCCGGTCACCACGTGGTTGGGCGAAATAGACCTCGGCGACGCCGGGCTGGTGCTGATTGGGCTGTTCGTCGTCGTTTGGGTGGTCGCAGCCGTGCGGTTCCGGGTCCGCGCAGCGCTCCGTGGGAAGCCCTGACGACGCCCGCTCACTTATAACCCGAATTCTGACGACGCCCGCTCACTTATGCCGGGAAAATCGACGACGCTCGCTCTCTTTTGGGGCAATTTTTGTCAACCCTCCTGCAGTTGTATCGCCGGGGGTCGACGGCGGGGGTCGGCACTGGGTGCGGAAGTCGCCGTCGGGCATTAAATAGTTGGCGGCGACGGCGGGCTACGGCTTGGGCTGGAGCCACTCGAGAAGCCGATCGACCGGCCATGTTGTGATGATCCGATCGGCGGGTACGCCGTTGGCTCCCGCGCGCTCGGCACCATATTGCAGGAAATCGAGCTGGCCCGGGGCATGCGCGTCACTGTCAATGCTGAAAAGGCAGCCGGCATCGAGGGCAATACGAATCAATTCGTCCGGCGGGTCCTGGCGTTCAGGCCGCGAGTTGATCTCGACCGCGACTGAGTGTTCCGCGCACGACGCGAATATTTCTTCTGCGTCGAACTCCGATGGGGGCCGTGTTCCTCGTGATCCTTTGACCAAGCGGCCGGTGCAGTGACCAAGGACGTTCGTATGGGGGTTTTCGATAGCGGCGAGCATGCGTCGAGTCATCGACCGTTTGTCTGATCGGAGCTTCGAGTGGACACTGGCCACCACAACGTCGAGTTGGCTCAGCAGTTCCGCGGACTGATCCAACTCGCCGTCTTCAAGAATGTCCACTTCGATTCCGGTTAATAGCCGAAAGCTGGACGATTGCCCGTTGTTGATCCCATCCACGACCGTGAGCTGCTCCATCAAACGCTCGGGGCTGAGTCCGTTGGCGATGGTGAGATTGGGGGAATGATCGGTCAAAGCGAGATATTCCCGTCCGAGAATATTCGCAGCGGTCACCATGACCTCTATCGGCGAGCCGCCGTCGGACCAGTTGCTATGGCTGTGCAGATCACCCCGGAGCTCGGCGTTTAGCTCGTGCCCACCGTTGACCAAGGGCTCGGCGCCACGACGGCGGAGATTCTCGAGGTAGTCAGGAACAGCGCCGCTCAGGGCTTGGCTGATCACCTCGAAGGTCCGGCTGCCGATTCCCTTGGTCCGCTTGAGGCGGCCATCTTTGACCCGGGCAGCCAGTTCCTCTTGGCTCAGGCCGGCGATGACGCCCGCGGCCCGGCGGAAGGCCTGGACCTTGAAGCTGTCCGCCAGTTCCCGTTCCAGCCAGAAGGCGGTTTCGTTGAGCGCGTCGATGGCGTCCATGGCTCAATCATGTACCACACCGCGCCCAGACGTAGGTGAGCGAGGGTTTGGATTCGGGTGCCGATAGGTGAGCGAGCGTTTGAGATTTCAGACGCTCGCTCACCTATGTCGGTTCCACGACCGACGCTCGCTCACATGAGGTGAGCGGGGGTCTGGGTTTGGGGGCGTATATGTGAGCGGGCGTCCCGGGGTGGGGCGTCATGCTGCCGGAATTACTGGGACGGCCCGCACTGCCCTGCAATAATCGGAACCAGTTGCCTCGCTCGAGTTGCACGCGGGGCGGTATGAACGTTCGGACGAATCACATCGCAGACGAGGCGGACATGACCAACACCCCCATCCAGCAGGACACCGACACCACGGCGAAGCCCATCGCTATGAACCCCGCCACTGACGAGGACCTGCTTCACCGGCTCGCGGATGCTCACGGCGTCGGGACGTCGTTCCATGGCTGGGATGGGCTGCAACACGACGTTTCGCCCACCACGTTGATTCAAGTGCTGGGCGCCCTCGGGGTTACGGCCCATTCCAACGAGCAGATCGAGGCGGCCCTCGTGGACGCAGAAGTGGCGCCGTGGCGGCGGATGCTGCCGCCCGCCGTCGTCGTCCAAGAGGGAACGACCGCGGCTGTGCACGTCCACGTCCGCGACGGTTCGCCGGCCCGGCTGTCGATCTCGCTCGAGGACGGAACGGAACGCGAAGCCACCCAGCAGGAGGATTGGGCGCCCTCGCGCGACGTGGATGGAGTGCCCACAGGCCGTGCCACGTTTGAGGTGCCCGCCGGGTTGCCGCTCGGCTGGCACTCGCTCACGGCCGAGTCCGACGGCGTGACGGCCACCGCGGCGCTGGCCGTGGTTCCGGCCACGTTGCAGACGGCAGCACAGCTGGAAGAGCGGCGGGGCTGGGGACTCGCCACGCAGCTGTACTCGGTGCGCTCGAAGCGCTCATGGGGTATCGGGGACTTCGCGGACTTGGCTGATCTGGCGTCCTTGGCCGGGGCGCGCGGGGCCGACTACATCCTGGTGAATCCGCTGCACGCCGCGGACCCTGTGCCTCCGGTTCAAGCGTCGCCGTATTCTCCGTCCACCAGGCGGTTCTTCAACCCCATTTATATTCGCATTGAAGAAATTCCCGAATTGGCATATGTAAAACCCCGCAAGCGCGCCACGGTGGACCGGTTGTTGGATGACGTCCACGCGCTCAACAAGGACGCGGAACGGCTGGACCGGGACCAGATCTTCGCCGCGAAGCTCGCTGCACTGGAACTCCTTCACACCGTCAAGCTTTCTCCTGCCCGGCAGCGCGCCTTCGAGGAGTTCTGCCGGGAGTCCGGTGCGGGCCTGGACGATTTCGCCCTTTGGTGCGCCATCCGCGAGGACCGCTCGCCGGACGACCCCTTCTGGCAGGAACCCGAGGCCACCCTTGGCTCGCCCGAGGTTGAGGCGATGCGGCAGGCCTTGGCCGATCGGATTGGTTTCCACCGCTGGCTGCAGTGGATCTGCGATGAGCAGCTCGAGTCGGCCCAGGCCGCGGCGAAGCGATCCGGCATGAGGCTGGGAGTCGTGCACGATCTCGCTGTCGGGGCGGACCTGAGCAGCGCCGACGCCTGGACCCTGCGCAGCAGCTTCGCGCCGGGCGTCAGTGTGGGCGCACCGCCGGACATGTACAACCAGTTGGGCCAGAACTGGAACCAGCCGCCATGGCACCCGGTCCGCTTGGCCGAGGCGGGCTACGCGCCGCTGCGCGCGATGCTCTCCACCGTCCTCCGCCATGCCGGCGGAATCCGTGTGGACCACATCCTGGGGCTGTTCCGTTTGTGGTGGGTGCCCGCTGGCAACTCCGCCCGCGACGGCGCCTACGTCCGCTATGACCACGAGGCCCTCATCGGCATCCTCGCTCTGGAAGCGCACCGCGCGGGCGCGGTGGTCATCGGCGAAGACTTGGGCGTTTTCGAGCCGTGGGTGAGGGACTACCTTGCGGCCCGCGGCATCCTGGGCACGTCGATCCTCTGGTTCGAGTACGACGGCGACTCGCCTCTCCCGCCCGAACGGTACCGAACGAGGGCCCTCGCAAGCGTCAACACCCACGACCTCCCGCCGACTGCCGGGTACCTCGCCGGCGATCACGTGGAACTCCGGAGCAAACTGGGTTTGCTCGAACGAAGCGTGGCCGAGGAACGGGCCGAGCACGAGGCCGGCCTGGACAAGATGATGGGGTTGCTGCAGGAAAAGGGCCTCTTGCCGGCCGACGGAAAAGCGCTGGGCGAAGAGCAAGTCATTGAGGCGCTCCACCGCTTGCTGGCCCTCGCGCCCTCAGTCCTGTTGGGCGTTGCGTTGGTGGATGCCGTGGGCGAAAGGCGCGTGCAGAACCAGCCGGGAACGACGTCGGAGGTCTACCCCAACTGGCAAGTGCCGCTGGCCGACGACCACGGCCGCGCGGTACTGATTGATGACCTTGATGCCAACCCGCGGTTCAACTCCCTGCTGGCTGCCGTGGACGAGGCTGTGCGGGGTTAGGCACCGCATCGAGGCGTGAGATCTCGCCTCTTTCGGGTCGCGAAAACGCCGAGATCTCACGCATGGATGGGTGAACTCAGGTCGCGATGACCAAAGCGGTGGGTGAACCTACGCTCAGCTGCTCGAGGACTTCGCCCGGGATGCCCGTGGCACGGTCCAAGGCCAAGGTTGTGACTTGGTTGGATCGCTCGTGTGCCACGTGGAGCCAGCCGTCGCGGACCAGGTGGTGTCGGGGCCAGTCACCACCACTGGGCACGTCCGCCACGGGCCGGAGCCGGGTTCCGCTGCCTTCGACGGCGAGTACCGAGATCCGGTTCGAGCCGCGGATGCCCGCGTAGACGAAGCGATTGTCCGGGGACAGCGCGATTTCCGCTGCTGCGTCGCCGTCCGCGGATCCACCCGCCGTCGCAGGACCGCGATGGTGGAGCGCAAAGCGGCCGTCCCCGCCGGGCAAGAGCACTGCGACCTCGATGGAATATTCGGTCAGGACGAACACGGCGTCGGCAGAGGGGTGCTGGACCAAGTGCCGCGGACCGCTGCCCATGGGGAGGGCCACCTGGTGGTCCGGGAGCAGGCCGCTGTCCGGGAAGTAGTTCCACACCCGCACAAGGTCGAACCCGAGGTCGGTGGTCATGATCCGGCCGTCCTCGAGCATGAGGCTTGCGTGGGCGCGGCTCACCCTGGGGCCGCCTGTGGCGATGTCGATGCCTCCGTCGACGCCGGCGTACGGGTCCTTCGCCGGCGGCGCGGCAAAGCGCGAGGTGATGCCGCCGTCGTCGTCGAGCCCGTACAGCAGCACGTTGCCGTCGCCCCAACAGTTGACCACGATGAAACGGGCGGAAGGGTCGACGGCGACGTGGCAGGCCGCAGACCCAGCCGGCCAGGCCTCGCCCAAGGGTTCAAGGACGAAGGGCCCCGCCTGCCGGTATGCCCGGACCGTCTGGGCGGCCTCGGCTACCGCATAGACCACGGGCAGCGCGGGGTGAACGGCAAGGAACGACGGCGACGGTGCTTCGACGGCAGTGCCGAGCCAACTCAGGTGGCCACCTCCCCGGGCCGAAACCGCCCCAATGCCCGTTCCGATCCCGTCGCTGTCCACGGTGTACGCACCTGTCCAGATGAGCGTTCCCTCGATGTCCTCTGCCATGCCGTCCTCAGTGTCCCTGTACGTCCGAGTCGACTCCGGCATCGGCACCCGCGTCCAAAGTAGCGATCGCGGACAGATCGTCGTGATCCAAAGTGAAGTCGAAAACGTCCAGGTTTTCCTTCATGCGCAGCGGATTGGCGGACTTCGGGATGGCAACGAGCCCTTCCTGGACGTGCCAGCGCAGCACCACCTGACCCGGAGTCTTTCCGTGTTTCTTCCCGATCGCGGCCAACACCGGCGCGTTCAGGAGATCGCGGCCGGCCCCCAACGGACTATACGATTCCGTGGCGATGCCATGGCTGCCATTGAATGCCCGCTCGTTGATCCGGGTAATGGACGGCGAGATCTGGATCTGGTTGACGGCCGGCACCACCGATGTTTCCTCGAGGAGCCGCTCGAGATGCGAGGGCTTGAAGTTGGACACGCCGATCGATCGCACCTTCCCCTCAGCCTGGAGCCGCTCGAAAGTCTCCCAAGTGGACACGAATTCATTCCGTTGGGGGAGCGGCCAATGGATCAACAAGAGGTCCACGTAGTCCAGTCCGAGCCGCTTGAGGGATCCCTCGAGCCCCTCGACGGCACGATCGCGGCCTTGATGCGTGCCGTCCAGTTTGGTGGTGATGAACAGTTCCTCGCGCGGGAGGCCGCAATCCCGCACGCCCTGCCCGACGCCGGCCTCGTTACCGTAGCGGTACGCCGTGTCGACGTGCCGGTAGCCAAGCCCGACGGCGGACACCACCGCCGCGGCGACCTGGGCGTCGTCGAGCGGCCAGGTTCCGAGGCCGATCTGCGGAATGGCATTACCGTCATTGAGCCTGACGGTCGGAGCAAGTGCCATGGTCCTGTCCTTTCGGTTGCTAGATCGGCCTCCGCGCCCATTGGACCAGTTGATCGCTGAGTTTCATGAAGTCCTGGTCCACGTGCTTGATGCCTGGATGTTCATCATGCCACCGGACGATCTCCCGTGCGCCCGCGGCGAAGGGAATTTCTGCCCGATACCAGGGCACCAGGGTCTTGATCTTGGTGTTGTCGAAGACCACGGAATGCGACCTGTCCCCGAGAAGCCCGGGGCCTAGCTCCGGGGAGTGCGCGGCAATGGTGTCCGAGGCGATGTGCACCAGTTCGGGTTCCGGCGCCGCTGCCGCGGTGGCGAAGAGCCGGTAGACCTGGTCCCACGGGAGTGCCTCGTCCGAGGTAATGGTATAGCTTTCACCCACAGCCTGCGGCCGGCCAAGGAGACCAACGAAAGCGACAGCAAAGTCATCTGCATGGGTGAGGGTCCACAGCGAGGTACCGTCGCCGTGGACTACCACAGGCAGGCCTTCCCGCATCCGATGGATGTCCGTCCAGCCGCCCAGGAGGGCGATCCGCGTGCGGTCATAAGTGTGCGAGGGCCGAACGATGGTGACGGGGAATCCCTCGTCGCGGTAGGCCCGGACTAGCAGGTCTTCGCACGCGATCTTGTCCTGCGAGTACTTCCAGAACGGGTTCCTGAGCGGGGTCGACTCGAGGATCGGCAAGTGCGCGGGCGGCTTCTGGTAGGCCGACGCTGAACTGATGAACACGTACTGGCCGGTCCGGCCGCGGAACAACTCCACGGCGGTGGCCACATGCTCCGGCGTGAAGGAGATGAAGTCCGCGACGGCGTCGAACTCGCGGCCGCTCAGCACCTCCGCCACCTCGGCGGGGTTGCGGATGTCTGCCTGGAGCAGTTCCGTGCCCGCGGGAGCCGGCCGTTCCGAGCTCAGTCCGCGATTGAGAATGGTGAGCCGGTGGCCCAGCGCGACGGCGCGCTCCGCCGCCGCCGCGCTGATGGTCCCCGTCCCGCCGATGAACAGCAGGCGCAACGGTGCCGACGTCACCACGCGTAGTCCTCGGGCGCCGTCCGGTGGCCCGGGAAGATGTCGTCGAGCCGCTTGAGGGCATCGGCGTCGAGGGTGACATCCAAAGCCCTGATGGCGGCATCCAGTTGCTCTTGCGTGCGTGGACCCACGATCGGTGCGGTCACGGCCGGTTGGTGCAGCAACCAGGCCAAGCCGACGTCGCCGGGTTGCTGGCCGAGATCGTCGGCGAAGTCCTCGTACTGGCGGATCTGGTCTTCGTGCTTCTTCAGCGTTTCGGCCGCGCGGCCCTCAAGGCGACGGACGCCGTCGCGGTCCTTCTTCAGCACGCCGCCCAGAAGGCCGCCGTGTAGAGGCGACCACGGGATCAACCCGAGGCCGTACTGCTGGGCGGCCGGGATGACTTCCAGTTCGACGTTCCGCGTGAGCAGGTTGTAGATCGACTGCTCGCTCACGAGTCCGTTGTAGCTGCGCCGTGCGGCAGCCTCCTGGGCCTGGGCGATATGCCAGCCAGCGAAGTTGCTGCTTCCGGAGTACAGGATCTTGCCCTGCTGCACAGCAACCTCGATGGCCTGCCAGATCTCGTCCCACGGCGTGTTCCGGTCCACGTGATGGAACTGGTAGACGTCGATGTAGTCCGTCTGAAGACGCTTGAGGCTTGCGTCCAAGGCGCGCCGGATGTTGAGGGCGGAGAGCTTGGACTCATTGGGGCGGTCCGTCATGGTTCCGTAGAGCTTGGTGGCCAGGACGACGCGCTCGCGGCGCTCGCCGCCCTTGGCGAACCAGCGGCCCAGGATTTCCTCGGTCCATCCCCGGTGCTGCGTGCCGCCGTAGACGTTGGCGGTGTCGAAAAAGTTGATGCCGGAGTCCAGCGCGGAATCCATGATGGAGTGCGCTGCCGATTCCTCGGTCTGAGGGCCGAAGTTCATGGTTCCGAGGCACAGGCGGGAGACGCTGAGGCCTGAGCGGCCCAAGTGGGTGTACTGCATGGTTTAGGTTTCCTTACGCTGTGGTGGGTTTACATCTGGCTGAAGGACGCGACGGCGGGGTCGGCGCCGAGGCGGGTACCGTCGTCGAGCGTGCTGATGGCCGCCAATTCCTCGGGGGAAAGCTGCAGCGCCGCCGCTGCGAGGTTCTGGCGGATCCGTTCCGGGTGGACGGACTTGGGAATGACGATGTTGCCAGTTCCGAGGTGCCAGGCCAGCACGATCTGGGCCGGGGTGGCATCGTGCGCTTCGGCAAGCTCGGTGACTGTTGCCGACCCAAGGTCTGCTCCCTGCCCCAGCGGGCTGTAGGCCTCGACGGCGATTCCGTAGGAGCGGCTCTTCGCGGCCAGTTCCCGCTGTTGGAAGGTCGGGTGCAGTTCGATCTGGTTGACGGCGGGAACGACGTCGGCCGATGCCAGGAGAGTATCGAGGTGTTCGGGCAGGAAGTTGGACACCCCGATGGCCCGGGCGCCGCCGTCGGCATGGATCTTTTCCAGGGCCTTCCACGCGTCCACGAACAAGCCCTGGGACGGCACGGGCCAGTGGATCAGGTAGAGGTCGATGACGTCGAGGCCGAGTTCGCGGCGGCTGTGGTTGAATGCCGCCGCGGCACGGCCTTGTTCGCCATTGCGGAGTTTGGTGGTGATGAAGAGTTCCTCCCTGGCAATGCCGGAAGCCTTGATTGCCGCACCGACGCCGGCTTCGTTCCGGTACGCCGCGGCGGTGTCGATGTGCCGGTACCCGGCTTCAAGGGCGTCCTCGACGGCCTTCTGGGTCTCGGCAGGCGGGACCTGGAAGACGCCGAAGCCGAGCTGGGGGATGGTGACCGAGTTATTCAGGACGAGCCCGGGAACGGTGGAATTCTGAGCTTTGGACATGTCCGGCCCTTTCGTCGCTGGTGGGTGGATTGCCTGGCTGGCTTTTTCGAGCCTATGCAGTTTCGGCACAACAAGCAGTAGTTTTGACGCCCCCTGTTTTTCCTAGGACTCGCAGTCCTACCTTGGCCGTAGAAACAGGGCCCTCCGGAAGGAAGAATAGGGACATGGGTCAAAGCGCCGAGTTTGGAAAGTTCCTCAAAGCCATGCGTGCCCGGATGTCGCCGGAGGATGCAGGGTTGCCGGAAGCTTCCGGCGCGCGCCGCGTTCCCGGGCTGCGCAGGGAAGAGATTGCGCGCTTGGCCGACGTCAGCACGGACTACTACACGCGGCTCGAACAGGGACGCCACATCCATCCGTCCCGGGCAGTCCTTGAATCGGTGTCGAGGGCACTTCGCCTGGATTCAAGCGAGCACACCCACATGATGGACCTGCTGGAGCACTGTGCGTCGACTGTCAAGACGCCGACTCCCGCACCACGGGTGCGGCCGGCCTTGCGTCAACTTCTGGACGCCGTGGGCGACGTTCCGGCGCTTTTGCTTGGTCGGCGCAGCGACGTGCTCGGAGCCAATCGCATGGCAGTCCTGTTGTTTGCCGACTTTCCGTCCATGCCGCCGGCTGAGCGGAACCTCACGCGTTGGTTGATCCTGGACCCCCACGCACGCGAACTGTTCCGGGACTGGAAGACGGTCGCCGCAGAAGCCGCCGGTTCCCTGCGGGCGGATACCGGGCGGCACCCCGACGACCCCCAAGCCAACCAGCTCGTAGGCGAACTGGCAGTGAACAGCGAACATTTCCGTCAATGGTGGGCAGGGCATCGAGTCGCGGCACGCTCGGCCGGCACGGTCCGCCTGCACCACCCCACGGTGGGGGACCTGGAACTGAATTTCGAGAACCTGGCCCTGCCGGAGGACCCGGACCAGGTCCTGCGGGTCTACTCCGCGAAGGCGGGTTCGCCGTCGGACGATGCCCTGAAGTTGCTGGGCAGTTACGGTGCTGGAACGGCGTTTGGTGCGGGAACGACGACGAGCGCGGAGCTGTCCGAACGCCACGCTATGGACGAGAGCTGAACGGATTTCAGCCAAAAGTGCTCCACGTCACTGTGCTGCTGCATAGTGAATCGGTGTGATTTTGTCTATGTGCCCATTGGTCGGCTTTTGAATCGCGTTTACGCTGAATCCAGACCTTTTCGCATACCAAGGATGGAATTCAAGGATGAAACGCATCGCGCTGCTGAGGGAGCGGGCAACCACCGGGTCCGCGGGATCCACGGGCTCGCATTGCCCGGCATCCGGCCAGTGGAGCCCCGAAGGTGAACCCCACGTGGTGCACACGTTCTTCGAAGGCCACGTCTTCCCGGCCCACAACGGTGCGGCAACGGTGTGGCACCGCCAGTACCTGGTCGTCGAGTCCCGATGAGCCCCGAAACCTTGGGCGCTTGGGGCCCAAGCCACTTCACGACGTCGGCGCAACGGCCCGTTGGAGCGGCACTGCGCCTGCCGCCGTCGAAATGGTCGGAGCTCAGCCGCGGCGAAACCGTCTGGATCCACGAGGACAAATGGGGTTTCGACGCCGGCCTTGTGGACGAAGTTTCTTCCGACCACGAATTCCTATGGATCGATTTTGCCGGCCGTGGCCGGCGACTCCTCTGTGGCGGTGACCCCGTCCAAGTCTGGATCCGCGGGTGAGTCCAGCCTCGCAACCGATGGCCGTCAGCCTTTCCACAGAAAGGCTGACGGCCATTGTCGTTTTGGGGTTAGCGGGCTAACGCTCGAGGTTTCTAGCGTTCGAGGCGGAAGCCGAGCTTGATGGTTACCTGCCAGTCGGCGACGGCGCCCTCGTTGAGGTGGCCCCGGATTTCCTTGACCTCGAACCAGTCGAGGTTCCGGAGGGTCTGGCTCGCAGCCGCGATTCCGTTCCTGATGGCGGCGTCGACGCCCTCGGACGAAGTTCCGACAATTTCGGAAACGCTATATGTGTGGTCAGCCATTCTTGCTCCTCATGATCGTCCTTGATGCCTGAACTGCGGGCCTGGCAGGCCGTGAAAGCAGACTAGCGGACGCGGGGCCGGGGGACTAGGGGTGGCGCTGCTGCCAGGATCATCGGTAGCAAGGCTGCGGGTGAGGTGACAACGGCGGCAGCGTGCAACGCTTCCTCTTTTCCCCCGTATCCCCAGAGCGCGAATAACGTGGAAATTCCGTGTTCGGCTGCGCCCGCGACATCGTAGCTTCTATCGCCGACCATTACCGGAGTGGAGATGTCAACGCCCTCGGAGGCGAGGCGGAGCAGCGCTTCACCGATGACTTCTGGCTTGGTCGATCTTCTTTCGACGTCCGATGCCCCGCAAATGTTGATGAAGTTGCTCTCGATTCCAAAGCGTCGCGCGAGTCGCAGTGCTTGATCTTCCACTTTGGAGGTAGCAACAGCCATGGGGATTCCGGCCAACTGCAGTTGCTCCAGCAACTCGATGACCCCTTCGTACAGACTGGATTGCTCCGCGCCGTGATCCGCGTATGCCTTGCGGTAATGTTGGAGGGCTCTCTGGGCAGTCGCTTCATCCAGCCCGGAGACTGTTCTGAATGAGTCCACCATCGGTGGGCCGACGAACCTGAGCAGTTCATCCGGTGACGGGAGAGTCGCTCCTACGGATTCCAAGGCCTGGGCGGCACTCGAAGTAACACCTAAGGCTGAGTCGATGAGCGTTCCGTCCATGTCGAACAGGACGCAGGTGATGCCGCCGAACGGCGGGCGTGTGTGATGCGGAAGTATCATCTTTTTGGAGCTTTCGGTCGTGGATCTGGTTCTGCTTGGGTTGTGCACGAGAATTTACTTTTTGAAGGGTGGACATCGGCCGAGTGAGTCTTGATCAGATAGACCAGAGGATCCTCGCGGAGCTCACCAAGAATGCACGCATTAGTCATGCCGAACTGGCGACCAAAGTCCTGCTTTCAAGGAATGCCGTGCGGCAGCGGGTCGACCGGATGGAACGGCAAGGATATATCCAGGGATATACCGTGGTTGCGGGCACATCGGGGCAAAGTCCTGTCTCGGCTTTCCTCATGGTTTACAGGAAAGACCGAGTGCGTGGTTCAGACGTCGTCACCGTTTTGCGCTCGATTCCGGAAGTGGTCTTGTGCGACGTCGTCAGTGGTGACTTTGATCTTCTGGTAAGGCTTGAAGCCCGGTCCTTGGAGAGAGTCCAGGAGATTTGGGAGCAAATTGCCGCCCTTCCAGGTGTCACGGATACGGTGACGGCCATGACGCTTTCCAGTCTCATCCGACGTGATGTGGATCCGACCGCGTGACCACTTAGTGGTCAAACCGCTTTCATGTGGGTGCCCTTGGCTGGAAACGCAGCGGATTCAAGGATCGATCGAGCAACGGCCCGGTCCAGGAGTTTTCTTTCCGTGACCACGTCGAGAATGGTTGATCGGTCCCGGAGGGCTTCCTTGGCTACTTCAGCTGCCGCTACGTAGCCGATGGCCGGTACCAGTGCTGTTGCAAGGCCGGCGGACGCTGCTGTCTGGCCCGCGATACGCTCCACGTTCGCTTCGATGCCGTCCAGGCAGTGCGTCCGGAGAATGTGTGCTCCTTGTTTGAGCCACGAAACGCCTTGAAGGAGGACATGCGCGATAACCGGCTCGAAGGCATTGAGCTGGAGCTGGCCGTTGTCTGCCGCCATGGTGACCGTTGTGTCGGCTCCCGCAACGGCGAACGCGATCTGATTCACCGTCTCCGGAATAACAGGATTGACCTTCCCCGGCATGATGGACGACCCGGCTTGGCGGGGAGGCAAAGTGATTTCACCAAAGCCGTTTTGCGGGCCGCTGGACAGCAAGCGAAGGTCGCTGCTGATTTTGGACAATTTGATTGCCGTCCTTTTCAGCATGCCCGACATGTGCATGAAAACCCCGACGTCGGACGTCGCCTCGACCAGATCGGCGGCAGGAACGAGTGCGACGCCGGAGATCTCAGAGAGTGCCCGCAGCGCCAATCGCTGATAGCCGGGTTCGGCCGTGATGCCGGTGCCGATGGCGGTGGCGCCCAGACTGCACTCACGCATCAGCTCGGTGGACTCAAGGAGCCTTGAGCGATCTTCCTCCAAGGTGGCGGCGAAGGCGTTGAACTCCTGGCCAAGGGTCATCGGGACAGCGTCCTGAAGCTGGGTCCTGCCCATCTTCACGACCGCGCCGAACTCGGCACCCTTGCTTCTGGCGGTTTCAGCGAGGTGGCCGAGTTCCTGATTGAGCTCCGCAGCCGCGAAAATGAGGGCCAGTTTAATTGCTGTTGGATAGGTGTCATTGGTCGATTGGCATCGATTGACATGGTCAATGGGGTGCAAGTGCTGGTATTCGCCGCGGCGGTGGCCCAGTCTTTCCAGGGCAAGGTTCGCGATCACTTCGTTGGCGTTCATGTTGGTGCTCGTTCCCGCGCCGCCTTGAATGACGTCGACGCAGAACTGTTCGTGGTGCAGCCCGTCCTGGATTTCCTGGCAGGATTCACGGATTGCTGCTGCTTGCCGGGGCGAGAGCACGCCGAGTTCGCAGTTGGCCTGCGCTGCGGCGTTCTTGATCATTGCCAGAGCGCGAACCAAGTGAGGGTGGGAGGAGATGGGGATGCCGCTAATGGTGAAGTTTCCCAGCGCGCGGGCGGTATGCGCCCCCCAGTATGCGCTCTCTGGTACAAGAATTTTTCCCAGCGAATCAGCTTCGTTGCGGGTTTTCATGGCTTCGCGTTTCTGATGCAGACAACTTTCGGCTGGGTCATCTCTTCATAGGCGAAATGGACCCCTTCCCTGCCCATGCTTCCGTACTTGGACCCTCCAAACGGCATGCCGTCAAAGCGGTAGTCCGAAGAATCATTGATCATCACCCCGCCTGCATCGAGCCGCCTGGCCGCTTCCATCGCGTTGCCCAGGGAATCCGTGAAAATGCCGGCATGCAGGCTGAAGTCGATGGCGTTTGCGACGTCGATGGCGTCTTCGAAGGTGTTGAAGGCGTGCAGCATGACTACAGGCCCGAACACTTCTTCTTTCCAGAGCCTGCTGTCCGCCGGGACGGCCTCCAGGACAGTCGGCCGAAGCACATTGCCCTCCGCCACGTTGCCAGCGAGAAGAGTTGCGCCCTCCTGGATCGCCTCATCCAGCTTGGCTTGGAGTTGGTCCAGCGCGGCCCGACTGATCATCGGGCCGACGTCCGTCCGCTCATCCGACGGATCTCCGGCAACCAGGCGGGCCGTCGCGTCCAGGAAGCGCTGGCGGAAGTCAGCATACAACGATGTGGCTATGAGGATCCGCTGTACCCCTACGCAGTTCTGGCCAGCGGCCCAGAACGCTCCGGAGACACAGGATTCCACGGCGTCGTCGATGTCGGCGTCGCTCAGGATGATGACTGGCGCGTTTCCGCCGAGGTCCATGGATAGCTTCTTCAGGCCGGCGGCGCGGGCAATGCTTTCTCCAGTGGAGAACCCGCCAGTGAAGGACACCATTCTCACATCCCTGGACCGGATGATGGTTTCGGCCACCTCCCGGTCACCGTGAATCACGGTCAGGACCTCTTGGGGGAGCCCGGCGTCCACCAGGGCGTCCGCGAGCAGCTGCGCCGACAGGGGAGTCAGGGCCGAGGGCTTGAGGACGACGGCGTTTCCCCCAGCGATGGCCGGACCGATCTTGTGCGCCACCAGGTTGAGGGGGTCATTGAAGGGCGTGATCGCTGCGATGATGCCAAGCGGTTCCCGCGAGTACCACCCCGTCCGGTCCTCCGAACCCTCATAGGAGTCAAAGGGGATGACTTCGCCGGCGTTCCTGCGTGCTTCGACGGCGGAAAGCCTTAGTGTGTTGACAGCTCGCAGCACTTCCTTTCGTGCCTGGCGAATGGTTTTTCCGGACTCGGCAACTATGGTCTGTGCGAACTCATCGTTTCTGTGCTCGATGTCCGTAGCCGCGGCATCGAGGATTTTTCCGCGTGCGTTGCGGGAGAGGGCTTGTGCCTTCCGTGCGCCGGTCCGGGCCACGTTGAGCACTGCTTCGCCGGCGGTGGCATCGCTCAGCGGAACTGCACCGACCACCTTGCCGTCGTAGGGACTCGTTACTTCACGGAACTGCGGCATTTTGGTTTCCTGGGCGCAAAGCGTGGTGCTAGACATGTGCGGGTGCCCCTGCCTTGGCTGCGTGCATCGCGATGATGTCCGATAGCAAGGCATAGGCGGTCTCGACGCGACCGGCTCCGGGTCCGGAGACGGTGACCGGACCGAGGAGGTCAGTGTCGAAAGACACCGCGTTCGTCGCGCCTGAAACCCCGGCGAGTCCATGGTCGAGGGGGAGTGCGATGGGGGCTACGCCTGCGGTGATGGTCCCGTCAGGATTCCGCCGGGCCGAACCGACGAGCTTCCAGCGGCGTCCGTCCTGGGACGCCTTCCGGACATCTTCGGCCGTGACGGTCGAGATCCCTTGCCGCTGGACGTCCTTGAGTTCGATGCCCGCGTCGAGCAATTCGTTAGCGAGGATGAGGACCTTGAGCTGGACATCGTAGCCCTCGATGTCCGCGGCAGGGTTTGCCTCCGCGTAGCCAAGTTCCTGCGCCTCGCTGACGGCCGTTTCGAAATCAAGGCCGGCTTCCATCCGCCCGAGGACATAGTTGCTCGTGCCGTTGAGGATGCCTTCGAAACCGTTTAGCTTGAGGCCCGCGAACATCTTCTTGGCCAAGCGGATGACGGGTGTGCCGCTCATGACGGCTCCTTCGAACTCGAAGTGAGCGCCGTTCTGTTCGGCCAAGGAAGTGAGCAGGGCACCGCGAAGGGCAACGGGGCCCTTGTTCGTGGTGCAGACGCTCTTACCGGATTCGAGTGCCCAGCGCACGTGCGAGACTGCCGGCTCGCCGTCGTCGGGGTTCGTGAAGGTGGCTTCGCAGATGATGTCGGCGGTGCAGGTGCGGATGACCGACTCATTGTTGGTGTCCGCAGATCCTCCGTGTTCGGCGAAGGTCTCGCTCCCGCCGCCGAGGGCCAGGGCCATGGAGAGGTCAATGCCTTCGGGCCGGACCAGGGATCCGAGCCGGAGGTCGGTGATGGCAACGACCCGAAGGCCGAAGCCCAGTTCGGATCGAAGTGCCTCGCCGCGTGTTGCTATCAGTTCGGCCAGGGTCCTGTTGACGCCGCCAAAGCCGATCAGGGCAATGTCATAGCTGGTCATGGTGCTCCTTCAGTCAGTTACATCGGTGTTCCAATGTTCACTGCTTTCCATGTCAGTCGGGGCATGTGATTCCGGCCGAAGAATAGGGCGAAGTGACCATCCACATGCCGTTTCGACATGCACACATGCAGTAACATGCGTGCAATATATGCATGGTCAAATGTTTTTAATGACCAAATGAGCCCAGCTGTGTTATCTTCATCACCATCGCCTTGCGCGGCTCCGGCCATCCGGATGACCTTTCGATCCCCCCTTGAGGTCACGCGCACCTTCGCATTTTGATCTGACCAATGACCAATGACCACTGACCCGGGAGACACCATGGAATCCTCATCACCCGTCACGCTAGAACAGCAGCGCCCAGCCCCGCCGTCGTCCGAATCCGGGCTTCGCCGGTCCATGGGACCCCGGCATCTGGTGATGATCGCCATGGGTGGCGTGATCGGCTCAGGGCTCTTCTTGAGTTCCGGTTACACGATCTCCCAAGCCGGGCCGCTCGGCGCGGTCATCGCCTACTTGATTGGCTCCTTCGTGGTCTATTTGGTGATGGCGTGCCTTGGCGAACTTGCCATTGCATACCCCGTCTCGGGAGCTTTCCACATCTACGCATCGCGCTCGATCGGGCCAGCCACGGGCTTCACCACGGCCTGGCTCTATTGGCTTTGCTGGGCAGTGGCCATCGGGTCTGAATTTACGGCGGCAGGCCTCCTCATGCAGCGTTGGTTTCCAAGCATCGACGTGTGGGTTTGGTGCGTGATCTTTGCGGCCGTGCTTTTCGGTCTCAACGCCGTCTCTTCGCGATTCTTCGGAGAATCGGAATTCTGGTTCGCCATCATCAAAGTCGGCGCCATCATCGTCCTCATCGTGCTCGGCGGCGCTGCGCTGTTTGGTTTCCACCCGCTGAGCGAGACCGGCAATCATCCCTTCCTCCTTGAGAACTTCAACACCACAGGCGGCCTCTTCCCCAACGGATTTACCGGTGTTCTTGTCACGGCGCTTGCAGTGTTCTACGCCTTCTCCGGTTCAGAACTCATCGGCGTTGCCGCAGGCGAAACGGCGGACCCAGCCAAGACCATTCCCAAAGCCATGCGCAGCACTGTTGTCCGCCTGCTGATCTTCTTCGTCGGAGCCATCGCGGTCATCGCCGCCACCATCCCGTTCGACCAAGTCGGCCTGGACCAGAGCCCGTTCGTGACGGTCTTTTCCTCAATCGGTATCCCCTTTGCCGCCGACGCGATGAACTTTGTCATCATCACCGCCCTTCTTTCCGCCGGCAACAGCGGGCTCTTCTCCTGTGCGCGCATGTTGTACTCGCTCGCCGACGAGGGACATGCGCCCAAGGCTTTGCGAAAGCTGACCCGGCGGGGGATCCCCATGGTTGCGCTCTCCGTGAGCATGGTGGGTGGACTAGCCTCACTCATCAGCAGCGTGGCCGCGCCCGAGACGGTGTACTTGGCCCTCGTGTCGGTAGCAGGGTTCGCCGTCGTCGGCGTGTGGATGTCCATCGCCGCATCACATTTCTTCCACCGAAGGGCTTTCGTCAAGAACGGCGGCAACGTCGCCAGCCTGCCCTACAAAGCCCCGCTGTTCCCCCTGATTCCGATTTTGGCGTTTTCGCTCTGCTTCATTTCGTTGATCGGCATTGCGTTCGACCCTAACCAGATCGCTGCGCTCTACTTTGGAGTCCCCTTTGTGGGAGCCTGTTACGCCTTCTTCCATTTCAAGTACGGACGCAAGGCACGCGCAGCCGGGTTGGCATAGCAGCATCTTCCATTCAGCTTCGCGGCCGGGGACCTTCGTATCCCGGCCGCGAAGCCGTCCAACGGAAAATTCATGAATTCACAACACCTGATTCAACAAGTGGGCAACTGGTTGGAGATTGATGCCCACGCCTTCGAGTCGAATGTCCGCAATGTCCTGGGGATGATTGACCAGCGGGCGCTTCTCTGCGCCGTGGTGAAGTCTGATGCCTATGGCCACGGCGCTGATCTCCTAGTTCCCTCCCTTGTTCGCCTTGGCGTTCCGTTCCTCGGAATCGGAAGCAACGAGGAGGCGACAGTCGCGCGTCGCTGCGGTTTCGACGGCAGGATCCTTCGCGTCCGTGCGGCCGCACCCCAAGAGGTTGCCGCCGGCTTGGACCATGACATCGAAGAACTTGTCTGCGACCCGCAGAGCGCCTGGGAGATGCAGAATATCGCCGCCGAGGCGGGGAAAACGATAAAGATCCACCTCGACATCAATTCTTCGGGAATCAGCAGGCACAGCCTCGATGTCTCTTCCGATTCCGGCCGGGCGTGCGCGGCCGGAATCCTCAGCCACCCGAGGCTCCGGCTGGCCGGAATCATGACCCACTTCCCCAAAGATGACAACCGGCATATCGAGCAAGCCCTCCGTCGCTTTCAAAGCCAAGCGATGACACTGCTCCGGATCACCGGTACGCCCCGGGAAGATGTCCTGATTCACTGCGCCAACTCCTATGCGGTGCTGCACGTACCCGGCTCCTGGCTGGACATGGTCCGGGCGGGGGCTGTGCTCTACGGTGATTCCGATCCGGCAGCAGGCCAGTTTCAACGGTGCCTTGCCTTCAAGGCCAGGGTGGCCTCCGTCAACAGCTATGCCGCCGGCAGCAAAGTGGGCTACGGGCTCACTCACACCCTGCAACGGTATTCCAGGCTGGCATCGGTGACCGCAGGCTATGGCGACGGTTACCGGCGCGTCCTGGCCCGCGAAGGCGGCGTCCTCGTCCGGGGCCGCAGGGCCGCCGTCGTCGACCTTGTCTCAATGAACTCCATGGTTGTGGACGTGACCGACATTGCGGACGTCTCTCCCGGAGACGAAGTGGTGCTGTTTGGAAAGCAGGGGAGCGAAGAAATCACCATTACGGAGATGGAAACGGCGAACTCGGCGATCCTCGCGGACCTTTACACGGTGTGGGCCCGTGGGAACCGGATCTTGGCCAACCACAAGGGCGTGTGAGAATAGGCGTGGTTGTCGGGCGGAAGGAGAATTGAGAATGGATACTTCTTCGGAAGCGTCGTCCATGGCACAAGGACTCCGGATTGTGCGGCTGGTCGCGGATCGGGAGAAGTGGGGCAGGCGGCTTCTCGGCGTTTCCCAGCTCGCATCCGAGCTGGACATGGAACAAAGTCGCGTATCGCGCCTGACTCAGGAATTATGTGATCTGGGACTTCTGGAACGGGTCGAACGGGGTCCGTTCAGGACGGGCCAACGGTTCTTCTCCCTCGCGGCTTCGCTCAATACTGGGTGGATTCGCGAATCAAGAACCGAGTTGGAGGCTTTGGTCGCCTCGTTCGGCCTCCGATCAAGGGTTTCTGTCCGGAGCGGCTTCCGGGTAACCCTCCTGCGCGCGTCCAGCAATGACGCTCTCCCCGGAAGCTTTGTGAAACCTGGGATGGTGACGCCTACGTGGTGCACCGGATCCGGCCGAGCACTCTTGTGGGACCACAACCAGGCCGCCCTCCAAGAACTGCTCAAGGACGTGAACTTCATCGGAGTCGGCGGCCCCGGCGCGGCCCACTCGCCTGGGGAAGTTTGCGAATTGATGGACCGAGACAGAGCCCGCGGCTTCATTCTGGCGGCGGAAGAGTTCGAGCACGGCGTCTACGAGTTGGCCGTTCCCGTCCGCAACCCCGAGGGAACTATACTCGCGTCGCTTAGTGTCCTGGACGGCCGGCCAGAGATCGAGCCCAGGGCAGGGAAAATCGCCAAAGTTCTGATGGAGGCCGCAAATCGGCTCGGGACCAGTCACCTCAGTTCAGCGGACCGGTCCTAGCCAGCCTTGCTACTGCGACGAGGAGTGACCCAGGGCTGACTCAAGCCACCTTCCCCAGGACACCAGGGCTGCTGCGCTGGCCTCCCTTCTTGGCTCCAAGCGTGCCTTGGGACCCACGACCTGCAGCGCGGCAACCACTTCGCCTTTGAAGTCCCGGACCGGAACGGCCAAGGAATACAAGCCCGGCTCGGCCTCCTCATCAACGATGGAATACCCGCGCCGCCTAGCCGCATGCAGGCGGGTCAGGAAGTCCTCGATGTCAACAGGCGTGTTGGGTCCATGGCCAACGAATGCCACATCCGCCAAGATGGTCCGAACCTCGGAATCTGACGCCTGCCATAGCAGTGCCTGGCCAGCATCACTGCAGTAAGCGGGGTACGGCCGGCCCAGCCACGAACCCACCAGATCGCTACCGTCCGGGACCCGCTCGCCGACGGTGACCGTACTGTCCCCGTTGAGCACTCCAAGGAAGCAGCCTTCGTCCGTCTCGGCCGCCAGGCCTTCTAGCGCCGTGGCGCCGTCGGTCTGCAGCCGCCGTTCGGTCAATAGCTGGGCGTCGGTAAAGAGCGACCAGTCCAGGGTGTACGACCGCTGTTCCGTGCGTTCCAGAAAGCCTTCTTGCTGCGCACCCCGAAGGCTACGCGAAACCTGGCTGCGGTCTTTGCCTAGATCGGCTGCCACGTCGGCGACTGTTCCGCCCGGAAGGCCTTCTTTGGTGCGGGAGCCGACTGCAAGGAGGGCCATGATTCCCCGGCCCATGCTGGATGTCTTGGACATGGATCCGATTCTAGCGGCGGGCGCGTCCGTCTTAATGGATGGCAAAGACCCTTGCAGGAAAACCGCTACCCCCCAGAGGTTTCGGCCAGGTGGCAATGAGGGCGGCGCCCTTTTCGGGAAGTCCGTCCAAGTTCGCCAGGAGCTCGATCTGCCACCGGTCCTGCGCGAGAACGTAGGTCTCCAAGCTGAAATCGTGGCGGGAGGTAGCTAGTCCCGGATCCGTATCCGTCTGTTCGTGACCAACGGCAGCAACCGATCGCCGTTCAATCAGAAAAGTGAGCACCTCCTGCGACCAACCCGGGGTGTGGCTGACGCCGTCGCTGTCTTTGTTCGTCATGGCCGCCACGTCGGGCCAGTGCTGGCTCCAACCTGTCCGCAATGCTACAAAGCAGCCCTTGGGGATGTCGCCGTTTCGGTTTTCCCACGCTTGGATGTCCTCCAGCGTGGGGGTGGCATCGGCGTTGACCTTGACCCGTTCGGCGATGTCCAGGATGACCAGTGGAAGGAGCATGTCCTCTACGGGAACTTGGTCCAAGGTCCGACCGCCGCGGATGAAGTGCGAGGGCGGATCAACGTGCGTCCCCCATTGCCCGACGATCGAGTAGCGGTGGGCTGTGAAACCGTCGCCTTTTTCCAGGTCGAACAAGGCTTCCCGTGTCTCGTCGGGGAAGGCAGGAAAGTGCGGTTGGCCTGGATGGAACGCGTGCGTCAGGTCGGTAAATGATCGTCCGGCAAGCAAGGGCCCCAGGCCGTCCCAAAGACCAGCGGAGGTGGATTCGATCATGACGCGGCCGCGGTCCCGAAGGCTGCCGCCAGCGCGGTGCTGGAGACACTGATGGGCCCGGACAATTCGATGACCGGAACTTCCCAAGGGTGGATTTCCATAATGCGACGGGTGAACCGGTCCACCGCGGCGTCGTCCAGCGCTGCGTCGAAATACGTCGTGAAAACGAAGGTCGGCGAAATTGTCTGCTGGCCCACCTTGCCCAGCGTGGGATTGGCGTGCTCGGTCACGGTAAACCCTTCGAAACCCAAGCCGGACTCAAAGACGTGCCGGTACTTCCCGAAGTCCCCCAGGTCCCCGGATTCGGTCAAAGCCCGGAGCAGCGCCGCGATGCCCTGGTCATCCCTAAACGCCTCGGCTTCGCCCGCAGCGAGCCGCGAGAAGGTCTCGGACGTAACGGGCCAATGTACGCGCAACTTACGTACTGATTTCATCTCAATGTTCACGGGAATGCCTCTTCCTTGCGGATCTCGCAGATTGCTTGACTGCCATGGTGACATAGAGTGATGATCATTACAAGCATTAGTAAATGCGTATTACGATCACACACTCTTCACAAGCAAGAGTGAGACCGAACTGCTTTGGAGACCTGAAACATGTCCGCTAGTACTACGCTGTCTCGCATGCTCGACGCCGGTTCACACCTGACGCTGGATGGTGCACTCGCCACTGAACTTGAGGCGCGCGGCTGCGATTTGCAAGACCCTCTGTGGTCGGCAAGAGTCCTTCTGGAAGAGCCGCACTTGATCAAACAGATTCACCGCGACTACTTCGACGCGGGGGCCACGATCGCCATCACTGCGAGCTATCAGGCCACGCCCCAAGGATTTGTCCAGCGGGGGATTGGTGAGGCAGAAGCCTTGGGTTTGGTGGCCTTGAGCGTGCGGTTGGCCGACGAAGCGCGGCGTGAGCACCTGGACGAAAACTCGGATGCGGTTCCCCTGCTGATTGCCGGCTCCGTGGGCCCTTATGGCGCCTACCTCGCCGACGGATCGGAATACCGCGGTGACTACATCCTCGGCCGGGGCGAGTTCATGGAGTTTCACAGGCCTCGGATCGCTGCGCTGGTGGAGGCCGGAGCGGCCTTGCTCGCAATTGAGACGTTGCCTTCCTTCGCGGAGGCAGAGGCACTGTTGGCACTCGTGGAAGAATTCGACGTCGAGTCCTGGTTTTCGTTCACGCTCCGGGACGGGGAGCACATAAGCGACGGCACGCCACTGTCCGAGGTGGCCACGCTTTGTTCCTCGCAGCCGCGCGTAGTTGCCATCGGGGTGAATTGCGTGCCGTTGGAATTGGTCTCCCCATCACTCGAGGCCTTGAGCAAAGTCACCCCAATCCCGCTGATCGCGTATCCGAATTCGGGAGAAAGCTACGACGCAGTTACCAAGACTTGGGCGCCTGGTGCGGCTGAGAACGGCGCGGACGGCAAGCGGCATTCGAGCCTTGCGGAAAATGTCGCCGCCTGGCAAATGCTCGGTGCTCGGCTCATTGGCGGGTGCTGCAGGACGACGCCGCGCGATATTGCCGCCGTCGCCGAGCTGTCCGCGCAAAACCGGGACCGAGGAACTCTGCAGTGATGCCCGCTCGCAGTTTTCGCGTATATGTGAGCGGGCGTTCGGGAGATGGCCCGTATATGTGAGCGGGCGTCTGAAGGGAGCGCCGGCCTAAGCCTCCAGGACGTAGGTCCTGAGGTCGTCGAGGGTCTGCTGCATGTGTGCGTTCATGGCCTCGCGGGCTCGGGGCGCGTCTCCGGCTTCGAGGGCTTTCAGGATGGCCCGGTGATGTCCGATCGCGCGCCCTTGGATATCGGGGATTTGCGCGGTCTGGGTGCGCCGGGTTTCCAGGACGCGGTGCAGGGGTTCGAAGAGTACGGCCACGAAGACGTTGCCCGAGGCGTGAAGGATAGCATCGTGGAACCCGAGATCCGCCTCGACGAAGGCGCTCAGGTCGTTGGAATCGTGGGCCTCCTGCATCGCGGACACGAGAACCTGCAGCTGCTCGATTTCTTCGGGGGAGACCCGTGACGCTGCGAGTTCGCAGGCGCCGGTCTCAAGCATGCGGCGCAGCTCGATCAGCTGGACGGCCGCTGCGGCGTCGTTCTTTCCTTCCGAAGCCGCACGCAGCACGGCTTCAAGGGACGCCCAGCGGTTGAGCGGGTTGACGAACGTTCCCCGGCCGCGCTCCACGCTCAGGATTCGCTGGGCCTCGAGGGTCTTCATGGCCTCGCGGACGGTCATCCGGCTGACTTCGTGCTTGGCGCTCAGCTCGAGTTCGCCGGGAACCACCGTGCCCGGCGGAAATTCGCCCGCGACGATGCGGTCCAGCAGCTCGTCGGCGACGATGCCGACCAGCGACTTGCGTGCCATGGTGCTCCGTTCTTAGATGTCCGACATCTTACGCTGGCGGTTGCCGGCTTTCGTTCCAAAACGCGCGGAGCGCCAGGGCGCAAGCGCGCGGTTGCTCCCAATGCACGCTATGTCCGGCCTCGGGGATTGCCACGAGCCTCCGTAGCGGACTGGCCGCCACGAAAGCTTCCGCTTGGTCCAGCGAACGCAAGCGGTCCCCGACGCCGGCAATCACCAGCGTCGGCGCAGTCACCTTTGCGGGGACATCTGCGGCCACGCCGGCCATCGCCGCTAGGCCGCTCGGGCCAAGGACTTCGAAAGGCAGTTCAAATCCTTGACTCAGCAAGCGATGCTCCTCCGGGGGCAACGCGCCAAACCAGGCCTTCATGCACTTGATGCGCGTCGCGTCGTCGATGAAACCTTGCCGTAGCTGGGATTCGAGCATCGATTTGAAGCCTTCGTTCGGCGGGGCCGGAACCATGCCGATCAAGGCCACGCTGGCCACAAGCCCCGGGTGCCGCGCGGCCAGTGTCAGCGCCACGCTTCCGCCCATTGAGTGGCCAACAATGTGGACCGGCGATGAGTTCCGGGCGGCAACTGCAGCCACGGCATCGGCTGCCGATTCCAAGGTCCACTTGAACCCCTGAGGCAATACATCCCCGCAGTGATACCCGGGCAAATCGACGGTCCATACGGTCCGCCCGGCGTCGAGCAATTCGGTGGCGAGTGGCTCCCAATAGGCGGATGTCGAGGCCCAACCGTGCAGCAAGAGAATGGGAGGCTCGGGCCGAAAATCCATGCTGGCGACGGCCGCTGGAAGGCGCATGTCCACATTTAATGCCGCGACGGCGGGAGGCTCTTGAAGCATGCGCCAAGCATAGTGAGGCCCGCTGGCAGCTCGAAGCGATGCAGGGAGGCTACGATCAGCACATGATCGTGGCCTCCCTGATTTTCGCCCTCATTGCCGGCTTGTTGCACGTCTACATCTTCAGCATGGAGTCCATCACGTGGACCCGTCCGGCCACGTGGAAGCGCTTCAGCGTCGCTTCCCAGTCGGACGCCGAAACCACCAAGCCCCTCGCGTACAACCAGGGTTTCTACAACCTCTTCCTTGCCGTCGGGGCGCTCGCCGGGATCGTCTTTGTGGCACTAGGTCATCCGCAAGTGGGCTGGACCCTCGTCTTCTCGTCATGCGGCTCCATGCTGCTGGCGGCAACCGTGCTTGCCTTGAGCGGCAAAAAGTATCTCCGCCCCGCGGTTCTTCAGGGCACGACGCCGCTACTCGCCGTCGTGCTCGGCATCCTGGCCGTGGCGCTCGGCTGAACCCGGACGCTCGCTCACGTATGCGCCTTCCAATCCCGTCGCTCGCTCACTTATGCAGGCTTTTGGCGTGACGCTAGCTCACCCGTCAACACCCTGAAGCCAAGTTCCGGATTGAATCCATGGATCTCCCGGGTGTCCAACGCCGACATGAAGGCCAGGATCTCCTCCGTGATCACCTGCCCGGGAACCAAGACAGGGAAGCCCGGCGGGTAGGGAGTGACGAAGGACGCTGAGACCATTTCCTCTCCCGCGGCGACCCTCCGCGCAAGTTCGGCCGCGCTGAAGTATTCGCAGGATCCGGCCTTGTAGCTCTCGAAGTAGGCCGCACGCATGTTGCCGTCCGGCGTCTGCGCATCTACCCGGAACCGTTCCGCGAAGCGGCTGAAGTCCGGCAAGGGCGGCGGCGTGCTGGTCAGAGCCGCGACGCGCGCACGGCGGGCCCGCTGCCCCAAGCCGCTCAGGCCGGATTGCTCGTCTTCGAAGGTTTCGGCCAGCTTGACCAGGACCTCGACGAGGTAAGCAACGGCACTCCGCGAGGTGCCGATGTTGGTCATGAAAAGCACGCTGTTCCTTGAGGTTTTGTTGACCTGGATCCCATATTTGTCCATCAGGTAGTCATGCTTGAAAGTATCGCCGTCCACGCCGGTGAGGCCGATGTGCAGGGTCAAACGGCTCGGATCAACAACGAATTCGTCGCGATCCCAAGCTTCGGACATGGCCGCCAGCCCGTCGCGGAGCGGCATTTGCCGGTTGGTTTCGCGGTACTGCGCCGGTATGAGGTCCTTGGTGCCGAGGACGCGGAAGTGCTTCTTCAGCAAGGGATGCCTCGCCACGGCCTGGGCGATGCTAACGGCGAGATCCGCCTGCCGCTGCACGAGCTCGTAGCCTTCGAACTCGACCTGCCTCCGTCCCATGTCCAAGGAAGCCAGGATCTGGTAGTTGGGCGAAGTGGAGGTGTGCGTCATGTACGCCTCCCGGAAGCTCTCCTCGTTCAACTGGCCGAAGTCCTGGTCATGGATGTGGATCATGGATCCCTGCCGGAGCGAGGTCAGGGTCTTGTGGGTGGACTGCGTTGAGTAGACCCTCACACGGGCCCTTGCCGGATCGGCCAGCAGCCTCGTCTCCAGGAGCAGCTCATCGTTGACGGGCCCGACGCCGGAACGCGGCCCGCCGTCGTCGGGCTCGCCGCCGCCGTCGTAACCGGAGTTGGCCGCCCCGCCCGCCGCCGCAAGCGCGCGCAACTGCTCGGCGCGGCGCCGGGCGTAGGCCGGATCCGCGAACTTTGCCTCGAGCGCCCGGGCCGAAGCCATGGCCGTACGGCGGCGGTAGATGTGGTGGAAGCCCGCGAACGCGAACCAGGCCTCGTCCCACAGGAACACCAGGTCCGGCTTGATGGCGAGGCACTCTTCCATCACCCGTTCGACGTCGTACACAATGCCGTCGAACGTGCAGTTGGTGAGGGCAATCATCTTGACCTCGTGGAGCCGCCCTGCCCGGCGGTAATCCAGGAGCATCCGCTTGATGCTTTCCAAGGGAACCGCGCCATAGAAGGAGAAATCATTCAAGGGGTAGGCGTCCAAATAGGAGACCCTGGCGCCGGCCAGCATGAGGGCGTAGTGGTGCGATTTGTGGCAGTTCCGGTCCACCAGCACAACATCGCCGGGTGCCAGGATCGATTGGTGCACGATCTTGTTGGCAGTGGATGTTCCGTTGGTGACAAAGAGCGACTTCTGGGCACCGAATGCCCGGGCCGCCAGCTTCTGGGCCTGCTTGAGGGAACCATGCGGATCCAACAACGAATCGAGCCCGCCGGACGTGGTCGAGGTTTCGGCGAGAAGCAGGTTCAGGCCATAGAACTCGCCAAGATCGTTGATCCACTTGGAATGGATGACCGATCCGCCCCTGGACACCGGCAGGGCATGGAAAACGCCCGCGGGTTTACGGCTGTACTGCTGGACCGCGTGGAAGAACGGCGCCTCATATCGCTCAGCGATGCCGGCGAGCAAGGACAAGTGGAGCTCCAGCCCATCCTGGCGGCGGAAGATCCGACGGAATTGGCGGGTCAAGGAACCGGCGAGTTCTTCGATTCCGACTCCCGCCACGAGGTAGAGATCAAGTTCGGGGCGGAGTTGGCCCAACTTGTCCGCCAAGCTCAAGATGCGGTCCAAGGGACGCTGGGGGAGCGACTTCCCCATGAGCCGGTCCAGGAAGCTGCGCACGTCCCGGCTGAAGCGCTGCCTGCTGTTGGGGACGAATCCCGGACGCAGCACGCACGCCTGGATGTCGGGGTTGAGCAGGATAGCCACGATGGCGTCCTCGAAGCTCGGCACGAACGCGAGCTCGTAATTGAAGGCGTCTGCGGGGCGGCGCTGGCTATGCAGTTCCGTTTGAAGGGCTTCACGATCGGCGTTTGAGACGTCGTCGATTACGAGGACCTCGAACCGCTTGCGCGATTCGGAGGGTTCTTCCACCCGTTCCGTTTCGCGTTCGGGGTCCTGTGCGGGTTCCTGGGCGTGGTGGTTGTGGCCGGCGACGCGTCGCGCGACCGGTTCGATGAGGTTCAGCGCCTCGAGGTATTCTCCAGCCTCCAGGATTCGCCGCAATTCCATGACATATTGCTGCCCCGGAGATGCCCAATACATTTCGAGGGACTCAAGCAGCGGCAACAACCTTCGGACGTCCCGCGGCAGTTCGCGCGTCCGGCCGGCGCCCCCGGAACGCGACGTGGCGGCGGCCAGCTGTTTGACGGCATACCCAAGGAATTCCCAGGCGTCGGCACGCACCCGCCACGCGCTGCTGGGCACTTCGCCGCCGGACCCTGAATCGTCGTCGGCGTTTGGCCTTGCCGCCAAGGCGATGCCAAGCGAGGCGCCGCCGGGGAGTGCGGCTGGAGCGGGCGGAATTGGGGCTGACTGCACTGTCGCGAAATCGGCGCGTGCCACGATGACTCCTTTGTCATGGATTGATAGCACTCTCTACTAAACGCCGCGAGCCGTCCCGGCGCACGGCAATTGTCCGGGTTGCCGTCTGGGTGTCCAGATGGGAGCGGCACTTCCCCTCACTGGTGAGCGAGGGTTTGGGAAATGCCCGCTATACGTGAGCGAGGGTTTGGGAACGGGGCCGGCAGCTATCCTTCACGCCACAGCGGCAACGGGACCACACTGCGGCTGCGTCCGGACTCGTCCAACACGTGCCCGAGGCGTTTGTAGTTGCGGACAACGGCTTGCCGGGAGATCACGGCGCTTCCCGGCGCGCGCTCCGCCAGTTCGCGCTCGTGTCCCTGGACCTCCAGATAGTCGCGGACCCACAGTGTCACGAGCAGATTCTGGGCGCCCAGAACCTGGGCGCTGAGCCTGCAATTCGGCAGGGCCGCGAAATAGCGCCCGACGGCGTCAACACGGTGGGCGGGCACGTTCAGGATCAGACTGACTTCTCTTAATCCTTGTTGTGCGGAAACGGACGTATCGCACCTCAGCGTCATGTAGCCGGACGCGAGAAACCGCTCCACCCGCCGTCGTGCCGTCTGGGGCGAGACGCCGCAGGCTGCCCCCAGTTCCGCCCAACTGGCGCGTCCGTCCTTAGCCAGTTCCGCCAGGAGGGACGCGTCGAGCCGATCGGGCGCGTAGGCGGCCGGCGCGGGCAGGGGTTCTGCAGACATGAGCCGTGCCCGCACAGGTTCGAGGGTGCCGCTGCGCCAATCGGAAGCCTGCCGGTACAGCTTGGTGACGAAAACGACCTCCCGGTGCGTCACTCCGGGGAGGCCCGCGAAGGAGCCGGTCACGATATCCATGAGCTCTTCGTGGCTTGAGGCGAAGCAGTCGATGAAGAGGTCGTGCGAGCCGGACACCAGCGACACGGTGCCGAATGCCGGCTCCCCGCACAGTCGCTGGACGAGGGCTTCGTTCTCGCTCGGCAGCGAAGAAAGACTGATGAACGCCGACCAGCCCGCACTCAGATAGCGCGGACCCGGGGCCGGGGTGATCCACGCCAGTCCCTGCTCAGCAAGGGCGTTCCAGCGGCGCGCGACGGTAGGCCCGGACAACCCCAGGACGTCCCCGATACGGCTCCAGTCCGCGCGGGGATTGATCTGCAGGGCATTCACGATTTCAAGATCGGTTTCAGAGATCATGGCTGATTCCTTCAAAATTCACGATTCTCAGACGATTTCAAACAAATTCCTAGCCAGTGTAGACGGCAGACCTAACGTTGTGACTCGCATCACCCACTCGCATCCAAAGCCCCCACCACTCAAGGAAGCACATGGCAAGCAAGACAGCACCTCCAGCAACGGCGGCAGTCGCACGCCGGACCATCACGGGAATGATCGTGGCGATGGCCCTGATCGAATCGCTCAGCGGAGTCACCCAGGGTTACCTGAACCCGATCCTCCCCGCCTTGGGGCCGGCGTTTTCGATCGACGACCCCACCATCAACGGTATTTTCCTGATCTCGAACGTGAGCTTTGCCGTGCTCACGCCGATCATTTCGCGGCTCGGCGACAGCTACGGCTACCGGCTCGTCCTCCGCTGGTCGACGGCGGTCGTCGCGGCAGGCGTCCTCATGATGGCGTTGTGGCCGTCGCTGTGGACGGTGACGATCGGCGTCGTTATGCTCACGTGCGTTGTAGGCTTCATCCCGCTCATGATGGGCATCTTGCGGGTGACCAGCCCGGCGCAGACGCGCACTGGAGTCAGCGTGATGATCGGCATGCTCATGATCATGGTTGGTGCAGGCGGTCTGTTCGGCGGGATCATCGGCGTCGACGATCCCACCCTCGGATTCTGGGTAGCGGTGCCGTTCGCGGTCGTGGGGCTGCTTTGCTCCTTCGTCCTGCCCGACGCCGGAACCCCCACCCGCGAGGGACTCGCCCTGGTGCCGCTCATGGCGTGTTCCCTCGGACTGATCGGCTTCGTAGTGGCACTTTCGATGGGCCCTGACTGGGGTTGGTTGGATGCCAAGACGCTCGGCTCCGGAATCCTCGGCCTCGCTTTGTTGGCCTATTGGGCGGTCCTGGACTCTCGAAACGTGAACGGTAAGCGCTTCATGGACCTGCGGATGCTTGCCATCCCGCGGATCCGGACGGTCTCGCTGGCCACCTTCTTCTTCGGTTTCGCCTCCATCAGCTACTTCGGCACCAATGGGATCTTCCTGTATTCAAACCCGGACAAGACCGGCTACGGCTTCGCGCTGAGCCCTCTCATGATCGCCGTCGTCCTGGCCGCCGCATCGGTGCTCTCGCTGCTCTCCTCGCTTCTGACCTCAAAGGCCCTCAGACTGTTCGGCGAACGTGCCACCCTGGTATTTGCGGGCGTCCTGCTGGCGGGCGGCTTCGTGGTCATGGCAGCTGCGCACGGCTCCCTGGCCGGCTACTGCACCGGATTCGCCATGTTCAACCTCAGCCTTGGCATGTACCAGGCGGGGACCCGCGCACTGTCCGTTGAGGGCGTTCCGCTCGAGGAAACCTCGACGGCGGCCGGACTCAATGAGCTGGCGCTGTCCGTTGGCATCGCGGTGGGCGCCGCCGTCGTGAAGCTCATTTCCTCGTCTTCGGTCCAGTCCGGCCACATCAGCGAGGGCGGCCTCCTGTCGATCTGGATTGCCCTCGCCATCGCGGCCCTGATCGCGGCTGCGTCAGCAGCCCGTTACCCGAAGCGCCACGCAACCGCAGGAATCGCCGTATGAAAGCCGCCGCCTCGAATGCCGTGGCTCTGGAAACCGCAATCCCCGTCACTGCCTCCTCCTCCACCGCCGTCGGGCGCTCCGTCTCTGCCGCGCTTGAGCGCTGGGAATCGGAAATCCTAGGCCTGAGCCACGCGATCCACGCTGATCCGGAGCTCAGCGGGCAGGAGTTCCGGGCAGCCAAGCGGGTTAGCCGGCTGCTCAGGAGCGCGGGCTTCAGCTTTGACGGTCCGCAGCCGATGCTCCCCGCTTCCTTCAGTGCGAGGTTCGGGACGGGAGAGCTGGTGGTCGCGTTGTGCGTTGAGTACGACGCGTTGCCGACCATCGGGCACGCCTGCGGACACAACGTGAACGCCGCGTCTGCTGTGGGCGCTGCACTCGCGCTCGCTCCCGTCGCTGAAGAGCTGGGGATCACCGTCAAGGTCCTCGGCACCCCGGCAGAAGAGACGAGCGGCGGCAAGGTCGATCTCATTGGCGAGGGCTTCTTCGACGACGTATCCCTGGCGATGATGGCCCATGCCGGCGCCGAGGACGTCATCGGCGGCTCATCGTTGGCCATGGGGATGTGGGACGTGCTTTATGAAGGCCGCGCGGCCCACGCCGCGGCCGCCCCGTCCGAAGGGGTCAACGCTCTCGATGCACTCGTGATTGCACAGACGGCCATTGCCTTGGGGCGGCAACAGCTTCCGCCCGGCTCGGTTGTTTCGCTGATAGTGACGGAAGGCGGGAGCGCCGTCAACGTCATACCGGAGCGGGCCCGGGCGAGCGTCGAAATGCGCTCGCCGAGCCTCAAGAACCTGCGAACCATAGAGGACCGCGTGAGGCGCTGTCTGGAAGCGGGCGCCCTTGCCAGCGGGAGCACACTCAAGGTCACGCCCACGGGCAATGCCTACGCTGAGCTCAGGCAGGACCGGTACCTTTCCGAGGCCTACCGGGAAGCGATGTCCGCCCGGGGGAGGGCTGTTGCGTTCAACGAAGAACCGGTGGCTTCAACAGACATGGGCAACGTCTCGCAACTGGTCCCAAGCATCCATCCGCTGCTCGGCTACGACGTCCACGGGGCCGCCCACCACACCGCCGAGTTTGCTGCCCACGGCTCATCGGCCTCCGCGGATCGTGCGGTTCTGGACGGCGCTTTCGGCCTGGCACTGGCGGCCTGCGCAGCGGCGGGCGATCCGCGGCAGCGGGGACGACTGCTTCGCTAAACGCCGTGATCGTGGGTGCGGCTCCACAGCTGCGTACCGGCACGCAGGCCCCCGGGCCGCACCCACGAATTCACACCCTCGCACGCTCTGGTTCCCGCCGTCGAGCGGGCGGACAATGATCTCAGCAGTTCACGAGGGAGCGCGATGGGATTCTCGGGGCAACAAAAGACGTCGGCGGGCATGGCCGCATTTGGCCGCCCACGTGATCCCGTGATCGATCTCGCCCGGTTCTTCTGCCTCATCCTGGTGGTGCTCTCGCACTGCATGATGGTCAGCCCGGTCCTGCACCCCGACGGCACCGTCACCACCGAAAACACGCTCATGGAACAGCGCTGGTTCGAACCCGTCCTGTGGGTGTTCCAAGTGATGCCGCTGTTCTTCGTCCTCGGCGGCATCACGGGACTGGAGTCTTGGCGGCGGTTACGCTCGCGCGGCGGCTCCGGCATCGACTACGCGCAATTGCGGCTCTTGCGCCTCATCCGTCCGGCAACCGCGCTGCTGGCCTCAATGTTCGTCGGGCTGTGGGCCGCGAGGCTCCTCGGCGTCGACCCGGAGGTAGTCCAGCTCATCGCGACCGGCGCGGGCATGCCCTTGTGGTTCCTGGCCGCGTACCTCGCTACGCAATTGAGCGTTCCGGTCCTGGCCCGGCTGCATGGACATTCCCCGTGGTTGACCCTCGGCGGGCTCGTGGCGGCCGTGATCACCCTGGACTCGCTGCGCGGGGCGTTTCCGATGCTCGCCTTCGTCAACATGCTCTTTGTGTGGTGCGCGGTCCAGCAATTCGGTTTCTTCATTGCCGACGGCATCTTCGCCGGGCGCAGCCGGGGCTGGTTCGTCGGGTTGATCGTCGGCAGCAACCTGCTGCTGGGGCTCGTGACCGGAATCGGGGTCTACTCCGGAAACATGATCGTCGACCTCAACCCGCCGAACTTCTGCATGCTTCTACTCGGCCTGTCCCAGGCAGCAACCCTGCAATTACTGCGCCCCGGACTTGACTGGGCGGCCGGCGTGCGCTGGATCCGATGGGTAGTGGCGGTGGCGGGCCGGCGGTCCATGACGGTCTATCTGTGGCATTTGCCGCTACTCGCGGCCATGTCCGGGCTGCTTCTCCTCACGGACTTCCCCAAGCCGGCGGCCGGTACCGCCGAATGGTGGTGGGCCCGCCCGCTGGTCCTGCTCGGCGTCCTCCTGCTTTTGCTTCCGGTCCTGCTCCTGTGCGGCAGGCTCGAAGAGCGCCCGACGGCGGCCATCCACGCGCGCGGCAGGACGCACGTCGCGGTGGTGACTGCCGCCGTCGTGGTCTTCATCCCGGTGGTGGACGCCGCCTTCAACGGACTCACGCTGACCCTCCTCGGCGGGGGAGCGGCGTGCTTCGCGCTGGGAGTGTTGTTGCTGGGACGGGTGCCGGCCGGCGTCCTTGCTGCGGCGGTTCCCGACGGGCCTGCGGTGCCATTGCCAGAGCCCGGTTTACGTGCGAATCTCGACTCATGACTGAGTTCACGGATTCAACCGAAGAGTCGTTCAGCCCGGGCGTGACAACGGTCAGGAATGACAAATTCCACCGTTACGAGCTTCTGGTTGACGGTGAAGTAGCCGTGATCTCACAGTTCATGGACAAACCCGGCCACATTGATTTCCTCCACACCGAAACGCGCCCGCAGTTCAAAGGCCGCGGGTTGGCCAAGGTCCTCGCGCACTTTGCCTTGGACGACGTCGTCGCCTCCGGCAAGCGGATCATCCCGCATTGCCCGTTCATTGCCGCCTATCTGCGCAAGCACGAGGGTTACGAGCTCGACGTCGATTGGCCGCCGGAACCGCCCGTAGGGGAAGCGGACAACGAGTAGCGGGCCCGCCTAGCTACCTAGGGCGGAGTGCTGGAACTATCGCTGCTTGTGGCGGGCCTTCGTAAGATTCAAGTCACATGCAATTTCGGCTGTCACACTGGATTGCTATGGGGCAAGTTTCAGAAGACGGTTCGAATGGCGGGGACGCGTCGTTGGCTGTCGGGCACAGCGACCCTCAAATCATGGCCATGGTGCGTGAAGGCGACGCTTCCGCCTTCGATGTACTGTTCCGGCGACATGTGGCAGCGGCCCAGTTTGTTGCCCGCGCCCAGACGGACAATGTCAGTGACGCCGACGACGTAGTGGCCGAGGCGTTCGCTTCGATTTTCCAAGCCCTCATCGAGGGCAAAGGACCTGACCAGTTTTTCCGTTCCTATCTTCTGACCGCCGTCCGGCGAATTGCCTACGACCGGAACCGGAAGGCCAGGCGTACCCAGATCGTGGGCGACGTCGACGTCTTGGATACGGTTTCCGTCGATGCGGACACCGTATTGGACGCCTTCGAGTCCAGCACCATGGCGAAGGCGTTCAGATCGCTTCCGGAACGCTGGCAGGCCGTCCTCTGGCATGTGGACATCGAGGGCCTGAAACCTGCGGCAGCCGCACCATTCATCGGGTTGAGCCCCAACGGCGTCTCCTCGCTCGTGATCCGGGCGCGTGAAGGGCTCCGGCAGGCCTACTTGCAAAACCACATCACGGTGGTCAGCGACGACTCATGCGTTGAATTTTCGAGCCAGCTCGGAAAGTACGCACGCGGCGGCCTGAAACGTGCGTCGTACGAAAAAGTCAAGGCGCATTTGGATGAGTGTTCGAAGTGCACGGCTGTGCTCGTCGAACTCAACGATGTCCAGGCGGGCATGAGGGCTCTTGTCTTCCCCTTGGTGGTCGGAGTGGTCTTCACGCCGGCGGTGACTGCCGGATTCCTCCCCGGAACCGCGCTGCTGGAGTCGCTTTTTCCCGGCGGGGTTCTTCCGGAGCCTTTTCTTTCCGAGCCGTTCCTTCCGGGACAGTCGGAACCGGCCGCAGCCGGACTGCGCTCGGTGGGGGAATTCTGGAAGATTGCGGTCGCCGCGCTGGTCCTCGGGGGCCTCGCGATTGCAGGCATCCTCATGTGGCTTGGACAAACCGGCCCGGCGCCCATCGCTGAAGCCGAAGTCCCGAGCATCGCGCCGCCGTCAGCCCAGCAGTCCGCGCCGGAACGCGCCCCGACGGCACCCCCGCCAAGCCCCGTGCCGACGTCGGACCCGCCGGCCGTTGCCGAACTGCAACCCGCAGCGCCCGCGCCAATGGCTCCCGAAGCAGTTCCCGTGCCGCACGAGACGGCCAGGGTGGTTGATTCCGGGACCGGCATCACGAACCCCGTTTCGCGGATGGGCTCGTTGACGATCCATAAGTTTGAGAAGCCGGCGACTCCGAGCAAGCTGCCGAATGACGGAACGGCACTGACCGCCGCCCAGCTGGAGGGACTGACCCCGATGGCGGGGGTGACGTTCACAGTGCAGAAGGTGAACAACATTGACCTGACGACCAACGCGGGCTGGACTGCCGCGGCTGCCTTGACGCCGGCCCAGGCCACGGCGCAGGCTGGGCCCGGTTCGTCGGTCACGACCGGCGCCGCGGGAACCGCGACTCTGGGGAATCTTCCTTTGGGCTTGTATCTGGTGACGGAGACCGGCTACCCGGCCGGTGTCACTCCTTCGGCGCCGTTCCTGGTGACCCTTCCCATGACGGATCCGGCGGGCGGGACGGGCTGGTTGTATGACGTGAACGTCTATCCGAAGAACGCGGTGACGACAGCGACGAAGACCGTGAGCGATGCGTCCGTGGTCAAGCTCGGTGACAACGTGCAGTGGACCATCACCTCCGATATTCCCAATGTCAGCCCGATTGATGGGTACCGGGTCGTGGACAAGCTGGATCCGAAGTTGAGCTACACGAACTCGACGGTGGCGCTTTCGAACAGCGCGGCGTTGGTGTTGAACACGGACTACAGGATCGTGTTCGATGCGGCCTCGAACACCCTCACGGTCGATTTCACCGCCCGTGGCCGGGCGGTCCTGGCTGAGAATCCGGCGGCGAAGGTCCTGGTCACGGTGAACACCGCCGTGAACACGGTCGGTGAGATCACGAACACCGCCCTCGTGTATCCCAATGCGGCCAGCTTCACCATCACTCCGGGCCAGCCCGGAGGCCCGGTGGTCACGCCTCCGGTCGCGGTGACGAAGTGGGGCGACATCGTCCTGCACAAGAAGGATTCCCAGAGTTCGGCTGCCCTGTCCGGTGCGGTGTTCTTGGTGTACCCGAGCCGGGCCGATGCCCTGGCGGGTACGAACGCGATCAGCGTCGGAGGTGCCAGTTCCTGGACCACCGATGCCAGAGGGAACCTGGTGATCTCCGGCCTGCGCTACTCCAACAGGGCGAACGGAAAGGCCGTCAGCCCAGGTCAGCCGGGCTACCAGTCGTACTGGCTGGTCGAGACCAAGGCCCCGTCCGGGTACGCGCTGCTCACCGAGCCGGTCGAGACCGCTGTGATCAGCGACGACCCCTCCGCTGTCACGGTGACGATCGGCAATGTCAAGCAGAATGCCGGATTCCAGCTGCCGCTCACAGGCACGGGAACCTGGGGACTGACCGCGGGCGGGATCCTTGTGCTGGCTGGCGCAGCCCTGTTCATGGCCACCGGGCGCCGGAGGCCAACCGAAGCGAAATAGGCGACGGTCCGCCCGGAACGTGACCCGCCGATGACACATTCCGAAAATTTGTTCCCGTTTCCGCGTCACGATCTGAGAATTGCTCCCACTGTTTCAGTGGGTGGCCGTTTCTCCCTCCTTCATTCAAAAATTTGAATCTGTTTTCTGCGACACGAATCGCGGGAAGCGCGTACTTGATGGCTAGAGACCACCTGTGTGCCCGCTCCCGAAAGTGATGCAAGAAAAGCCTATGAAGCAGTCCCTTCCAGCCAAGCTACTGGCAATTCTCCTCACCGCAACGATTGTCGGCCTTGGCTTAGGCGGCACCGTGCCTTCACCCGCATATGCGACGACGCCCGGAACCCCGGGAGTGCCACAGGCTGGTACGCCGGTCTACACCGAGGACTTCAGCAATCAGGATGCTTCGGCGGCTGCCATCAACATCCTGAACTACACCGGCGGTGCGGCAGCCGCGTTCTCGACGTACACGGCGGACCCGCAATGGACGCCGGCTGGAAACCAGTGCAACGGCTGGATCATGAGTTGGACCACGCCCAACCCTCCGGCCTCAGACGCTGGTTGCCAGCGCAACCTCGGCACCACGTGGCCCTCGCTACGGAGCATGGCCCAAGCACTCGGCGTGGCGCAGGGGCAGAGCCCGGCGCAAGCACAAACGAATCAGGCTCTGACGGAGTACACGAATGCCTTGAGCGGTTCCATCACAGCCGGCACGGAATTCCGCACAGTGAAGACCATTCCCGCGATCGCCGGGCACTACTACGCTGTGTCGGCCTATTTCGCGGCTGTGAACTGTCCTGCCCAGGGCGGCGCCAGTCAACCGCAGGAGACATTCAGTCTTCTCGTGAACGGCACTCCGATCGTGCTGAGCTCCGGACTGAACCCATGCACCAGTTCCACTGACTGGTCGACCCAGGTGACCAAATTGCAGTCGGCGGCGTACATGGTTCCGAACGGAACGACCGCGAACCTCGGGCTGTCTCTGTACAACGCCCAGACCAGTGGCTCGGGTAACGACGTGGCGTTCGACCTGCCCCAGATCGTCGACGTGACCCCGCAGTTGGACAAGTCGTTCAGTCCGGCGCTCATCGCCCCCGGCCAGGCCTCCACCGTGACGCTCACGGTGACCAATACCAGCGACCTGAAGGCGAAGAACGACTGGAGCATCACCGATACGCTGCCCGCCGGCGTCGTGATCGCCCCTAACCCCGCGATCGGCGGGACGTGTGCCCAGGTGGCCGGTGCCGCATTCGTCAAAACGGGAGTCGCCGGATCGAACACCTTCACGGCCACGGGCGGTGATCTTGCCGTAGGGCAGGCATCCTGCACCATCACGTTCAATGTGACGGCAGCTGGAGAGGGGACGTATGTCAACGGTCCCGCGAACATCGTGACCAACCTCAACCCGCCCGCGAACGCCACGCTGACCGTCCGAGCTCCGCGGATCGCCCTCACCAAGGCTCTCGGAGCGCCGCGTCAGGCGGCAACGGACCAGTTCACCGTGCAGATCCGCACCGGCGGGGCGGCGGGCGCGGTAGTCAACAACCCCACCAACTCGACCACGACAGGTACGGGATCGTCAGTAACTGCGGGAACCGGCACCACCGGCGCCTACGTGGCCACGGCTGGAACTGTGTATACCCTGACCGAAGCGGCCGCCGGTACGGCCAACCTTGCAAACTATGCCGGCTCCATTACCTGTACGGACTCGTTCGGCCTTCAGCCTGGTTTGCCCGTCGGTGCCGCGTTCAGCGGTTCGCTGGCCATCACCCCGGTGGCCGGGGCGAACATTACCTGCACCTTGTCAAACACCGCCCAGCCGATCATCAACGTAGCCAAGCAGCCCGGCACTGTCACCGGTCCGGATGCGAACGGCGACTTGGTCGCCAACTACACCGTCACCGTGGCCAACACCGGCTCGGTGGCCGGGACCTACGGCACCCTGGCCGACACTCCGGCGTTCGCCCCGAACCTGGCTGCAACGAGTGCTGCTTGGACGACTACCGGGACCGGCGCTCCTGCTGGTGGATCGTCGTCGACCGCCGGCCCTTACACCCTGGCTCCGGCGGGTTCTGCCATCGGTCCAGGGGTCACGCAGACCTTCAACCTCGCGGTGACGTTCCACTACACGAACACCACACCAGTGCCGGCGTGCGCCGGCCCGGGGACGGGTCTGTTCAACTCCGTTGCCTTGCCGCCTGGCCAGGAGCAAGGTCCGACGACGGACAACTCCGCCTGCGACGCCCTCACCCCCAATTTAGTGGCCTCCAAGAGCGTGGACCCCGTGGCCGGCACCATGGTCCAGCCCGGGCAGGTTCTGAGCTACTCGCTGACCTTCGATAACACGACCGGTACTGCCCCGGCCGCTGTCAGTTTCACCGACTGGCTCGGAGACGTTCTGGACGCCTCGAGCTTCGTGGCCACCTCCATCACCGCAACCTCCACGAGCGGGACCCCCTTGCTTGTCACGAACAACTCGGGCGCAACGCCGAAAACCTTGGCCGTCACGGGCACCGTGGCTGCCGGCGCGAAGAGCGTCGTCACGTATCAGGTGAAGGTCAATAGCGCCGGCAATCTGGGTGAGGCTTCGCTCGAGAACTACCTGACACCATCAACCACCATCACTCCGCCAACGAGCTGCCCGGCTGGAAGTGCCACCTGCACGGTCAATCCCGTGGGCGTGTGGACCCTGGGCAAGACAGCATCCCCTGCTTCCGGAACCTCCATCAACCCGGGCGATCCAAGCGCAAACAGGGTGATCACGTATGCGGTGACGGCCACCAACTCCACCGCCAACCCCATCACAGGTGTCATCCTCACCGATGACCTGAGCCAGGTACTGAACAACGCCACGTTCACCGCGGGGTCCGCGAACCTGACCGTCAATGGCAGTACACCCCTCGCAGTCCCGGATCCGGGTACCGGCAGCACGTTGGCGACTCCTTCATTTACTCTGCCCGGCAACGGCACGGCAGTGTTGACCTACTCGGTGACGGTCAGCACGAATGCATGGCTCGTCATCGTGAAGAACGGGGCAACCGGCAACGGGATCGTCCCTCCGGCACGATGCGTCACCGGAGGCTCGGCGCCACTTGACCCTGCATGTTTCACCACGAATCCCACTACTGGCCACCTGTTCCTGCAAAAGGCAGGACCCGGGGCAACCCAGGGTTCCACCGTCCCGCTGACCGGCTCGACCTTTGAAATCCACAACGATGCCGCCGGGCAAATGGGCCCCACCGTCGTCGGAGTGAACAGCCCAGTATCCGGGTCACCCGGACTGGTCGAGGTCAAAAATTTGCTTCCTGGGACCTACTGGCTGCTCGAAACCAAAGCCCCGGACGGCTACTCGCTTCTGGCCACCCCCGTGAAGTTCACTATTGCGCCGAACGGCAGCATCGCCTTGGACCCGGCCACCGCAGGAACGTCAGTAACAGCAAACAACCAGACCATCACCGTTCTGGATATGGCGTCCGTCAAGCTTCCATTCGCCGGTGGGCCAGGCACTGCCGACATCTTCGGCGGAACGGTTCTCGGGATCCTCGCCCTTATGACTTCCCTCGCCCTCATCGTCTTCAGGCGAGCGAACAAGACCCCACAAACCCAAACTCCTTAGCGCAGCTCCGCGCAAATCAATGGGGGAACAAGAAAGGAACACGATGAAATCATCGAAGGTGAGGCGCGGCATAATAGCCTCTTTCGCCGCAATAGCCTCAGCTGGGATGCTCGCCCTCGGAGCCGGAGGTGCACACGCGGCGAACACCGCGAACATCGATCCGTCCAAGACGGGTTCGTTGACCATCCATAAGTACGAGAAGCCGGCGACGCCGACGAACCTGCCTAACGATGGAACGGCACTGACCCCGGCCCAGACCGCGGCACTGACCCCGATGGCCGGGGTGACGTTCACAGTGCAGAAGGTCAACAACATTGACCTGACGACCAACGCGGGCTGGACTGCCGCGTCAGCCTTGACGCCGGCCCAGGCCGCGGCGCAGGCGGCCACCCCGGGCTCCACGACCACGACGGACGCGAACGGAACGGCGAGCCTGGGGAACCTTCCCCTGGGCCTGTATCTGGTGACGGAGACCGGCTATCCTGCCGGTGTCACTCCCTCGGCCCCGTTCCTGGTGACCCTTCCGATGACGGACCCCGCGGGCGGGAACAGCTGGCTGTATGACGTGAACGTCTATCCCAAGAACGCCGTGACTACAGCGACGAAGACCGTGAACGACGCCTCCGCGATCAAGCTTGGTGACGCGGTGACGTGGACCATCACGTCCGACATTCCCAACGTGAACCCGATCGATGGATACCGGATTGTCGACCAGCTCGATTCGAAGCTGAGCTACACCAGCTCGACAGTGGCGCTTTCGAACAACGCGGCACTGGTGTTGAACACCGATTACACGGTCGTGTTCGACACGGCCACGAAGACCCTCACGGTCGACTTTACCGCCACCGGCCGGGCCGTGCTCGCGGCCAATCCCACGGCCAAGGTCCTGGTGACGGTGAACTCCACCGTCAGTACGGTCGGTGAGATCGCGAACACGGCTCTTGTCTACCCGAACGCGGCCAGCTTCACCATCACCCCGGGCCAGCCCAACGGTCCGGTCGTCACTCCTCCAGTTATTACCAAGTGGGGCGACATCGTGCTGCACAAGAAGGATTCCCAGAGCTCCGCGGCCCTGGCCGGTGCCGTGTTCGCGGTCTACCCGACCCAGGCCGATGCCCTGGCCGGCACGAACGCGATCAGCGTCGGAGGTGCCAGTTCCTGGACCACCGATGCCAGCGGCAACCTGGTGATCTCCGGACTGCGTTACTCCAACTGGGCCAACGGGGCAACAGTGACCCCGGGCCAGCCCGGCTACCAGAGCTACTGGCTTGTGGAGACCAAGGCCCCGTCCGGCTACGAGCTGCTCGCCCAGCCCGTCGAGACCACGGTCACCAGCAACGACCCGTCAGTGGTCACAGTGACGATCAACAACGTCCCGCACAACGCCGGGTTCCAGCTGCCCCTCACCGGTGGTGTGGGAACCTGGGCCCTGACCGCCGGAGGGATCCTCGTGCTGGCAGGCGCCGGTCTCTTCATGGTCACCGGCCGACGGAAGCGCAACGAGGCAAAGTAAACACCCCTCGGTGACCCGCATCCCTTGATGCAGGGTATGGGGCATCCGCCAGTATGGTGGTTGCCCCATACCTCTCCCGTCCATCACAGCAAGAGGCCCCAATGCCCCAAACCCTCAAAGAATTCATGGAGGGTTCCGAAACCGGTCCGGACGGCGGCCGTCGGCGCCCCCGAAAAGGGACGCGTGGACGCACAAACATCAGGCGTGGCCATGCCGACCGGAGATTTGTGACCATGATGGTCGTTGCCGCCATCGGTCTGGGCCTGGTCCTCTACCCCCAGGCAGCCGACTGGTTCAGCTCGATTTCCCACAACAACCAACTTTCCGGCTACGCGCAGGAAGTCGAACAGCTTGAACCCTCTGCCCGGACGAAAGTGTTGGACCGGGCACGCGAATACAACTTCCGGATCCCTGCCGGACAGCTGCGGGACCCGTACTCCGCCCACGCCCCGGCCCCGGCTTTGGAAGGGCAGCTGCGGGATTATCAGAGCCAGCTCAACGTCGCCAACGACGAGGTGATCGGAAGATTCCGCTACCCGTCCCTGAACATCGATCTGCCGATCTTCCACGGAACCAGCGACGACGTCCTTGCCAAAGGAGTCGGCCATCTCTATGGTTCTTCCCTTCCCGTGGGCGGCCCCGGCACTCACAGCGTGCTCACATCGCACTCGGGAATCCCGAACGCGGAACTCTTCAATCCCCTCCACAGCGCGAAAACGGGTGACATCTTTTCCACCGAAGTCATGGAGCACACGTTCCTCTACAAAGTGGACAGGATCGAAGTGGTCAAGCCGGATGACATCTCCTCACTGAAAATCATCCCTGGCCAGGACTCCGTCACCTTGGTCACGTGCACACCCATTGGAGTCAACTCGCACCGGCTCCTTGTTCACGCCTCCCGGATCGCGGACATCCCCAAAGACGCGCCGGAGCAGAAAACCCTCGCGGGACGCCAATCCAACATCGGATTCCCGTTCTGGGTGGTCTATTTCATCGGCGGCTTGCTCGCCTTCTACCTGGCTTCCCGGGCTTGGAACCGCCGGCGAAGCCGATGATTCAAACGCTTGAGGAACGCAAGGCCTGAAGCGCACCTACCTCCCGACAAGAAAGCACTGCAATGGCCTCACAATTCAAACTCTACGTTGACGCGGACGCCCACCTCCGGTTCCAACTCGTCACTGAAAATGGAGACGTCCTGCTCACATCCAAGGCTTTTGAGGACGAGGATGCGGCCATCGCAGCAATCTGGTCAGTGCGCGAAGCTGCGGCCAAGGGACGCATCGTTGATCTCACCGTTTCGATGCCGGAAGACCGGCCCGCCGAATAAATCATGAACCCGGCATTTCGACGGTTCTTTCGGAAAGAACTTGCGACGTTCGCGACACGATTCATGTCCCCGCGACACATAGTTAGTGCCTGGCATGGGATGGAATGAGACTCCTGGCGGACCTGTTGGGGGCCGCAACGAAGGAGCTCGTTCTCGATGGACCGCATGCCAGGCCGTGCCCATGGGGCCGTGCGCCCCCATGCGACTCACGGCCCGGGGCGCGTGCGGGGATCAATGGATCCTTGCACGGCGTGCGGCTGGATCTGAGACCCCAGCCGCACGCCACCTCAGTCCTAGCTGAAGCGAGACGAATGCGCGGCGTCTTTCCTGCCATCCCGGGAAGGTGCCTACTTTTGTGCCTTCCGTTTCTGCCATTGCCAAGCGTGCCAGAACAGCAGCGTCGCCAAGATCAGGGCTGCGGCCAGGAGAAGCTGCGGGATCATGATTGTCAAGAAGTACGCGGGGGGCATCGTATTTCCCGGACTGGGGGTGAACGGGGTCATAGCCTCGTTGATGATCACCATGATGCCTATGACGAGCGCCACCTCCAGTGCCCACAGCCCGATGATGAACGGATTCACCGAGCCCCCTCGGACGGCCTCAGGTGTCTCTAGGTGATGCTCCAGCGAATTACCGTGCTCGTCGATTTCGCGGAATTCAATCCGGGCATGAGCTTCGTCCACTGTCTGTTCCCCCTTTTTTTGGCAGCCGCTGCCCCGCCCTTCGGCGGTTTATACGGGCGCATTTTGAGGCACTCTACCGCGAGCACAGGAATCGAACGAGTACCGCCGTCAAGATGCCGCTTGACGGCCGGGACGGACATCACCACACGGAGGGTTAACGGGGCTAGTCTGGGCGCATGACAACTCGTGCCAACGAACTCACCGCCTTGGTCACCGGGGCTACTGCCGGACTCGGCGCCCAATTCGCGCGCCAACTGGCCGAATCCGGCCATCACCTCGTCCTCGTGGCGCGCGACGAGGGGCGGCTGCGGGCAAGCGCTGAGGTGCTTGAGCGGGACTTCAGTATCTCGGTGGAGGTCCTGCCCGCGGACTTGACCTCCGACGTCGGGGTTGCGGCTGTTGCAGCCAGGCTGCGTGACGCTTCGCGGCCGGTGGACGTGCTGGTCAACAATGCTGGAATCGGTTTGCTGAATTCTTTCGAGAAGAACGATGTGGAAGACGAAAAGCGGCATTTGCGACTGCATGTCCAGACACCCCTGGAGCTGTGCCACGCGGCCTTGGAAGTGATGCTGGCACGCAAGTCCGGGAGGATCATCAACGTCGCGAGCGTTGCGGCGTTCGCGAACCGGGGAAGCTATTCGGCAGCCAAGGCTTGGCAAGTCAGCTTCAGCCGTTGGGCGAACACTGCTTATGCCCGCAGCGGTGTGAAGGTCACCGCGGTGTGCCCGGGGTTCACCCACACCGAATTCCACGATCGCATGGGCATGGACAAATCGGTGGCTCCGCGTTTCCTGTGGCTCAAGGCCGAGCGCGTTGTCCGGGAAGGACTGGAAGACAACGCCAAGGGCAAAGGGGTATCCATCCCGACGAAGCGGTACAAAGCGATCACCGCCGTCATGCGTTTCCTGCCGGCGAAGCTTACGTCGGGTCCGCCCCGGAGGCCCCTGAAATAGATCGGCCCCGCGAAGTAAGCCGGGGCGCTTGGACCAGCACGGCCACGGCGATCCCGATCACGGCTCCCACGAGCGTCTCTACTCCGCGTTCCAGGACGAGCACTCCAGGATCCGCGGGCGCCGCCAACTGAGTCATGAGCAAGATGAACGGAGTGAAGAACACCATGGCCCAGCCGTAGTGCCGAGCCATGAACAACTCGGTGGGGAACTGGAAACCGATCACCAGCAGGGCCAGGATGATGGTGGTTTGCCCGGGGAAATAGTGCAGCGGAGAGAGCGGTCCCGGAAAGAGTACGACGGCGACAATCGCCAATCCGAGGAACGTCCCCACGATGCGGTGGATGCCGCGGTGCAGCCGCCCCGGGGTGTCGGCACCGGCCAGCGGGGCAGCTGCCGCGAACATGGCCCAGTGCGGGTGCCCGCTGCCCGTGAGCACTCCGCAAGCACCTGCCGCGCCGACGGCGAGCACATACCTTGCCGCGTGAAGCCCGGCTGCCTGCCGCAGCTGAGTGTTGAATGCCGGAATGTCCCGGATGGCGCCGCGTTCCCACCCCCGGTACCGAAGCCATCCGGCGAAGCCAACCACCATCGAGAACGCAGCCGATGCCGCGCAGATCAGGACTGCAGCGAAAAATGGAATGTGCGCGGGGACGGAAGCGCATGCCCCCAATGCCAGAATTCCGAAGAAGGGCCCGTTGGGCTTGAGCCGCACCTTGTCCGAGAACAGCGAGCCCACGCCTGCCAAGAGCGTCTCGACCACTACCAATCCCCACGAGTGGATATGGGAGACGGACAAGAACGTGCCCACCGAGACACCGGCCAGGAGCACCGCTGCAGCCTGGGCCTGGTGCTTGAGCCGCAATTGGTGCGACTCGGCACGGCCGTACATGCCGGTCAGGGCGCCGAACACGGCGTAGATGATGAGGTCCGCGCGGCCAACCGCAAGAAGCACCAGCGCCGGCACGGCGACGCTCAGTGCGACGCGGACGGCAGCCAGGTGATCGTTGCTTGCCGGTGGAACGGTATTGAGCGCACGGAAATGGGCCATGATTGATCGCAACGGGACACCACCAATCAATTCAGCCGATCATTGGGAAGTTATCAGCACCCCGAGATCCGCGCCATTAGCTGGGTCACAACGTTTCTCTGTGCGTCCCCACCCAACTAGCTCGCATTTGTTGTCGTTATGAGGCCCCATAACGACAACAAATGCGAGTCAGTTGGGTTGGCGGGAGGCGCGTCAAGCGGGGAAACAGGCAAGCGCCGTCGAGTGGGCGGATTCCAGCGCTTCGCGAACCGGACGTGTGCGGTGTTGTTCGGAGAGTATTTCCACACCCCACGGCCCTTTGAAACCGATGGCCTGGAGCGTTGTGATGAACCCTGCGACGTCTTGGTCGCCCTCTCCGCAAAGGCGGCGATTGTCGCGAGTGTCCTCGAAGAGCGTGCCCTTGATTTCCGCGTCAGCGTCATTGAGTTCCACCCCGAAAATCTGCTCGGCGGTCACGCTGCGGGACAGCTCCTCCAAGCTCGTTCCAGCACGGAAGGCATGCCAGTAGTCAACCACCAGGCCACATTCGGGCATATCGACCGACCTCATGAGTTCGGCGGCCGCGGGAATCGATCCGACCATCGAGAACGGCATGGGCTCAAGGGCAATCCGGGTTCCTCTTTCCGAGGCCTCGGTTGTCAGCCGTCGCAGCGGCTCCACCAGGAAATCAAGATCTTCCAATGGCTCGCCGAACGCCGTTCCAATCTTGATGAAGCGCGCCCCCAGCGTTTCCGCGGCATCGAGGAGCAGCTCGAACTGGGGCCTCCATTCATGGGACAGGGAATCGTCCCACCAGTTCGTGAGTAACTCGACTTCGACGTGGCGGAAGCCTGCTTGGTCAATGAGATCCTTGAGCCCGGAGAAACCGATCGTGTCCCTTGCAGCGACGAGATCGTCGTACGCCAATCCGAACCCGGCCCATCCGGTTGAGGCGATGGCTTCCAAACGCTCGCCGATAGGGACGGGACTGATCTCGGGGGTATTCAACGGCGCGATATTTCCTGCGCTCGTCCAGCAGGTCGCGATTAGTTCGGGGGTGCTTGAGTACGTCATCGTTCTCCTCGCGACGGTGCGCGGCTAGTTAAGGCAGGTGGGTGGGAACACCCGTCGACTATTCAATTGGAACGCTCCATTGACAATTGGTCAAGCCTTGATTTAGCGTTGGAGCGTTCCACAAAGCGATGTGGATCACATCCGTTCACAGCTAGATGGTTTCCGTCCTCCCACCATGTCTTTGAAGGCACAGCAACGGGGTCGACGGTCGAAGTACGCGACATCAAAGGAGATCTCACGTGGCAAAGTTCAATTGGCGGCGGGGCGCAGTAGCCCTTGCCGTAGTACCGCTTCTGGCCCTGGCAGCATGCTCAAGCGGGGGCGGGAAACCGGCCGACACCGCCAACGCCGCGGGTGGGGGGCAGGCGGCAAGCACTCCGCGGATCAAGGTTGCGCTCATCACCCACGCCGAGGCCGGCGATACGTTCTGGGACATCGTGCGCAAGGGTGCGGAGGCCGCGGCAGCGAAAGACAATGTCGAGGTTCTTTACACGAGTGACGCCGATGCGGGGCGCCAGTCCCAGCTGGTGCAGCAGGCCATCGACCAGAAGGTCGACGGCATCGCGGTCACGATCGCCAACCCGGGCGCCATGAAGGATGTGCTGAAGAAGGCCACCGCCGCGGGCATCCCGGTGGTGAGCTTCAACGCGGGTGGGGACGTCTCCGCGCAGATGGGGGCGTTCACCCACTTCGGCTCCAACGAGACCTTGGCTGGCGAGGCAGTCGGCGCCAAGCTGGCGGGGGACGGGTACAAGCACCCGATCTGCGTGATCCAGTCACAGGGACAGGTGCAACTCGAACAGCGGTGCGCGGGTGTGAAGACGAAGGTGCCCGGCACTGAGATCCTTTATGTCAACGGGGCCGACATGACGGCGGTGCAGTCCACTGCGACGGCGAAGCTGCAGGCCAGCAAGGATGCTGACGTGATCATCGGGCTCGGCGCCCCTATCACCTTGACCGTTATCAAGGCCGTGGCAGATGCCAACAGCCCGATCAAGGTGGCCAGCTTCGACCTGAACCCTGCGCTGGCGCAGGCGATCAACGATGGCAAGGTCCTGTTCACTGTGGACCAGCAGCCGTGGCTCCAGGGCTACCTGTCCATTGACTCGATCTGGCAGAACAAACTTGGTGGTTTCAAGGTCGGTGGCGGGCAGCCTGTCCTCACGGGCCCGACGATCGTTGACAAGTCCAATATTTCCGATGTGCTGAAGTTCGTTCAGCAGGGCATCCGCTAATCCGATGATGGTTCAGCTCGCGCGGCATGACTTCCTTGCCGCGCGAGCTGACAGAGAAGGAAGTGTGTTCCATGGCTTTAGTTACTGCCCCGGCGCCCAAAACTGCCGCGGATGAGCGGGTCGCGAAGCGGGGCCCGTTGAGCAAGTTGATGGCCCGTCCCGAGGTCGGTGCCCTCGTGGGGGCCGTCGTCCTCTTCATTTTCTTCGCTTCGGTGTCCGGGACGTTCACCCAGCCGAATGCTTTGGCGACGATCCTTTATGGTTCCTCGACGATCGGGATCATGGCGGTGGGGGTGTCGTTGTTGATGATCGGTGGCGAGTTCGACCTCTCCACCGGTGTGGCCGTGATTTCCTCGGCCCTGACCGCGTCCCTATTCAGCTGGTATTTCTCCATGAACGCCTGGGTGGGGGTGGTCATCGCCCTGCTGGTTTCCCTGTCGATCGGTTTCATCAACGGGTGGATCCTGGTCAAGACGAAGCTGCCGTCCTTCATCGTGACGCTCGCGACGTTCCTGATGCTTACGGGCCTGAACCTGGCCTTGACCCGCCTGATCGGGGGGTCGGTGTCTTCCCCGTCGATTTCCAAGCTGGACGGTTTCGATTCGGCCCACGCGGTGTTCGCGTCCTCGATCAGCATCGGCGGGGTCGAGGTGAAGATCACGGTGTTCTTCTGGATCATCCTGGTCGCGGTCGCGTCCTGGGTGTTGCTGCGCACGAAGGTGGGCAACTGGATCTTCGCGGTGGGCGGGGACGCGAACGCGGCCCGCGCCGTGGGCGTGCCGGTGACCAAGACCAAGATCGGGTTGTTCATGGCGGTCGGGTTCTGCGGCTGGATCCTGGGCATGCACAACCTCTTCGCCTTCGACGCGGTGCAGTCCGGCGAGGGCGTGGGCAACGAGTTCCTGTACATCATCGCCGCGGTGATCGGCGGCTGCCTGCTCACGGGCGGCTACGGCTCGGCCGTGGGCGGGGCGATCGGCGCGTTCATTTTCGGGATGGCGAACAAGGGCATCGTGTACGCGCAGTGGAACCCGGACTGGTTCAAGTTCTTCCTGGGCCTGATGCTGCTGCTGGCCACCATCGTGAACCTCATCGTCAAACGCCGCGCAGAGCTCAAGTAGAAAGGCCGCCGAAGAAATGAATGCCAAACAGATCGACCAGCAGACCCTGCTGCGGGACGAGAAGGACCCGCTGACCCACACCCCCGTGCACCTGCTCTCCCTGGACGGGGTCGGTAAGCACTACGGGAACATCATCGCCCTGCGGAACGTGACGATGGCCGTGGACAACGGCCGCGTCACCTGCGTGCTGGGGGACAACGGCGCGGGCAAGTCCACGCTGATCAAGATCATCGCCGGCCTGCACCAGCACGACGAAGGCGTGCTGCACGTCATGGGCGATGAGCGGAAGTTCAACTCGCCCCGGGACGCCCTGGACGCCGGGATCGCCACCGTGTACCAGGACCTGGCCGTGGTCCCGTTGATGCCGATCTGGCGCAACTTCTTCCTCGGCTCGGAACTGACCACCGGGTTCGGGCCGTTCAAGTCCATGGATGTCCAGAAAATGAAGGACATCACCCTGAAGGAACTGGCCCAGATGGGCATCGACCTGCGCGATGTGGAACAGCCCATCGGCCAGCTCTCCGGCGGTGAACGCCAGTGCGTCGCGATCGCCCGGGCCGTGTATTTCGGGGCGAAGGTGCTGATCCTGGACGAACCCACCGCAGCGCTGGGCGTCAAGCAGTCCGGCGTCGTGCTCCGCTACATCCTGCAGGCCCGCGACCGCGGACTGGGCGTCATCTTCATCACCCACAACCCGCACCACGCCTTCCCCGTCGGGGACCGGTTCCTGCTGCTCAAGCGCGGCAAGTCCATCGGCTACTACGACAAGAAGGACATCACCCTGGACGAACTCACCGCCCAGATGGCCGGCGGCGCGGAACTGGCCGAACTCGCCCACGAACTCGAACAACTCGGCGGACACACCCAAGCCCTCAAGGAAGTCCAAGCCGAAGTCGCCGAAGTCGCTGACGCGGCATACGAAAGCAACGCCAAGCGCCACTGAGCGCAAAAGTTCACAACCTGATGGAGCAACCATGGAAATGCTAATAGCTGGAAACTGGCGCGGTGCCGCCGACGGCAGGACCGAGGAAGTCCGCTCGCCTTTCGACGGCCGGACCATCGACACGGTTCCTGTGGCGACAGTCCAGGACGCCCAGGCCGCCCTTGACCGGGCCGAGATCGGTGCCCACCTGCAAAAGACCACGCCGGCCCATGTCCGTGTCGACATCCTCCTGCGTGCAGCCGCCCTGGCGGATGAACGCGCCGAGGACATCGCCCAGACGATTAGCGCAGAAACCGGAAAGCCCATCACGGAGGCGCGGGGCGAGGCCAGCCGCTCCGGCAACATCATCCGCCTCGCTGCCTATGAGGGAAGCCAGCTGTACGGTTCCACGCTTCCATTGGACGCAAACGCCGGGACTGGCTTGGACAAGATCGGCTTCACCTTGCGGCAGCCGGTGGGCATCGTCGTCGCCATCACCCCGTTCAACTACCCCGCCCTGCTGGTGTTGCACAAAATTGCACCCGCGCTGGCAGCCGGTAACGCCGTCGTACTCAAGCCCGCACGCGCAACGCCGCTGACGGCGCTGAAGCTGGCACAGTGCTTCGTCGACGCCGGCCTGCCGCCCGAGGCGCTGTCCGTGATCACCGGACCCGGCAGCTCCCTGGGCGATGTGCTGGTGACTGACCCGCGGGTCCGCAAGGTGTCCTTCACCGGGTCTACGAGCATCGGAACGCGCATCAGTTCGATCGCGGGAGTGAAGAAGCTGTCCCTCGAGTTGGGGGCCTCATGCCCTGTGATCATCCTGCCGGACGCGGACCTCGAACTCGCCGCGACCGCGGTGGCTGCCGGGGGCTACGTCAACGCCGGGCAGGTATGCATTTCCGTTCAGCGGGTCATCGTTGACCGTCGGGTGGAGAAGGACTTCCTGGACGCGTTGGTCCCGAAGGTCGAAGCGATCGCCGTGGGCAACCCCAAGGAAGAGGGCACCCGGCTCGGCTCGCTGATCTCCGAAGGGGAAGCAGCACGCGTCCACACGTCCATCCTTGAGGCCCGCCATTCGGGCGCCCGGGTCCTCACCGGCGGTGACCGTGACGGCGCCGTGGTGACTCCCGCCGTCGTCGCGGGCGTCGATCCCCGGTCGCCGCTGAGCCGGAACGAACTCTTCGGACCCGCCGTCGCCGTCTCGTCCGCGCAGGACATGGAAAGCGCCATCGCGATGGCGAACGACAACGAATACGGCCTGGGCGCCGGCATCTTCACGAACGACGTCGCCGGAGCGGTCCAGGCCATGCGGCAGATCGACGCCGGCAACATCCACATCAACTGGTCGCCGCTGTGGCGGGCCGACCTCATGCCCTACGGGGGCTTGAAAGGCAGCGGGATCGGCAAGGAAGGCGTCCGCTCTGCTGTCCAGGAAATGACCGAAGAGAAGACGGTCGTCCTGCACGGGCGCCCCTGGTAACCACGACAACGGGAATAAGGCAATGACCACACCATCTCAGACCATCAGGCTCACCACGGCCCAAGCGGTCATCAAGTACCTGTCCGCACAGTATTCGCTGGCCGACGGCGTCCGCCGCCGCCTGGTCCCCGCAGCCCTCGGCATCTTCGGCCACGGCAACGTGGCCGGCCTGGGACAGGCATTGGACGAACTGGCCGACGACATGCCGTTCATCCAAGGCCGGCACGAGCAGTACCTGGCCCACATCTCCACTGCGTATGCCAAGGCGAGCCGTCGCCAGGCAGTCCTCGCCGTCACGGCCTCCATCGGCCCGGGCGCACTCAACCTTGTGACCGCGGCCGGCCTGGCAACAGTGAACAGGATTCCGCTCCTGCTCCTGCCGGGCGACACCTACGCCACCCGGCACCAGGGCCCGGTGCTGCAGCAACTCGAACACCCTACCGAGGCTGATGCCACGGTCAACGACGCGTTCCGCCCGGTATCGCGCTTCTTCGACCGGATCAACCGCCCGGAGCAGCTCCTGACCGCGCTTCCGCAGGCCATGCGCGTGCTCACGAGCCCCACCGACACCGGCGCCGTGGTCATTTCGCTGCCCCAGGACGTGCAGTCCCACGCTTACGACTTCCCGGCCGAATTCTTCGAGCCGCGCGATTGGAAGATCCGCCGGCCGCTGCCGGACCTGGAAGAGATCGACGACGTCGCCCGGCTCATCCGCTCAGCCGAGCGTCCCGTGATCATCGCCGGCGGCGGTATCCACTACTCCGACGCCCACGCCGCGCTCGAGGCGCTGGCGGGACAGACCGGAATTCCCGTCGTCGAGACCTTCGGCGGCAAGGGCGCCGTGACCAAGGACGAATGGTGGCAAGTGGGCGGCGTCGGGCTGGAGGGCAACTTCGCGTCCAACACCCTGGTCAAGCAAGCCGACCTGGTCCTGAGCGTCGGCACGCGCCTCACCGACTTCGCCACCGGTTCGCAGTCCATCTTCGAAAACCCGGACGTCCGGTTCGCGTCCTTGAACATCGTGGATGCCGATACCCGCAAGCAAGGTGCCACCGGCATCCTGGCGGACGCACGCCTCGGACTGGAAGCACTTGCCCGCTCCCTGGAGGGCCACAGCACCAGCGAAAAGTGGCAGGAAACGGTCCATTCCGAGAAGGCAAAGTGGGCCCCCATCCGGTCCCAGTGGCTCGACGCCGACACTCCCTTCCGCCCGGAAGACCACCCCGACGCGCCGGTCACCGGTGCTGTCCTGACCCAGCCGCAGCTGATCGGCCTGATGCAGGAGCACGCCCGCTCCGGAGACACCATCATCGCCGCGGCCGGAGGACCTCCCGGTGACCTCCAAAAAGTCTGGGACGCCACGGGCAACCGCAATTGCCACCTGGAATTCGGCTTCTCCTGCATGGGCTACGAAATCGCAGCCGGCATGGGCGTCCGCCTGGCCGAGGGCAACAACGACAACCGCGTGGTTACCTTCATCGGCGACGGCACGTTCCTCATGGCACCCACCGAAATCCTCACCGCCGCGCAGGAAGGCCTCAACGTCACGATTGTTGTCTCCGAGAACCACGGCTACCAGGTCATCCACCGCCTCCAGATGAACCGCAGTGGCAAGGAATTCGGCAACGAGTTCCGCTACCGCACCACCGGGGGCAGTGTCGCCGTCGAAGACGCCCCCAAGGCGCGGCTGGATGGCGATTACCTCAAGGTGGACCTGCGGCAGATCGCCGAAGGCCTGGGCGCCCTCGCTATCCGGGCAAGCACTGCGGCAGAGGTCCGGGAAGCGCTGGCCTCCACCCGCGACACCCAAGGACCAGTCGTGATCGTGGTGCCAACCGTTCCCCACGTCGACCTGCCCGGCGGCGATGTCTGGTGGGACGTAGCTCCCGCAGAAGTGTCCGGTCAGGAATGGGTCCGCACCCTCCGCGCCGACTACGAGCAGGCAAAGAGCCGCCAGCGGTGGTTCGGATGAGCGCCTCGGGCGGCAGCAATTACGACGGCGGACCGCTCGACGGCGGCCGGCTGCGGCGCCGCTTGGCAGCCGGGGAGGTGACAGTGGGGACCTTCGTTGGCATGGCTTCGGCCACCGCGGTGGAAGTGTGCGCCGCTGCCGGCGCGGACTGGGTCCTCATCGATCTTGAGCATGGTTCCGGCGGTGAAGATGCCGTGCGCGACGGTGTCCTTGCGGCCGGAAGCTACGGCGTCCCCACTCTTGTCCGCGTGGAGAGCGGGGAACGGATCCGCATCGGTCGCGTGCTCGATCAAGGCGCGGCAGGCATCATGGTGCCCCGACTGAACACCGTTGAAGAAGCCAAGCACACCGTGAAGCACATGCTCTATCCGCCCTACGGCGACCGTGGCGTGGCAACCTACAACCGCTCCTGCCGCTGGGGCATGGACAGGGCTCCGCTGAGCGCGGACCAGCAGTCAACCGTCGGAATCGTCCAGATCGAAACCCTCGACGCACTGGAGCGCGTCGAGGAGATCGCGGCGCAGGACGGCGTGGATGTCCTCTTCGTCGGACCGATGGACATGTCCTTCGCCCTGGGTGTGCCGATGCAACTGGATAGCAGCGCCTTCCAAGAAGCACTGCAACGGGTGGTCGCCGCCGCGCAGCTGCACAACAAAGCGGCCGGCATCCTCGCTGTGGACGGCGTGGCGGCAGCCAAGTATGTCCGCCAGGGCTTCCGGTTCGTGGCCATCGGCTCGGACTCCACCATTATGGCGGCGGCGTTCCGCGTCGCTTTTGACACCGCCCGCAACTGACAAGAATTTTCAATGAGAAAGGCAATAACGTGAGCCAAGAATCCCGCACAGTCGGTGTAGGCCTCATCAGCGTCGGATGGATGGGAAAGCTCCACTCGCGCGCCTACCAGACGGTCCCCTACGCCTACCCGGAGCTCGGCCTGACCACCAAGCTCGTCATCGCGGCGGACACGGCACCGGACCGGGTGGACTACGCCCGCGATGTCCTTGGCTTCGCGGAGGGCACCACCGACTACCACGATGTCCTGAACCACCCGGACGTCGACGTCGTTTCCATCTGCGCCCCCAACTTCCTGCACGCCGAAATCGGCATCGCGGCGGCCAAAGCCGGCAAGCACTTCTGGATCGAAAAGCCCGTGGGACGCGGCTACGAGGAAACCGCAGCCGTGCAGGAAGCCGCCGTGGAGGCCGGCGTCGTGACTTCCATCGGCTACAACTACCGCCACGCCCCGGCAGTAGAGCACGCCAGGAAGCTCATCGCGGACGGGCGGCTCGGCCGCATCACGAACGTCCGCGCCGTGTTCTTCTCCGGGTACGCGTCCGAACCCAACGGTGCGCTGTCCTGGCGCTTTGACCGGAAACTTGCCGGTACCGGCGTGCTGGCGGACCTGTTCAGCCACGCAACGGACCTGTGCCAATATGTAGTTGGGCCGATCGCCGAGGTAACCGCGCTCACAAGCACGGTCTACACGCAGCGCCCCAAACTGGCGATGGGGTCAGGGACGCACTTCGCGGTGATCGAAAACGGTGAAATGGGAGAGGTCGAGAATGAGGACTACGCTGCAGCGCTGGTCCGATTCGGCCCGTCCGCCCGCGGGGCTGGCGCCGTCGGCACCATCGAATCCTCACGCGTTGCCGTTGGACCCGAATGCGGTTACCAGATCGAGGTCTACGGGACCGAAGGCTCGCTCAAATGGGACTTCGAGCGCATGAACGAACTCAAGGTCTGCCTGGGCCGCAACAACGACGAGCAGGGCTACACCACCGTCAACGCCAGCCCGCGCCATGGGGATTACTCCCACTTCCAACCTGGGCCCGGCAACAGCATGGGGTTTGACGACCTCAAGGTCATCGAGGCCAAGAAGTTCCTCGTTGCCGTCACCGGAGGAGCACAGGAAAACTCCAACATCCACGATGCCGCTTCAGCCGCTGCCATTGTCAGCGCCGCGGAAGCGTCCTCGCTGTCCGGTCAATGGCAGAAGATCGAGGAAATCCACGGCACCACGGCAGCGCGGGCATAACCATGGCACCTCCATCCGCCCGGCGGCCGACGATCATGGACGTGGCAGAACGCGCCGGCGTTTCCAAGTCCTTGGTCTCACTCGTGCTGCGCGACTCACCGCGCGTCAGCGACGAACGCCGCCAGCGGGTGCTCAAGGCTGTTGAGGAGATGGGCTTCGAGTTGAACCTCGCGGCCCGGTCACTGGCAACACGGGACAGCGGAACCATCGGTGTGCTGGTCAGCGACATGCACAACCCGTGGGCCTTCGACGTCGCCGACGCCGCACGGACCGTACTTGAAGAGGCCGGGCACACCGTCCTCTTCAGTGCGGTCACGGCGGCGGGCAGGGGAGTGGACCAGTCCATCCTGCAGGCCTTCCGGGACTTGCGGGTCGCGGGCCTGCTCGTCGTAGGAACCGTGCCTGACAAAGCACCGTTCAGCCGCGCCGTTTCAGGCGGGGCTGTGGTCTTTGCCGGTGGCGGACCCGACTACATCGACACCGCCGATATCGTGCGAAGCGACGACGCCCTCGGCATGTCCATGGTTGTTGAGCACTTGATCGCCCAGGGACACGAGAACATCGTGCACCTTGGCGGTCTTGGTGGCTCGGTTGGCAGGGAACGCGTGGACGGGTATTCGGCGGCAATGGAAGAGCACGGGTTGGCCCGCTATATCCGCGTGGTCGACGCCGACTTCTTCCAGGAGTCCGGCTATGTTGCCGCGCAACGGGCCCTGGCCTCCCGCTCCGAGCACCAGCGCCCCACAGCGCTGGCCTGCATCAACGACCTCGCCGCATTTGGAGCCATGACAGCTGCCGATGAACGCGGCGTCGAAATAGCCGTCACCGGTTATGACAACATCGCGCTCGGTGCCATGCCGCGCCTTGGACTGACCACCGTCGACCCGGACAGCGCCACCATCGGCGTCACGGGGGCCAAGACCCTCCTGGAACGCATCCATGGTGAAGGCAGCGGGTTCGTCCACCATTCCGTCACGCCCCACTTGGTCGTGCGGAAATCCAGCCTCCTGGGCCTCTAACTTTCTAGACCTATCAGCGGTCGCCATTCCCGGCGCCGCCCACATACCCCTCCACATCTTCAAGGATGACGATGGCTTCCATAACCACACCCCAAATCTTTGTCGCTCTCGGCAGCGTCGAGCCAGACCTCGTGGAACCGCTGCTCTCCGAACACCAGCGGCTCATCCAGGACCCCACCGACGAGGACCTGGCCAACGCCGATGCCGCGATCGTCAGGGCTGCCTACCGCGTGGACCGGGAACTGTTGGACCGCATGCCCGCCCTCAAAGTCATCGCCAGGACCGGCGTCGGAACGGACCTCGTGGACGTCGCCGAAGCGAAGCGACGCGGAATCCCGGTGGTCATCACGCCCGGAAGCAACACCGCCTCGGTGGCCGAAGGCGTGTTCGCCCACCTGCTGGCGCTCGTCAAGAAGCTCTCTCCGCTGACCTCGCTGGTCCGCGAGGGACGCTGGGAGCAACGTGCCGCCGTCGGCGTCGGAGACCTCGAGGGATTCACGCTCGGCATCATCGGTTACGGCCGCATAGGCCGCCGGGTGGCGCGTATCGCCGAGGCCTTCGAGCTGAAAGTCCTGGCCTACGATCCTTTCGCCGAAATCCCCGCCGAGATCCGCTGTGGCACCGTGGAGGAGCTCCTTGCAGGCAGCGACTTCATCACCCTCCACGCGCCCCTGACACCGGAAAACCACAACCTCATCAACGCGGACCGGCTCAAGGCCGTGAAGCCCGGAGCGATCCTCATCAACTGCAGCCGCGGAGGCCTCGTGGAGCTCGACGCCGTCCACGAGGCACTACAGTCCGGGCAGCTCTCGGGGCTCGGCCTGGACGTGTACGATCCCGAGCCGCCCGCCCACCACGCCTTGTTCGACCACGAAAACGTCGTCCTGACTCCGCACCTGATGGGATTCACCCGTCAAGGCATGGCCCACACGGTCAGGGATGCCGCCCAAGGCGCGGTTGACGTCCTCGCGGGCCGCACACCCGCCGCGGTGGCAACCCCGTGACCGCTCTGAAGCTGGGCACGTCCCCGTCCGCCATCCAGAACCAACCCACGTCCGGATTTTCCCGGGCAAACCGCTAGAAAGGACCCCACACATGTCCACTGAACGCCCCCTCAAGGTCGCGTTGTTCGGTTCCGGCCGCATCGGGCAGGTCCACGCCCGGAACATCGCCGAGCACCCGGACCTGGAACTGGCATGGATCGCCGACCCTTTCATTGAAGGAGCCCGCACGTTGGCGGCCGGGACCGGCGCTATCGCCGTCGAGTCAGCCGACGAGGTTTTCGCGAACGGTGACCTTGACGCCGTCGTGATCGGATCGCCCACCAGCACGCACGTGGACCTGATCTCGCGCGCCATGGGGCAAGGCGTGGCAGCTCTTTGCGAGAAGCCGATCGACCTCGACATCGAGCGTGCGCTCGCTTGCCGCGACGCGATCAAGGGCAACAACACGCCCCTCATGCTTGGGTTCAACCGCCGCTTCGATCCCCACTTCGCGGCCATCCAATCGCGCGTCGCCGCGGGGGAAATCGGCCGCCTCGAACAGCTGACCATTATCAGCCGCGATCCCGCACCTGCGCCCGCTGCCTACATCGCCACCTCCGGCGGGATCTTCCGGGACCAGAGCATCCACGACCTCGACATGGCCAGGTTTTTCGTCCCTGACATCATCGAAGTTTCAGCCACTGGCGCCAACATGTTCTGCGACTACATCGAGGAAGCCGGGGACTTCGACTCGGTTGTCATCACCCTCAAGGGCCGCGACGGCGAGCTGGTCACCATTACCAACTCCCGCCACAGCGCCTTCGGCCACGACCAGCGACTGGAGGCGTTCGGCAGCGAGGGGATGCTCAGCGCAGGCAACGTCACCCCGACGACGGTGCGCAAGTATGGCGCCGCGGGCACCGAAGAGTCTGACGCCTACCTGCCGTTCTTCCTGGAGCGTTACGCCGCGGCTTACCGGAACGAATTGGACAGCTTCGCCAAGGCCATCCGCGCAGGCATCCCCTGCAGCCCGGGGTTCGACGACGGCCTGCAGGCACTCGCCCTGGCCAACGCGGCTGAAGAGTCCGCCCGTTCCGGCCGCGCTGTCAGGATCGAAAATTCGGTCAAGATCGGGCAGCTCTAGCCATGCCACTTCTCCAGGACAAAGTCATCCTGATCAGCGGGGGCACGCAGGGCTTGGGCGCCGGAGTCGCGAGACGCGCGGCGGCCGAGGGTGCAGCCGGGATCGCCGTCACGGGCCGGAACGCGGAATCGGGTGAACGGCTCGCCGCGGAAATCACGGCATCCGGCGTCGAAACCCGGTTCATCAAGACCGATCTTGCCGACGTCGAACAAGCCCGGAACTCAGTGCTTGAGACCATCAGCGTCTTCGGGCAACTCGACTGCGCGGTCAATGCGGCCGGCCTGACCACCCGCGGCACCATGCTGGACACGACGCCCGAGCTCTTCGACGCGCACATCGCAGTGAACCTGAAGTCGCCGTTCTTCATCATGGCCGAAACCATCAAGCATCTTTGTAGCAGGGGTGTGCCAGGAAGCATCGTGAACGTCATCTCGATCGCCGAACTCGGCGGGCAGCCGTACTTGGCGCCGTATGTGGCGGCCAAGGCTGGCCTGGCCGGAGCAACCCGCAACGCGGCGCATGCCCACCGTTGGGACAAAATTCGCATCAACGGGCTCGACATCGGCTGGACCGCCACGGACGGCGAAGCCGAAACCCAGAAGAAATTCCACGGCGCGGGGGCGGACTGGCTGGAGAAAGCCAACGCATCCGTCCCCATGGGAAAGCTCGGACAAGTGGACGAGATCGCAGAATTCATTGTCTTTCTCCTCTCCGACCGGAGCGGTGTTGTCACAGGCTCGGTCATCGACTGGGACCAAAACGTATACGGAGGATCAGATTGAGCACCATCACCCAGCGTCTTGCCGCAGCACCCATTTCCTGGGGCGTTTGCGAAGTCCCCGGTTGGGGCTACCAGCTTGAGGCCGACAGGGTCTTGTCCGAAATGACCGCCTTGGGGATCAGCGCCACCGAGTTCGGCCCGGCCGGATTCCTGCCCGAACAGGCCGCCCAACGTGCGGAAGTGCTGAAGCGGCACAACCTCCAGGCGATCGGCGGCTTCTTCCCGGTCATCCTGCACGATCCGTCCAGGAACCCTTTGGATGTTGTGTCCGCTGAGCTGGACGCGTACGAAGCTGCCGGGGCCAGCGTCATGGTCCTCGCCGCGGAGACCGGCGTCGCAGGTTACGATCAGCGCCACGAGCTCGACGCCGAAGGCTGGGAGCTGTTCGGCAGGAACCTTGACGCAGTGGTCAAGGCCGCCGCGGACAAAGGTATCCAGGCGGTGGTCCACCCGCACGTGGGAACCATGATCGAAAGCACCTCGGATGTTGACCGGGTCCTCAACGACACCGCGGCGAACCTGTGCCTGGACACCGGCCACCTGCTCATCGGCGGCACCGACCCTGCCCTTCTGGTTCGGGACTACGCCTCGCGGATCGGCCACACCCACCTGAAGGACGTGCGCAAGGCCCTCGCGCAGCGGGTCCAGGCCGGCGAGATCTCCTACACTGACGGCGTCAAGGCAGGCATGTACGTGCCCCTGGGACAAGGCGACGTCGGCATCGCCGGAATCGTCCGGAACCTGCTGGACGCCGGTTACGAGGGCTGGTTCACCATGGAGCAGGACACCATCCTGGATTCCGAACCCACCGACGACGGTCCGGTCGGGGACGTCCGCCAGTCGGTCGCGTTCCTGCGCCAGCTCGAAGCGGAAATCGACCGATGAGCGCCGTCCGCTGGGGAGTGCTGACCACGGCACGGATCGCCCAAGGGCGGTTCCTGCCGGCCATGAGCCGGGCCCGGAATGCCGTTGCCTCGGCGATCAGCAGCCCGAACGGAAAGGCGGCCGACGTCGCAGCGCGCTTCGGCATCCCGTCCGCCTATTCTTCCCACGAGGAATTGCTGGCCGATCCAAGCATCGAAGCCGTCTACCTGCCTTTCCCCAACTCGTTGCACGCCGACTGGATTGTTGCTGCTGCCGAAGCTGGCAAAGACATCCTCTGCGAGAAGCCGCTCGTCGCCAACACCCACGACTACCATCGGGTTCTGGAAGCCTGCGAACGCAACGGGGTTAACCTCATGGAAGCGTTCATGTACCGCTTCCACCCCCAGCACCAGAAAGTCCGTGAGTTCATCGACTCGGGCAAGATCGGCGAGCTGGTGTCCATGCACGCCCGCTTCCATTTCGTCATGGACCGAAGCGAAGGCGAGGTCCGCCTCCAGCCGGGAATGGACGGAGGTGCGCTCAACGACGTCGGTTGCTACGCCGTCGACATCATGAACATGGTCATGGGCCGCGCGCCGGAAACCGTCTTCGGCAAAGGCACAAGCCGCACGGACGCGGTGGAAACCACTATGGCCGCGATCCTGGACTATGGGGACGTCCTGGGAACGCTGGACTGCGGTTTCGAGGGCCCGCGCACCAACACGTTCCAGATCATCGGCACGAAAGGCCAGATCACCCTGGACAAGGCCTTCGACCCGGACCCGGGCGAAATTGCCCGCGTTACGCTGTCCTTCCGCGACGGTCGGACTGAGTCCGTCGACATCGGGGAAGACCCGTTCAAGACCGAAATCGAACGGTTCAGCGCGTGGGTGCGCAACTCCGGACCCGAGCTCGTCCAGAGGGAATTGACCGAACAGAACCTGGCCGTCCGCCTGGCGCTCCAGGAATCACTCGCCACCGGCTTGCCGCGGGATGTCAACGACGTTCATGCCGTGGAGCACCACCTACTACAGGAGCAGTAATGACCATCATCAACCACTTCATCAGCGGAACCGAGGCCGCCGGCAGCGGCACGGGCACCAAGCCTGTCTACAACCCGGCCACGGGTGCCGTGACTGCCGAGTTGCGGTTGGCCAACCGCGCCGATTTGGACGCGACGGTTGCCATCGCCAAGAAGGCCGCAGCGTCCTGGGGCGATATTTCGCTGGCCAAGCGCACTGCCGTGTTGTTCAAGTTCCGTGAGCTCGTCGCTGCCCATGTGGACGAACTCGCGGCCCTGATCACCGCCGAACACGGCAAGGTCATTTCCGATGCGAAGGGCGAGATCGGCCGGGGCCTGGAGGTCATCGAGTTCGCTTGCGGCATTCCGCAGTTGCTCAAGGGGGAGTATTCGGACCAGGTCTCCACGGGCATCGATGTCTTCTCGTTCCGGGAGCCCGTGGGCGTCGTGGCCGGCATTACTCCATTCAACTTCCCGGTGATGGTGCCGCTGTGGATGGCTCCGATGGCGATCGCGACGGGCAACGCCTTCATCCTGAAGCCTTCGCACCGCGTCCCTTCGGCCGCGATGTTGCTTGCGAAACTGTTCCGAGACGCCGGCTTGCCCGACGGCGTGTTCCAGGTCCTGCACGGTGACCGTGATGTCATCTCCGGGCTCCTCACGCACCCGGACGTGGACGCCATCTCCTTCGTGGGGTCCACCCCTGTCGCGAAGCACATCCTGGAAGTGGCGACGGCGCATGGCAAGCGGGTCCAGGCCCTGGGCGGGGCAAAGAACCACGCGATCGTGCTGCCCGACGCCGACCTGGACAACGCCGCCGACCACCTGGCCGCAGCCGCGTTCGGTTCCGCCGGACAACGGTGCATGGCCATCTCCGTGGCCGTCGCCGTCGGCAATGCCGCGGATCTGCTGGTCAAGAAGGTCGAAGAGCGTGCCCTCGACGTCAAGGTCAAGAACGGTACCGACGCCGACGCCGACATGGGCCCCGTGATCAGCCCCGAGTCCCGGGAGTTCATCGTCAAGACGGTGACCGAGGCGGAGCAGGCCGGTGCCGCGATGGTCGTGGACGGCAGGGACCTCGTGGTTCCTGGGCATGAGGACGGTTTCTGGGTCGGCCCCACCGTGATCGACCACGTCAAGACCGAAATGAGCGCTTATCAGGAGGAGATTTTCGGCCCGGTCCTGGTGGTGGTGCGGGTGGAGGACCTCGATGAAGGCATCAGGCTGATCAACTCCAATCCGTACGGCAACGGGACCGCGATCTTTACCTCCTCGGGGGCATCCGCCAGGAAATTCCAACGTTCAGTTGACGTTGGCATGATCGGCATCAATGTGCCGTTGCCGGTTCCCGTGGCTTACTACTCCTTCGGCGGCTGGAAGGCCTCGCTCTTCGGCGACAAGCACATCTACGGCCCCGAGGGCGTCTCCTTCTACACCCGAGGCAAGGTCATCACGTCCCGTTGGCCCGAGTCCGCCCACGCTTCGGGAGCTTCGTACAACTTCCCGTCCAACTAGTCCCCACCGGCGTGGGCCCAGTCTCCCACCCAACTGGCTCGCAGTTAATGTCGTTTTGGAGCCTCATAACGACAACAACTGCCAGCTAGTTGGGTCGACGGGGGTTTCGAAACGGTGGCAGGATCGAAGCATGACTGTGTCGTTCACGTGCCGTACGCATATTGGAATGGAGCCCGGGGAACTCTTCGATCTCGCCCGCAACGTCGACGCCCACGTTGGCTCCATGGCCAAGTCCCGGGAACGTGCGGTTGCCGGCGTCGTGTCCGGACTGCTCTCGGAAGGCGACGAGGTCACCTGGCAGGCCTGGCATTTCGCGGTACCCCTGCGGATGAGCAGCCGGATCACCCGGTACCGCTTCCCGGAGTCGTTTACGGACGAGCAAGTGCGGGGACCCTTCCGTTTCTTCCGGCACGTGCACGAGTTCCTTCCCGACGACGGCGGCACGCTCATGATCGATCGCGTCGAGTTCGCGGCGCCCTTCGGCGTCGTGGGCCGGCTGGTGGAGAAAGCGTTCCTGGGGCGATACCTGCAGAATCTCATTGGGCAGCGCAACGAATATCTTGCCCGCAACGGTGCCGCCGCATGATCAGGGCGGCACGGCCGGACGAACTTGAACGACTCCGCGGGATCGAATTCGCCGCGGGGGAGATCTTCCGCTCTTGCGGCATGGACGCCATCGCCGACGACGAGCCCCTGACCGTCACGGAGCTGGCGATCTTCCAGTCACGGGGCGGTGTTTTGGTCTTCGCCGACGCATCAGACGTTCCGGTGGGCTATCTCCTGGTTGAACACCTCGACGGAAATGCGCACGTGGAGCAGTTGAGTGTCCACCCGTCGCATGCGCGGAGGGGTCTGGGGAGCGAACTGCTCGACGGTGCCGAAAAGTGGGCGCAGGCCGAGGGCCTGGAGTGGCTCACCTTGACCACTTTCCGCGATGTTCCGTGGAATGCGCCCTACTATCGCCGACTGGGTTTTGAGGACTTGGAACCGGAGCTGTTGGACGACGGACTCCGGGGCATTCTCGAGTGCGAGGGTTTGGTGGGCCTGAGTCGTTGGCCGAGGATCGCCATGCGGCGGCGCGTCAAGTCAATCCTTGCCCAAGCCGATTTCGTCAGTTTGGATTGACAGATCCATGCTGTCAGTTCAAACTGACAGCATGGATGGTGATGAGCTGACTTCCCAGATCGCGGCGACGGACCCGGCAATTGGCCTCCGCGCCGTTGGCGCCCTGCATCGCCTGGCTGAAAAGGTAGAGGCCACCAATGTGGCCCTCGCGCGGCAGCAGGGCTGGTCCTGGGAACAAATCGGTGACGCCTTGGGCGTCTCCAAGCAGTCGGTCCACGCCAAATACGGAAAGTGAGCCTGCCATGTTTGAACGATTTGCCGGCGAAGCAAGAACTGCTGTCCATGCCGGCGCCGAGGAAGCCAAACGCCGTGGAGACCGGAGAATCGGAACGGACCATCTGCTGCTGGGGCTGCTCCACGACCCCGAGAGCTGCCGGACTTTGGAGACGGACCTCGAATCCGCCCGCGCCCAGCTCGACACCCTCGACCAGCAGGCGCTGGAATCCGTTGGCATCACGCTGGGCGACTTCGGTGCCCTGAATACGCCGAAGGGAAGCAGCCGGACTACCTTCACCTCGGCAGCCCGCTCAGTCATTCAGGAGTCACTAATACTGACCACCCGGGAGAAGGCCCGCAGGATCACCACGCGGCACCTCATGCTTGCCCTGCTGGACCGGCAGGTACCGGATCCGGCTGCCGTCCTGCTCCATAACCTGGGCGTTGATACGGCGGCCCTCAAGTCCCGGCTCCGGAATCCGGGTTCTTAGGCGAATGCCCCGCCCCTACCCCGCAACCAGCTCAACCTCGTAGCCGTCTGTATTCACCAGATAGGCGGCGTAGTGGTCGGCCCCGCCTGCGTGGGGATACTTGCTTTCGAACATCTCATACCAGCCCGAGTCGGCGCCGAGCTCCCGGAGCCGGTCAACGCTCTCCCTGGTGCCGGCATGGAAGGCGAGATGGTTGAGGCCAGGTTCTGTCCTGCGGTGGGTGCTTCCCGTGAGCGCCGTGGACTGTTCGATCACGATGTACGTGCCTCCGAGTTTCCAGCTACACCCCTCGGGCCACTCCTGGAATTGTTCGTAGCCCAGTTCGGCCAACAGCCAGCCCCACTCTTCCTGCGCACGGCCGATGTGGGGTACCCAAATCTCTACGTGGTGCAGCACACCCACTGGAATATCGGCCATGCGCAGAGTCTACGTTTGCGGGGCGCCCGCGGGAATGCCGGGCAACTCCACCACGAACGCCGCACCGCCCTCAGGCGCCACCCGCACACTGATGCGGCCGCCCACCCGCTGCACGATCCTTGCCGCGATGGACAAGCCCAGTCCGCTTCCAACCGGCCGTTCTCCGCTGTACCTTGCAAAGAGCGCACCGCGTTCGAACGCGACGGCGGCATCCGCCTCCGTGAGGCCAGGCCCGCCGTCGCGCACTTCAACGGTGAGCCCGCTCCCGGTCGCGTAAGCGGCGAGCACAACCGGAGCGCTTTCGGGTGTCACGCGCAGTGCGTTTTCCAGCAGGCCGTCCACCACTTGGCGCAGCCGCTGGCCGTCGCTGCGTACCGGCAATGGCCCAAGAGGCAGTTCGAGCCGCCCCGCGATCCCGTTCTGGATACACACCGCCTGCCAGGCCTGCCAGCTCTCGCGCAGGATCAAGGACGCGTCCACAGGCTGCAGTTCCACGCGGAAATCATCTGACTCAAGCCGTGCCAATTCCAGGAGGTCGCGGACAAAACGGTCCAGGCGGTTCGTTTCGGCCACGAGGGTCTGCCCGACCCCGCTCACGTCGTCGCCGCTGACCACACCGTCGGCAAGCGCCTCGGCGTAGCCCCGTAGCGCGGTGAGGGGCGTCCGGATTTCATGGGAAATGGAGAGCAGGAACTCGCGTTGGCGCCCCTCGCTGGTCCGGAGTGCGGCGTCGAGGGCAGCCAGTGCCTGCGAAACCTCCACCACTTCGGCCGGGCCGCCGGGCGCCACCGCCACGGATCGTTCTCCGGCGGCAAGCCGATGGGCCGAATGTGCCGTGCGTACCAAGGGCCGGCTCAACCATTGCGCCAGAAGGCCACCGGCCACGATGGCGAACACAAGGCAAACCGCGAGGGCAACCAGCATACGGCTCAGCAGGGGAGCGGCGGCCGCGCGGATTTCGGACACCGGCTGCGCAAGTACCACGCCACCGCCGGCCGCCAACGGCCGGGCCTCAAGGACCACGGTGTTCTGCGGACCGTTCACCGATGTCGAGACCGATTTTCCGGCCAAGACATCCGCTACAGTCTTCGCATCCACCAGCCTCGCCCCGCCGCCACTCACTCGGCCGTCGGTACTGATTTGCGCTAACCTCGCGCCGTGCGTGAGCAGGTCTGCGCGAAGGTCCTGCAGGCTGCCAAGGCTTGATTGCTTGCTCAGGGAATCGGCCTCGACCGCGAGATACTTCTTGGCTTCGTCCACGGCCGTGGCGTTGACCAGTTGCGCCGCCAGAAGGCCGGCAAGCACGACGGCGACGGTCGCGACGGCGGCGATCACCGCCGTCGTGCGCCCCGCCAGCGTGCCAAACCAGCGCCTCACGTCGGTTCCCCGGCCGAGGGACGGGGGCCGGACGATGGGGAAGCCCCGGCCGAATAGCCGACACCGCGGCTCGTCGCGATGGGGGAGTGCCCGCCGAGCTTGGCGCGGAGCTGCGCGATGTGCACATCCACTGTCCGTCCGGCGGCGTAGCTGGCCTGCCCCCACACGGCGGACAGGAGCTGCTCACGGGAAAAGACCCGGCCGGGCTGGGCCATGAGATAGGCGAGGAGGTCGAATTCGGTGGCGGTCAGCGTGAGTTCCTCGGTTCCCGCGCGTGCGGTCCGGTTCAGCGGATCCAGTTCGACACTGCCCAGCACCAGCGGCTTGGGCCGTGGGGTGCCTTCGGTCCGGCGCAGGACCGCCTTGAGCCGGGCAACCAGTTCGGAGGGCGAAAACGGCTTGGTGAGATAGTCGTCAGCGCCGAGTTCCAAGCCAAGGACGCGGTCCACCTCCTCATCGCGGGCCGTGACGAACAGCACGGGCGTCCAATCCTCGGCCTGCCTCAATTGCCTGCAGAGCTCGATCCCGTCCAAGCCGGGTAGCCCGACGTCGAGAATCACCGCGACCGGTTTGAGCCGCTTGATCTGCGCCAGCGCGGAAACCCCGTCCCGCTCCACGTGGACGCCGAAACCTGCACGGCCCAGATAGAGGCGCTGGATATCGGCAATTGCCTGTTCATCCTCCGCAACCAGCACCAATCCGCGGCTCTCTTCCATGCGTCCATTCAACAGCAAGGACGGGGTGCCTGGAGTGTCATCGTCAGCCGGCGGGGACGGTTTTACATTCCTCGAACATTGGCCGAACAGTCAGTTCATGCGGCCGGACCAGAGTGTTGTGAAGAGCGCCGGCGGATCGACCACCGGCCGGAACAAAGGACACGAACCATGAACAACACCATCCCGAGCCCCGGTACCCCCGTTGAGGGCCGCAAGCGCACCAAGGCCCGAACCGTCGTCGTCGGCGTCCTTGCGGCAGGCCTCCTGCTGGGCGGCGGCGTGATCGCTGCCAACGCGGCTACCTCAAGCGGCACAAGCACGACGGCGGCAGCTACCTCCCAGCCGACAGCGGCGGCTGCCGTCGCGGCCAAAACGGCACTGGCGCGCCACCCGCTGGCGGTTGGCCTGCGGTTCTTCGTCAATGGGGACAGCAGCAAGCCGACCTACGGCCAGCGCGCCGCGAAAATCGCCACCTTCATCCTCGACAAGCGCCCGAAGCTGGCCGCAAAGCTTCCAGCCGCGCTGCAGGCGGACCTGAAGGCGCTGAAGGATGCGGCGGCGGGCGACCGGGTCGCGAAAGCCACCCACATCAGGGACACCGCATTGAACGGCGGTTACGGCCCGAAGATCCAGGCGCAGGCAAAACGGATGCAGGAGCAGAAGGCCGACCGCAAGGCCTGAAGGACAGGGCCTTGAACGACGGCAAGGCTGGTTGTTTGCAGCGATACCGCTACCAAACAACCAGCCTTGCCCCGCCGGCGCGGGCCGCCCGCAGCCCGCGCCCGCAGTCTGCCTAGGCCGGGACGGGGTCCCTGCCCGAACCCGCCGCCACGAGGTTGCCATCGTCGAACGGCATTTCGTCCAGGTCGATCAACGGGTTGGTGTCCTGGGTGGCCACTAGTTCGCGGGCCTCGGCCGGGGTGTCCACGCTCGGCATGGAGCCCGGGAGCGGGCGCTGCGCGGATTCACGCAGGAAGTAGATGGCGATTGCGCCGACCACCGACGTGCCCATGAGGTAATACGCGGGCATCATGTCGTTGCCGGTGCCCTGGATCAAAGCGGCCACAATGAACGGCGTGGTGCCGCCGAAGATCGCTACGGAGAAGTTGTAGGCGATGCCCATTCCCCCGTAGCGGCTCGAGGTCGGGAACAGTGCCGGCAGTGCAGAGGCGAGGTTTGCCACGTAGAACGTCACCGGGAAGGCGATCAGGGCCAGACCGGCAAGCGTGGACCAAATATCGCCGATGCCGATCAGCAGGAACGCCGGAACAGCGAACACGACCGTGCTGATGGCACCGATCCACAGTACGGGCCGGCGGCCGATCCGGTCGGAGAGCTTGCCCGTCAGCGGGATGCAGACTGCCATGATGACCAACACGGGGATGGTCAGCAGCGTGCCGTGAATGGGGTCGTAACCCTTGGACTCGGTCAAGTACGTGGGCATGTACGAAGTCAGCATGTAGCCCACGGTGTTGGCGGCCGCCGCAAGGATCATGGCGAGGATAATCTGGCGCCAGTAAGCCTTGACGATGCCGATGGGGCCCTTGGCTACTGCGGCGTCGCTGGCTGCGGCATCCGCGGCGAGGGCTTCCTGTGCGTCCAACGTGGCTTGGAACTGGGGTGATTCCTCGATCTTGCTACGGAAGTACACGGCGATGACGCCGAGCGGACCCGCGATGAGGAACGGCAGCCGCCAGCCCCAGTCCTCCATGGCCGACTGGCCGATGGTGAGCTGCAGGATGGACACCAGGGCCGCACCAAGGGCGAAGCCGATGTACGAGCCCATATCGAGGAAGCTCGCAAAGAAGCCGCGGCGCTTGTCCGGAGCGTATTCGCTCACGAACGTGGTGGCGCCGGCGTATTCGCCGCCCGTCGAGAAACCCTGGACGAGTTTCAGGATGACGAGGAGTGCCGCCGCCCAGATACCGATTTGTGCGTATCCAGGCAAGAGTCCGACGGCGAAGGTGCTCGCAGCCATCAGCAGGAGTGTTGTGGCGAGCACCTTTTGGCGGCCCACCTTGTCACCTAACCAGCCGAAGACGACGCCGCCGAGCGGCCGCGCCACGAAGGTTGCGGCGAAGGTTCCCAGTAGGAACAAGGTCTGCACGGACTTGTCGGCCTCGGGCAGGAAGACTGGCCCCATCGTGGTGATGAGGTAGCCGAACACGCCGACGTCGTACCATTCCATGGTGTTGCCGACGATCGTGCCGCCGAGTGCCTTTTTCAGCATGGGCTGGTCAACGACGTTGACGTCGGATACCTTGAGTCGACGGCGTGTGGGAAGTTTCAATTTTGAGGCACCGCGTGGCGCGGCCTTGCTCGTTGCAGCAGCGTTCCTAGCGCCTGCTGAAGAGTCGGTAATGCTTCGGTCTGTGGGCATTTGTGTTTCTCCTAGGGAGATCATTTGCTTGCGACATACAGCTGCTCCGCTCTGGGCAGGGTTTCAATTTTACGCGAGATTCGCCGGATCTTAGAGTCGGGCTCCGAATTTCGGGGCCGTTCCGGGTCCTCTCGGACGCAAATGTCTGACATCCGCGTGCCGCCTGCAGCCCCGGAATCACGCGGATTTTCCGTGTTTCAGGACTTCGTTACCAAATTGTTTGGTTCAGGACCGCCAAATGCACAGTTTGCTGATCAACCCCGGTGGATTTCCTGTCGTTTTCCGAGCACCACCGTGGCGTCGAATTCTTCGGAATGGACCACCCTCGCGGACAGCCCGGCGCCCCGGAAAAGGGCCGCCGTCGTCGGGGCTTGCCGGACGCTCGTTTCAATGAGCAGCTGACCTCCGGGAGCCAGCCACAACGGAGCCTCCTCGGCGATCCTGCGCTGCACGTCCAAACCGTCCGCGCCGCCGTCGAGCGCCACCCGCGGTTCATGCACGCGGGCCTCCGGCGGCATCATCCGGATCGCCTCCGTGGGGACGTAGGGGGCGTTGGCCACAAGGACATCAATCCGGGCGCGAAGAGCGTCCGGCAGCGCCGAATAGAGATCGCCTTCATGGACATGTCCGCCCGCTGGCCCGATGTTGCGGCGGGCGCAACGGACCGCGGCGGGCTCGACGTCGGCCGCGTGAAGCTCGATGCCCCCCACCGCGGCGGCCAAAGCAGCTCCCACGGCACCCGAACCACAGCAGAGATCGACGACGACGGCGCCCGGCCGGGCGAGGCGGGACGCCTCCTGGACGAGGTACTCCGTGCGGCGGCGGGGGACGAACACGCCCGGGTCCACGGCGATCTGCTGGCCGCAGAACTCAGCCCAGCCCAGGAGGTATTCAAGGGGCAAACCTGAGACGCGCTGATCGACCAAGCGGTCGAGGTCTCCGGGGGCGTGCGCCGCCGCGATCAAGAGCCGGGCCTCGTCCTCGGCGAAGACGCAACCGGCAGCACGGAGCCGTGCTGCGACGGCGGAATGGGAAGGCTGGAAGGTGGGTACTGACATGGGAGAGCCTTTCAGGACACCGAGGGGTGCTCTGCGGGTCATGCTAGCCGAGAGGGGACCTGGAGGCCACGAGTGAAACGGCTCCGCCAAAACCGGGGTTCACAAACACGGCCCGGATTGTCTAGGGTGGGTGCATGGGAACACTGATTTTTGAATAGACCAGCGGATCATCGCTGAGTTTGAACCGACAAAAATCCACGCCTGTTGAGGCTTCGCCTCCGCGCCGTTCCTGTTGCTCCCACCAGAACCAGGGTCTCGCAGCGGACGTCACGTCCCGATACCTCCTCCGGCACATCAAGAGCTTTAAGGAGCCCACTGCATGACACCGAACACACCCGAAACCGACGCCGGGCACGAGCCGGAGGCGCAGGAAACCGACGCCCCGGAAGCTGGGGTCAAATCGAAACTGACTGACGCCCAGAAGGAGATGCTGGCCAGCAAATCCCGCGGCGGGGCAGCGAACAGCTGGCAAAGCACCGGAAAAGGGCACAAGCCCACCCAAGCGAGCGGCAAGCTGGCCAAGTCCGAGAAGAAGGTCCGCTGGTAGAACCTGCAGACAAGCGGACCGCTCCCACCTAGTATGGAAAATCCCTTCGTTTCAATGCAGAAAGGAAGAACAATGGTTGCGAAGCGCGTTGAGCAACAAATCAACTCCGAGGTAGCCAGCCATCTGGTCGAGTCCATGGACAAGGCGCCCATGCCGGCCCCTGAAACTGTGGCCATGACGCTGGGCTCGACCCAAGCACCTGCCTGGCCAGACGGCAGTGGCAAGTCCAAGCACCCCAAGGATCGCGGCGCCAACCACGGCCGCGCGGGCCAGCAGGCTGCGGTCACAGCCGTCCACCGCACCAGCCGTCCCCAACTGCCGCACTCCTCTTAATAAGATTTCGACACGGAAAATGCCCTGCGACACCGGAATTCTGGCGGCGTAGGGCATTTTCCGTGTCGCTGAACTGTTCGGGCTACGCGCGCTCGACGTCGGCGGGGGACTTGTCGGGGCGCCAGCCGCGCCAGACGGGGTGCCGCATCCTCTCGGTGGCGGTCCAGTCGCCGAACGTCACCTCGCCCACGAGCTCGGGGGAAACCCAGTGCGCAGTGGCGGCGTCCTCGGCCGGGATGTCGTGGAAGGGTGAGTCCGGGCGATCGAGCCCCTGCAAGCGCTTGAGGATGTCGCGCAGTTGCCAGTCTTTGAACCCCGTGCCCACCCGGCCGGCGTAGCGCAGCTTGTCGCCGTCCGGAATCCCCACCAGCAACGCACCGATGGTCCCGAGTCTCGCCCCGGCGCCGGGCCGCCAGCCACCCACCACCACTTCCTGCGTGCGTTCCAACTTGAGCTTGATCCAGGATCTGCTGCGTCGGCCGGGCTGGTAACGGCTGTCGGCGCGCTTGGCCATCACTCCCTCCAAGCCAAGCTCGGCGGCGCTCGCCAGGATGTCGTCGAGGTCATGCTCCAGGACCTCGGACACATGGATAGGGGAGCCCCTCGCCGGCAGTTTCGCGTGGAACGTCGCCAGCCTTTCGCGGCGCTCGCTGAGCGGCAGGGAGGTGAGGTCGGCGCTTCCCTGGGATCCTTCGTCGTACAGGAGGTCGAAAACCATGAGCTGTACGGGGACGGACGCCCGGGCGCGTTCGACGTCGCCGGGTTTGAAGAGGTTCATCCGCTTCTGGAGCAGCTCGAAGCTGGGGTGGCCGTTCTTGCTGAGTGCGACTATTTCGCCGTCGGCCACGAAGTCGTGGTCCGGCCAGTAGCGCGGGTCCGCCAGCTCCGGATAGGTGGGCGTCATGTCGATTCCGGAGCGGCTGGTCAACCTGATCTTGCCGCCCGACCCCGATACGATGGCCCGGAACCCGTCCCACTTGAGTTCAAACAACCAGTCGCCGGCGGAGACATCTGCGGTTGTTCCGGAGGTCGCGAGCATAGGTGCGTAGCTGGGGGTTCCGTTCGACTGCGGAGCGGCGTTGGGCAACAGCACCGCCCGGTGGCCCGGTTTGTCCTTCATCAAGTGGATCAGCCATTGCGACGGCGACTCTCCGGTGTGGATGAGCGCGAAACGCCGGGTGCCGTGCAGACCGCCGCCGGGCTTGCCGGTGAGGGTGGCGATGACTTCCTTGCCGTCGCGCCATTTTTCGCATTGGAACTCGCCGCTGTCCCAGATGCTGACCGTCCCCGCGCCGTATTCGCCCTGAGGAATGATTCCCGCGAATTGCGCATATTCCATCGGGTGGTCCTCCGTGCGCACCGCGAGGTGGTTCTTGTCCGGAGTGTCCGGCACGCCCCGCGGCAAGGCCCAGGACGCCAGGACTCCGTCGTGTTCCAGCCGGAAATCGAGGTGGAAACTGCGGGCGTGGTGCTCCTGGATGACGAAGATTCCGCCGGGAGGATTCGGTTCCGCGTCGTCCTGGAGCGGGCGCGAACCTGGTTGGTGTCCGACGGCGGGAAACGGTTCGGGGGTCCGCTGCGGGTCGCGCTTGTCCACGTAGGTGGCCAGCCGCGGATTCACGGCGGTGGCCGCGGCCGTGCTGGTGGGGGTGCCCGCGGCGCTGGTGCCGGCCGCGACCGCGGCGAAGGGGTCGTTTCCCTCTTTGACGCGCCTCATGACGGCTGTGAAGTCCAGATGCTCGAGCTTGGGGGAGGCGAGTTCCCGCCACGTCCTCGGTGCGGCCACCATCGGATGGGCCCGGCCGCGAAGGGAGTACGGGACGATGGTGGTCTTGTTCCCGCTGTTCTGGCTCCAGTCCACCAGCACCTTGCCGTTGCGCAGGGTCTTTTTCATATCACTGACCACGAGATCCGGATGGTCGGCCTCGAGCGAGCGTGCCAGCTCGTGCGCGAACGTGGAGACCTGCTCCCATTTGCGGGTGCCATCGAGGCCGGCGTAAAGATGGATGCCCTTGCTGCCGCTCGTCACCGGAACCGGAACAAGTCCGACGTCCTGCAGGATGCTGCGCGCCAACTTGGCGACTTCGACGCATTCGGAAAGGCCGGTCCCCGGACCCGGATCGAGGTCCAGGACAAGGCGGTCCGGTGGCAACATGGTTCCGTCGGCGTCCACTTTCCATTGCGGCACGTGGATTTCCAAGGCGGCAATTTGGGCCAGCCAAGTGAGCGTGGCGAGGTTGTTGACGAGCGGGTAAACGTTGCTGTGCTCCCTGTGCTGGATGGTGACCCTGGGAACCCATGACGGCGTGGAGTCGTCAAGGTTCTTCTGGAAGAACATCGGCCCGGGATCGGCCGTGGTCCCTACTCCGTGCACCCAGCGCTTCCTGGTGGCGGGCCGGTTGGCGGCGGCCGGGATCAGGAACGGGGCCACGGCGGCATAGTATTCGAGCACTTCGGCCTTGGTGGTGCCAGTCTCCGGGTAGATGATTTTGCCCAGATTGGTGAGCGTCAGTTCATGGCCTTCAACGTTGACGCGCTCCCTTTGGCTGGTTGCCACCTCTTCACCTCCGCCTTGTTGTGATGTTCACTTAGTGCATGAGGGCCATATGGAAGGGTTCTATCGCGTTCGGGCTGGTCAACGTACCCGTCAAGCTCTACAGCGCCACCGAGGACCACGATGTCAGTCTCCACCAGGTCCACAACAAGGACGGAGGCCGCATCCGTTACCAGCGGAAGTGCGAAATCTGCGCCTCTGTTGTGGATTACGAGGATATCGACAAGGCCTACGAAGAGGAAGGCCGCACAGTTGTGCTGTCCGCGGCCGATTTGAAATCGCTGCCCGCGGAGAACAGCCGCGAAATCGAGGTGGTGGAGTTCGTTCCGGCCGAGCAGCTGGACCCCATCATGTACGAGCGGCCCTACTATCTCGAGCCGGATTCCAAGTCTCCCAAGGCGTACATGCTGCTTCTGCGCACTTTGCAAGACACCGAGCGCGTCGCCATCGTGCAGTACGCGCTGCGGCAGAAGACCAGGCTGGGTGCGCTGCGCGTACGGGGCGACGTTCTCATGCTGCAATCACTGCTCTGGGACGACGAGGTCCGCGAAGCCAACTTCCCGTCGCTGGAAACCGACGTCAAGATCTCGGACAAGGAACTGGAGATGTCCTCGGCACTGGTGGACTCCATGGCCCGCGACTTCGAACCAGAGCAATACACGGACAACTATCAGGTTCAATTGCGCCAACTCATCGCAGCCAAGCTCGAAAAGGGCGATTCCATCGACACCGAGGAGACGTTCGGCGTGGCAGCCAGCGAAGGAGAAGGCGGCGAGGTCATCGACCTTATGGAAGCCCTCAAACGGAGCCTCGACAAGAAGCGGGGCAAGGCATCCGCTGGATCGGCCGCTGCGTCGTCCACCGAAGAGTCCGACGACGGTGCCACCGCCAAAGTGGCCAGCAAGCCCCGGGCGAGGGTCAAGAAAGCCTGACGCACCGCCGTCGTACGCTCCACGAAGACCGGACATGTCCCTCCGTGCGTGCGCGGGAGCTATGCACATGTCCCTCCGTGCGTGCGCGGGAGCTATGCACATGTCCCTCCGTGCGTGCGCGGGAGCTATGCACATGTCCCTCCGTGCGTGCGCGGGAGCTATGCACATGTCCCTTCTGCGAAGCGGGGAATGGACATGTTGCGATTATGTCCATTCGTGGCTCTGGGCGGAGGGCATGTCCCTTGTGGGCGTGGGTGGTTCTTCCCACGAAAACTGGACATGTCCCTCGGAGGGCCTAGTGGTTTCGCAGCGCCGAGATCAGCTCGGCTTTTTTCTTGCCTGAGTACCCGGTGAGCCCCAGTTCCTTGGCGCGCGACCTTAGTTGGGGCACGGTCCAGTCCTCATAGTCGCCCGAAGTGCCGCCACGATGGCCGATTTCCTTGCGGCCTTCCTTGGCAGCGGCATTCGAGATCCTCGCGGCCTTTTCCTTCGAGGCGCCATCTTCCCTGAGGGTTTCGTAGAGTTCGGGATCCTTGAGGCTGGGATTTTTCTTGCTCGGCATGGGTTCCTCCTCCGGTCGAGCCCCTGGTTAGGACGGAAGCTCCATCCGGAACCCGCAGCGGCACTGCAACACCTTTGTCGCGAGATACACGTCGAGAAGGTCGACGGCGGGATCCTCAGTGGACATCGGCGCATACACGCTGTGGAATCCGGTTCCTGAAATTTTCATGGGTTCGCCGCAGTGGATGTACTCACCGCCGAACTGCAGCACGCCTGACACCGTGCCCCGTTGGTTCAGGATGGCCGCGACATCCTGGAATGTCGCAGGATGGGCGTAGAACGTATCGCATTCAACGCACGTGTAGGCGACATCCACGAGCCCTGTCACTGGTGGTTTGAGAGGCTCGATGGAATCCATGATCACGTGCTCGGCAGTGCGGCAATTGCCGCACCAGATTCGTTCCGCCCGGGGGTGAGACGCGCCGTCGGGAACGATCGGGTCAGAGATAGTCGGCATCGACTTAACTCCTTGAAGCGGGAAGTGCGGCTCCCGCTTGAGGCGGAAGCCGCACTTCGAGCGGATTTAATCCTTCTTGAAAGCGTCCTTGACCTTTTCGCCGGCCGACTTCAGGTCGCTCTTGCTCTGATCCATCTTGCCTTCGGCTTCAAGCTTCTCGTTTCCCGTCAGCTTTCCGGCCGCTTCCTTGGATTTGCCTGCAAGCTTTTCTCCGGCATTTTGGATCTTGTCATCTGCACCCATGGACGTACTCCTTTTGCTGGTAATGGATTTACTTCGTTCCGCCAAACGTGTGGGGCCTGGCCGCTGGGCAGGCCTCGGAATGTCGTGGTCGGTCAGACGCCGTGCGACCTTCGGCCGGACATGAAGCTGAGAAGCCAGCCGATAGCCGCGACGATCAGCAGGACCACGCCGACCCAGAGGAGCCAGCTCACGGCCTGCGAGAAACCTCCGACGAGCAGAAGAACGATTGCCACAACGCCTGCAATGATCAGAAGAGTGTTCACAGTGACACATTCCTTACTTCAGCGGGACCGCTGGCAAGCGCCCGGGCCCCTTGCGATGTATTCGGTTGTCAGTTCGCTTGCGAACTGTTGTTCCCCACCAGGCCCCCAGACCCCATGCGGGGTCTTGTTACAGCGGATGCCACCCGTTTCCCGGAATATTCGTCCGGTACGAACCGACATCGACTGCATCCATCGTACTACTAAGCACGCTTATCAAATCAAGTACTAAGTACACTTACAAAGATTTTTGGGTTTAGTCGTAGGCTAAACCCAAGGTCGTGCGTCGGTTCCCGGCGCTCGCATCGGACGGTCGTCTAGGAGGAGAAAACGTGAAAGCATCGCAAACCCTGGCAGATAATCTCCAGCTGGTCCTGACGGATCTGATTGAACTCCAGCTCCAAGGAAAACAGGCCCATTGGAACATCGTCGGGGCCAATTTCCGGGACCTGCATCTGCAACTTGACGAACTCGTCGCAGCCGCCCGGGAGTTCGCCGACGAAACCGCCGAAAGGATGCGTGCGCTCCATGCCCTTCCGGACGGCCGGAGCAGTACCGTCGCTGCCTCAACCCGGCTGGAGCAATTCCCGGCGGGATTGACGAAGACCAAGGATGCCGTGCAGCTCATCACCGACCGCCTTGAGCGGACCGTCCAGACGATGCGCGATGTCCACGACGAAGTAGACGAAGAAGACCCCACGACGGCGGACCTTCTCCACGCCTTCATCGCCCGTTTGGAGCAGCTCGCCTGGATGATCAGTGCCGAGATCATGTCAGCGAGCGCGTCCGTGGCAGACCCACAGGAAGCTTAGGAAACCGGATAGCGAAGTACGGCGCCAGGCATGCCACGGCTCCGCCGCAGCAAACCCGGCACTCCAGGGATTTCCCGGCGAAGGTCCGGCCGCGGATTCAGCTATTACCATACGGACGGATCGCTTATCGCTGGTGGGGATCGCCAGCGCCTTGACGCGCTGGCGATTCCTCCCGCATGGGCCGACGTCTGGATATGTCCGTTCGAGAACGGACATATCCAGGCAATGGGAGTGGACGACGCCGGCCGGAGCCAATACATCTACCACCCGGAATGGCGCGCTCGTCAGGACTCTGAGAAGTTTGCCCGGGCTGCGCGGCTCGGAGCCCTCCTGCCGCAGGCACGCCGCCTGGTCTCCCGGCACCTGCGGGAGTCTCCTTCGGAGAAGACCAAAACCTTGGCCGCGGCCGTGCGGCTCATGGATCTCGGCGCGTTGCGCGTTGGTTCCGATGGCTACACGCGCCGCAACGGCTCATACGGGCTCACCACGCTCAGGTGCAAGCACGTGCAGGTCAACGAGGATACCGTTTCCCTGAATTTCCCCGGGAAAAGCGGTCAAACCTGGGATTCGACCATCGAGGACCCTGTCCTGGCCCGATTCCTGGGGCCTTTGGCAGGCAGACCCGGCAAGGAATCCCTGCTGGTCTTCGATGAGGGTGAGGGACCGGTCTCCCTTAATGCCTCGATGGTCAACGAGTACCTTCGCAAAATCACCGGCGGCGACTACACGGCCAAGGACTTCCGCACCTGGAAAGGCACAGCAGCGGCCGGCATGGCGCTCGCAGGCCCTGCTTCAAAAATGCCGCCCCGCCAGCGGGTCCTCGAGGCCATCAAGCAGACCGCTGAAATTCTCGGCAACACTCCAACGGTGGCCCGCGCGGCCTACGTCGATCCCCGCATCGTGGAGGGATTCCTGGCCGGTGACCTCGAACAACTCAAGGCCCGCGAGTCGGATATCGCGGCCTATCTTGGGTCATTGCCCTGATTAAACAAAGGAGCATGCTCTCCGTTGGCTACCAGGGTTGGACATAGTAGGAATATGTCCGTCCCCGAGTGCCAACGGAGAGCATGCTCAGTGGGTTACTCGGCGTCGTGGTCCGTTTCGAGGATCTTCACGAGGCGGTCCAGGGCTTCGTCGGCCCCGGCACCTTCGGCGCGCAGGACGACGACGTCCCCGAATGACGCTCCGAGGCTCATGAGGGAGAGGATGCTGGCGGCGTCCATGGCGTCGTCGGCGGGCTCGCCTTCGCGGGCGATCGTGACCTCGATGTCCAGCTCGCCGGCGGCTTCGGCGAAGATGGCTGCCGGGCGGGCGTGCAGGCCGACGCGGCTGGCGATGGTGGCGGTACGTTCGGACATTGTTGCTCCTTCGATTGTGGGCTTGGGAAAAGTCTAGAGACCCAGCTCGTCCAGGATAGGCAGCTGGGCGCGAACGGCTTGCCGCGCGGCGGATGCACTCGGTGCGGCCAGCGCCGCCGTCGCGAGCTTTTGGGCCTGCGACACAGTGACGGTTGCCAGGACGGCGGAAACGGCGGCAAGAGCGCGTGCACTCATCGAGAGCGTAGCGACGCCCAGTCCAACGAGTACGACGGCGAGGGCCGGGTCCGCGGCTGCCTCGCCGCACACTCCCACGGGCCGGGCAGCGCCACCCGCGCTGGCGGCAGCGGCGCCGTCGGCGGTCAACTTCACGAGCTGAAGCACGGCCGGCTGCCAGGGGTCGTTGAGTGTGGCTAGCGGGCCGAGTTGGCGGTCGGCGGCCATTGCGTATTGGGTGAGGTCGTTCGTTCCGAGCGAGGCGAAGCTGACTTCGCGCAGCACGGAAGCGGCAGTCAGGGCAGCCGAGGGGACCTCCACCATGACGCCGGGAGTCTTCAGTCCGGCGGTGGAGCAGAGGGCTGCGAAATGCGCGGCTTCCTCGGCGGTGGAGATCATCGGGGCCATGACCCACACTTCCGCCTGGTTGGCCGCCTCTGCCGCGGCGATCGCCCTGAGCTGGCGTTCGAGGACGCCGGGGGAGGTCAGGTCGGTACGGTACCCGCGGACACCCAGCGCAGGGTTGGGCTCGTCCGCGTTGGTGAGGAACGGCAGCGGCTTGTCCGCTCCGGCGTCGAGGGTCCGGACCACCACCTTCTTGCCGGGGAACGCGGCGAAGACGGCGCCGTAGGCTGCGATCTGCTCCGCGACGGCGGGTTCGTCGTCGCGATCCAGGAAACAGAATTCGGTGCGCAGCAAACCGACGCCTTCTGCACCGGCGTCGGCGGCCTTGACCGCGTCGGCACCCGTGCCGACGTTGGCGAGCAGCGGAACCCGGAACCCGTCGGCCATGACGTTGCTCCCGCTGAAGGCTGCGACGGTGGACGCTTGGGTGGCCCAAACCTTGGCCGCCAGGCGGAGTTCCTCGCCTGGGTCAACCGTGATGGTGCCGGCAGCACCGTCGAGGTAGACCTCGGTGCCGTCCCCGATCTCGTCGACACCCGGGGCGGCGACGATCGCGGGCAGGCCGAGGGCGCGGGCCAGGATGGCGGTGTGGGACTGCGGGCCGCCGCTTGAGGTGATCAGCGCGATCACCTTGGCGGGGTCCAGGGTAGCGGTGTCTGCCGGGGCGAGATCCTCGGCCGCAAGAATGAACGGAACGTCCGACGCCGGGATGCCCGGCGCGGGCAGTCCGCGCAGTTCAGAGACGATGCGGGCGCGGACGTCAAGGACGTCCGCGACGCGCTCCGCCATGTAACCGCCGAGGGCCTTCAACGAATCGGCAACCGTGGCAGCTGCCTCCCAGATGGCCCGTTCGGCGGTGCGTGCGCCGCCCGGGGCCTCGGGGGAGAGGAGCCTGATGGCCGATTTCACCAGCATGGGATCGGCGGCCATCAGGGCTGTTGCTTCCAGGACCTCTTTGCCTTCGCCGGACGCCGTCGCGGCCCGGGCACGGAGTTCCGCCTGCACGGCCTTGGCGGCATCCTTGATGCGCTGGCCCTGCGATTCGACGGTAACGTCCGCAGGAATATTGACGTTCTCGTGGGGCTCTTGAACCGGCTTCGGCATCTGCCGCACCGGCCCCAGAACACGCCCGGGGGCAACGCCTACTCCTGAAAAGGTCTGCATGGATTTGTCCTCTACTTGCTGATTGGCGGGTTGTTCAGGCTGCGACCGGAACAGGAACCTGCTCTGCCTCAACCGGCTTCCGGACTGCCCAACGCTTGAGCGCGAGGAGGACCAAGGCGGTGATAACCATGCCGACGATGATCGAGATGACGAACATGGCCAGGTTTCCGATCGCGAAGAAGACGAAGATGCCACCGTGAGGGGCTTGCGAAGTCACGCCCGTCGCCATGCACAGCGCACCGGTTACGGCGCCGCCCACCATGCTGGCGGGGATGACGCGGAACGGGTCGGCAGCAGCGAACGGGATGGCGCCTTCGGAGATGAAGGACGCGCCCAGCAGCCAGGCGGCCTTGCCGTTCTCGCGCTCGGCCAGGCTGAAGCCCTTCTTGTTAAGCGTCGTGGCCAGTGCCATGGCAAGCGGGGGAACCATGCCGGCGGCCATGACCGCAGCCATGATCTGGAGCGGTGCAGGGTTGGCCAGGCTACCGGCACCCAGTCCGGCGACGGCGAAGGAGTAGGCAACCTTGTTGACGGGGCCACCGAGGTCGAAGCACATCATGAGGCCGAGGATAATGCCGAGAACGACGGCAGACGCGCCGGTCATGCCGGTCAGCCACGTGTTGAGCTGCAAGGTGACCCACGCGATGGGACCGCCGAGAACCAGGAACATCAAGCCGGAAGCAACGATCGATGCCAGGAGCGGGATGATCACTACAGGCATGAGGCCACGCAACCAGCGCGGAACCCTGAACGTGCCGATCCAGTGCGCGGTCAGGCCGGCAAGCAAACCGCCCACCAAGCCGCCCAGGAAGCCTGCGCCCATGAAGCCGGCAACAGCGCCGGCCACAAAACCAGGCGCAATGCCGGGCCGGTCGGCGATGCCGAAGGCAATGTAACCTGCCAGGGCAGGGACCAGGAAGCCAAGGGACAGCCCACCGATCTTGAAGGCCACCGTTCCCAAGTAGAGCGCAAGGTTACCGTTGGGAAGATTGAGCAGCGTGTTGTGGGCCAGGATGTCATTGGCCTTCGTTCCCAAGGCAATGTCGTAACCCGCCAGGAGGAAGCCCAAGGCGATGAGCAGGCCGCCACCGGCGACGAACGGGATCATGTAGCTGACGCCGGTCAGAAGGACCTTCTTGACCTTGGTGCCGAGGTGCTCGCTCGCAGCCTCCGACGCCTGCTCGGCGCTCTCTTCGGCGCCGAAATGCGGGACACGGTGGGCGTGCGGGTCGGTCGCGGCGGCGAGGGCTTCCTGGACCATCTTGGCCGGCTCGTCAATGCCGCGCTTCACGGGCGCGTTGATGACAGGCTTGCCGGCGAAGCGCTCCTTGCCGCGGACATCGACGTCAACCGCGAAGATCACGGCGTCTGCGGCAGCAATGACCGACGGGTCCAGCGCGGTGAATCCGCCCGAGCCCTGGGTTTCCACCTGAAGGTCGACGCCCATTTCCTTGGCCGCGGCCACGAGGGAGTCGGCAGCCATGTAGGTGTGGGCGATGCCGGTGGGGCAGGCCGTGACGGCGACGATGCGCTTCGGTCCAGTCGGCGAAGCGGCGCCGGCGGACGCCGGGGCAGCCTCTGCAGCCGAGCCTGCAGCATGCGCAGCCGGCTTGTCGGCCAGGGCGCCTTCAACCAGGTCGACGATGTCCTGTCCGGTGGCAGCCGCGCGCAGCGCCGCTGTGAAGTCCTTCTTGATGAGGGAACGGGCCAGCTTGGAGAGCAACTTCAGGTGCTCCTGGTCCGCTCCTTCCGGGGCGGCGATGAAGAAGATGATGTCCGCGGGGCCGTCCTTGGCACCGAAGTCCACCTTGTTCGAGAGGCGGGCCATTGCCAGGGCCGGCTCCGTTACGGCAACGGAGCGGCAGTGCGGGATGGCGATGCCGCCGGGTACGCCCGTGGCAGTCTTCTGCTCGCGGGCGAAGGCGTCCGCGAAGAGCCCTTCAACCTCGGAGGCGCGCCCTGCTGCGGCAACTTTGCCCGCCAGGAAGCGGATGACATCGGCGGGGGAATCGCCGAGGTTCTGGTCAAGGGAGACCAGTTGGGGGGTGATGAGCTGGGTCACTGTTAGTCCTTCTGAAGGGCCGTGATGGTTACGGCGTCGGGAGTTGTTTGGTGGACCGCCGGGACAGTGGAGCCCGGCAGCGAAGCAGCGGCGGCACCATGTGCCACAGCCTGACGGAGGCAGTCCTGCGAGGTTCCGCCTTTGGTGGCGGCCAGCAGATAGCCAGCAAGGGATGAATCGCCGGCACCAACTGTGCTGACGGCTTGGATCGGCGGATGCGTGGCGAGCCACGCGCCGTCGGCGGTTACCAGGACGGCGCCCTTCGAACCGAGTGTTGCGAGTACTGCACCCACACCGCTTCCGACGACGGCGGCGGCGGCCCTGGCGGCAAGGCCGGGGTCCGCTTCCAGTTCATCAGCCGTGTGGACGTCTGTGAGGCCGGCTGCGGCGGCCAGTTCGGCCAGTTCTTCCGCATTGGGCTTCAAGAGATCGGGCTTGCCGTTGATGTTGCCGAGTGAATCGCCGGTGATGGCGGCAATCAGCGGAGCCCCGGAGGAGTCAATTGCTATAAGCGGCGGTCCGCCGTTTGCAGGATCGTGGTGCGTGGAGCGGAGCCGGCGGGCGACCGTGGCGTAGAAATCCGCCGGAACTCCTGGTGGGAGCGATCCGGCCAGTACCACCCAGCTCGCGCCACGGGAGCGGTCCAGCAGCAGCCCGATCAGGGCTTCCTGCTCGTCCAGGCTCAACTCCGGGCCGGGTTCGTTGATCTTGGTGGTGACGCCGTCCGGTTCCGTGAGCGTCACGTTGCTGCGCAGCGGCTCGCTGATGGGAAGCGCTGCGTAGGGGACGCCGTCGTCGAGCAGCCCGGCGAGGACGGGATCGGAATCTCCGCCCGGCAGGACAGCAACGGTGTCCAGGCCCGAGGCGACCAGCGCCCGGGAGACGTTGACGCCCTTGCCGCCCGAGTGTTGGTGGACAGCGACGGCGCGCTGCACCTCGCCCCGGGCCAAAGGCGCAGGGAGTTCGACGGTACGGTCAAGGCTCGGGTTGGCGGTCAGGGTGACGATCATGCGATCACCACGTCGACGCCGGCCTCCGCCAATGCGGCGGAGAGCTCTTCTGAGGGTTCGTGGTCAGTAATCACGGTGTCCACATCTTTAAGGGCAGCGAACTGGATCAGGGTTTCCGCGTCCAGCTTGGAGGAATCCGCGAGGACGACGACGCGCCGTGCGGACGTGACGAAGGCGGCCTTGACGGCGGCTTCTTCGGGGTCAGGGGTGCTGAGCCCGAACGTGGCGTGGATACCGTTGGCGCCGACGAAGGCGATGTCCGGGCGGAGCCGGGAAGCGGCCTCGACCGTGGACTGCCCGACGGCGGCCTGGGTGAGCCCGCGGACGCGGCCACCCAGGATCTGGAGCGCGATGTGCGGGTTTCCGGAGAGCTGTCCGGCGATGGGAATGGCGTGGGTGATAACCACCAGTTCTTCCCGCGGGCCGTTCCCGTTGGAAGAGGCGGCGCGCAGCGCGGTGCGCTGGTCCAGCAAGCGGGCGAGGGCTTCCGTGGTGGAGCCGGCATCGATCAGGATGCTGCCGGCTGCGTTCTCGGGGATGAGCGCAAGGGCCGCCTCGGCGATCCGGACCTTTTCCGGTTGGCGCTGGATGGCACGCTCAACCACGCTCTCCTCGCGGGTGCTGAGGCGGTCCGACGGGACTGCCCCGCCGTGCACGCGGCGAAGGTTGCCGGCGGATTCGAGGACAGCAAGGTCACGGCGGACAGTCTCCGTGGTGATGCTGAACCGATCCGCAAGGTCAGTGACGCTGACCCGTCCACGCTCGGCGACGAGCTCGGAGATCAGCTGTTGGCGCTCCTCGGCAAACACATACCCTCCATTGCGTACAAGCTCCAGGTACATCAGTGACTGCGATCACATGATGTGGAATTGCTTGACTCTATCTTTGTTCATGTTGGTCTGTCAACAGAAAACAACATAAACAAAGATTTTGGCTTGGATTGGGGTTGGGTTTGCTTGGATGAGGCGACGGATCCGGCGTCGAGCGGGCGCGGCGGCGGGCGCGGGCGGGCGCGACGGCGCCAGCGTCTAACCGGTCCGACGCAGGGTGGCTAGTCCCGGAAGGGGGTAGTCGGAATTGGGGCTGACCGCCCTAGCGCCGGACCGGAGGGTTCCCTACGGCCACTCGATCTCCCGAAGGGCGGGGTAGTCGATAGGGAGGTTGTCCGGGTCGGGAGGGTCGGGCAAGCGGGACTGGGTGGAGGAATCCGCTTCGTATCGGTTCTGGTTTCGCTTCCGGTCGAGCTCATCCGAATCTTGCCGGGAGCCGTCCTCGGGTCGTCGCTGTTGTGCGCTTTCTAGCTTCATGGTGCTTCCTTCGGGTAATGCTGCAAGTCGTGGCTAAGCAGGTATTTCCAACTCGAATCCGCAACTGCATCTCAAGACCTTGGTGGGGAGAAGGGCTTCGGAGGGCGAGCTGCGCGATCGGGGCCTGCCCGTCTGCGGTACTCCGAAGCGCCGCTGTGCGGTTTTCACTTCACGGAGGGGTCCGCTGCAGTGGAAATAGTGGCTTCCAAACTCCAGGAGGCCATCCTGAATCCCCCGACGATTCAGGATGGCCCCCGCCTGCTGGACGGTGGCCGCGTGGCTGTAGGAAGACCCGCAAGAAGTGCACGTGTAGAACACGGCAATCTGTTGGGAAAACCTTGGAGCCTGGGCCTGGATTGATTCGATGATCAGGTGCTTGTCTGTTCCACAACCGCCACACCAAAGGGGAGAGGCCCCTGGATGATGCGGTTCATGAGGAATCGCGGATTCGGAGACGGTCGACACCGACTAGCCCCGTACCGGTAACAGGCATTTGCTCATCAGGCAGCACCTTCACGTTGAGTGACATGGCGCCCGGCTGCTTGAGCGAAAACAGGCCGGAGAGTTCGGCCCTGTCCGGAATTCTGCACGGACTGTAGAAGAATTCTGCACTGCGCATCTCCGGTGCGCAAGACCGTCGGGGATTTTGTCCAAGTGGTGGACGTTGTTTTGGGGCGCTCTTTTTCCTCCATTTCCGGCCCGCTGCTCGTAGACTGAGCCATGGACGAAATGGGCCTGAATGCCTCCGTAGTCGGACAACTCCAGGATTTGGTCATCGACAGTGAAGACGTCGGCGGCTTCCTCGAAGACCTTGCGGTATTCACGGCCTCGTCGGTGTCCGCTGCGCGCGGCCAGGATATCCTGTGCGGGATCACGTTGAGCCGGCGTCGGCGGTCCATGACGGTTGCAGGAAGCAGCCACGAAGCCCGCCTCATTGACGAAGTGCAGCAAGCCTACGGAGACGGGCCGTGCCTGGAAGCGATGAGAACCCGGAAGCCGGTACTCGTTTCCGACACCTCCACCGACTCGCGGTGGCCTGAATACTGCGCCACCATTGCGGAGCGCGGGCACTTGGCCGTGCTTTGCGTGCCTTTGGGCCTGGAAGAAGGCGCGACGGCGGCGATCAACCTTTTCGCCCCCCAGGGCGATGCCTTCGATGAGGCCTCCATCCGCAGCTGCGAACAATTCGCAAGCCAGGCAGAGAAGGCCCTGCGGCTCGCGGTTCGAATCGGCGCCAGGCAGCAGCGTGCCGAGGACCTCGAGCAGGCCATGCGTTCACGGACCGCCATCGATCTGGCAACCGGCGTCATCATGGGCCAGAACAAGTGCAGCCAGGAGGAGGCCTTCAGGATTCTGGCCAAGGCCTCAAACGGCAGGAACCAGAAGCTGAGGGATGTTGCGGAATCCCTTCTCCAGTCCTTGACGAACGAAACGCCCGTCTTGCACTTCGAGCCTTAAGCGACTCGGCTAGCTGCGCTCGGATATTTCTTTGACGCTTGCCACAAGGCTGTCCCACATGCCCTTCGAATGCGCGGCTCCCTCCGGGCTCGCGTTGTTGTCCTGGGCCAAAGTCAGCCTGGTCATCCCGTCTTCAGGCTCCAAGGTCCACGTCAGCGTGTGGTAGTTCTCCGGGGCGTCGGCGTGGCCCGACAGCGGGCTGAAATGGGTGTTCACCAGCCGCTTGCATGGATCGAATTCGAGGATGACTCCCTTGTCCTCGTACTCCTTGCCTTGCCACGTGCCACGCCAAACAATAGGTCCGCCAACCGTCCAGTCGGTGGCAACCTCGGCTCCGAACATGAACTCCTTGACGGCCCGGGGGTCGGTGAGCACTGACCACACCCGATTGGCGCTTGCCTGGATCGTGATGGTTGAACTCGCGATGAAATTTCCTGTCATGTCAGTCTCCTTTGCCACGTGGTCGGCATCCGGGCGCCGGCGCAACAGAGTCTACGCCCGGGAGTGACGGCCGGCGGAGCCGTTCGGAGTTGCGCTTTCGGTCCCGTCAAGATACTCATGGCGTTTTCTCTTAGGCTCGCAGCACGTCTCGGAATTGTGGCTCTGAACTGCGGCGATAGTCGGAGTTCGATGGTCGTTAGGCAGTTCGCCCTCGGGGTGCATGGACCATCGTGCAGTTTGCCCACGTCCGGAAAAGCCGGGTCCGTAGCGTGATGTCTCACACATCGAGTTCCCATACAGAACCATGAGGAGACATACATGCCGAACTACAGGGTGTCCATGGACATCGGCGGAACGTTTACCGACATTGTCGCTTACGATCAGCACGCCGGAACCTATACGGCCACCAAATCATCCACGACACCGGGGAACCTGAGCGCGGGCGTCATCGCCGGCCTTGAGTCCATTGTCGACGACCTGTCCGACATCGAGTTCCTGGTCCACGGCACCACCCAGGGATTGAACGCCTTCCTTGAGCGCCGCGGCGTACCGGTGCTGCTGCTGGCCACCGCCGGCGTCGAAGACACCTATCACATTGCCCGCGGCCCACGCCTTGAGCTCTACAACGCCCAGTACCGCAAGCCTTCCCCGCTGCTCGAGCGCAAGGACGTCATCGGTGTTGGAGGACGCCTGGATGGGCAGGGCCTTGAGATCAGGCCTTTGGACGAAGTTGCCGTCCGTCAGGCAGGCCGTCGGGCGGTTGCCGAAGGTTACGGCGCAGTCGCCGTCGCATTCCTGTTCAGCTACAAGAACCCCGCTCACGAGCTTCGGGCCCGGGAAATCCTGCTCGAAGAACTAGGCGAAGATTTCACCGTTTCACTTTCCCACGAGGCCGCGAAGGAATGGCGCGAATACGAGCGCACTTCATCCGCCGTCGTCGAGGCCTATACCGGACCAGTGGTCCGCAACTACCTCCTGGACCTCGAAAAGAAGCTCGGGGACCGCGGGGTGGAAGCCCCGCTGCACATCATGCAGTCCTCCGGCGGGGTGCTCACCGCCGAGTCCGCACGGAAACGCCCGCTCCAGACGCTCCTCTCGGGCCCGGTCGGGGGCGCCATGGGAGACGTCGAACTGGCCGGCGTTTCGGGAAACCGCAACCTGATCGGCGTCGACATGGGCGGAACGTCCTTCGATGTCTCCCTGGTAGTCGACGGCAAGCCCGATGTCTCCACGGAGGCACATCTTGAAGGCCTTCCAATGCTCATGAGCGTGGTCAACATTCACACCGTGGGCGCCGGCGGGGGCTCGGTCGCCTGGCTCGAAGCCGGTGGCCTCAGGGTCGGCCCGCGTTCCGCGGGAGCCACTCCGGGGCCTGCCTGCTACGGACGTGGAGGCACGGAACCCACCGTCACCGATGCCAACCTGGTGCTGGGGCGCGTGGACCCGGACTGGTTCGCAGGCGGACAGGTCTCCTTGGACCGCGAAGCGGCGATCGCCGCCCTGAAAACGGTTGGCGACCAGCTCGGCCTGGACCCCATTGCCATGGCCGAGGGGATCTGCGACGTCGCCAACTCCCAGATGGCCCAGGCGATCCGGACCATCACGATCTCCCGCGGGATCGAACCCCGGGACTTCGCCCTCGTCGCATTCGGGGGCGCTGGTCCCATGCACGCAGTCTTCCTCGCCAAGGAACTGGGCATCCCGGAAACAGTCGTCCCCCGGTTCCCCGGAGCGTTCTCGGCCTGGGGCATGCTGCAGACCAACATCCGCAAGGACTTCTCGGAGCCGTATTTCTACCTCGACGAGGATATCGACGTGGCCCACATGGCCGGCGTGCTGCGGTCGATGGAGACTGAGGGCCTGAGCTCCCTGGCCTCCGAGGGGGTGCCGGAGGACAGCCGCCTCACCAATGCATCAGTGGATGTCCGCTACCAATCGCAGGAATTTGCCCTGAACGTTCCGCTAACCTCCGCTGACGAGCCGGAATCCACCGACTTCGTTGCCGCGTTGGCCACGCGTTTCTCAGCGATGTACCACGAGCGCTATGGGCATTCCAACCTCGGGGCGCCCATCGAAATCGTGGCGCTACGGACACAGGCCGTCGGCGACCTGGGCCGTCTTGATGCGCCACGTTTCGCCACCGCACAGAGCGCTGAGTTCAAGCATGAAATCCGTCCGGTGGTGTTTGAGCACGTCGAACACCAGACCACCGTGGTCCGCCGTGACGACTTGGCCGCCGGCCATGCCTTCGAAGGCCCCGCCATCATCGTGGAACAGACGGCCACAACGGTGGTGCCCCCCGGCTTCGACGTCATCGTCGACGAATTCGGCTCACTGATCATCCGCACTCAAGACGTCGAAGGAAACTGAGGTACCACCAATGACAATCACAGCAGTCAAGACCCTGGATCCAGTCACCGTGGAGATCATCCGCAATGCGCTTACCAGCGCGGCGGACGACATGAACGCCACCCTCATCCGCTCCGCCTACTCACCCATCCTTTACGAAGGAGGGGACTGCGTCGTGGCCCTCCTGGACACCGAGCACCGCGTGCTCGGACAGTCCGCCGGGCTGCCACTGTTCTTGGGCAACCTGGAAACCTGTTCCATCGCGGTCGAAGAACTGTACGGCCGCGACGTCTGGAAGGAAGGGGACGTCTGGATCCTCAACGATTCCTATCTTGGCGGAACCCACCTGAACGACGTCACCATTTTTGCCCCGATCTTTGACGATGGCGCTGTGGTCGGCTTCGCAGCCACCCGTGCGCACTGGATGGACATGGGCTCCAAGGACGTCGGCGGTTCCATGGATGCGACAGACATCTTCCAGGAGGGCTTCCGGATGGGCCCGGTCAAACTGATCGAGGCAGGCATTGAAACCTCCGTCGTGGATCTGATCCGAACCAATGTCCGCTTCCCCTACCAGACCATCGGTGACATGCACGCGATGATCGCGGCCCTTCGGATGGGCACCACCCGGATGAAGGAACTCGTGGGCCGTTACGGGATGGACCAACTGGATGCTGCCCGTGATGAGATCTTCCGTCAGACGGAGGAAATCGAGCGTGAAACCGTCCGCAACATTCCCGACGGCGTCTACGAAGCCGAAGGCATGTTGGACAACGACGGCATCAACCTGGACACTCCGATTCCGATCAGGCTAAAGATCACTGTCTCTGGCGACACCGTTGATTTCGACGTCACCGGATCGGCTGACCAGACCATGGGGCCGGTCAACTGTGGCGCCGCCCAGGCCGTCTCCGCACTACGGGTCGGCTACAAGCTCCTTGTCAGCCCGGATTCCAACTCGAACGGCGGGTCCTTCCGGCCGTTGACCACCCAGGTGCGTTCAGGTTCAGTTCTCGGCGCGGTGGCGCCAGCCCCGTGCCAGTGGTACTTCTCCCACCTCGGACTACTGATCGACCTGGTTTCCAAGGCCATGGCGCCGGCCATGCCCGAGCGGGTTGCCAGCGCCAGCCACGGCGACTCGATGATCATCACTGCAGCCGGTTTCGATCCGCGCTTCGGCCGCAACTTCGTGACGATGGAGGCCACACTTGGCGGTTGGGGAGCCTGGCAAGGCACCGACGGCGAGTCCGCCATGATCAACAACGTCAACGGCTCCCTCAAGGACCTGCCCATCGAAATGATGGAGACCCGCTACCCATTCCGCATCAACGAGTACTCCATCCGCCCCAACTCAGGCGGCCCCGGCCAGTGGCGCGGCGGCAACGGAGTCATTCGTGAATACGAGTTCCTGGCCGACTGCGTCGTGGGGCTCTGGTTCGAAAGGTCCAAGACCCCGGCCTGGGGACTCTTCGGCGGCTCAGACGCCCAAGGGCCCGAGGTTGTGTTCAACCCAGGCCGCAGCGATGAGGTCCGCACCCTGAAAGCCAACGCCCGCAAGGTCAAGGCCGGCGACATCGTCCGGCTCGCAGTCGGCGGCGGCGGCGGCTTCGGGGACGTCTCCCAACGCTCCCGGGACGAGATCACCTACGACATCGTCAACGGCTTCATCACCGAGGACTTCGCCAAGACCCACTACGGATACTAAGCCCCGCCCACAGAAAGGCACCCCAATGAAGAACATCAAGAAATCAGCCGCAGCCGCGGCGCTCATCGGGCTAGCGCTCCTGACGTCAGCCTGCTCCCCACCCACCCAAGCGGCCGCAGGACCAGCTTCGACGGCCGACGCCGGCAAAACCCTCAACGTCGGATTCTTCGGCTTCGCCAAGTCCAACGGCTTCGCCCAGGGAACCTTCCTCGGGGTCCAGCAGGCGGCCAAGGCCAACAACGCCACCGCCACGTTCGTGGACCCCAACTTCAACGCCCAGACCCAGGTCCAGCAGATCCAGGACGCAGTCACCTCAAAACAGTTCGAGGTGATCGTTGTCCAGGCGAACGACAACCAGGCCCTCATCGCACCACTGCAGCAGGCCGTCCAGGCTGGCATAACGGTGGTGGTCGAGTTCTCCGTTATCGGTCCGAAGTTCGACACTATCCAGCCCCAGGTCCCGGGTGCAATCAGCATCGTTGACCTTCCCACCAGCAACGGCAAGATGCTCGGCCAAATGGGCAAGGATGCCTGCGCCAAAGTCTCCAAAGACACGTGCAAGGTGGCCTACCTCGAGGGATTCAAGTCCCTGCCGCTGGATAACGCCAGGACCGAAGCGGTAAAAGCTGAGCTGGCCACTGATCCGAAGATCAAGCTGGTGGCCAGTGTCGAAGGCGGGTACACCCAGGACAGCGGCCGGCAGGCGTTCCAGAACGTTTCCCAGGCCAACCCGGACGTCGATGTCGTCATCGGCGCATCCCAAGCGATCACGGGTGCGGCCGCTGCCGCTGGCAATAGCAACATCAAGTTCATTGGCAACGGCGCATCCACTTCGAATGTCGAGGCCGTCCGATCCGGTAAATGGTTCTCCATCTACGTCAGCGACGTGGTGGCGAACGGCGCCAAGGCCACGGAACTCGGCCTTGCCAAGGCCCGGGGACAGCAGGTGGAAACGGCAGTGGACGAGGCGAGCCTGGCTCCCAACAAGGGCAACGGTACGAAGGAAGCCCTCGACGCCGTGAACTACGTCTCGAAGTACTCGGACTAGCCGGCTTCCCCCCCGTGGTCCTGTCCTGCCGGGGCTGAAAGCCCGGCAGGACAGGAGCCCCCGTCCCGGTCCCGGCAGGACCGGCCAAAACGTCGATTCCATCTCCCGAGGTCAAAATGGCTATACAACAGTTGGATACACCCGAGCGAGTCAATCGGAGTTCCGCTCCGGAAATCACCCTCTCCGGAATCGGAAAGCGGTACGGTGCCAGCACTGTGCTCCGCGATATCACGTTGTCGGTGGCTCCGGGGGAAATCCACGGCATCATGGGGGAAAACGGTGCCGGCAAGAGCACGCTGCTGAAGATCCTCGGCGGCGCAATCGGGGCAGATTCCGGCGTCGTCAAGCTTGACGACCGGGAGGTGAAGATCACCGAGCCCCGGGACGCCATCGCACAAGGAATATCCCTTATATCCCAGGAGCTGGCACTCATTCCTGGCCTTTCAGTGCTGGAGAACGTCTTCCTGGGCCGCTGGGCCAACACGGGAAGCCTGCTCCGTTCGGGGCGGGACGCCGATCACTTGGAGCGCCTCCTGGCCCAGACCGGCTTTGAGCTTGACCCCCGGGCGATGGCAGGGGATCTGCCCATCGGTCAGCAGCAGCAGGTCGAAATCCTGAAAGCCCTCGCCCGTGGCGCAAAGGTGCTGTGCATGGACGAGCCGACGGCGGTCTTGAACGAGGCCGAGAAAGCAAAGCTATTGAAGGTGATCAGGAGCCTCGCGCGTTTAGGCACCACCGTGATCCTCGTATCGCACTATCTGGAGGAAGTCCTCGGTTTAGTGGACCGAGTGACCATCCTCCGTGACGGACAGCACATCACCACGGAGGCCGCCTCGAGGCACACGCCGGAGTCCCTCGTCGGCCTGATGGTCGGCAGGGAGGTCGATTTCCTCCTTCCGGAGGTCCCGCCGGTACCTTCGGAAGCAAAAACGGTGGTCCAGGTGGCGGGACTGAGCAGCTCAAGAGTGAAAGACGTCTCCTTCACGGTCCGCCAAGGCGAAATCCTGGGTATCGCCGGCCTGGTGGGCAGTGGCCGCAGCGAGACCCTGCTGGCCATGTTCGGTGCTGATCGAACCACCAGTGGATATGTCCGGATCAACGGCCGGCGCCTCCGTGCCAACTCCATCCGGGAAGCCATTAAAGCCGGAATGGCCCTCGTCCCCGAGTCGCGGAAAGAACAGGGCCTGGTCATGTCCCGGCCTGTGGACGAAAACATCGCCCTTTCCACCTTGTCGGGCCGATCACTGGGCGGTTTCGTCAGGGTAGCCCGGGAAAAGGCAGCCGTGTCCGAGATCAGCCATTCCGTCGACCTGCGCGGCGCCCGCCGCGGCTCGCTGATTGGCGATTTGTCCGGAGGAAACCAGCAGAAGGCGCTCTTCGCCAAGTGGCTGCTCAATCCTCCGGCGGTGCTGCTAGTGGACGAACCCACGCGTGGTGTCGACATCGCGGCCAAGGCGCGCATCCACGGCATGATCGCCGACCTCGCAGCAAAGGGCACGGCTGTCGTCGTCGTCAGCTCCGAACTCGAGGAAGTCATCGGTCTATCCCACCGTATCCATGTCATGAGGCAAGGCCGCATCGTTGCTGAATTCGACCGGAACGCCTCCCGCGATGAAGTCATGACTTCCGCATTTCTGAAATAGGTGAATCAAATGACCACAGTTACCGTTGCCGTGTCCAAGCCGGCCCAGAAGAAATTCAAGCTCAATGTCAGGGATTTCGGGATCGTCTTCGGACTGATCGCCATCATGCTGTTGCTGACCCTCAATACCGGAACGTTCCTGACCGGCCGGAATTTCATCAACCTGTTCGACCAAGCTGCCATCGTGGGACTGTTGGCCGCTGCCGCCACACTGTGCATCGTCAGCGGTGTCTTCGATCTGTCCTCCACCGCAAACTTGGCTGTATCCGCCATCGCCGGAGTGATGATCACCCAGCACTTAGGGGTGATCGCGGGATTCGTCGGCGCCTTGGTGGTGGGGGGCGCCCTGGGAACCGTCACCGGCCTGATCGTGGTCGGCACGAAGGTGAATTCCTTCATAGGCACGCTGGCGGTGAGCATCATCTATCGCGGCCTTGCCATCGTGATCACGGGTGGAGCCATCGTCGCGCCGCTGCCCGAGCAACTTGCCTCCTTCCAGACGTGGACCTGGCCCAGCCTCTTTGGCCTCACTGCGGGCTCCGTGCTCATGGTCGCCATGACCATCGTCCTAGGCATCGTCCTCTGGCGCACGACGTTTGGGCGCAGGATTTACGCCGTGGGCGGCAACAAGGAAGCGGCACGCCTTAGCGGTATCCGCACCGGTTCCATCCACGTCGCCGTCTTTGCCATCAGCGGCCTGTGCTCCGCGATGGCCGGCATGATTCTTGCTTCGCGCGCAGGCTCAGCCCAGCCAGCAATGGCCCTCGGCGTCGAACTCACGGCCATTGCAGCCGTGGTCATCGGAGGCACCAGCATTCTCGGCGGACACGGCGCTATGTGGCGGGCCTTCGTCGGAGTCATGATCCTGACCGTCATCGGCAACGGCTTCAACCTGCTCCACTGGGACACCACCTACCAGCAGGTTGTCACCGGCGTCCTCATTCTGCTGGCAGTCGCCGCGGACGGATTGTTCTTCCGCAAGCGCGCCGGCTAGGCCCTATCGGAGGACGCTATATACATGGAACATGGTCATGATTTGGTGAGGGAACTGCAGCAGGCTGAACAGGAGGCCGAACAATGCGCATAGGACTGCGGTTGCAGGGAACAAGCTGCCGGGCGTTGGTGCTGGACGGGCACAGCGTGGTGGCCGCTGCGGCTGCGGTGCGATGCACCACGCTTGCGGAGGCAGTCGACACCACCTTCGAAGAGCTTCGCCACGAGCTTGGTACGGAAATTACGAAAGTGACGGACATTACTTCCGACGCCGGACGAGTCCTCGTTGCACGGAAACCAGCCTCGGTCATCGCGATCCGGATTTCGCCCCGCCCGCCTGCCGACGCGTTCCACGTGACTGGGCTGCCTGCACTCGTCGAACCAGTGGTGGCCAGGACCGTCCACGTCGGCGGAGGCCACGACCTGCGGGGACGCCCCCTCGCTCCGCTAGGTTTGGAGGCTTTCCTTGCCGAACTTCCGGGCATCCTGTCCGGAGAGGTAAGGAACATTGCGATCACCTCCGTGGGGTCGACGGCGTCGAAGGATCACGAAACGCGCATTGCCGATGCCATCCTGTCCAGTGACAGCGAAATGCGCATCAGCATCTCCAGCGACTTCTATTCCAGTGTTTTCCGCGACCGTGACTACACAGCCATCCTGAACAGCGCCCTCATGGAAACAGGGGAGGACCTGGCCGCGATGCTGGATGCATCGGGACGGCGGCATTTTCCCTCCGCCACGATGTGGTTCGCCAAGAACGACGGCGGCCGCGCGCCGCTTGCGCGGCTGGCGGTGATTCCGATTCACGGGTTGCGACCCGAACCCGCTATGCAGATCCTCGGCGCGGCTACCTTGGCCGGCGCCCCGGACGGGGAGGTGGTCATCTGTGCGGACTCCGGGGTCACCGTGGGCCAAATCCGCGGGGGCCTCCCTGCGACGCGAAGCGTCATCCGCCAAGGATATGAGGCGAGCCTCGCCAGCAACGCCGCCGTCGTCGAACCGTACACGGCCGACCACCCCGTCCGCCCTGCGGTCCCCTCGGTGATTGCCGACCTCCGAAGCGGACAGGACACCCCGCTCCCGTTCGGGCTGGTTCCCACGCTGGCAGCTGCGCACGACGCCGGACAGGTGGGGTCCGCCGTCGCGCCCCTGACCGCCTGGATCGACAGGTTGGAGACGGTGAGCGGGCGGGCGGACCTCCAGTTGGTGCAGCGTCGCGCGGAAGAAGATGCCGAGTCGGCAGCCGTTCAGTTGGGGGCGAGCCCCGGGCTCACGCGGATCATTGAATCGAACGTCTATGCGATGCCCTATGGCAACCCCGGCATCGTGCGGATCAGGGTCCAAGCCGCCGGTGAAGTCTCCGGGGACACGATTGAAGATGCCGCCGAAATTCACGTACGGACACCCTTCGGGGCGGGAGAGGGTGCCAGCCGATGGGCGCCCTGCTGACGGCGGAGGATGTCCGGCATCTACGAACCGGCGCACACTTCCTGGCCTGCACCATCGACCCGACAGCCATCTACGTTTACGCGGAAATGATCGAAAAGGCCATGGAAAACCGCGCTTTGGAGCTCATCTCGATTGACGAGCTGGCCCCCGATGACCTCGTGGTTGCGATCGGAATGGTCACCCAGGGCCTCTTCATCGCGGATATGCCTCCGGTAGGCGATGAGTTCATCGGGTGCATCCGTGCCATCGAGGCCAACCTCGGCCGACAGGTGCGGGCGATCTACTCGCTCGCCGCCGCCAACATCAACGGAATTGTTCCCCTCATGGTCGGGCTGCAGTCCTCGCTGCCGGTGATTGATTCCGACCCCATGGGCCGCGTTTTTCCATTGATCAGCCAAACCACCCTGAACATCGGCCACGTCCCCATCAGTCCGATCGCCCTCATGGGAGTGACCGGCGAACGGGCAGTGGTGGAGGCTCACAACCCTCAGCGGGCCGAAACCCTGGTGCGGGCCCTCGTCACGGAGATGGGTGGGTGGGCCGCTACAGCCATGTATCCGTGCTCAGCGGGCCAAATGCGCGAGCACGGAGTCCACGGCTCCATCAGCCGGATGATCCGAATCGGGGAGATCCTCGACGCTGAAACCTCGGTTGACCGCAAGTTCCAGCAGCTCGCTGAATTTCTTGGTGCTACCCGGATTGCCCGGGCCCGGGTGAGTCACGTCGAAGGACTGTCGCGCCCTTCGGACCTGGGCCTTCCGGCGCTGCCGTCCAGCGTGACGCTCGTGGACGAACGATCCGGGCAGATCATCCGCTTGGAGATCCAGAACGAAATCTTGCTGGTCCTGGTTGATGGCGCCATCGCAGCGGCCGTCCCGGACATCGTCTCGCTGCTCAACTCCGAGCACGGCACGGTCGTCAACATCGACGATGTGCGAGTGGGCGATGTCATTGACGTCCTGAAGATCACGGCTGCGGCGCAGTGGTACTCGAAGGCAGGCCTCGATCTTGCTGAACCGAAGGCCTTTGGTATTCCGATCGAACACCCAAGGCGGCACCATGCGTAGATCGAAAAGCGAGAACCATCTGGATGTCGCAGGGCTCCTGGCGCACGGCTCCCTCCGCGGCACCACCCCTCTGTATCTCACTCCGTCCAGTGCGGCAATCGACGGCGTCGTTCTTGTCTCCCAGCTCGATGCCATCCAGCGGGTGCGGCCCAACACCGTCATCGTCCTTTCCGCGGAGATGGGCTCCGGCGGTTGGCTGGTGTCCGCAGCCCTGCGGCACGCCTGGGAGCGGAAGGCCAGCGCCGTCGTCGTCGCTGGAAGTACCTACTCCAGCGCTGTGATCGGCCTCGCCGAGCGGCTGGGTATCACCTTGCTGGCTGCCGAGGGCGACACATCCGGCATAGCCCTCGCACTGGCCGCTGAAATCGGCGCTGCCCTTTCCGTGGTGGACGCCGAGCTGGCGCGGTTTGCCCGGGCGGTCGCGAAGGACACGACCTTGGGAGCCGTCCTGAAGACCATCTCCAGGGAGCTGGACGGTGTTGAAATCCTGCTGGAGTACGACGGCGTGAGCCTGGCGTCCGCGGGAACGCCCACCCGGGAGGCAGCCGAAATCATCACCGTGGATGTTCGCGGTTCGAATAGCTCCGTCCCGTCCAGGCTCACCGCAAGGGTGCCAAGATCCGGAGTCCACAACCTGCAGCTCGTCCGGTCGATCCTCGAGGTGGCCACGCCGTCGGTAAACGCTGCGTGGCTGTTGGGAGATGTCCTCGACACGGCGCGTGCAGTACCCACGGCGGCCCTGGTCGGCTTGAACCACGACCCCGGCTCCTCCTGGACCACGTTCGTGGAACGTCACCGGCACTTGCTCTTTCAGCTGGGCTGGCGTGGGGAGGAACAATATGTGGCCGTGTGGATCCGCAGGGCGTCGTTGGAAGCTCATCGTCCGGAGCTCACAGCGGTGCTGCGGCTGCTCTGGCGGAAAGTCACAGTCCGCAGCCCCCTGGCCGAAGTCCACGGTGGCTGGCTCGCTCTTGTTCCCGTCGGATACCAAGAGGCGGCGGACCAGCTCGAAGCGCGGATCCGGGTCCGTCTCGGGAAGTCATTGGAGGAACTGGGTCTGGGGGCAGGACTCTCTCGGTGGCGCGAGGAACCCGCCGCGCTGCCGAATATCGTCCGTGAATCCCGTTTGGCCGCTGAATCCGCTCTCTCGACGGGGCCCGGCACCGTGGCAGGCTTCGCCAATCTCGACGTTGCGGCGGCCGCGACGTTCGTCGATGAGGACTCGGTCCTGCTCGTGGCCGAACTGACGCTGCCGCTGCTCATGGCCAGCCCGGACAGAGACCTCGTCATTGCGGCTGCAGGGGCCTTCCTCGACCACCACGGCTCCGTCAGCCTCGCAGCAAGCTCCCTTGACCTGCACCGGAACACTCTGCAGACCCGGCTCAACCGTGCCCGCGAACTGGGCGTCCCCCTCGACATCCCAGCCAAGCTCTTGTCCGTCCATCTCATCCTCAGCACGCTTCGCCGCTCAATCCATAACAAGACGAGTACCGCCAATCCCGGCCAAACCAGAAAGGACTCCCATGAGTTCCCAGTTCGAAAACTTTGACGATGTCCATGCCGCCGCACAGGAAACCCCCGGCGTCATCCTGTTCACCGCTTCCGTCGTCGCCGACGCAGGCACCAGCATGGCGCGCATCTATACGAGCCACCCTGGGGTCTACCCCGTCGGCGGAAGGAAGACCCTGGACGGGGACACCAACCCGGTGTGGCTCGAGCAGGTCCTCAAGGGCCAGCAGCCGTTCCTTGGGGTGGATAAGGAAGCAGTCCGGGCATTCTTCTTCGACTCGGCAACCATTGAGTCGCTGGGTTGTGGTGCCATCGTCAACGTTCCGGTGGTAAGCAACGGTGAGACCATCGGATCCATGAACTTCCTTGCCCCTGAGGGTAGCTACGGGCAGTCATCGGTGGATGCGGCCGTGGAGATCGCCCAGCGCTCCGTGCCGCTGTTCGAACACGCGCTCGCCACCACCAACTAATCCTTCGCGGGCGGCCGCCACGGAGCGGCGCCCGCGAAAACAGCAGAAAGGAATCTCCACACGTGACCACTACGCCGCCGGGAACACTGACCATCCGGAACGCCCTCATCTTCGATGGCGAGGCCAGGAACCTGATCGAAGGTTCCATCACGGTCCGCGAAGGCCGTATCACGGAAGTGGGGCGAGACGTGGAAGAGGCCGGGAAAATCGTTGACGCCGACGGCCGTACCGTGATTCCCGGGCTCATCGATGCGCATTTCCATGCCTACGCGCTCAGCCTGACCGCCGCCAAGAACGAAACGGGGCCATTGAGCTACTCTGCGCTCGCAGGGGCCCGGCGACTTGAGGCGGCCTTGAACCGGGGCTTCACGAGCGTCCGTGACGTAGCGGGAGGAGACATAGGGCTTGCCAATGCCATCGACGAAGGCTTGTACGCAGGTCCGAGGTACTTCTTTACCGGACCAGCCCTGAGCCAGACAGGCGGCCACGGTGACATCCGGGCCGCGGACGACGGCGGTTGCTTCCATGGCGGCCACATGTGCGAAGTGGTGGACGGCGCGGATGAGCTGCTGCGGGCCGTGCGGAACCGCTTCCGCGCCGGAGCCACGGCCATCAAGCTCATGACGTCCGGCGGAGTCATTTCACCCGTCGACCCCATCAGGGTTCCGCAGTACAGCTCGGCCGAAATCCGCACTGTAACCGAAGAGGCGTCCCGACGGGGCAGTTATGCGACGGCCCACGCATACTCGCCCGAGGCCATCCGTCATTCGGTACTCAACGGGGTGCGCTGTATTGAGCACGGCAATCTGCTGGATGCCGAAACTGCCCGCTTGATGGCCGACAATGAGGTCTACCTGGTACCGACTTTGGCGACCTACGACGCGATGGCACGACGCGGCGAAGAAATCGGTCTCACGGAGATAGGGGCGGCCAAGAACCGGGAAGTGCTGGATGCCGGCCGGAACGCCGTCGTGTTGGCACGCGACGCGGGGGTCCGGATTGGATTTGGTACGGACCTCATGGGGGAACTGGAGGATGAGCAACTGGCCGGGCTCCGCCTGCAATGCGAAGCACTGGGTGTCTACGATGCGCTCCGCTCGGCAACATCGACCAACGCAGCCTTGTTGCGTCGCGATGACCTGGGCCGTATAGCCGAAGGAGCCTTGGGAGACCTGGTCATCCTGGACGGAAACCCTGTCGATGAACCGCCGGTGCTCTGGGACGAAAGTCGCACACGTATGGTCATCAAGGCCGGACAGGTCATCACTGGGCATTAGCCCGCCGCGCAGGCGGCCGGGGCTTCACGCCGGGCTCCGAAGCCCGTGTGGTCCAACATGCCGCGGTCCCGGCCCCACTAAGCTGTGGCCCATGGAAACAGTCGTCTGGTCCAAGCCGGAAAACGAACGTGCCGGGACGCCGCTCCTCGTGATGATGCACGGATACGGCACGGACGAGCAGCGAATGGTGAATCTCTTTCCGCAGATCCCGGAAGAATTCACCTGCGCCGCGCTTCGTGGGCCGATGCCGATCGGCGACCAGTACGGCTGGTTCCTGCTGGACTACTTCCTGGCCAACGACTTTGCGGACGTCATCACCGCCACCAACAAGGTGTTCGCCTGGATTGAGTCGGTCAAGCGCAACCACAGCAGCGTGAGCCTCCTGGGCTATTCCCAAGGCATGGCCATGGCCAGCACGCTCCTGCGGCTGCGTCCGGATGGCTTCAAGGCGACCGTGGGCCTCTCCGGATTCGTGTTGGAAAACGACCTTCTGGCGCTCAGCGAGTCCTTCGATTCCCCGCCTCCGTTCTTTTGGGGGAGGGACAAAGCGGATCCGGTGGTCTTCAGGGACGCCATCGAGCACACCGAGGAATGGCTCAACAAGAACATGGCTCTCACCGCGAGAACCTACCCCGGCATGGGCCACCGGATCGAGGCCCGGGAAATGGCGGATGTCAGCGCTTTTCTGCGGTTCTACGTCCTTCGCTGAAGTGAGGCCTGCGTCACATTCGGGAGTGCTGGAAAACAACTCTTGATTGCCAAAATTGTAAGCGCTTACACTCTTCTTCGGCGGTGCAAGGATGTGCCGCCGAAGACAGAAGATGAAAGGGTTGAGGCCGTGTTGAATGGTTAAGGCTCACCGCGTGACAATCCAGGACGTTGCCGTCCTCTCGGGCCTGTCAATATGCACCGTTTCACGCGCTCTGCGGAACCTGCCGAACGTGTCCGAAAAAGCCCAAGTGAAAGTGTCCGACGCCGCCGCCAAGCTCGGCTACAAGGCATCCTCCGCGGCAGCCCGGTTGGCCGGCGGAAGTACCGGCTCCATCGCCATCATCGCCCCCACAGCCACGGCCTGGTTCTTCGCCCAGGCCGTCGAAGCGGCCGAGGAAGTCTTCGGTGACAGCGGTTTCGACACCGTCCTGATCAGCCTGCGGGGGAAGTCGAGCGTCAAGCGGAAGATCTTCGGCGATCTCCTTGGGCTGTCCCAGCGCGTGGACGGAGTGTTGCTCCTCAACGTCGATTTGAGCGAATCCGAGGTTGCCCTCCTGGCCGCGTCGGGCCTTGCAGTTGCGAGCGTGGGGATGACTTCCGTACCGTGGGACAACGTAGGGATCGACGACGAACTCGCGGCTTGGCAGGCCACGTCACACCTTCTGGGGCTGGGCCATTGGGATCTGGCGGTGCTGTCCGGCCGCGAAACGCGAGAGAACTCGGTATTGACGGCCAGCGACAGGCTCAAGGGATTCGGCCGCGCATTGAAAGACCATCACCTGACCGTTCATCCGGACTTGGTCATCAACTCGGACTCCACGATCGACGGCGGACGCAAAGCCATGAATGAACTCATTGCCCACCGAAGCCTTCCAACGGCTGTGTTCGCGGACTGCGACGAGGCGGCTTTCGGGGCCCTCATGGCCATGCGCGAGCATGGATTGTCCGCACCGAAGAATGTCTCCGTGATCGGAATCGATGACCACCCCATGAGCTGGTTCCTCGGCCTGAGCACGGTGGCGCAGCCAGTAGCGGACCAAGGTGCCTTCGCCGCCAACCTCCTGGTGGAGCGGCTCCAGAACGCCGACGCCCCCAACGAACCTTCCAACCATTTCCTTGACACGAAACTCATTGAACGCAAAACCACGCGCCGTCAGCGCTGAACGGACCACTCCCCACCATGACTGATACCCGAGCCACCCAGAAGACCGCCTGGACGGGCGCTACCGCGCTCCTCTTCGACCTCGACGGCGTGCTGACGCCAACCGCCGTCGTCCATGAGCAGGCTTGGCAGGAACTCTTCGACGGATACCTGGCCGAAACCGGCCATCCGGACGGTTACCAGGAGAGCGACTACTTCGACCACATCGACGGCAAGCCGCGCTTCGATGGTGTCCGGGATTTCCTCACGTCCCGTGGCATCACGTTGCCGGAAGGACCCACCGACGACGATCCCGCCAACACCAGCGTGCAGGGCCTGGGCAACCGCAAGAACCGGATCTTCAACGAGATCGTGGATTCGCGCGGGGTGGAGCCCTACGCGGGCTCTGTCCGTTTCATCCACGCCGCACTGGAGCTGGGACTCAAGCTCGCCGTCGTATCCTCTTCCCGCAACGCGCCCGCTGTCCTGAAGGCGGCGGGACTCTCTGGCTACTTCCCGGTGGTGGTCGACGGCCAGGTGGCTGCCGCCGTCGGGCTCCCCGGCAAGCCGGATCCGGCCACGTTCCGTTACGCGGCCGAGTTGCTGGACGTGCCCGCCGAGGGCTGCGTCGTCGTCGAGGACGCAGTGTCCGGTGTGCAGGCCGGCAGCGCCGGGAACTTCCGCGCAGTGATCGGGGTGGACCGGGGGGCGGGTCACCAGACCCTGCTCGACGCCGGAGCGACATTCGTGGTCGACGACCTCGACGATCTTCTCTAACCAAACCGTTTCACCAGAAACAGAAGGAACCCAACAGTCCATGGCACTCATCAGCTCCGACCGGCTGCGCTTCCCCTGCGAACCGTGGAAGCTCGTGGAGAGCATCCACGTTCCCGGCGATGCCGGTACGCTTGAAACCCTTTTCAGCCTCGGCAACGGCCACCTGGGCATCCGCGGCGCCCATTGGGCGGGGGCGGACGCTGAACTCCCCGGCACGTTCATCAACGGTTTCCACGAAACGTGGGACATCAAGCACGCCGAGAACGCTTATGGCTTCGCCCGCACGGGACAACGGATCGTCTATGTTCCGGATGCCAACAACTTCAACATCGTCATCGACGGCGAGCAGCTGAGCCTCACCGAGTCCGCAGTGCAGAATTACCGCCGCAGCATCGACTTCGCCACGGGCGTGTACGAATGCGCCGTGACGTGGGAGTGCCGTTCAGGCGCCATTGTCACCACGGTGGAGCGCCGCGCCGTCGGGATCGATTCCAGGGGATCCCTGGGCATCGAGCTGAGCCTCATCGCAGACCGCCTGGTTTCCGCCGACGTCACCTCCTTGGTGATCAATCGGCAGGACCAGCCTGTGGAGGACCACTCGGCCCACGATCCGCGGCGTTCCGGCCGCCACGCCGGCAGGGTGTTGCTCCCGCTTCACCTCCAGGGCTCCGACGGATCCCTGCGCATGGCTTGGGAGACCGCAGAATCCAGGCAGCGCATCGGCATGGCCGTGGATCACTGGATTTCCGCCGAAGGCCAGCCTTTCGAGACCGTGGTGGGGGAGGACGAGTCCACTGTCCGCTACGTCATGGCCGTGAATGAGGGCGAGACGTTCCGCTTGGAGAAGAGCGTGAGCTACGTCGTGAACAGCGCCGATGCAGGCGCAGCGGACCCCGGCGAGATCCTTGCGTCGGACGCGGAATTGGGACTCGTGCCGTTCGACGCGCTCCTGGCCGAAGGTGCGGCGCACTACCGCGATTACTGGTCCACCGCGGACATCACCATTGGTGGCCAGCCCGAACAGCAGCAGGCCGTTCGCTGGAGCCTGTTCCAGCTCGCCCAGGCCACCGCGCGCGCCGGCGTCGCCGGCATCCCGGCGAAGGGTGTCAGCGGCTCAGGCTATGAGGGCCACTACTTCTGGGACCAGGAGGTGTACCTGCTGCCGTACCTGACGTACACCAACCCGGCCGCGGCCCGCCAGGTGCTGGAATCCCGCCATGCGATGCTTCCGGACGCCCGGATCCGGGCCAAGGAACTCAGCGTGGACGGTGCGCTGTTCCCGTGGCGCACCATCAACGGCCTCGAGGCCAGCGCCTACTACGCCGCCGGCACGGCGCAGTTCCACATCGCCGCCGCCATCTCCTTCGCCGCCAACCGCTACCAGTGGGCCAGCGGCGACGCGAGCTTCCGCGCCGAAGTGGGCGCCGACCTGTTGATCGAAACAGCGCGGATGTGGGCGTCGCTGGGCTTCTTCGGCAAGGACGGCCTGTTCCACATTCACGGCGTCACCGGCCCGGATGAATACACGGCCGTGGTCAACGACAACCTTTACACCAACGTCATGGCCCGCTTTAACCTGCGGGCCGCCGCGGCACTGGAACACCCGGACGTCCCGGATACCGAGCGGATGGTGTGGCAACAAGCCGCCGCGCGCATGTCCCTTCCCTACGATCCGGACATGGAGATCTACAGCCAGGACAACGACTTCATGACCCTGGAGCCGTGGGATTGGTCCACGCCGCGCTCCAAGTACCCGCTGCTGCTTAACTTCCACCCGCTGGTGATCTACCGGCACCAAGTCCTCAAGCAGGCGGACACGGTGTTGGCGATGTTCCTGCAGTGGCAGGACTTCACGGCCGAGGAAAAGCAGCGCGCGTTCGACTTCTACGATCCCATCACCACCGGCGACTCCACCTTGTCCGCTTGTGTCCAAGGCATCATGGCGGCCGAGGTGGGCTACTCCGACATCGCGCTCAAGCACTTCACCGAGGCCTTGTTCGTCGACCTGGACAACACCCACAACAACACCGTTGACGGCGTGCACATCGCGTCCACCGGTGGCATCTGGAGTTCATTGGTGTGCGGGTTCGCGGGCATGCGGGACCAAGGCCACGTCCCGCACTTCGATCCGCGGCTGCCGGCCGAGTGGGACAGCCTGTCCTTCCGGCTCAAAATCCGCGGGCGGCTCTTGTCCGTCGAGCTGCGGCCAGGGTCCATCAGCCTTTCGCTCGTTGCGGACGCAGGTTCAGCGCCCGACGCCGGTAGGGAACCGTTGGAGGTCAGCGTGCGCGGCGAGCGGCTCGTCGTCGGCGTCGAGACGGTCACTGTGCCCCTCGACGACGTGCCGCACCCCGCGCCGTCCGTCTTCCCGAGCCTCTTCCCGACGGCGGGACTTCCCGTGATCGGAAGCGCGCGGGCCTAAGCCATCGACTGCTGAGTAACTGTCGTTCTGGGCGCTCAGAACGACAGTTACTCAGCAGCGGATGCAGGCCGCAGGCTACCCAGCATGTGGCGGCACCGGAAGGCCGATGGCGGGGCCGCGCAGGAAGTCCTCAATCGCGTCGGCGGCTGCGGAAGCTCCCCCGGAGCCGCGGACGCGCGCGCTCATCGCCTCAAGGTTGCCCCTGATCGCCTGGTCGCCGCTGACGTCAAGGACCGTGTCGCGGATCAGCTGCGGGGAGAGCCCCTCCAGCCGGAGCCGCCGCCCGAGTCCAAGATCCTCCACGCGGCGCGCATTGGCTCCTTGCTCAGGCTGCAGAGGGAAGGCCACCAACGGCACCCCGAAATAGAGGGCCTCCATGGTCGAGTTCATCCCGGTGTGGGAAAGGAAGGCGGAAGCGTGCGGCAGGACTTCCAGCTGCGGAAAGAAGGGCCGTACCTCAAAGTTCTCCGGGATGTCTCCCAGCTCCGACTCCTCGACGCGCTCTCCGATTGCCATGGCAACTTGCCACTCGGTGCCCGCGAATCCTTCCAGGCACATCCTGAAGAAATCCGGGCGGTCATTCAACGGGGTTGTGCCCAGAGAGACGAACAACAGTGGACTGTCCTTCACCCGGGGTTGCCAGGACTCCTCGTTGCCTCGCAAGCCAAGGCAAGGGCCCACGAAGTGGAACCTGGCATCGAAAGTCTCTCCCAAGGGCTGGAATTCCTTTGGGATGAAGGAGATGTTCAACGACGCAGGCGGGCCTCCCATGAATTGCAGATGGCCCACGCCATGCTCCGCGGCGAAATCATGGATCCGCTGGCCGACCTGTTTCCAGGCCTCCACCATGCCTGGCGGCGGCGGGCCCGGCATGAGATCCCGCATCGAGAAATGTTCATTGGTGGCGTAGCTCGGAAGCAACGCAATATCGGGCAAGGCCAACTTCGCGGCAGCCATCTTACCGGAGAGCGTCATGGCATCGTAGGCCAACCCGTCCGGCGGATCCTCGGCCAGTCGGGCCAGCAGCGCCGGGAACTCCTCCCTCGCGCCCTCGAGGATCCGCTCGAGCAGTCCCGACATCATTCCGGACGGCATTCCCGCGAACATCCCCGTCATCGGCGAAGGTGCCGGAGCCCCCTCGGCCGGCGCCGGGCCACCCTCTGCGGAACGCTCGCGCGGCGGGAGGAAGGCCGCCAGGTCCTCTCCACTCGGAAAGAACGCGGCGCCGGCAGATTCAACGGCCTTCGCGTACTTCGCCGACGTGGCGTACGTGACCCGGTGGCCTCTACGGACCAGCTCTGCGACCACTGGCAAGGTCGGGTTCACATGTCCCGCGGCAGGCAAACAAATGAAGGCTATATGCATGGCGCCACTTCCTCGGGTGTCGGATGCTTCACTTGGAGAGATCGGTGCCATGAACGCTGCGCCGGCGTGATTTCAGCCCAGTCTCCAACTTGGTCCGCACCTCGCGCTTCACCCGCGCGGCAAGCTCGGTCTCATGCATTTCCAGGAAGGTCCGGACGGCGCGCGGATCCCACGGCACCAAGGACCGCAGCGCCCAACTGACTGCCTTGACCACGGTGTCGTCGCGATCATTGATCAAGATCCCGACGACGCCGAGCGTCCGCTGTGTGTCGCCCGTTCCCCACCGGGACCTCGTGTTCAGGACTGTCGTGGAGACAAGCGCAATGCGCCGCCACCAATGGTCCGGGCTCCGTGCCCAGCGGTCGACGACGGTGTCCGGGATGAGCCCTTCGCGCCACGCGGGTCCCACCAAGACGGTCGCAAAAGCATCGGCCTGCCCCCAAGTAGTGATGCCTTCTCCCAAGTGTTCAAGCCGGGCTGGCGTCAGCTCGGCGAAAGCCGCCTGGTGGGCATTGATGAATTCCCATCCCTCCCAGGCAAAGCCGGCTCGCACAAGCCCTTCGGCGAGATTGAAGACGACGGCGGCGTCCATCGTGGCGATTTCCGCTGAAACCCGGCGGCGGACGGTGCGGAAGCTCGCGGCGTCGTGCTTCTCCAAAGCGCGCAGTTCCCCGAGGACGCGCGCCAATAATTGCCCCGGTTGGGTATCCCCCGGAGAGACGAGTACTCCGTGCGAAGCCACTTTCGGCCCCCCGATTTCGCCGGCTGAACGCTATTTTGCGGGGGCGTCGTCGGTATCCGGCCCTTCGGCGGGTTCCTGGCTGTGAAGGCCCGTATCGTGGGGCACCCAGCCCTCGGTTTCCCCTTCGGCAGGGGCGTCACTGTGGTGGCGGACGTCGTTGGTCTCTGCTGCCTTGTTCATTCCGGATACTTCCTGTCCTTCGTTGGACTGTTCCCGCGAACGCCTTAAAGTCTACGCCGGGGACGCGGCGTGTGGCCTAGGCTAGGCCAAGGAACTACCGAACGAATCCAACGGCTGAATGCAGAGGTGAAGAATGGCAAAACGACCCAACCCGGCAGTAAAGATTGCGCAGGAAACCGCGCACAACGCCATGTTCGACGCCAGCGGCAAAGCCAAGCCCGGTGTCCATAACGTGCTGCTTCGCGCCGTCGAAGTCCAGCGTCCCCTTGTCCTGGCCAACCTGCGACGCCTGCAGCGCAAACACCCGCAGGCCACGGCGGCCCAGTTGGCCGCGAAACTGGAGCGCGACTACCTCCGCGCAGTCACCGGTGGGGGTGCCGCGGTCGGGGCAACCGCCGTCGTGCCCGGGATCGGCACCGCAGCCTCGCTGGGACTGTCCGCGGTGGCCACGGTCGGCTTCCTGGAAGGAACCGCGCTGTACGCCGCTTCCCTGGCCGAACTCCACGGCATCCGCCTGACCGATCCGGACCGTGCACGAACCATGGTCATGGCCATCATGCTCGGCGAGGAAGGCACCGCCCTGCTGGGCGCCCTGAGCGGACAATCGCTCGGCAAGGGCAGAGGCGTCACGCAGGCCTGGGGCAAGACCCTCACCAAGAAGCTGCCTGGCGGAGGATTCGGCGTCATTCGCGACGCCATCCAGCGCGCCTTCCTCAAGCGGCTCGTCCGGCGCCAAGGTGCCGCTTTCCTCGGCCGGGCCCTGCCTTTCGGCGTCGGGGCCGTGGTGGGCGGCGTCGGAAACCGCGTCATGGGGCGTGCCGTAGCGGCCTCGGCGAGGGAAGCATTCGGTCCCATGCCGGACATCATCCCGGGCGAGTTGCTCCCAGCCGCCCGCCAGAACGCGCTGGAAGGCGGAAAATAGTGGATCTCAACGCTGATTCGGGGGAGTCGTTCGGCTCCTGGACCATGGGGAACGACGCGTCAATGTTCCGGATTGTCAGCAGCGCCAACGTTGCCTGCGGCTTCCACGCCGGAGATCCGGTGACCATGCTGGACAGTTGCCGGGCCGCCTTCGAACTCGATGTCCGGGTGGGCGCCCACGTGGGCTACCGGGACCTGCACGGCTTCGGGCGCCGATCGATGGACATGTCCTTCGATGAGCTCTTCGGCGACGTCCTCTACCAGCTAGGTGCACTGGACGGCATGGCCCACGCTGTCGGAGCCTCCGTGGACTACGTCAAACCGCACGGTGCCCTGTACAACCGGATCGTCAACGACGTCGAGCAGGCCGAAGCCGTGGTGGCCGCAATTCACGCCTACGATCCCGGGCTTCCCGTCCTTGGCCTACCGGGTTCGGCATTATTGCGGCTCGCCGAAGAATCCGGGCACCCGGTGTTCCGGGAGGCTTTCGTGGACCGCGGCTACATGCCGGACGGAACGCTGGTGCCGCGCTCGCAGGACGGCGCGGTGGTGCACGACGCCGCCGCAGTCGTCGAGCGGGCCGTGCGCTTTGCCGTGCGGGGCGAGGTGCTGGCGGTGGACGGCACAGTGGTGCGCGTGAAGCCCGATTCGTTGTGCATCCACGGTGACACCCCGGGTGCTGTCGAGCTGGCTGCGGCGGTGCGCGCCGGCCTCGAGGAAGCTGGTGTGGAGATTGAATCCTTCGCCTGACCGGGAGCTTTTGCCCTGCGGCGACAGCGCCTTCTTGGTGGAATTGCCGGAACTGACCGCCGTCGTCGCGTACTACCGCGGGCTGACCCGGGCCGGCACATCGGCCGGAGTTTCAGCGCCGGAGGGGATCATCGACGTCGTGCCCGCCGCCCGCACTGTCCTGGTCACCTTCGATTCCGAAAAGATCCGTCCTTCCGAAGTCCGCGACTGGCTGCAGTCCGCAGAACCGGCATACGACGTTGCAGCTTCGGGCCGCGAAGTGACCATCGAGGTCTCTTACGGTGGCCCGGACCTCGCCGAAACGGCGCAGTTCCTGGGCATGGGCGAGGCCGACGTGGTCAAGCTCCACTCGAACTCGGAGTGGACGGCCGCGTTTTCCGGCTTTGCGCCCGGCTTCGTGTATCTGGTCACGACCCATGAGCGGCTCCGCGTCCCGCGTCGGAACACTCCACGCACCGCCGTGCCGGTTGGCTCTGTTGGCCTCGCCGGCGAATTCAGCGGGGTCTACCCGCGATCCTCCCCGGGCGGTTGGCAGCTGATTGGAACCACGACGGCGGCACTATGGGATGCGTCCAAAGCCGAGCCCGCGCTGATCCGGCCGGGCGACCTGGTCCGGTTCGTGGAGGCCTGATGGGGATCGTGGTGGTGAACCCCGGACCGCTCACCTTGGTGGAAGACCTTGGCAGGCAGGGCTGGGCCTCGCTGGGGCTGAGCCCCTCCGGCGCCCTGGATCGGCAATCCCTTCGCCTTGCCAATCTGCTCGTGGGGAACCCGGCGGAAGCGGCCGGGCTGGAAACATTGCTGGGCGGGCTTCGCCTGCGGTTCGTCACGGCGTCGACCATTGCGGTGGCGGGCGCCGAGGGGATCGTGACCCTGGACGGTGCCGAGATTCCGCTGAACCAAGCCGTCCGGGTGGCTCCGGGCGCCGTGCTTGATTTCGGTTCGCCGCTGTTCGGACTGCGGTATTACCTGGCAGTACAGGGCGGCATCGACGTGCCCACGCTCCTCGGTTCAAGCAGCACGGACATGCTCTCCGGTGAAGGCCCCGCACCGTTGACCTCGGGTGGGCAGTTGGGAATCGGGCGGGCTTCCGCTGGCAACGGCCCGAGCTCCGGAGCCAGGACGGGGGCTGGAACCGGGGCTGGAGCCGGGGCTGGAACCCGCGGCAAGGCACATGTCCTCCCTGCTATCCGCCGCGCTCCTGATCCGGGGCGCGCCATCACGGCCCGCGTGGATCGCGGCCCCCGTGCTGACTGGTTCGACCTCGACTCCTGGCGCCGCCTGGTCAGCCAGGAATGGACCCTGTCGCCTGATTCGAACAGGATCGGTGCCCGGCTGGTGGGCCGTCCGCTCACCCAGACCCGGCTCGAAGAACTGCCCAGCGAAGGCATGGTGCTCGGCGCTCTGCAAGTGCCGCCGTCGGGCCTTCCCACGGTATTCCTGGCAGACCATCCCGTGACGGGTGGCTACCCGGTGATTGCGGTGGTGCGTCGCACGGACCTGGACTTGTTAGGCCAAGCCCGCTCCGGCCAGCGGATCCGTTTCCTGGGCTGAGGATCCCCATCACTGGACATGCCCCTTCTGGGCTGCGAGGAGTGGACATGTCCCTTGTTCGTGCCCACGCCGCGTTGGACATGCGCGTTCCTGGATAGGTGGAGTGGACATATTGGCATCATGTCCGTTGCTCAGGGGCAGGGACGGGCATGTCCCTTCCAGCCCGCCGGTACCGATGCCCGCACGCGTACCCGCGTCAGCCGAACACCAAGTGCGCCACTGCGAAGATCGCGAGACCGGCCAGCGACCCCACCACCGTGCCGTTGATCCGGATGTACTGCAGGTCCTTGCCGACCTGGAGTTCGATCTTTTGTGAGGTTTCCTCGGCATCCCAGCGCGCGACGGTGTCCGTAATGACCCCCGCGATGTCGGATCGGTACGTTTTGACGAGGTACCCCGCAGCATCACCTATCCAGGCATTGACCTTGCCCGCCAGTTCGTCATCGTGGACAAGCCGCAAACCGAAGTCCCGGACGGCGCCCTTGAAACGCTGTGTCAGTTCGCTGTCGGGATCGTCGACGGCGGTGAGCAGCGCGTCCTTAATGGTTCCCCACGTGCGGGAGGCGAGCTCGCGGACCTCGGGATCACCGAGAACCTGGGTCTTGATTGTCTCGGCACGGGCAATCATTGCAGGATCGTGTTGGAGATCCTGGGCCAGATCCCCGAGGTAAGTATCGATCGATTGGCGCACTTGGTGATCGGGATCCTGCTGCACAGCCCGGATGAACTTGGCGATTTCGTTGTAGACCCTGTCGCCCACGATGTCGTCCACGAAGGACGGAACCCAGAGGGGCGAACGGTCGGACACGAGCCGGTTCACCGTGGAGTGGTTCGCTTCCACCCAATCCGCCGCCCGGTCAACCAGAAGATCCACGAGCTTGTGGTGGTGGCCGTCGGCAAAGATCCGTTCGGCCATCCGGCCCACGGGCGGTCCCCAGGGCGGAGTGAGCAAGTGCTTGCGGACCATGCCCTCGATCACTGCCTGCACGTCGTCGTCGTTCAAGACGGTGAACGCGCCGCGGATCAGTGCTGAACCTTCCTTGGCAATCCGCTCCGGACCGCCGGGGGAGGCGAGCCACGTGCCGGCTTTCCGGGCGATGTCCACGCTCGCGAGCTTCTCCTGGACCACCTGCTCGGACAGGAAGTTGGTCTCGACGAATTCGCCAAGCGAAGCGCCGATCTGGTCCTTCCGCCGCGGGATGATGGCCGTGTGCGGGATTTTCAAGCCCATGGGGTACTTGAACAGGGCGGTGACGGCGAACCAGTCGGCCAGCGCTCCCACCATGCCGCCCTCGGCAGCTGCCCGCACATATTCCAGCCACGGATACTGCTTCTGCAGGGCGAAAGCGGCCGTGAAAACCACCGCCATGACAATCAGGAGCGCCAGCGCCACGGATTTCATCCGACGGAGGGCAGCAGCCTTTTCGGCGTCGCCGTTCCGTTGCCCGACGCCGGCGGCAACCGTGGAGGCGTTCGTGGCACTTGCGTGCCGGGCAGCCTCCGCCGTCGGGTCGCTATCGCTGTCCGTCACCGGGATTTGTTCAGAGTTCACCTGCATGTGCCCAGCGTAGCCCCGTCGCCGTCGTGGGCGTGGGCTACCGTGTCCCCATGACGATTGACAACCCCGGTCGCCCGGAGCAAACGGAACAAAGCACGCGGCCCAAGGTCTACGCCCACCGCGGAGCCAGTGCCGCATTTGCGGAGCACACGCGTGCCGCCTACCTGAAGGCAATCGCCGACGGCGCCGATGGCGTCGAGTGCGACGTCCACCTGACCCGCGACCAGCACGTGGTCCTGCTTCACGACGCGAACTTGGACCGCACCTCTGACGGCACCGGTCCGGTGGCCGAAAAGACGCTCGAAGAGCTGCGGCAGCTGGACTTCTCCTCCTGGAAGGGCGCCAGGATTCCGGACCAGTACGGCGCAAAGTCGGACCAGCTCCTGACGCTCCCGGAGTTGCTGGACATCCTGCGCGATGCCGGCAGGGCCATCGGCTTGGCCATCGAGCTCAAGCACCCGAGCCCGTACCAGCTCAAGCTCGAAGACCGCGTGCTGGAGCTTCTGGCCGGCGAAGGGTGGGACGCGGAGACCTCAATGCTGGACAACATCGAGGTTTCCTTCATGAGCTTCAGCCCGGATTCAGTCAAGCACCTGCTCCAGTTCGTTCCTGCGGAGCACCTTTGCCAGCTCGTGGACGACGTCACAGTGGAGGATGTGCGCGATGAACTTGGACTGGGAGCTTTCACCGGGGGAGCCGTGGCCAACGTGATGAAGGCCGCCCAGCAGGAGGGCGAGCGGATCCTCGACGACTGTGAGGTCGGACTGGCCGGCCCGGGCATCGATTACGTCCGGAAGCACGCCCGCACCGTCCAGCGCTGGCTGGAATCAGGCCGCCGCTTCCGGGTGTGGACCGTCGATTCGGAGAACGATGTCGCCCTGTGCCAAGGCCTCGGCATCCACGAGATCACCACGAACAAGCCGGCGCAGGTCCTGGCCCAGCTTTAGGCACCCCTGGCACCCAACTAACTCGCAGTTGTTGTCGTTCTGGGGCTCCAAAACGACAACAACTGCGAGTCAGATGATCGTGTTGCTAAGGGTGCCGATGCCGCCCAGCGTGATGTCCACTCGGTCGCCAGGCTGGACAGCAACGAAGGTGTTCGGAGCTCCCGTCATGATGATGTCTCCCGGTTCCAGGGTGAGCCATTCGGTGACGTACACGAGGCACTCCGTGATGGAGGACGGCAGGTTGAAGGAACCGGACCGTGCCTTGACCTCGCCGTTGACTATAACCTCGGTGCTCACGTTGTCCGGATCCTCGATCCCGGTTTCGATCCACGGCCCTAGCGGGGTGTAGTTGGTGCCGGACTTGCCCTGGAAGAGCCTCTCGTCGACCTGGTTCTGGTCGACATTCGTGACGTCGTTGACCACTGTGTAGCCCAGGACGTGGTCCAGGGCATTCTCGGCCGTGAGCTTGTCCGCACGCTTTCCGATGACGGCGGCAAGCTCGCCTTCAACGTTCACCGTGCCCGCGTTGCGCACGGCCACGATGTCGTCACCGGGACCGGCGATGCTGTGGACCGACTTGTGCCAGGCCTGGATGGGCAGCACGTGGTTGTTGTTGCCCAGGTTGTGCCCGATTCCCAGCACCACGGAAGGCCGGACAGGGGCGAGGAACTCGGCGTCGTCCGCGGAGCTGGTTTCTCCCGTGAAGGAAAGGACCTCGGCAAAGGGATCCTCGATATGGTCCCAGCTTCCGTTGCGCAGGACAGCATGCTGAGGGCCGGAGGGTGTCTGTAGTCGGGCGATGCGCATGGAACTCCTCGTTGAATTTCGTGGGGCAGTGAACGCGGGCGGTGGTCGGAGCCAAGCCCGACCAAGGAAGAACATACATTATGTTGAACCTGGTACAGCATTTTGAACAATTGTGAACGGTGTGTGCTCGGCTCTTCACCTTTCCGGTTACCGCGCCGGGCGGGGCTGTGGTTGCATGAATACATGCCTTTTTCGTGGTCCGCCCGGACAACCCAGACAATCTCCGCGGCGGCCATGAGTGCACTGTTACTCGTGAGCGCCAGGAAGCACTTCCAGGAGCCGAAGTTCTACGCTCCGGTTGTCCCGGACTATCTCTGCCGCAAGGACCATGCGGTCGGAAGCGCCAAGCTCAAGGACGGCCACGACAGGGGCGGCGCAATCGCGCCGCGTAACGGCGCATTGGCGGTCATGTCCCGGGAGGAATGGATCGCGGTGAGCGGACTGCTTGAGGCGGCTGCCGCCGTCGGGCTTATCATTCCTGTCACCCGCAAGGCCGCGGCCCGCGGCACCACGCTGATGTTCACGGCATTCCTGGCCGGGCACGTAGACGCGCTCCGCCGTGCGTACTCTCCTGGCGGAACCGCATCCGCGCGGCGGATTCACACGCTGCGGCTGCCCTTGCAGGTCCCCTTGATCCTGTGGGCATGGAGTTTGGCCGGAGCGAAACGGGGAGCATGAAACTCCTCGAATCCCCGGCGGTGAAGGTGGGCCTCTCCGTCAGCATCGCAACGGGCCTCTACGGCATCTCGTTCGGGGCGTTGGCCTCGGCCTCCGGGTTCAGTTTCTGGCAGACCATGGCGTTCAGCCTGCTCATGTTCAGCGGAGGCTCGCAGTTCGCCTTCATCGGCGTCGTGGCCGGGGGCGGGTCCGGCATTGCAGCCATGACCGCGGCCGCGCTGCTGGGCTTGCGGAACGGCATCTACGGGATGCAGATGAACGCGCTGCTGCGCCCCCGCGGTTGGCTCAGGTACCCGCAAGCCCACATCACCATCGACGAATCCACGGCCACTGCCTCGGGCCAACGGAATCCGGACGAACAGCGCCGCGGGTTCTGGACCGCCGGACTGGGCATCTTCGTGCTGTGGAACATCTTCACGGCCGTCGGCGCCCTGGCCGGCGACGCCTTGGGCGATCCCAAGCAATGGGGGCTCGACGGCGCCGCCGTTGCCGCGTTCCTCGGCTTGCTCTGGCCACGGCTCAAGGGCCGTGAGCCGTGGGCGATTGCCGCAGCCGCTGCGCTGGCAACCATCGTTGCGGTCCCGTTCGTTCCAGCAGGCGTGCCCATTCTCGTGGCTGCCGTGGTGGCCGGGGCCATCGGCTGGTTCAGTCACGGTCGCAGCGACGAAGGGATGGAGCCCGACGTCGATCCCTACCCGCACGGTCATCCAAGCACTGGCGCTTCCAGCCGCGAAAGGAACGCCGAATGAACCTCTGGCTCTGGATCCTCATCGCCTGCGGACTGGCGTACCTGACGAAGCTTTCGGGCTATTTCGTGCCGGCGAAGCTGCTGCGGAGTCCGCGGATGATGCGTGTGGCCGGCACCATGACCATCGGCCTCCTGACGTCCCTGACCGTCGTCAATGCGGTGGCATCGGGGCAGTCTCTCGCCTTCGACGCCCGGCTCGGTGCGCTCGCAGCGGGGGCCGTCGCGCTGTGGCTCCGGGCCCCGTTCCTGGTAGTGGTCATCGTCGGATCGGCAGCGGCCGCTGGGCTCCGGCTGCTCGGCTGGCACTGAACCGCCGCGGGTGGTTCCGATCGTCGCCGCGGTGGGCAACGCCGTCGTGCGCTGGTTACTGGAAGGTCATCCCGGGGATGGGTGTCTGCTGCGGCAGCGGGCGCGACGGGCGTTCGGTGCGGATGGCGTCCTCAAGCAGGGCGACCGGCCGTTCCCAGGCGCGCGACCCCGGCTCCATGGTGTCGACGGCGCCGATCAGCATCGCAACAAGGCGCACCATGTCCTCAATGGAAATGTCCCGGCGCAACGAACCCTGGCCCTGGCCGCGGCTGAGGAGTTCGGCCATGGAATCGATCAAGCCGCCCGTGATACCCACAAGGAGTCCGCGGCGGCCGGCGACAGCGCCCAGCAGGTTGGCGTCTTCGCTGGCAACCTGGACTACGGCGTCGATCACGTTGATGAGCCCGACGGCGGCATCCATGCCCGCGAGGGACTCCGCCACGACCGGGTCCACGTGAAGCCTGAGTTGCCGCGACAGGGCGGCCAAGACGAGTTGTTCCTTGTCGGCGAAGTTGCGGAACAAGGTAGCCGGGCCGACACCTGCGGTGGCTGCGATCGTCTGGAGGGGAACCTCCGGCCCCAGCTCGCGGAAGCACTGGCGCGCCGCCGTGATGATCTTGTCGACATTGCGCGCAGCGTCAGCTCTAAGTGGCTTGCGTTCCAAGGGCCGGTCCATGCTGCTCACAGTAGCAACGGAGGGCCTCCAATCACTTTTGTGACATTCTTGCCCATGAAAGACTGGATTCATGTTGCTTGCCTTTTCAGTCGCCCCGTCCGGCCAGCCCACTGCTGGCGCCGCATCCGTTGATGGCTCGGTGCACGACGCCGTTGCCGAGGCCGTGAAGATCGTCCGCGAATCCGGGCTCCCCAACCAGACGGACTCGATGTTCACCACCATCGAGGGGGAGTGGGATGAGGTGTTCGACGTCGTCAAGCGCGCCACCGAGGCCGTGGGCAAGTATGGAAACCGGGTGTCCTTGGTGATCAAGGCGGATATCCGGCCCGGATACGCGGGAGAACTCACCGGCAAGGTCGAGCGGCTGGAAAAGGCGATCGCCCAAGGGGAGTAGGTCCTTCCCAGTGTCCCGTGCCCGGTGCCAGACTGGGGCCATGTTTGAACACAAGGCCCAGCCCGGCTGGGTGGCCGTCGAGGAATACTTGTCCAGCGCCGTCGTCCGCCCGAACGCCGCGCTCAAGCACGCGGTGCAGTCCGCCCTCGACGCCGGGATGCCGCCCATCGAGGTTGCGCCCAACGCCGGCAAGCTGCTCAGGATGCTGGTGCAGCTTTCCGGTGCGCGGCGCGTGCTGGAGATCGGTACCTTGGCCGGCTTCAGCGCGATCTGGATGGCCCAGGGACTGCCCGACGACGGCCGCCTGGTCACGTGCGAATACGTCCGGAAACACGCTGAAGTCGCCAGGGTGAACCTGGACATGGCCGGGATCGGCCACAAAGTGGACATCCGGATCGGCCCGGCGCTGGAGACCCTCGCGGCGCTGGCCGAAGATCCCACGCGGGACGGCCCGTTCGACTTTGTCTTCATCGATGCCGACAAGGAGAACGATTCCAACTACCTCGACTGGGCCATTCGGCTCGGGAGGCCGGGCACCGTGATTGTGATGGACAACGTCATCTGGGAGGGGGCCATCCTGGATCCTTCGATGGATGAGGTGAACGCTCCGGGCATCGTAGGGGCACTCGAGATGATGGGCAGGGATCCTCGACTCGACGCAACGGCCATCCAAACCGTCGGATCCAAGGGCTGGGACGGCTTCGCGATAGCCCGCGTGGTGTGACGCTAGGCTGTGCGCATGGAATTTACCCTTCGCGCCGCAACGGTTGACGACGTCGAGCCCCTGACACGCATGCATTTGGCTGCCTGGCGGGAAAGCTACGGGCACCTCTTGCCCGAGGAGTTCTTCGCCTTCCGTGAAGCCACCATCAACACGCGGATCGAGAGGCAGCGCGAAGCATTGGCGGTCTCGTACAGCCCGATGCTCGCCCATGACGCCGACGGAGCACTTGTGGGAATCGCTTCTTCCGGTCCGTCCCGCGATGAGGACGGCCCATGCGACGTGGAACTCCAGATGATCTACACCTTGCGTCGCGTGCACGGTTTGGGAGTGGGGCAAGCATTGCTCGACGCCGTGATCGGCAACTCTGCCGCCTTTCTATGGGTGCTTGAAGACAATCCACGTGCCCAGGCGTTCTACGGCAAGAATGGTTTCCAGCCCGACGGTACGCGTCAGCTCCTGCCGCCGGATTGGCACGAACTGCCTGAGATCCGGATGGTGCGTGCCGCCGTCGGGGGCTGACCGCAAGGCTGGGGCGTCAACTAGGGTTGAAGCATGACCGGAAGAAGGCGGCTGTAGTGGCGAAGCGTGGCAAGGGCAGGGGCGCCGGGCAGGCTGCCGGAGTCATCGAGGTGCCCGCGGGCACGAAGCCGAACGGACCCGTGGAAGGCGTCTACTACATCGACACCGGCGACTGCGAACTCGTTGCCGACCCGGACAATTCCAACGGCTGGCTCCTGAAGATCAACGGCGTCATGAGCTCGCACATCGACGTGGCAGAGCCGTTGTTCCTGGACTTCGAGTACATGCGCTGGATTGCGGCCCTGGTGGAATCCACGTGGCCGCCCGAGTCCAAGCCGAAGTTGCGTGCCCTGCATCTGGGCGGCGGAGCATGTTCCCTTGCCCGGTACTTCCACGCCGCCTACCCCGACGCGCGCCAAGTGGTGGTGGAGCTCGACGGCAAGCTGGCCGAATACGTGCGCGGCTGGTTCGACCTCCCGAAGGCTCCGCTGCTCAGGATCCGTGTCGGCGAAGCCAGGGAAGTCACGGAAAGCCTCACTCCGGGCACCCGCGACCTCATCATCCGGGACGTCTTTGCCGGCGCCCTCACACCCAGGGCGCTGACCACCCGCGAATTCAACGACCACGCATCGAGGGTGCTGGCTCCGGGCGGCCTTTACGTGGTGAATTCCGGAGACGCTCCGGACCTCAAGCACGCCCGCGAGGACGCCGCCACCATCGCGGACACCTTCCCGCACACCATGATCATTGCCGACCCCGCGATGCTCAAGGGCCGGCGGTACGGGAACATGATCATGGCCGGCAGCCACGAGCCGTTCGGCGACGATCCGCAACTGGCCCGGAAGCTGCTCGGCGGGGCCGTTCCGGCGCATATCTGGAACGATGCCAAGGTCCGGGCATTCGCCGTCGGCGCCCAGATCCGGCACGACCCCCGGCCAGCCGCATCGACTGCTGAGTAACCGCCGTTTTGGGCGCCCAAAACGACAGTTACTCAGCAATCGATGTTGCTCAGCGGCGCGCCAGCAGCAGCTCGCGGTGGGCGGCCGTCTCCTCTTGCAGGGCGTGCACGACGGCGGCAACGGCCGGGCGGCGCATCGAGTCGGGCCGCAGGACCATCCAATAGGGCAGCAGCTCCGCGAAATCCGAGGGCAGCAGCCGCACCAGGTCCGGGTGCCGGTCCGCCATGAAGCACGGGAGGAAACCGACGCCGGCTCCGGCGCGCGTCGCTTCCACGTGGACGAAGACGTTGGTGGAGCTCAGGCCGTCGCGCATGGAGGGGACCAGCCGGCGCGGGGCATCGAGATCGTCCACCTGCAGCATGGAATCCACGAAATAGACCAGCTGATGCTGCGTCAGCTCCTCCACCGTGCCGGGCAGGCCGTGAAAAGCCAAGTACTCGCGCGAGGCGTACATTCCCAGCATGTACTCGCCCAAAAGCACAGCCTCGGCCCGGTGCACCTGGGGTTCGCCCACCACCACCTCGAGGTCCAGTCCGGAACGTTGCTGGAGCGCCCGACGCGTCACGGTGATGATCTCGACCGTGAGGCCAGGATGCGATCGCCGCAATCGCGCCACGGCGGGTGCCGCGATGTATGCGCTGAAACCGTCGGTTGCGGTCATGCGTACGACGCCGGCAATCGGGTCCGGCGCGCGGTCTTCCGGTCCCAGCGTGCCCACTGCCGCTTCGATCCGCTCTGCCACGCCCACTGCCTCGGCACCGAGCTCCGTGACTTCCCAGCCACCCGCAGCCCTCGCGAGCACACGGCCGCCGAGCGCCTTCTCGAGCGCGGCGATCCTGCGGGAAACGGTGGTGTGGTTCAGGCCCAAGGCCTGGGCCGCCGTCGTGAACTTTCCTGAGCGCGATACCGCGAGCAGGACAAGGAGGTCGTCGGGATTCGGATTCATATCTGCAATTCTGCACATATAGGGTGCCATTTTGGGTATTGAAGCCCCGGAATTGTGCGGCAATACTCATTGGAGCATTTCGTGTTGTGGATCACAGCACGTGTCAGTGTGGACACTAAGGAGATGGACATGAGCGTAGGACAACGCTCCGCAGCAAGCGCTGCCCCCGGCAAGGCCGCAGGCCTCAAGAAGATCGTTGCCGCCTCGATGGTGGGCACGGTAGTTGAATGGTACGAATTCTTCCTCTATGCCACCGCCGCAACGCTGGTTTTCGGCAAGTACTTCTTCCCGCCCACCGGCAACGACCTTGACGGCATCATCCAGGCGTTCCTGACGTACGCGGTGGGCTTCGTGGCCCGCCCACTCGGTGGCATCGTCTTCGGCCAGATCGGCGACAAGCTCGGCCGCAAACCCACCCTGCAGCTCACGATCGTGATTGTCGGGGTCTCCACTTTCCTCATGGGCTGCCTCCCGGGCTTCGCCGACCTCGGCTACTGGGCGCCGGCCATGCTCGTGGCGCTCCGCTTCATCCAGGGCTTCGCGCTGGGTGGCGAATGGGGCGGCGCAGTGCTGCTGGTGGCAGAACACAGCCCCAAGGAGTCCCGCGGATTCTGGTCAAGCTGGCCGCAGGCCGCCGTTCCCGTCGGCAACCTCCTTGCCACGCTGGTCCTGTTCGTCATGTCCACCACCCTCAGCAGCGCTGCCTTCCTGAGCTGGGGATGGCGCGTGGCCTTCTGGCTCTCCGCAGTGATTGTCTTCGTGGGCTACTACATCCGCACCCACGTGACCGAGGCTCCCATCTTCCTTGAGGCAAAAGCCCAGGTGGAGAAGGAAGAAGCCGTGAGCTACGGCGTCGGCGAAGTCATCCGCAAGTACCCCAAGGGCATCCTCCAGGCCATGGGACTGCGGCTGGCCGAGAACATCATGTATTACCTCGTGGTGAGCTTCTCCATCGTGTACCTCAAGAGCGTGGACAAGTACGACACCTCCTCTCTGCTGCTCGCCCTGCTGATCGCGCACGTTGTCCACTTCGTCGTCATCCCGCAACTGGGCCGGCTGGCAGACACTTGGGGACGCAAGCCGGTTTACCTGATCGGCGCCATCAGCGGTGCCACCTGGCCGTTCTTCGCCTTCCCCATGTTCGACACCAAGAACCCCGTGGTGATCGTCCTCGCCGTGACCATCGGCCTGTGCCTGCACGCCTTCATGTACGCGGGGCAGCCGGCCATCATGACCGAGCTCTTCCCCACCCGCATGCGCTACTCTGGCGTCTCCCTTGGCTCGCAGGTCACCTCGATCTTCGCCGGTTCGCTCGCCCCGCTGCTGGCGACCGAGTGGCTCAAGGACACCGGATCCTGGATGCCCACCGCCATCTACCTGGTGATCTCCTGCGCGATCACCGCCGTCGTGGTCCTGACGCTCAAGGAGACCCGCGGCGTGGCGCTGGAAGACGTCGACAACGCTGACGCCGTTCGCCACGGACTCCCCGTGGGAGCCCGGGCATGACCCTGGAGGGCCGCAAGGCCCTGGTCACCGGCGGGGCAAGCGGCATCGGGGCGGCATGTGCCACGGCCCTCGCCGCGCGGGGCGCGAAGGTTGTGGTGGCCGACGTCGATGCCGACGGAGCCGCGGCGATCGCCGACACGCTGGGCGGCACCGCCTGGGCCGTCGACCTGCTAGACACCGAAGCGCTCGCCGGCCTCAGCCTGGATTGCGACATCCTCGTCAACAACGCCGGCATCCAGAAGGTTGCTCCGATCGAGGAGTTCGAACCGGCGGATTTCCACCGCATCCTGACCCTCATGCTCGAGGCCCCTTTCCTGCTCATCCGGGCCGCACTCCCGCATATGTACGCCAACGGATTCGGCCGGATCATCAACATCTCCTCGGTCCACGGGCTGCGGGCATCGGCGTTCAAGAGCGCGTATGTCTCGGCCAAGCACGGGCTTGAGGGGCTCAGCAAAGTGACTGCCCTTGAGGGCGGCCAGCACGGAGTCACCTCCAACTGCATCAATCCGGGGTACGTGCGTACGCCGCTCGTCGAGAAGCAGATCGCAGACCAGGCCCTGCTGCACGGCATCCCCGAATCGGAAGTCCTGGCGAAGGTCATGCTGACGGAGTCCGCGGTGAAGCGCCTCGTGGAGCCCGCGGAAGTAGCGTCGCTGGCCGCGTGGATAGCGTCCGACGACGCCGGCATGGTCACCGGGGCCAGCTACACGATGGACGGGGGCTGGTCCGCCCGTTAACTGCCCCTCAATGTCGTAGGCTGGTGCGCACGAGGGGAGCACATATGGGTCTCGATCCGGCCAGCTTGAAGATAGCTCTGGGCATTGTCGCGTTTACGCTCTGCCTGCTGTTCTTCGGATCGTTCCGCCGGACCCGCTCCGCGTACAGCGGCTGGTGGTGCCTCGCCCTCGTTTTCTTGCTCTCGGGGAACATGGCGTACCTGCTCAGCGGCACTTCCCAGCAAATCTGGGCGGGTCCCCTCGGCAATGCTTTGCTGGTGGCGGGCGCGTTCAGTGTGTGGGCGGGCTCGCGTTCGTTGAGGTTGCTCCGGACGCCGCGATGGCAGCTCCTCGCGGGACCCGCCGCCACCGCCGTGGCCGCAGCGCTGGAGAACCCCGCCACCAACGTGTGGTCCGGCGGCCTGGTGTATCTGGCCATGATGTCCTTGGGCATGGGTTTCGCAACAGTTGAACTCTGGCGGCTGAAGCCCAGCGTTTCACAGGCCCACCGCTCCTTGGCGCTCGCCGCGGGAGTGCTGGCGTCCTTCTTCTTTTGCCGGGGGATCGCCTACCTCGTGGAAGGGCCCGACGGCCCGGACTTCGGTACCTACCTCAGCTCGGCAACCACCAGCGTGGTCACTATCGTGCTCCTGGTCACCGTGTCCTTCAGCATGACCGCACTGAGCAACGAGCAGCTCATCAACGGCCTCAACGAGCGCGCCACCCGGGACGGCCTGACGGGGCTCCTGAACCGCACGGCTTTCATGGAGTTGGCCACCCAGGAAATCAACAGGCTGCACTCCGCGGGATCGGTTTGCACGCTGATCCTCGCCGACCTCGACCACTTCAAGTCCCTCAATGACAGCCATGGCCACGCTGCCGGCGATACCGCCATCCAAGCCTTCGCTGCAGCGTGCCGGGCCTCGGTCCGCCACACAGACCTCGTAGGGAGGTATGGCGGGGAGGAATTCACCATCCTCCTTCCAGGGGCCGATGTGGAGAGCGCCGAGATCATCGCCGGCGAAATCAGCCGCCGTTTGGCCTCGGCAGAAGCTCCGGACGGCATCACTTTCCCCACGGTGAGCTATGGCATCGCCCCCAGCACCCTCGACAATGCCGAGGTTGCCCACATGGTCGTGGCCGCCGACAAAGCCCTCTACCAGGCCAAGTCCCTCGGCCGGAACCGCGCGGTCTGCGCAACCTCCTAACTGCGACACCGCGCCGCCGTCGTGCGCTGGTTCGCGCAGGGTTCAGTCGTCTGCCGAGCCGCCGTCGTCCGGATTAGGCCCGGCCTCGTCAACGGCGGAATGCTCGATGTAGGACTCAACCGCCGACTCCGGAACGCGGTAGGACCGCCCGAACCGCACAGCATGAATGGCATGGGAGTTCACGAGGCGGTAGACGGTCATCCTGGAAACCCGCAGCGCTTCGGCGACCTCTGCAATTGTCATGAATCGGTTGGCTGGAATGCCGGCGGCGGACATGTTCACCACGGCTTTCTCAGCTGGCGGTAGTCGTAGTAGACCACGGCGCCGCGTCTCGGTACGACGGTATGCAAGCCAACCGACGAGCCTTTGATGACAGCCACGACTCCCTCTTGGCATCCGTTGAAGGGATCGTCACCGGCCACATAGTCGCCCACCTTGAAAGGGGACGCCGTCGTTTTGGCGTGTTTGGCTGCCCTGGAATATAGCTGGCACAGTCGCGAAGCCAGCTCGCGGCGGCGCTGCTTGCGCATCCGCGCGGCGTGCCTTGAATACGGATCGAACATCGGAATCACTCCTTTGCAGTCGCGATCTACCAAAGGTAGGCGCCGACCACACGTGACACATGAGTGACTTTTACCCGTTATGGAACATGGGCCACTCACGTCACTTGGACCACTACTCGGACACGTCCCAAGGCAAGCAAGTGGTCACCCGGGTAGTCCGGGCAAAAGACAGGTAGGGGCTACGCATGCCGGGCTGGGCGAACAGTCCCTACGCTCAAGGCAAATGTTCCGTCAGGTCTGGGAGGGGGAACAATGAGGCGAGCTGCAAAGACAGGAATCGTCGTTGCGGGCGTGGTGGCGGTCGGGCTGGCGGGGGCAATCACCCTCAACGCCACACAGAGCTCATCAACCTCGATTGCCGGCGCGGCGCCGTCGGTCACCGTCAGTGCGTCGGCTTCTGCGGCTGGTGCAAGCGCGACGCCGGCCGCGACGCCGAGTGCCTCCGCGTCAGCGCCAGCCGCCAACAGTGCAGCTGCCAACACTCCGGCCGGCGCCGCACCTTCAAGTCAGGCCCCGGCACCCGCCCCGGTCCCTGCCCCGGCGGGCAGCGCCAAGCCCGATGCCCCTGTCCCGGCGCCCGCCGTGCCCGCTCCGGCTCCCGCTGTTCCTGCTCCTGTGGCGCAGGGGCTCGACGCGGCCGGGGTCCAACGTATAAAGGACAGCTGCACTGCGAGGCTGCAAAGCGATGCCGCCCACTCCGCCATCGTGACCGGAACCGTGGTGCCCCGGCCATTCACCGTTGTCTCGATCGCCTTCTCCGGGAACCCTGTCCAGTCAACGGCGGCCTCGGGCCTCGCGTCGTACGACATCCTCATGAAGATCACCACCAAGCTTGTCGATGGTCCTGCCCAGGACAGCGTTCGGGTTTGCCGGGTCTACGACTCGGATTCGCACGTGGATTGGCTTCCGGCCGGCTGACGCCGTGGCCGCTCCTGGTCCCGCTGCCCTAAGTCTTGGTGCCGGTGAGCGCCAGGGTTCCGCCGAGCCCGATCATCATGACCCCGCCCGTGGCACCCAAGGTGGAGATCCGCCGTGGTGAGCTGGAGCGGAATGCTGCCGCCCGAATATGCCACGAATTGGGGCAGCACGGCCACGAAGAACACGATTGACTTCGGGTTGCTCGCACCCACGATGAAGCCCACGCGGATCAGCCGCCACAAAGACCGCGACGGCGGCGCACCGGCCGCCGTCGGACGCCCGCCGCGGTGATGGATCGCCTGCACGCCGAGGATGTGCGGAACCATGCCAAGGGCATTTCCAAGGACGGTGACGGTCGACGGCTGGGCGGGAGCCGCCGTCGTCGTCCTCGTCAGGGACGCTAGGAGCGCCGGGCGACCACCGGCATCGAGGCTGTTTCGTCGACCAGCTCGGCGCGCAACCGTCCGCCGCCGCGGACCCAGAGCTTGTAGGCCAGCACCAGCAGCCCGAGCCACACGGCGCCGACGTACAGGGCCACGCGGGTGTCCTCGAAGACGCCAAGGATCACGATCACGAGGGCCATGAAGGCGATGGTTGCCACCGACGCCGCAGGCCACCACGGCGAGGCGAATTCCGACGCCGGAAGTCGCTTGCGCTTGATTTCGCGCTTCATGGCAACGTGCGAGGCGAGGATCATGACCCACACCCAGACTGTCGCGAACGTGGCGATGGATGCGATCACGAGGAAGACGTCCTCGGGGATGACCGCGTTGAGCACCACGCCCACCAGTAGGATGCCGCCCATGAGGACCACGGTCATCCACGGAACACCGTGCCTTGAGATCTTGCCGAAGCTCTTCGGGGCATGCCCTTGCTGGGAAAGCCCGAAGAGGATGCGTCCGGCGCCGAAGATGTCGCTATTGATGGCCGACAGTGCCGAGGTGATGACTACGGCATTGAGGATGTGGGGCGCTGCGGGGATGCCGAGGCCGCTGAAGATCTGCACGAACGGGCTGCCGTTGTTCCCGATTTCGTTCCACGGGAACAGGCTCATGAGCACACCGAGCGTCAGGACGTAGAACAGCAGTACGCGCACCGGGACGGTGTTGACGGCCTGCGGAATGACCTTCTTGGGGTCGGCGGCTTCACCTGCAGTAATGCCGATCGTTTCGATCCCGCCGAAGGCGAACATGACGACGGCGAACGAGGCCAGGAGACCGCCGAAACCGTTGGGGAACAGGCCTCCGTGGTCAACGAGGTTACCCAGCCCCGGCGCCACACCGCCGTTGCCGGAGCGGAAGCCGAACACGATGATCCCAGCGCCGCCGGCAATCATGGCGATGATCGCCACCACCTTGATGAGCGAGAACCAGAACTCGAGCTCGCCGAAGACCTTGACGCTTAGGAGGTTCATGGCGCCGAGGAGGAAGATAATCGCCAGGACCCAGATCCACCGGTCCACCTGCGGGAACCAAAAGCCCATGTAGATGCTGAAGGCCGTCACGTCCGCGATTGCCACGATGGCCATCTCGAAGACGTAGGTCCACCCGGTGATGAACCCTGCCAGCGGTCCGAGGTAGCGGCTGGCGTACTGGCCGAACGAGCCGGAGACGGGGTGGCGGACGGCCATTTCGCCGAGGGCCCGCATCACCATGAAGACGGCGGCCCCACCGATCATGTATGCGAAGAGAACCGACGGGCCGGCCTTTTGGATCGCAGACGCGGAACCGTAGAAGAGGCCTGTTCCGATGGCCGAACCGAGCGCCATGAAGCGGATGTGGCGGACGTTGAGGCCGCGGCTGAGAACGGTGGTGACCGCGCCTTCGACGACTTTGGCGGCCGGCGTCCTGACGGCTGTTGGGGCTTGCTGCATGCGAATACCTTCTCGTCATTGGGAGGGGGACTGTTAACCAGCAGACCATTCCGGAGCGGGCTGTGATGGGACTCACGGGACATCGTTGTCTCGGTTCTCAGACGCTGCGCCGCCGATTCGTTGTTTCGGGTGCGAATGTCTGGTATTCCAGACACCTTAATGTTCTGATTGGCTTTCCGATCCGCTCCGCTGGGCGCACGCTTAAGTACGGGATCCCGGACACCTGCCTGGCCGCCTTGGAGGCAGAAGGGGTGGGCCGGGCATTACCGTGCACTCGAAGAGGAGCCATGACCATACAGCCATCCACTCAAGGCCGGGCCGCTTCCAAGGTCCCGGCTGCCGAGAACACCCTGCGCATCCTGAAGTTGCTTGCGTCCCGGCGTGGCCCGATGGCAGCGTCCAACATCGCCACCGCGCTGGGCCTGCCCCGGTCCAGCGTCTACCACCTGCTTGGCGTCATGGAGGCCAACGGATTCGTCCTGCACCTTCATGAGGAGCAGCGCTACGGGCTCGGCATCAGTGCCTTTGAACTTAGTTCGGCGTACTCGCGGCAAGAGCCATTGTCGCGGCTCGGCCGCCCCATGCTCGCCGCCCTCGTGGATGCGATCGGCGAGAGCGCGCACTTGGCCGTCCTGCACGGCCGCGATGTGCTTTACATCGTGGAGGAGCGGGCTAAGAACCGCCCGTCCCTCGTGACCGACGTTGGGGTCCGGCTTCCCAGCCACCTCACGGCCAGCGGGCGCGCGATCCTGGCTGCACTGCCGAAATCGCAGGTCAGGGCCCTTTATCCGAACGCCGCCGCCTTTACCGCCCGGCACGAGATGGAATCGCCCATCATGAAGTACTCGGCCTTGTCATCGCATTTGGACCAGGTCCGGCAGCGCGGGTACGCCACGGAACACGGCGAAGTCACGCCCGGCTTCGGTTCCGTGGCCGCCGCCGTCACCGATCATTTGGGCTGGCCGACGGCGGCAGTCGCGGTGACATTCCTCGAGGACCGGGTGCCGCCTGAGGAATGGCCCGCGTTGGCGGCCCGGATCCAGAAAACGGCGGACGAACTCTCGATCCGCATCCACGGCCGCCCGTCCTAGCCGGCCCCCACCCTTCCTAGCCCGCCCCCGCCCAACTGACTCGCAGTTGTTGTCGTTTTGGGCGCTCATAACGACAACAACTGCGAGTCAGTTGAGTCTGGTATTCCGGACAGTAGCCTCCCTAAAGCCATTCCAAGACCCTTGCGGAGGGGCTCTACTGGATACAGAAGGACTTCCACCTAGCAACCTCCAGAGACGAAGGAGTCATCATGGCACCCGCCGATTTCACTACCGGAGCCCGCCCTGTCCGGGCCGCCCGCGGCACCGAGCTCACCGCGAAGAGCTGGCAGACAGAAGCGCCGTTGCGCATGTTGATGAACAACCTGGACCCGGAGGTCGCCGAACGACCGGATGACCTGGTGGTGTATGGCGGCACGGGCCGGGCAGTGCGTTCCTGGGCCGCGTTCGACGCGATCACCCGGACCCTGGAGACCATGGAGAAGGACGAGACCCTGCTCGTCCAGTCCGGCAAGCCCGTCGGCGTGTTCCGCACCCACGAATGGGCGCCGAGGGTGTTGCTGGCCAACTCCAACCTCGTGGGCGACTGGGCAACGTGGCCCGAGTTCCGCCGCCTCGAGGCCGAGGGCCTGATGATGTACGGGCAGATGACCGCGGGGTCCTGGATCTACATCGGCACCCAGGGCATCCTGCAGGGCACCTACGAAACCTTCGCCGCCGTCGGGAACAAACTCGCGGCCGCCAGGCATGACACCGGCCGCCACCCGGCCCCCGCCGCGGAAGGCTCCACCGAGGGGCCGCTCGCCGGGACCCTGACCCTGACCGGCGGGTGCGGTGGCATGGGCGGGGCCCAGCCGTTGGCCGTGACCCTGAACGACGGGGCCTGCCTGATCGTGGACGTCGACGAGACCCGGCTGCGCCGCCGCGCCGGCAAACGCTACCTGGACGAGGTCGAAACCGACCTCGACGCCGCGATCGCCAAGGTCCTCAAGGCCAAGGAAGAGCGCCGCGGCTGGTCCGTCGGGTACGTCGGCAACGCCGCCGAAGTCTTCCCCGAACTCCTCGCCCGGCACAAGGCCGGGGAGCTGACCATCGACGTCGTGACCGACCAGACCAGCGCCCACGACCCGCTCTCCTACCTGCCCGAAGGCATCACCGTGGCCCAATGGCACACCGAGGCCGAAGCCGACCCCGAAGGATTCACCAAGAAGGCCCAGGCCTCCATGGCCCGCCATGTCCAGGCCATGGTGGAATTCCAGGACGCCGGCGCCGAGGTCTTCGACTACGGCAACTCGATCCGCGACGAGGCCCGCAAGGGCGGCTACGACCGGGCGTTCGAGTTCCCCGGCTTCGTCCCGGCCTACATCCGTCCGCTGTTCTGCGAGGGCCTGGGCCCGTTCCGCTGGGTCGCGCTCTCCGGTGACCCCGAAGACATCGCCGTGACCGACGCCGCGATCAAGGAACTCTTCCCGGAAAACACCCACCTGCACAAGTGGCTCGACGCCGCCGCCGAGCGCGTCGAATTCGAAGGTCTGCCCGCCCGCATCTGCTGGCTCGGCTACGGCGAACGCGCCAAAGCCGGGCTGCTGTTCAACCAGCTCGTCAAGGAAGGCAAAGTCAAGGCCCCCATCGTGATCGGCCGCGACCACCTGGACTCCGGCTCCGTGGCCTCCCCCTATCGGGAAACCGAGTCCATGGCCGACGGCTCCGACGCGATCGCCGACTGGCCGCTGCTGAACGCCCTGATCAACACCTCCTCCGGCGCCACCTGGGTCTCCATCCACCACGGCGGCGGCGTGGGCATCGGCCGGTCCCTGCACGCAGGCCAGGTCTCCGTCGCTGACGGCACCGACCTCGCCGCCGAGAAACTCGAACGCCTCCTCACCAACGACCCCGGCATGGGCGTCATCCGCCACGCCGACGCCGGCTACGCCCGCGCCGTCGAGGTCGCCCACGAACGCGGCGTCCGCATCCCCATGCAGGAAACCAACTAACCAGACCCCACAACCCCAACCAGCTCGCATTAGATGTCGTTATGGCGCCCCAAAACGACAACAACTGCGAGCTAGTTGGGAAGAACGAGGAAAAATGACAGTTACAACACACCAGCCGCTGACCGTCACACTCGGTTCCAGCGGAGTCACGCCGGAGGACGTCGTCGCCGTCGCACGCCACGACGCCAAGGTGACCATCTCCCAGGAAGCCCTGGACACGGTTGCCAAGGTCCGCGCCCACATCGACGGCCTCGCGCACAGCGAAGTCCCGGCGTACGGCGTCTCCACGGGCTTTGGCGCCCTGGCCAACCGCCACATCCCCAACGAACTCCGCACCCAGTTGCAGAAGTCGCTCATCCGCAGCCACGCGGCCGGCATGGGCCCGGCAGTCGAGCGCGAAGTGGTCCGCGGCATCATGTTCCTGCGCGCCAAGACCCTGGCCTCGGGCCGCACGGGCGTTCGCCCCGTGGTCCTGCAGACCATGGTGGACGTCCTCAACGCCGGCATCACCCCCGTGGTGCGTGAATTCGGCTCCCTGGGTTGCTCCGGCGACCTCGCGCCGCTGTCCCACTGCGCCCTCGTCCTGATGGGCGAAGGCGAAGCCACCGGGCCCGACGGCGAGCTCTACGGCGCCGCCGGCAAGAAGCCGGTTGCCGAGCTTCTTGCCGCACACGGCATCGAGCCGGTGGTCCTCGCGGAAAAGGAAGGCCTTGCGCTCGTCAACGGCACCGAGGGCATGCTCGGCATGCTGCTCATGGCGATCGCCGACCTGCACCTGCTGATTACGACGGCGGACATCACCGCCGCTCTCAGCGTCGAGGCGCTGCTCGGCACGGACCAGGTGTTCCTGCCGGAGCTGCACGCGGCCCTACGGCCCCACCCGGGCCAGGCTGCAAGCGCGGACAACATGCTGCGCGTGCTGTCCAACTCGCCGATCGTCGCTTCGCACCGTGTCAATGACACCAAGGTCCAGGACGCATACTCGCTCCGCTGCGCACCCCAGGTTGCCGGCGCGGTCCGCGACACGGTGACGCACGCCGAACTCGTGGCTTCCCGCGAGTTGGCTGCGGCCATCGACAATCCCGTGGTGCTCCCGGACGGCCGCGTGTCCTCCAACGGAAACTTCCACGGCGCCCCGGTGGCGTACGTCCTGGACTTCCTGGCGATCGCCGTGGCGGACCTGTCCTCCATCGCCGAGCGCCGCACGGACCGCATGCTGGACCCGGCCCGCTCGCACGGTCTCCCGGCCTTCCTTGCCGACGACCCCGGAGTGGACTCGGGCCTCATGATCGCCCAGTACACGCAGGCAGGACTCGTCTCGGACAACAAGCGACTGGCCGTCCCGGCGTCGGTGGACTCCATCCCGAGCTCCGCCATGCAGGAAGACCACGTCTCCATGGGCTGGCATGCTGCCCGCAAGCTCCGCAAGGCGATTGAGAACCTGCGCCGCGTCCTGGCTGTGGAACTCGTGACGAGCACCCGTGCCCTCGACATCCGCACCCAGCTGTCCGGTGGCGAACTCACCCCGGGCCCGGCCGGCACCGCCGTGATCGAGGTGCTGCGCGGCGTCGTCGACGGTCCTGGTACCGACCGGTTCCTCTCACCTGAGCTGGAAGCCGCGGACCGTCTTGTAGGCGCCGGCGAGGTGCGGACGGCCGCCGAATCCGCCGTCGGAATTCTCGCCTGACGCCGAACAAAATACTGTTCGCGTGAACAATAGGAAGCGCCCCGGAAATGTTCGGCAATACGTCCACCGGGGCGCTTTCTGTGTAGTAGAACTTATGGGTACGGCATTGTCCACGCCGACGATGTCGTGGGCTTGCCGGTGAATATCCGTTCACAACTGAAGTAGCGAACATCCACAAAGGGGTAGAAGTTCAATGAAGGCACGCGGGACAGTCCTGTCCAGGCGAATCGCACAGTCCGCCGTCGTTTCCAACTGGGGAACGTTGAAGGTGGGGGAGCGGATCGAAGTCGTAAGGCACGCACATGTGGTCGCGGCGGGGGAGGTGCAGGAAATCTCGGACAGCGGCAACGTTGTGTGGCTTGAACCCGCAGGACCTGGCGCCGACGAAGCCGCCAAGCAGCTTTTCATGAAGTCCGACGGCGTGGAGTTGCGCCGGGCGTAGTGACTCTATAGCTCAAAAACCGGGGCTTGTTTCCCATTCCGCGCCTTCTTGGCGTGGTCTGGGAAACAAGCCCCGGTTTTGTTGTACCTATTTCTAGGATCGATCCTAGGCGGCGAGGACCTCGCGGGTTTGGCCGAACGGGACCGACTCGTCCAAGGCAACCGTGTAGCTTCCGGGCTCCCGGCGGGTCACCAGGATCCCGCAGCGGCCGTCTTCGGCAGCGGCTTCGATGAGCGTGCTGACGGCTTCGTCAAGTCCGGCATGGACCTCGTCGACGGACGCAAAGGACAAATGGATCTCGTTGTTTTCAATCGTGGCAGTGCTCATTGGGGGCCTCCTTCTGCAGGATGCCGCGTTGGGGGAGCGGCAATTCCTGCATAAAAGATAGCAAAGAGTCATGGGATGTCTGTCATTCTGCGAGCTGGATCACCGGCGGGCCAAGGCCCGGGCGCCAGGGTGAGGAGGCCGAGCCTGACCCAACTAACTCGCACTTAATGTCGTTTTCAGCCCTCAAAACGACATCTAATGCGAGCTAGTTGGGCAGGCGCGGAAGGCACGGGTGGGCACGGCACCTCAGGAGGCCCTACGCCAGCAGCGTGTTCACCAAGCGCGCGGCCACCTTGGCGGTCCGCGAGTCGATGTCGAACTCCGGGTTGAGCTCGGCAACGTCCAGGTGCAGGAGTTTCCCACTCGCGGCAAGCTGTTTGCACACAGCGCTGATGACTGGCAGCGGCACCCCATACGCCGCGGGTGCGCTCACCCCGGGAGCCACCGACGCCGGAAGCACGTCCAGGTCGATCGTCAGGTACAGCACGTCCACGGTGTCCAGGAACCGCGCCACAAAATCCCGAACGGCCTCCGCGGAGCAGTCCTCGTCCAGCAGGTACTTCACGCCTAGGCGGTCCGCCGTGTCGAAGAGGGTGCGCGTGTTGTTTGGCTCGGAGATTCCGACGACGGCGTAATTCAGTTCGCGGCCCTCGGCGGCTTCCGCCCGGGCCATCTGCAGGAACGGCGTTCCCGAGCTCGGCACCGGCTCGTCCCGCAGGTCGAAGTGCGCGTCCAGGTTCAGGACTCCGAGGCGCTTGCCGCCCCGCACAGCCTCCGAGCCTGCCACGCCCAAATAGCTGGCGAAAGCAGTTTCGTGCCCGCCGCCGAGCAGCACCGTGAGCTTGCCGCCGTCGAGCAGTTCCGAAATCACGCGGCCCGCGCGCTCCTGGCCGGCCTCCAGCGAGCCGTCCTCCACGACGACGTCGCCGGCGTCGAACACGTCCCGCTCGAGGTGGAAAGCCAGCGGACCCAAGGCTTGGCGGATCGCCTCCGGGGCGGCCGCCGCGCCGATACGGCCCTTGTTGCGCCGCACGCCTTCGTCACTGCGGAAGCCCACGACGACGGCGGGCCGGGCGCCTGCTTGCGTCGCGCCGGGGGCGGCCGCATCGGGAGTGTGGGGCGCCACGGCCTGCCACCAGCGGCGGTGCCCCTCGCCGTCGCCGTCGAAACGGCCGGTCCACGGCGTCGGGCGGACATCGGCAACTGCGCGGGAAATCTCCATGGTTAAAGCTCAGCGCATGACGGAGCCGAGAAGTACCGCTTCCAGGCGGAGGGTGTCCGGTATTCCGGAAAGGCTTATTTGACTCCCAGGAGTTCCTCGACGGGACCGATCCCGAAGAACAGCAGGAACGCCGCGGCCACGGCCCACATGAGCGGATGGACTTCGCGGGCGCGGCCCTGGAACGTGCGGATCAGGGCGAAGGAGATGAACCCGGCGCCAAGGCCGTTGGCGATCGAGTAGGTGAACGGCATGAGGGCCATGGTCAGGAACGCGGGAATGCCGACGCCCCAGTCCTGCCAATGGATCTTGCCCACCTGGGACACCATCATGAAGCCCACCACCACCAGGGCGGGCGCGACGGCCTCGAACGGGACCAGGTTGATGAGCGGGGTGAAGAACATGGCCACGAGGAACAGCAGGCCGGTCACGATCGAGGCCAGGCCGGTTCGGGCACCTTCGCCGATGCCGGCGCCGGATTCCACGAAGATCTGGTTGGAGGACACGGAGGAGCCGCCGCCGATGATCGCGCCGAGGGCGTCCACCTGCAGGACCCGGTCCACGTTGGGGATGTTTCCGTGTTTGTCGATGTTGCCTGCTTCCCTGGCGAGGCCCACCATGGTGCCCATGGCGTCGAAGAAGATGCTGAGCAGGATCACGAAGGCCAGGAGCGTGGCGGCAATGATGCCAAGGTGCTGGAACGCGCCGAAGGGGTTCGCCTTGCCAATGAGGGACAGGTCCGGAGCGGCCCACTGGGTGAACTTGGGCGCCACCAGGGACCAGCCGCGGGGATTGTAGGTCTTGCCGTCGAAGCTCGGTCCGATGTGCAGCGTGAACTCCAGGATGGCCGCGAGGGCCGTGGAGACGATGATGCCGATCAGGATGGCGCCACGCACTTTGCGGACCACCAAGGCGATGGTCAGGACGAGGCCGACGACGAACACCAGGGTGGGCCAGCCAAGCAGCTTCCCGTCGACGCCCAGGCCCAGTGGGACAGTGGTGCCCGCGGCGTCCGGGATACGGCGTACAAAGCCGGCATTGACCAGGCCGATCAAGGCGATGAAGAGGCCGATGCCCACCACGATCGCGGTCTTCAGGGCCTCAGGTACCGCTTTGAAGACCGCGGTCCGGAATCCGGTGAGCACCAGGATCAGCATGGTGAGGCCCGAAAGCATCACGAGGCCCATCATGTCGGGCCATGTCAGGCCCGGGTGTGAGGCAATCGTGACTGCCACGAAGGCGTTGACGCCCAGCCCGGTGGCAATGGCGAAGGGATGCTTGGCCCAGGCTCCCATGAGGATCGTCAGGATGCCGGCGACGAACGCCGTGGTGGCGGCGACGGCGGCGAAGCCAAGGGAATTGCCGCTCGAGTCCGTCCCGGAGAGGATCAAAGGATTGAGCACCACGATGTAGCTCATGGCAAAGAAGGTCGCGAAGCCGCCTCGGATTTCTCGCGAATAGTTGGATCCGCGTTCCGAAATCTTGAAGTAGCGGTCGATGGCTGAGCCCTGTTTGAGCATGGGGGTCTCCGGGGATCGGGGAAGTGTGCTCTCAAATCCTATGCCCGCGGCTTAGGTCCTCCCGTGAATTCGCCTAGTCTGTAAGGAATCCAACATCAAAGGGAGTCATTCGCTCATGCGCCCTATCCGCCAGCTGCTGGCCGTCGTCGTCGCTTTCACAGCGGTCCTTTTCTCTGCCGCCCTGTTCTCGGCAGCACCCGCCTTCGCGCACGACACGGCCGAGTCAACGTCACCGGCCAACGGCTCAACGGTCGCCAACGTTCCGGACTCCGTGTCCGTCACGTTCAACAACCGGCCGCTCCTGCTCGGCTCACAAATCCAGGTGAACGACTCCTCAGGCCGGAACTGGGCAGATGGGTCCGTCGAGATTGTGGACACCGTGGTGTCGCAGAAGCTGCGGGCGGGCGCGCCCGCCGGAGCCTTCACCGTCGTCTGGCGGGTTGTCAGCTCGGATTCGCACCCCATCGAAGGCACCTTCACCTTCACTGCCAAGGCAGGAAGCACGACGGCGGGCGGAGGTTCTGCGAGCACGGCACCTTCGGTGGAGGTGCCCACCGCCGGCACTGCCGCGCCGGGTTCCACGACGACGCCGGAGAAGGTGCCCGATGCCTCCCAGCCGTTCCCGTGGAGCATCGTGGTCTTCGCGGTGGTGGCCGCCGGCCTGCTGGTGTTCCTGGGCGTTACCGCACGGCGCAGGCTGGCAGGTGGAGATTCCGGTGAATCCGATGATGAAGAGGATTCTGAGGACGAGCCCGGCAGCCTGGAGAAGACGCCCTAGGCCAGCGCAGGAATTGCTGCAAAGGTGCCGGTGAGGGCCCCGTGGACGCTGTCCGGGTGGACCTTGGCGGAAATTGCCTGTCCCACCACTTTGGCTTGGCGCAGGACTTCCTTTGGCGTGGGTGTGGCAAGTTCGCCGACTCCAACCAGGTACATTCCCATTGCGCGCATGGCCGCGACGAGGTTCTGGCCGATCGCGATGCCAAGCTCGGCGAGCATTCGCCGCAACTGGCTCTGTCCACAGCGGGTGACAACGACGTGGTCAGCCAAAAGCACTCCATTGGCGGTGTGCACGGCCCATTGGTAGGAGACAACGCCCGGGGCTGCCAAGGCCTCCGTTGCAGGATCCTGTCCGGTCGGGTTGGAAAGCCCGGAGTCGGAAACCACAGCTCCGGAAATCACGGTCCCCGCGGCGGCCTCGTCCAGGCGATCGAGGCGGACAGCCCGCGTGCTGCTCCGGACGTCGAGGCCGTGGCTGGCTGCGTAGTTGCGCAGGTGCCTCAGGATTTCGCTGCGCTCTTGGAGGCACGCGGCGTCGGCGGCGTCGCAGCGCTGCAGGATACCGGTGTTGAGGGACTGCAGGGGGCCGGGGACATACATTCCGTCCACCACGATGGCATCTACTCCGTAGCGGCTGAGTTCGCTGGCCACGGCCAGTCCGGGCATGCCGGCACCGATGACCACGGCGGTGGTGCGTTCCGTACTCGCAGCAGGCATGGTTGACACAGCTTGGCTCCTCTTTGAAGGTGCGTTGCCGAAGGCAACACCGGGGGTCGGCGTCCGGGTCCCCAAGCGGTCGCGAATGATGGCCGTTGATGTGTTGAAAAACACTATCCCCGGTCACCAGTGCCTCGAACATTACAGAAGAAATCGCGTGGTGGATAGCCCCGGCATCGGCATGTCTGCCGCTGCGTTTTTCCCGCCACGATTCGGTGGATTTCCACGCCCCGGGCGGGTTTCCACATACGCTTCTTCCGGCTTGATTCGGCCCTTGCAAACGAGAATAGTGAGCATTGGAGACCGCAACTCACGGCAGGCGCGCGAGAAACACGTTGTGGGCGCGGGCTCTGGCAGAATAGCCGCAACATCAGCCAGCAGTGCGAGGAGGCAGGCCCCATGGACCAGCACGGCAAACACTCTGAGAGCCATCGAGCAGAGACCGAAGGCAACGGAGAGGAACCGTCCATTGCCCCGGGTGGAATTGTGGTGGGCGTTGACGGCAGTGAACACGGCCAGTGCGCCCTCCTTTGGGCAGCGCGCGAGGCCGAACGCAGGCAGCTTCCCCTGCATGTAGTCACGGCTTACTCTGTGCCCATCTTTGCGGCTTCCGGCCTGGACGGCGGCTATGCGACAGTGGATGACTCCGTTATCCGGGAAGGCGCCGAGGCCATCGTCAAACAGGCCCTTGAGAAGGTCTCGGGCTACGCCATCGACGTCGATGGCTCGGTGGAGAACGGAGATGCCTCCGGCGTGCTGCTCGATCTGTCCGAAACGGCCGAGCTCCTGGTCTTCGGCACCCGGGGACGGGGCGGGTTCGTGGGCAGGCTCCTGGGCTCCGTGAGCAGTGCCCTGCCGGCGCACTCCAAGTGCCCCACCGTGACCGTCCCGCTCTTCTGCGCAGACCGGTTCGGTGAAACCACAGAGGACAAGCACATCAAGGCCGAGCGCGCGAAGGCCGGCCCCCACGTCATTGAGAATGTGGTGGCCGTCGGCGTGGACGGCTCGGAACAGGCCCGCGTTGCCGTCTTGGAAGCTGCGGAGCAGGCCCAGCGCATGGGAGCGAAGCTGCGCGTCATCTGCGCCGTTCCCGAGTACAGCGGCTCGTTGGCGTGGGTTCCGGCACCCCTGGACAGGGAAGCGCTCTTCAAGGACATCAGGGTTCAGCTGGACGCGGGCTTGGCGTGGCTCAAGAGCCACTTCCCCAAGCTTCCGGCGGAAACACAACTGCTGGACGGTGCACCCGTGGAAGTCCTCGTGGAGGTGAGCCGCGGCGTCGAACTCGTGGTGCTGGGGACGCGCGGGCGGGGAGGCTTCGCAGGGATGCTCCTCGGATCGACGTCGGATGGAGTGCTCCACCATGCCAAAGGGCCCGTGCTGGTTGTTCCCGACCGCGAGGATCCCAGGCTGGCCGACCGAGTCAACTTCGGTCCCATGCTCGGCGCCGCATAAGCGGCACGGCCAAGGACCGGTGAACGCAGGCGGACGGCAATGGCGGAGCACGCACAGCCCGGGGAAGGCCCGCGCCTGATCGTCGAGTTGCGCCGGATCCGGGCAACCATGCTTCCGGAAGTCGGGGGCAAGGCGGCCAATCTGGGCGAAATGATCTGGGCGGGACTTCCGGTCCCGCCCGGTTTTTGCCTGACCACCGAGGCTTATCGGCGCGCGCTTCAGCCTGATGGAAGTCCCGAGGCAGCCCTCAAGGACGTTTTTAGTGGCCTTGAGGCCGTGGACCCCGGCGACCTTGAGGGGCTCGCTTCCCTCGCGGCCCGCGCCAGGGAAGCAGTGCTCGACGCCGGCATCCCGGCAGAGGTCGAAGGAGCCGTCCGCTCGGCCTACTCCGCGCTGGGCCAGGAAGTCCCCGTCGCAGTCAGGTCCTCTGCCACCGCCGAGGACCTGCCCTTTGCGAGTTTCGCCGGACAGCAGGACACCTACTTGAACGTCGTGGGGATCGACGCCGTGCTGCAGGCCGTCGTGAAGTGTTGGGCTTCCCTATGGACTGACCGGGCGGTCAGCTACCGTGCAGGCAACGCGATCGATCACGCGACGGTGGCGCTCGCCGTCGTCGTCCAACGGATGGTGGACGCTGAGTCTGCCGGAGTGTTGTTCACCGCCAATCCGGTGACCGGGCGGCGCCGCGAGGCGGTGATCGACGCCAACCCCGGCCTCGGCGAGGCTGTTGTCTCGGGTTCCGTGAATCCGGACCACTTTGTGGTGGATTCGCTCACCGGCAGGATCACGGAACGAATGATCGGTGACCGGAGGCTGGTGATTCGCGCCGTTTCCGGCGGTGGAACCGAAAGGCTCTATTTGTCCGGAACCTCCGACGCGGCCGCGCAGGATCAAACCGCCGGGGATGCCTGCCTTGCCGACTCCCAGATCAGGGCGCTCGCTGTCCTTGGCCAGCGCGTCGAGGAGCATTACGGAGCACCGCAGGACACTGAATGGGCCATCGATGGCGAGGGCAAACTGTGGCTCACCCAAGCCCGGCCTATCACCACGCTCTACCCGCACATGACCCGGCAACCCGCAATCCCCGGTCCCCACGCGTACCTTTGCTTCAGCCTCGCCCAAGGCCTCACCCGTCCCCTGACTCCCCTGGGGCTTGCCAGCATCAGGCTCATGGGATCATCGGTAGCCGTCGCCGCGGGATTCCGCGTTCCCGAACCACGGGATGGCCCTTCGCCTTATTACGAGGCGGGGCAGCGGATCTATTTCGACTTCACTTCGGTGCTCCGGAGCAAGGCCGGGCGGGCCGTCGTGCCCAGGATTTTCGACGTCATGGAATCACGGTCGGCCGCAATCATGCGCGAGCTGTTCGATGACCCGCGATTCGCGCTCACCAGCAAGACGCCTTTCAAATTGCTCAGGCACATTGGCCCGATCGTGCTCCGCTTCCACCTTCCGGAGACACTGCTGCGCGCGCTCTTTCGGCCGGACGCTGCCCTCGACAAGGCGGAACGGCTGGGGGAGGACCTGTATGCAACGCATGAAGTCCCCGCCGATGCCACCCCCCGTGAAAAGCTGGACCGCGCCGAGCGGATACTGCGCGAAGAATTGTTCCCGATACTGCCCAATATTCTGCCCCCGGTGGCGCTCGGCTTCGCGATGATCGGGCTGGTCCGGAAGCTACTTGGCGAACAAGCCTCCTGGGGTGAGCTCCAAACCATCATCCGCGGCCTGCCCAACAACGTCACCACGGAAATGGACCTTGCGCTATGGCGGCTTGCGGCCAGCATTCGTGACGATCCCGCTTCCTCGGAGGCATTCACCGGCGGGGATCCAGCTGTGCTCGCGGAGGGGTATCGGAACGGCGGGCTGCCGATCGTCGCGCAATCGGGGCTGGCCTCCTTCCTGCGTGACTACGGGCACCGGGCCGTCGCCGAAATCGACCTGGGCATGCCCCGTTGGTCCGACGACCCGACCCATATCATCGGAGTCCTGGTCAATTACCTTCGCCTCGACGATCCCCGCCTGGCGCCGGACAAACAGTTCGAAAAAGCAGCGCGCGACGCCGTGGAGCAAGTCGCGGTGCTGGTGGCACGTGCGCGGTCCAAGAGTCCGCTTCACGCCAGGATCGTGAAAATGGCACTTGAACGGACGCGCATGTTTGCGGGGCTCCGCGAGATGCCCAAGTATCATCTCGTACGTGGCTTCGCCGCAGTGCGTGCCCAGGTTTCGGAGGTCGGGGAGGCCTTGGCGGACGCGGGAATCATCGATGACGCCGGTGACGTCTTTTTCCTGGATTTCAACGATGCCCGCAATGGCTTGGACGGCAAGGATCTCCACGAAGTAGTGGCCCAGCGGCGCGAGGCGTACGAGCTTGAACTCAAGCGCCGCCACGTGCCTCGCGTCCTGCTCTCCGACGGCACCGAACCGGAAGCGCTGCCCGCCGGTTTCCTTCGCCACGAGACGGTGGCTGCAGCTTCGGGCAGCACAGAGAAGGGGAGCGCACTGCCGGACGGCCTGCTGCACGGAACCCCTGCTTCGGCGGGAACGGTGACGGCAGTGGCCAGGGTGATCATGGATCCGGTGGGCGCGCACCTCGAACCCGGCGAAATCCTGGTGGCACCCTCCACGGATCCCGGCTGGACGCCCCTCTTCCTGACCGCCGGGGGACTTGTGATGGAGATGGGCGGCCCCAACTCCCACGGAGCTGTTGTCGCCCGTGAGTACGGGATTCCCGCCGTCGTCGGCGTCCCGGATGCGACCTCCCGGGTCAGTACGGGACAAACGATCACGGTGGACGGGGCCACGGGGACGGTGGCTATCTAGCCTATCCCCAGCCGAGCTCGTGCAGGCGGTCCTCGCCGATGCCGAAGTGGTGGGCGATCTCATGGATCACGGTGATGGCAACCTCGTCGATCACTTCCTGGCGGGACTCGCAGATATCCAGGATCGGCTGCCTGAAAATGGTGATCCGGTCCGGGAGGGAACCGGCATCCCACCAAGAGTCCCGTTCCGTCAAAGGCACCCCCTCGTACAGGCCAAGGAGCACGGTGTCCGGGTCCTCTCCGGGCTGCGGGATGTAGTCGTCCTCGATGAAGATGGCCACGTTGTCCATGGCCCGCGCCGCTTTGTCCGGAATGAGGAGCAAGGCATCACTGACTGCCGCCTCGAAGTCTTCCGGCGACATCTCGAAAGGAACAGTGGCGAACTGCGCCGCCCCGGAACCAGCCCCGGAACCCGCCCCGGAACCAGCGCCAGTACCCGCCCCGGAACCAGCGCCAGTACCCACCCCGGAACCAGGGAGAGGGGAGGAAATGCGCGGGCCGCCGGGGGCATCGCCGTCGGGAACGATCGGCAGGCCGGGAGGAAAATTCACGGGCATGTTCTGACTCTAGTCCGCGGCCCGGTCATTGACGCACGATGTGCTGGCAGCTACAGTTTTCCGTGCTGGTAATTCGTATAACCAAGCCCCAGGTTAAGCCCGGCCAAGCGTGCGGATCCTGTGACAAGCCCCCGAAGTTTCGAGCAGACAGGCCAGCCCATGACCCGCCCCGGCAGTCGTTCCGGCACGACGATGAACGACGTCGCTGCGGCTGCCGGCGTTTCCCAGGCCACGGTCTCGCTGGTGCTCAACGACGCCGCGGGAACCAGGTTCTCGGAAGAAACCCGGCGCAAGGTCCATGCTGCCGTCCACGAACTGGGGTACCGGACCAACGCCCACGCCAAAGTGCTCCGGGACGGCGTCGCCGGAATGATCGGCTTCGTCGGCGATTTCGTGGCCACTGCGCCATTCGCCGGCAAGATCATCGAAGGCGCCCAGGCAAGGGCTTGGGAGGCCGGACTGCTCCTCCTGGCCGTCAACACCGGCGGCGACAAAGCCCTCGAGGCTGCGTCGCTGGAAACCATGCTGTCCTATAAGGTCGCCGGAGTGGTTTACGCCGCCATGTACCACCGCGTTCTCGACGTGCCGGACGTCCTGGCTGAGCTGCCCGCCGTCGTGCTCAATTCCCGCGACCGATCCGGACGCTTTCCAAGCATCGCTCCGCAAGAGGAGCTGGGCGGCTACATGGCCACCAAACGCCTGGTGGACGCGGGCCACCGGCGTATTGCGATGATCAACATCGGCGCGGTGGACGGCGAGCTTCCTGCCGCCGCCGGACGCCATGCGGGCTATCTCAGGGCACTCAGGGAGGCCGGCCTCGACACCGACCCCCGACTCCACCGGATCGGCGACGGGCATGAATCGGGCGGTTTCGACAATGCCCTGGCGCTCATGACCGGTCCGCAGCCACCCACCGCCATCTTCTGCGCCAACGACCGCACCGCCTGGGGCAGCTACCAGGCGCTGGCCCAGCTTGGACTGTCCATCCCGCACGATGTGTCGCTAGTGGGTTTCGACAACCAGGAAACGCTCGCCCCGCATTTGCGGCCCGGTCTGACCACGCTCGAACTGCCCTTCCTCGAGATGGGCAGGCGTGCCATTGAAGTGCTCCTGGCCGGCGCGGAACGTGATGGCAGTACCGAATACTTTGAATGTCCCCTTGTCGAACGACACTCAGTGGCGGCGCCACTGAAAACGGCTACTAGCTTCTGAAATCCACCACCAACCACTGAATCTCCCCAAGCAAGGAACAGGAAACGCATGAACCACTCGCACCTCGCGTCCGAGCCGCTCGACGTCGTCGTGGTCGGCGAAGCGCTCATCGACATCGTCAACTCGCCCGAAGGGCAGACCGAATACCCCGGCGGCTCGCCGGCGAACGTCGCCTACGGCCTTGGACGGCTCGACGTGAAAGCCGGGCTGCTGACCGCCGTCGGGCGCGATTCCCGGGGCGAGTCCATCGCGGCGCACCTGGCAAGCGCAGGAGTGGTTGTCCTGCCGGGCTCACAATCGCTCGCGAAGACCGCGACGGCGACGGCGGAGATCGCCGCGGACGGTTCGGCGGAGTACACCTTCGACATCGAGTGGAAGCTGGCTCCTGCCGCCCTCCCTTACGCCCCGAAGATCCTCCACACGGGTTCGATCGCCACGTTCCTCGAGCCCGGCGCCGCCGTCGTCAGGACCCTCCTGGAGCAGGCCCAAGGCGGGTGCATCGTCACGTACGACCCCAACATCCGCACCGACCTCCTGGGCAGCCACGGCGAGGCACGGCGCATTTTCGAGGAGCTCGTGCCGCTGACCAGCGTGGTGAAGCTCAGCGACGACGACGCGTTCTGGCTCTATCCGGGCAAGTCCTTGGAAGAGACTGCCAAGCACATCCTGGGCCTCGGAGCAGGCCTGGCCGTGGTGACTCGGGGCGCGCAGGGCTCCCTCATGGCGACGCCGTACACCCAGCTGACGGTTCCCGCGGTGACCTCAGTGGTCGCGGACACCATCGGGGCCGGCGATTCCTACATGTCGGCTCTGATCCTCGGGCTGCTGCTGCGCGGCAGCCAAGGGCTTGCGCCCACGGTCCTCGAACGCATCGGACAGACCGCTTCCATGGCCGCGTCCATCACCGTGGGGCGGCCCGGAGCCAATCCGCCCACGCACCGGGAGCTCCTTGCCGGGATGGCGAGGTAGGACGGCTGGGACGCGACGGCGGCCGGGGCCCGGCCCGGCTTGCTTCCGGGAGCGAGGCCGGACCGTCCGGCTTCTAGCGCGAGGTGATGCTCCGCGAGCGGCGCCGCGTCAGCCCGACGCCTACGAGGCAGATGACACCGCCCACGAGTCCCCAGATGGTGGGGATCTCCTTGAGCACCGCCCAGGAGATCAGGATCGTGGTGCCCGGAACCAAGTAGGTCGTGGCGGCGAGTTTGCCGGCCTCGATGAGGGACAGTGCATAAGCCCACGTGGTGAAAGCGATGGCCGTCGGGAAGATTCCGAGGTACACCAAGCCAAGCGTGGCCGGAAGGGGCGCTGCCTGCACTTCGGTCACCAGCTGGCCGGCCCACGGCAAGCAGCACACTGCGCCCACCATAATGCCAAACCAGGTGGCCTGCGCCGCGGAGAACGTGCGCAGCACGGGCTTCTGGACGATGACGCTTACCGCGGCGAGCACGGCGGCAAGAAGGCACAACAGCACTCCGGCAACATCCGCCGTCGAGCGCTGTCCCGAACCGAGAGCGATCAGGGCAACGCCGCTGAATGCCACGAGGCTGCCGATGATCAGCCAACGCGGAAATCCTTCTTTAAGGATGACGCCGGCGAGGACGGCGATCAGGATGGGCGAGACGTTGATGAGCATGGCGCTGGTTCCGGCATCGAGCATGTGCTCGGCGGCGTTCAGGGCGAGGTTGTAACCTGCGAACCACATGACGCCGTAGGCGAGGATGGGCAGCCATTCGCGGCCTTTGGGCCAGCGCTTGAGCCTGGGCAGGGCGACAATTCCGAGCGCGACGGCGGCAACAACCAGCCGTCCGAGCGTCAGCGAGCCGGGGGAGAAACTGGGTCCCACTGCGCGGATGCCTACGAAGGCGGACGCCCAAAGGACAACGGTGACGACGACGGCGGCGATGCCGAGCTTACTGATGGTCCGGGAGGGAGTGGTCGCCGGAGAGAGGGGGGTGCTTGTGGCCATGATGCCAATCTAGCCCGGGAAGGGCTGGACGGACTGGCGGAATTCGGACGTCTTTCAACAAGAAACCGCCAACTCTGTCGTAGCGGTTTTGAACGGGACGCTGCGTCCCCGTTTGCGTTCCGGTTTTCGCTTCGCGGGAGGCGATTTGGGAATATCCCCGACTATGCTCTAAAGTTTTAGAGTCCAGTTCGGACGAGCGAGAAGCGGGATGCAGGCGGGAAATCGCATTGCGTTGTCGGCCGTCGCGAATTCGGATTGTTCCAGGCCCCCATCGTCTAGCGGCCTAGGACACCGCCCTTTCACGGCGGCGGCACGGGTTCGAATCCCGTTGGGGGTACGCAAGGAACTGGTCAAGTCGGGCTGAAAAGTCTGGTAAGCTGGAAGCCTTGAAAAAAGCGGTGGAGATGCCGCAATCGCGGTAGAGATACTGCAAGCAAGGCCCTGTAGCGCAGTTGGTTAGCGCGCCGCCCTGTCACGGCGGAGGTCGCGGGTTCAAGTCCCGTCAGGGTCGCTCTGATTGCCGGAAGAACTTCCGGCAGTCATGGTGACATTGTCACCTAAGGCTCTGTAGCTCAGTTGGTAGAGCGTTCGACTGAAAATCGAAAGGTCACCGGATCGACGCCGGTCGGAGCCACCACTGGGAAGCGTCAGTTCTTCGGAACTGGCGCTTTTCTTCATTTAACCTGCAGCGGAAAAGCCCTGGATATTCACTTTGTGCGCAAAAGCCGAACATTTCCCGGGGTGATCCAGCAGAATTTCACGGCAAGGGCCGCTTGTCTCCGCCTTCTCTTAGCCACGCGCTAGTGTGGTACTCAAGAGAAGGGGAGGGCTACATGGACCAGCAGGAAAGCTACACCGTGCCTGAACCGGAAGCCGTTGGGGCTCCGGTATCCGAGGACCGGCAAACGGTGGCAGGAAGTGGCCGCACAGTGATCTCGGATTCCGCCGTCGCCAAGGTTGCCGGCATTGCCGCCAGGGCCGTTCCGGGCGTCTATTCCCTCGGATCGGCTCCATCGCGCGCCCTCGGAGCCATCCGCGATGCCGTCGGCAGCCAGGACCATGCCGCAGGTGTCCGCGCCGAGGTCGGAGAGACCCAAGTGGCCGTGGACCTCAATCTTGTGGCCGTCTATGGATACCCTTTGCATGATGTCGCCAACCAGGTCCGCGCGGCCGTCTACCGTGCGGTCGAATCGCTGGTCGGGCTGGAAGTCATTGAGGTCAACGTTGAGATCAACGACGTCTACGTTGCCCCGCCCGTCAAAGCCGGAACAAAAGGCGCATTATCGGAAAGGGAGCCACTCCAGTGAGCATGACTGTTGTCGGGATCGGGATCGGCGCCTTCGTGGCGTTCATGGCCTTCCAATTCGGGCTGTGGGGTTTCATCATTGCCCTTCTCTTCATGGGCATCGGCGCACTCCTGGGCCGCGCCGCGGACGGAAAGCTTGACCTGCGCAGCGTGCTGGATGCCCTCACCGGCCGCCGCTCGTCGTCATGAGTTCCACGGCTGAGGCTGTGCAGCCTGCCGTCTCCCTGGCCGGACACAACCGAATCAGCACCCAGGCCCTCACCACTTTGGCCCAGGCGGCCGCTGCCGAGGCGCTCGGCGTCTCGGCGCAGGATGTGCGCGCCGAGTGGTCGGACGACGACGGCCTCCTGGCACTCTCGATAGCCGCCCCGATCCGTGTGCCCTCGCTGACCGAAGTCCTCAGGGACCCGCTGCGTGTCGAAGGATACGGCGGCACGGTTTGGGACCGGGCCGTCGCTGCCAAGACCGCCATCCTTGAGCGTGTCACCCAGCTGAGCGGTTCCACCCTGAGCCGCGTGGACATCCGGATCAGCGGCGCACGCGTCAGCGAAGGAGCCCGCGTCCAATGAGCCACGCCCAGACCCCGCACGCCCGGCGCAGCCACCCCGACCGCGGCCACCCGGACACTTTGCACGCAGCGGATACGGCCGACGGCGATACCCCCGGCGCCCCGGCACCAGGGACCTCCGACGTCGGCGACCGGATCGACGTCGGACTCCAGCGCATCCTCAAGCGCGAGACCCGCTCCTCCCGCGCCGGAATGGCGGGACTGGCGGCGGCCCTTGTGATTGCGGCCTGTGTCTATGCCCTCCTCGAATCCGCCTTGCGCGCCATCGGCCAGCCGCCGTGGCTCATCGATCCGCAAACGGCCGCTGAGCGGCTCACTGCCCTGCCCGGAGGTACTTCGCCCTTGCTGCTCGGTGCGCTGGGCGGGGTCGTCGCCATGGTTGGGTTGATCTTCTTCTTGAACGCGGTCCTTCCCGGCCGGAAGTCCCGTCACTTGCTTCAGGATCCCCGGGCCGGAGTAGTGGTGGACGACGAGGTCATCGCTTCGGCGCTGGCCCGGGCCGCCCGGACCGCAGCGAACGTCACCCAGGAGCAAGTCATGGTGGTGGTTTCGCAGCGGTTGGTTGTGGTCAACGTCAGGCCCACCTCGGGGGTGCCCTTGCGCGAGGAACGGATACTTGCGGCCGTGGAGGATGAACTTCAAAGGATGGCGCCTTCGCCTATGCCTTCAGTCCGTGTCAATGTCGCGACGTCCGGGGTGATCGGGGCATGAACGGCACTCCGCACGTCCTCAACCGCATCCTGATCGGCATCCTTGGCCTGAAGCTGCTGGCCATTGGCATTCTCCTGATGCTGCTCGCCACGGTTCCCGCCGTCGGGAGGTGGTGGCAGGGCTGGTCCACCGGGCTCTGGGAACACGCCAAGTACCTCTCCGAGCAGACCCGTATTCCGGGACGGGAGGAAAGCTGGCTCTGGATTGCGGCAGCTGCGGTGCTTGTTGTGCTGATCGTGCTCATGGTGGCCTGGGTATCGCAGCAGGGCAAAGGCCGCGCCAACCTCATCGTGTCGGAATACGACGACGCCCGGACCCCTGGCGACGTCAATATCGGAGGCAACCTTGCCGAGCAGGCGCTCAAGGCGGCCCTCGCGGAACGCGCGGACCTCGCCGGCGTAACGGTGGCAACGTACGAGGTCAACGGTCGCCCCGGGCTCCGTGTCCGGGTCCAGCCCCGTCAAGGCGTTTCCCCGCACCTGCTGGCCGCAGACATCTCCCGCCTCGTGGAGGCACTGGACCTGGTAGTCGGGCGGAAGACACCCGTATTGATTCATATCGGGGCCGGAGCGCGCACCAGATTCAGCAAGGCCGAGCGCGTTCGCTGAGCCGACCCGCAGCCGTTGTTAATCGGATGGCTATGTGCTTTCCCAGGCGTTTTGCGTTGCAGGGGTGCGCATTGGGCCATAGTTTGAAGGGTAGGGGGAACTCTTCCCTTTGGTTGGGCTTGCCCGGCCGGCACCGGACCTTGGGTCCGAGTCAAGCCGATGGACCAAAAGCACTTTGGACCAGGAACAAGGAGAAAACCATGAGCGAAGAAGTCAACAACATCAAGCAGAGCGCCGAAGCTGCAGCTGAGCAGGCCAAGCACGTCGCGGGAGATGCCGCGGAGCACGTCAAGGTTTTTGCCGGTGAGGCGGTCGGGAACGCAAAGGAATTCGCCGGCGACGCCGCCGAGCACGTCAAGGAATTCCTCTCGGGCGACGTGGCCGAGAAAGCCAAGGACCTCGCAGGGGATGTTGCAGGAAACGCCAAGGAAATCGCCGGGGACGTGGCCGGGAACGCCAAGGGCCTCGGCTCCAAGATCGCCGGATTCTTCAAGGGTGGCAAGTAGGCTCCACGCCATGACGGCGCGTTCCTGACCCTCTTTGGATACAGAACGGGGCCGACACGCACAACTTGCTGCGTGTCGGCCCCTTTTCCGTGTGAAAGAAGGTCAGGAAGGGATCCTACCGCGTCACGAGATACGCCCCGCTGTCCGGGAGAATCGACGTCCCGCCTGAGGCGCCATCGCTGGACAGTTCCACTCGCAGCCCGGCCGGGACAGGGAGAGCCACAGTGCCCATATTGACCACTACCAGGACGTCCCGGTTGTGGAAGGCCAGGACTCCGTTGGCGGGATCGTGCGCTTCAGCCCACTGGAACGTCCCCGAGCCGAGGCGGTGAGAGCGGCGGAATGCCAGGACTGCGCGGTACAGCTCCAAGGTGGAGCCGCCGACGCCGGCCTGCAGGTCCGCCGCCAGCTCCCCGAACTCTTCGGGCTGGGGGAGCCAGGGCGCCGCGGGTGCCGTGCCGGCAGTAGCGGCGTCGGCCGTACCCGCCGACGCCGCGTCCGAGAACCCGAAGCCGGCTTCAGCGGATTTCCAGGGCAGCGGCACCCGGCACCCATCGCGGCCGCGTTCCACGCCCTTCGTCCGGAAGAATGATGGGTCTTGGCGCGCTTCGGCCGGCAGGGACGTGTGCTCCGGAAGGCCGAGTTCTTCACCTTGGTACAAGTAGGCCGAGCCCGGCAGGGCGAAGGACACCATGGAGGCTGCGCGTGCCCGCGCGAGGCCCAGATCGGCGTCGGGCTGTTCGTCCTCCGCCGCGATTCCCTTGGGGAACGTGGTGGGATCTGCCAGCCCGAAACGGCTGGGGTGCCGGACGGTGTCGTGATTGCTCAGGACCCAGGTGGAGGGAGCCTCGACGGATCCGGCCGCGTCCAACGAAGTTTCGATGGCCACTGCCATGCGCTCCGCATCCCAGCCTGCCAGGAGGAAATCGAAGTTGAATGCCTGCTGCATTTCGTCCTTGCGCACGTACCGTGCCAATCGCTCCGCAGGCTCCACCCACGCCTCGGCAACCAGCATGCGGTCGCCGTCATATTCGGCGAGGACTCTGTTCCATTCGCGGTAGATCTCGTGAACGCCGTCCTGGTCGAAGAAGGGCGACGGCGGGTCCAGCGGTGGCTTGACCTTGTGCTCGACGGCCGTCGCGACGGCCCCGGCGGGGCTGTCGGCAGCGGGGACGATGTGCAGCTTGGCGGTATGCGGTTCGACGGCTTCGCTGTGGGCTCCTGGTGCGGACAAGCCACCTTCGACCATGGCGGCGGCGCCTTCCCAGTCCGGCAAGCCGGCTTCCTTGACCAGGCCGTGGGCAACATCCACCCGGAAGCCGTCAACTCCGCGGTCCAGCCAGAAGCGCAGCACCGAACGCATCTCCTCATGGACCTCGGGATTCTCCCAGTTGAGATCGGGCTGCTTCGTGTCGAAAAGGTGCAGGTACCACTCGCCCGGAGTGCCGTCGTCGTTCGTCAGGCGCGTCCACGCGGGGCCGCCGAAGATGGATTTCCAATTGTTCGGGGCCAAGGCCCCGTCCCCGGAGCCCGGCTTGGAATCTTTGCCCGGGTGGAACATGTAACGCCCGCGTTCGGGGGAGCCGGGGGCGGCAGCAAGGGCTTCGCGGAACCAGGCGTGCTCGTCCGAAGTGTGGTTGGGGACGAGGTCGACGATCACCTTGATGCCGAGGCTGTGTGCCTTCTCCAGCATGGCGTCGAAGTCCTCCAAGGTGCCGAAGAGCGGATCCACGGCCCGGTAGTCCGCTACGTCGTATCCGGCATCTGCCTGCGGCGACTTATAGAACGGGGAGAGCCATACGGCATCCACGCCGAGCTCCTGCAGGTACGGCAGTTTTGCGGTGACCCCGGCAAGGTCGCCCATCCCGTCGCCGTTGCCGTCGGCGAAAGAGCGAGGATAGATCTGGTACACCACGGCGCTTGCCCACCACGCGGAATTGCTGGAACCGGGGGTTGGGATCGGGGAGTGCGGCACTGGATTCCTCTCGACGACATATTTTTGTGTAAACGCTTGCATTACTACCCGGAAGCTTACTAATGTGAGGCTCACCACATCAACCGCGCAGCGGAAATACCTGGTCCACTCACTGAGGAGTTCCCAGCATGAACACACGCAAGTACCTTTTGCCGGCTGCTGTTGCCGGCGTGCTAGCCATGTCCCTGTCCGCCTGTGGTGGCGGCGGTGGCGGCAGCACAGCCTCAAGCGGCGGAGATGCCGCAGCAAACCTCGACGGACGCGGTCCCATCACCTACGTCCAGGGCAAGGACAACAGCAACGTTGTCCGCCCGCTCGTCGATAAGTGGAATGCGGCACACCCGGACCAGAAGGTCACCTTCAAGGAGCAGTCCGACCAGGCGGACCAGCAGCACGACGATTTGGTCCAGAACTTCCAGGCCAAGAACGCCAACTATGACGTCGTTGACGTGGACGTCATCTGGACCGCCGAATTTGCCGCGAAGGGTTGGTTGCAGCCGCTCTCGGACAAGATGAGCATCGATACCTCCAAGATGCTGCCGGCTACCGTCAAGACGGCCACGTACAACAACACGCTCTTCGCGGCACCGCAGACTTCGGACGGCGGCATCCTCTTCTACCGCAAGGACTTGGTGCCCACCCCGCCCAAGACCTGGGACGAGATGATGAGCATGTGCTCCATCGCGAAGTCGCATGGAATCGACTGCTACGCGGGGCAGTTCGCCAAGTATGAAGGCCTCACCGTGAACGCGGCTGAAGCCATCAACTCGGCCGGCGGCACGATCGTTGGCGACGACGGCAAGTCCACCGTGACTTCCGCGGCGGCCAAGGCCGGCCTTAACAACCTGGTCACGGCCTACAAGAACGGAAACATCCCCACCCAGGCCGTGACGTACCAGGAAGAACAGGGCAGGCAGTCCTTCGAAGACGGCAAGCTCCTCTTCCTGCGCAACTGGCCTTACGTCTACAACCTCGCCAAGACGGACGGCTCCTCCAAGGTGAAGGACACCTTCGGGATGGCTCCGCTTCCGGGTAAGAGCGGCCCCGGCGCCTCATCCCTCGGTGGCCACAACCTCGCCGTCAGCGTGTACTCGCAGCACAAGGCGACGGCCAAGGACTTCCTGGCCTTCATGACCAGTGAAGAGACCGAGAAGTTCTACGCCACGCAGGGTTCCCTGGCGCCGGTCATCGGTTCCTTGTACGACGATCCGACCCTGGTCCAGCAGCTGCCGTACCTTCCGGTGCTGAAGACCTCGATTTCGAATGCCGTGCCGCGCCCGGTCTCGCCGTTCTACCCTGCAGTCACCAAGGCCATCCAGGACAATGCCTACGCTGCGATCAAGGGTGACAAGTCCGTCGATCAGGCGATGACCGATATGGACACGGCCATCAACTCGGCCAGCCAATAGCAACACCTCCAGTGAACCTCGGGCGGCTGGCGCTTCAAGCGAACGGCCGCCCGAGGGGCACGCTATCAATTTCCGGAAGGAGGGGAAATGTCCACCCTAGCGCAGCCTAAACGGGCGCCAGAGACACCAAGCCCCAAACCCAAAAAAGGTCAAAAAGAAGTAGGACAGGACCGGGCGGCCACATCGCAAGGCCGGTGGGCGTTCTGGTTGATTTCCCCCGCCTTGGTACTGCTTGCCGTGGTCATCGTGTACCCGGTGGTCAACGCGATTATCATGGCCTTCCAGAAGGACCAGGGCCTTGACCCGGTCACCAAGGTCTTCGTCTCGGGTGGACCCGCCGGCTTCGACAACTTTGTCCACTGGTTGGCCCAGCAATGTGGCTCCGCAGCCTGTGCGCCCGGCACCCTTGGCTCCCAGTTCTGGAGCGCCGTTGGAACGACGTTCTTCTTCACCGTCGTCACCGTCGTCTTGGAGACTGTCCTCGGATTCTGGATGGCCGTCATCATGGCCCGGACTTTCCGCGGTCGCAGTGCCCTTCGCGCTGCTGTCCTGGTTCCGTGGGCCATCCCGACAGCCGTCACCGCCAAGCTGTGGTTCTTCATCTTCGCTTTCGACGGAATCGCCAACAAGCTTTTCGGCACGGCAATCCTGTGGACAGGCAGCGAGTGGCCGGCCCGCTGGGCGATCATCATTTCGGACGTCTGGAAGACCACGCCGTTCATGGCCCTGCTGATTTTGGCTGGCCTGCAGATCATCCCGGCGGAAGTATACGAGGCGGCCAAGGTCGACGGTGCCTCGGCATGGCAGCGTTTCACGCAGATCACCCTGCCGCTCGTGAAGCCGGCGCTCATGGTGGCTGTCCTGTTCCGTGTCCTTGACGCACTGCGCATGTATGACCTGCCGGCCATCATGACCCAAGGCTCGAATGGCACGACGACGTTGTCCATCCTGGTGGTTGACCAAATCCGTCAGGGATTCAACTCAGCAGCGGCGTTGTCCACCATCACCTTCCTCATCATCTTCCTCGTGGCGTTCATCTTCGTTCGTTTCCTGGGAGCGAACGCTGTCGCCTCAGCCACGCCTAAGACCAAGGGACAGGAAAAATGACCGCCGTGAGCTTTGACACCGCGCCCAAGACAGCTGCCCGACGGCGGGAACGCTGGGCGAGCGGACGAACGTACCTCAGCGCTGCGCTCATCTTCATCTGGTGCTTGATTCCGTTCTACTGGATGATCGTGACCGCGTTCCGCGACGTTGGATATACCTTCGACTCGACGCCATTCTTCACCCACGTCACCTGGGACAACTTCACCACGGTCTTCTCGGAGAACCTGGGCAACCACTTCGGCCGGAACCTCTTGAACTCGCTCTTCGTGGCGGGCGTAACCACCGTGGTTGCCCTGCTGTTCGGCGTGTTTGCGGCCTACGCCTTGTCCAGGCTCGAATTCCGCTTCAAATTCCTGGTCCTCGGCTTCGTCCTCGGTGCATCGATGTTCCCGGGCGTGGCCTTGGTGACGCCGCTGTTCCAGTTGTTCACCAACATCGGCTGGTACGGCACATATCAAGCGCTGATCATCCCGAACATCTCGTTCGTGCTTCCGTTGACGGTGTACACCTTGACCTCCTTCTTCCGGGAAATGCCGTGGGAGCTGGAAGAATCAGCTCGAATTGATGGCTGTACACAGGGCCAGGCATTCCGCAAGGTGATCATGCCGCTTGCTGCGCCCGCCGTGTTCACCACCGCCATCCTGGCGTTCATCGCTTCGTGGAACGAGTTCCTCATCGCGAGCCAGCTGTCGAATGACCAGACCAAGACGGTCACGGTGGCTATCGCCTACTTCGCCGGTGCACAAGCCCACCAAGAGCCGTACACCGCCGTCATGGCAGCCGGAACGGTTGTCACGATTCCGCTGGTGATCCTCGTACTGGTCTTCCAGCGCAAGATTGTGGCCGGCCTGACAGCGGGCGCGGTCAAATGACGCAAACTCCTGATTCGGCCGGGCCGTCCCTCGGCGGCCCGGCCAAGGAGCAGAACACGCGGGTGAAATCGGCTGAAGATTTCGACCTCGTGATTGGTTTTCTCGGTTTTTGGGCCTTGGTCCTGCTGGTCATCACGGTGGCCGCCGAACTCACGGCCCAGCCCGCACTGGGCTGGGCCCTGGGCCTGTTGGCAGTGTTGCTGGCCCTGTGGGGAATGCTTCGGCTTCGGCGGCGGCTCCCCGCGCGGACGTCAAGGCGCATCGGTTGAGCAGCGAGCCGAAATAAATAGAGCGGAATCGGCGGAGGGAAACCAGGCGGAATACGCTGGTTATCTGCCGTCTGGGAAGGAACCCCCGGCTTCCGCACGGAATCTTTGAGGGGGCTTGAGTGGCAAAGACGAGTGAACGTTCCCAGCGTGGCGGCCACGCAGGAGCCAGCATTGAGGACGTCGCACACGCCGCAGGCGTTTCCACCGCCACCGTTTCCCGCGCGGTGCGGGGCCTTCCCAGGGTGTCTCCCGCGACCAGGGAAAAGATCCTGCGGGTCGCAGGAGAACTCGGGTACGTGGCGTCGTCGTCCGCTTCCGGGCTGGCTACGGGCCGCACCAGGACAATCGGTGTCCTGGCCCCCTACGTGGACCGTTGGTTCTTCTTCAAGGCGATCGAGGGCGTAGACCGTGAGCTCCACGCCCGCGGCTACAACCTCTCCCTGTTCAACCTGGGCGGGCAGCGCGGAGCGCGGGAACGGCTCTTCAGCAAGACGATGGTCTACAAGCAGATTGATGCACTCCTGGTCCTCTGTATGTCCCTGACCCCCGAGGAAATCGCCGATCTCCAGAGGATCGAAATCCCCTTGGTCATTGTCGGCGGTCCGGTGGAGGATTGCCCCAGCATCGGGATCGACGATTACGCAGCCTCGGTGGAAGCCACCATGCACCTGTTGAATCTCGGCCACCGCGAGATCGCGCTGCTCCACGGCCAGGACGATTCCGACCTGAACTTCACCGTCCCACGACTGCGCGTTGACGGCTTCACGGATGCCATGACAAGCGCCGGCTTTTCCATGCCGCCGGAATGGGACATTTTCGGAAACTTCACCGTGGGCAGTGGCCAGGAAGCCTTCGACGAGCTCTGGAGCAAACCGGGGCCAAAACCGACGGCGATCTTCTGCGCCTCCGATGAAATGGCCATGGGAGCCATGTTGCAGGCGCGGCGCCGTGGCGTCCGCGTACCGGAAGAATTGTCCATCATCGGCATTGACAACCATGAATTCGCCGAGGCCATGGGCCTGACAACCGTGGCCCAGGACCCCGTGGAACAGGGCCAACTGGGCACCCGCATGCTGTTGGACGAGCTGGCAGGGGCCGCAGGGTCCGTGCGGTCCATGAAAGCGCCCCACCGGCTGATTGTCCGTGAGACCACGGGTCCGCCCCGTTCCAAGGACTGACGAGGCCAAGAGCTCCGGACGCGAAGCCGAGGAGCTACGAAGCCCGGGCCAACTGCCTGATGGGGATCCAGCGGGAAGCCAGCCTGCGGTAAGCCGCGGCCGCTCCCGTCATGTCGCCCTCGGCCAGGCATTCGATGCCGAGCCTGACGTCCATGGGTGACTCGTCCGGGTATACCTTGTCCGCCACGGCGCCATAATCCAGCTCGACCATCGACTGCACATGGAACAATTCGAGCCATTCGGTGAGCTGTGTGAGGTCGTCCAGCATGTCCAGGTCCGGGGCGGCGAGGGCGAGGTTGGCTACGGCGAAGCGCGCCCGGTCCAAGGCATCGGTCAGCGAGGCCCAGACCCTCACCGTCAGGATGCGTCCACCGGATTCCACCACATCCTTGCGGTCCGATTCCTGGAAGAGCGAGAACCAGCTGAAGGGGATGCCCCACGTGGAGGCCCGGGTGTGCACGCGCTTCGCGTCGTGACTGGCGTTGATGCGGTCTATGCGTGCCTGGTGCCGGTCGCGCTGGTCCACGGGGATGAGCAGGTCCGCGAGCGGCCCGTGGATACCTTCCATGAGGGCATTGGCAGCCAATCCTGCCCGGATGACCAGCTGGCTGGGGCAGTAAAGCAGCCGGCCGCCGTCGGGGTCGTTCGGATCACCGGTGGGAATCCGCGTGATGCGGACAAGATCGGTGCTGCCGGTGGGGAACGGATCCCCGCCCTTGCGCGTGACCCGACCGAGGGAAGCGAGCAGCTCGGCATTTTCGACGGCGGCCCGCGAACCGCTGCGGGTCCCGCTCGCCACGAGCTGTTGCCGCTGGTCTTCCGGGAATGCCTCGAGTGGTTCATAGACGCGCAACGCTGAAGAGAAAGGCAGCCCAGCCTGACTCCCGTATAGCTTTCCGCTCATCGCGGGCCCGCCTCCTCCGTCAATTGTTGCTGCTCAGTCCGTAAGCTCCACGATCACGGGAGCGTGGTCCGAGGCGCCCTTGCCCTTGCGCTCTTCGCGGTCGATCGACGCCCCGGTGACGCGGGCGGCCAGCGCGGGAGAGGCCAGGACGAAGTCGATACGCATGCCCTCCTTCTTGGGGAACCGCAGCTGCGTGTAGTCCCAGTAGGTGTAGACGCCGGGACCCGGCGTGTAGGCGCGCGCGACGTCGGTGAAACCGGCCCCTTCGAACGCCCGGAAGGCCTCACGCTCGGGTTCGCTCACGTGGGTGAGCGCGTTCGCCCGGAAGTAATCGATGTCCCAGACATCCTCGTCGAGCGGCGCGATGTTCCAGTCGCCCATGAGCGCCACCTGGGTTTCGGGGTTCTCTGTGATCCAAGCGGCGGCGTGTCCCTTCAGGGTGTCCAGCCACTTGAGCTTGTAGGGCATGTGCTCGTCGTCGAGCGAACGACCGTTGGGAACGTAAAGGCTCCACACCCGTACCCCTCCACACGTTGCGGCAATGGCGCGGGCTTCCTGAACAGGATCCTTGCCCGCCTTTCCGAAGGCGGGCTGGTCAACAAAGGTGCGTTCGACGTCGTCGAGCCCTACACGCGAGGCGATCGCCACGCCGTTCCATTGGCTCAGGCCGAAATGGGCAACCTCGTAGCCCATGCGCTCGAAGAGCTCCCACGGGAAGTTGTCGTCCTTGCACTTGGTTTCCTGTATCGCGAGGACGTCGCAGTCACTGCGCTGCAGCCAGGCCTCGACGCGGTCGGCACGTGCGCGGAGCGAATTCACATTCCAGGTAGCTATCTTCACAGCCACTAACTTACCGAACTTGGGCCTTGGCGCATCCCCCCGGGGCGGATTGCTACCGCTGGTGCTAATGGGCGAGCATCACCGAAGAAGAGGACGCGCGCCTGCGGAGCCTGATGCCGGAGGCGATCAACAGAACGCCACTGACCGCGGCGTAGCTCGCGAGGAGCGCCACCACGCCCAGGAATCCGGCTGCCGGATTGACGAGCACAAAAAGTCCGAACAAGGTGGTGACCACTGCCGTCAACATCCAGATCCACCAACCCCTGACCGTTGTCCTGATGTCCCTGGCAAGGATGATTTGCGAGATCCCCAGGATGAGTGCCCAGGCTCCGATCAGGACGCCCAGCGCCGCGGTGGTGATGCCCGGCCAGGAAACGGCCACGAGGCCCGTTGCGACCGAGATGAAGCCACCGATCAGGCTCCAGCGGGAGTGGCGCGCAGGGTCGTAGAAATAGTGGGCCATGTTGGCGAGCCCGTCGGTAATGGCAAACACGCCGAACACGTAGACAAGGGCAAATACCGTGGCTACCGGCAGGGAAGCGACCAGGAAGGCAAAGAGAAGGGCCAAAGCTCCCCGGAAGATGAGCGCCGTTCCTGAATGCTGAAACAACTTGCGTCCCGCGGTGTCGGACATAGGGTCAGTCTAGACCCGGCGAGGTAGCTGGGGAATGGGCCGGCCGGAACTCCCCACCTTTGGGCTTGGACCCCGACGGCGGCCCGCGCCACTACGCAGGCCGCAGTCGACGTCGGGCATCAGGAGCGGGGAGTTTCAGCGGTGTTCCTCAGACTGCCTCCAAAATCGAAACGTAGTTCGCGATGCCCACGCCGCCCATGTTCTGCACGGCTCCGCGGCGGGCGTTGGGCAGTTGCATGGCGCCGGCGGTGCCCGTGAGCTGCATGGCTGCGATGACGTGCTGGGACACGCCTGTCGCGCCCACAGGGTGGCCCTTCGCCTTGAGGCCGCCGGACACGTTGATGGGCAGCTTTCCGTCCTTGTAGACCCAGCCTTCCTGCACGGCCCGGGAGCCTTCGCCGCGCGGGGTCAGTCCCATGGCCTCGTACATGATCAGTTCGGCGATCGTGAAGCAATCGTGCACTTCGGCGAAGTCCAGTCCGTCGATACCGAGGCCGGCCATCCCCAGCGCGCGTTCCCAGGACACCCGCGTGGCGGCGAATTCGGTGGGGTCGCGGCGCTCTGCCGGGAAGAAGTCGTTCGCTTGCCCGAAGCCCGCCAGCCGTACGGGTTGGGTAGCAGCGCCCGACGCCGGGCCCAGGGAGAGCACGACGGCGGCGGCGCCGTCGGACACGGGGGAGCAGTCGGTGCGGCGCAGCGGTTCGGCAACCATGGGGTTCTTCTCGGAAACCGTCCGACAGAACTCCTCGCCGAAATCGCGGTGCATCTGCGCGTAGGGGTTGTCCATGCCGTTGTGGTGGTTCTTGGCGGCGATGGATCCGAGGATGTCGCTCAGACCTGCACCAGCGAAACCCGCTCCGTAGCGCTTCTCGTAGTGCTTGGCCACCTCGGCGAACAACCCCGTGAAACCGGTGGTAGAGGCCTTGCCCGCCATTTCGTAGGACGCGCCCAGAAGGGCTGCTCCGACAACGTCGGCTCCGGCGTCGGTCATCTTTTCGGCGCCGATCACCAGGACGTTGCGGGCCGTCCCGGCAAGCACGGATTTCACGCCCTGCTGGAATGCCGCGGATCCAGAAGCGCAGGCGTTCTCGGTCCTGGTTGCGGGCACGTTCGCCAGATCCTCGGACAGTTGCAGGGCCAGGGAGGACGTGAAGCCCAGGGGCTGCATGCCTGAGTTGAACTGGCCGAGGTAGATCTCGTCGATGTCCCGTGGCTCGAGTCCGGAGTTCCGGATGGCCTCCGCTGACACCTGGACGATCAAGGACTCCAGCGTCTCGTCCGTGAGTTTGCCGAACTTGCTGTGTCCCCAGCCGGTGAGGAGGACATCTTTGCCGAACTGGTCTTTCAGGCTCATGCTGTTGCTCCTTCGAGAGCGGAGGTGGTTTCCAATGCGACGGCGAACGCGGCCTCCGTTTTAGCGCGGAGTTCCTCCACGGTGACCCCCGGGGCGAGGCGGGTAAGGGTGAGCTGCCGCCCGCCGTCGTCGTTCCGCACAAGGTCAAACACCGCGAGGTCACTGACGATCCGGTCCACCACCCCCAGGCCGGTCAACGGCAGGGTGCATTCGCGGACGATCTTCGCGCTCCCGTCCTTGGCGTTGTGTTCGGTGAGGACCACGACGCGCGGAGTGCCGGCCACCAGGTCCATGGCACCGCCCATGCCCTTGACCATCTTTCCCGGAATGGTCCAATTGGCGAGGTCGCCGTTGCCGGAAACCTGCATGGCGCCGAGGATGGCAACCTTGACATGTCCGCCGCGGATCATCCCGAAGGACGTCGCGGAGTCGAAGATGCTGCCGCCGGGCAGGACCGTGACGGTCTGCTTGCCGGCGTTGATGAGGTCGGCGTCTTCCTCGCCTTCATACGGGAAAGGCCCCATGCCGAGTAGGCCGTTCTCGCTTTGCAGGACAACCCGCACGCCGTCGGGCAGGTTGTTGGCGACGAGGGTGGGAATGCCGATGCCGAGGTTGACGTAGTCGCCGTCGTGGAGTTCCTCGGCCGCAATGGCGGCCATTTCGTCTCGGGTCCATGCCATGGTGGTGCTCCTTCGCTGGTGGGTGCTTAAACGGCCAGGGCTTCAGTGCGGGTCCGCACGGTGCGCTGCTCGATGTCCTTGGGCCGGCCGCTCGCCTGGACCAGCCGCTGGACGTAGACGCCGGGTGTCACGATGTGGTTGGGATCCAATTCGCCGGGCTGCACGATCACTTCGGCCTCGGCAATGGTCACAATGCCCGCCGTCGCCACGACAGGGTTGAAGTTCCGGGCCGTGTACCGGTAGATCAGGTTGCCGTCCGTGTCCGCGGTGTGCGCGTGGACCAGTGCGACGTCGGCGACGATCCCGCGCTCGCGGACGTAGGTCACGCCGTCGAACTCCTCGAGCGGCTTGCCCTCGGCAACCAGGGTTCCGACGCCGGTCCGCGTGTAGAAGGCCGGAATCCCGGCGCCGCCGGCGCGGAGGCGCTCGGCGAGGGTGCCCTGCGGGGCGAACTCGACCTCAAGCTGGCCCGAGAGGTACTGCTCGGCGAAGAGCTTGTTCTCGCCCACGTAGGAGGCGATGACCTTGCGGACCTGGCCCGCTTCGATGAGGACACCGAGCCCCTTGCCGTCAATGCCCATGTTGTTGGAGACCACTGTCAGGTCCTTGACCCCCGAATCGCGGACAGCGTCGATCAGGTCCGCGGGGATGCCGCTGAGCCCGAAACCTCCGACGGCGATCGTCTGGCCGTCGCGCAGGACGTCCTGCAGTGCAACGGCTGAGCTGGGATGGATTTTGGCCATGGCTTTGTCCTCGTCTTTGAGTAAGGTCACCCAGCACATATCCACTTTGTGGACACTACGCCGGGCACGTCTGAACTAGTCGTCTGGCTTAGGAGCATATGGTGGCCCTGAGCGAAGGGTCAATGGCGTCGTGTGGCCCGCCACGCTGACCTCGCACAGTGTGGACGGTACTCTTGGAGGTGTCCACATTGTGGAGGAAGTCTTTGGAAGGGGAGAGGTGCCGACCCAACAGCCGCACGCAAAGCCCGTGCAGGCCGCCCAGGTGGTGGGCAGGGTAGCCGCGCTCCTCCGGCTCGTGGGACGCAAGCCGGAGGGCATGTCCATTGCTGGCCTGGTCCGCGAGTCCGGACTGACGCGCCCGACGGTGCATCGCTTGCTCGCATCGCTCGCGGCTGAAGGCCTGCTGGATCATGACCAGCGGACCGGCAACTGGATCCTGGGGCCTGAGATCTTCCTGCTGGGGTCCGTTGCGGCGGCGCGGTTCCCGTTTGAGGACCTGGCCCGGCCCAGCCTGCGACGCCTGGCCGAGGAGAGCGGCGAAAGCGCCTTCTATTCCATCCGTCGTGGCCACGAAACCGTGTGCGTGCTCCGAGAGGAAGGTAGCTTCCCTGTGCGCTCCTTCGTGTTGCACGAGGGCGTCCGGTTCCCGCTTGGCGTGGCGTCGGCCGGCACGGCGATCATGGCCTTCCTGACGGACGAGGAACAGCAAGTGATCCTCTCCGGGTGGGAACAGTACGCGGGGGAGTTCGCTGCCGGCCACAGCGAGGGCGTGGTGCGCCGGAACCTTGAGCAAACCCGATTTGCCGGGTACTCGGTGAATCCCGGGTTGGTCCTGGAGGGCAGTTGGGGGATGGCGGCTGCCGTTTTCGACCAACAGGGCAGGCCGGTCGGCGCCTTGTCCCTTACCGGCATCGAGCCGCGGTTCCGTCCTGAACGCCAGGAATTCCTCGGCAAGTTGTTGATGGAGGAAGCCCACCGCATGAGCTCCGCAAGAACCGACCACCTTTGAGCGGCAATGTCGGCACCCACGCCGCCATCCGGCGTCGGGTGCTTCCAAAGTGGTCGGGTGTTGAGGCGCTTCCAAATTAATTTTTGAAACTCACCCATCCCTGCAGCCCACACCTCCGAATAGCTGGCATAAGGACTTAGCCCCGCAAAGGTGAAGTGCTTTCACGCCGGAATCAACCGGCACCGAATGTCAGTCCGTTTGAAGGAGAAATGTCATGCTTGCTACAAAGCGCACGTCTTTTGCGATTGCCGGCCTCGCCGCTTCCGCCCTGTTGGGCCTCACCGCTTGTGGCGGCTCCGCTTCCACGGCTTCGCCGTCATCGGCGGCTCCGAGCTCGTCGTCCACCATGGCGGCGACCCCCTCCGCTTCGGCAAGCGCCGCGATGGACCCGACCAAAGACCTGGTCGGCCCGGGCTGTGCAGGCTACGCCTCCCAGGTTCCCAGCGGTGCAGGTTCCGTCGCCGGCATGGCTCTCGACCCCGTAGCCGTTGCCGCTTCCAACAACCCGTTGCTCAAGACCCTCACGGCCGCCGTGTCCGGCAAGCTGAACCCGAAGGTCAACCTGGTGGACACGCTTAACGGCAGCCAGTTCACCGTGTTCGCTCCTGTGGACAGCGCATTCGCCAAGATCCCGGCCGCCACCATCGACAGCCTCAAGACCGACGACGCCACCCTGAGCAAGATCCTCACCTACCACGTCATCCCCGGCCAGCTGACCCCGGACCAGATCGTGGGCACCCACAAGACCGTTGAGGGCGACTCGGTGACCGTCACCGGAAGCAAGGATGCACTCAAGGTTGACGGAGGTTCTGCCGTGATCTGCGGTGGCGTCCACACCGCCAACGCCACGGTGTACCTGGTTGACACCGTCCTGATGCCGAAATAAATCTCAATAACTTCAGTACAGATCATGCCCCTTAAGATTCGTCTTAGGGGGCATGGCCTTTGCCACAAATCCGAGGGGGATGAGTGAAGCCGTCAATCGTGTGGCTCCGGGACGATCTCCGGACCACGGACAACCCGGCGCTGCGGGCAGCAGTGGACGATGGAGCCGCCGTCGCGCTGTATGTCCTGGACGAGGAATCGCCGGGCATCAGGCCGCTCGGCGGTGCCTCCCGCTGGTGGCTGCATCATTCCCTGCTCACCCTTCGCGAAGAGCTCGCAACCTTGTGCGTGCCTCTCGTACTGCGCCGCGGACCGGCGGCGGAGATGGTCGGGGAAACCGCGACGGCGATGAGTGCAGGGTCGCTGTACTGGAACCGCCGTTATGGCGAACCGGAGCGAATGCTCGACGCCGGTATCAAGACCTGGGCGCGCGAGTCCGGGATGCATGCCGAGAGCTTCCAGGCATCCTTGCTCCATGAACCCTGGGCCGTGACCACGAAGCAGGGCGGACCCTTCAAGGTCTTCACGCCCTTTTGGCGGACTGTGTCCGGCTTGGATTTCCGCGAACCGCTGGAAGCTCCGGAACCGGGCCGCGGATTCTCCGGCCGGCTTCCCGGGTCCGAGGAATTGGACTCTTGGGGATTGTTGCCGCGGAGCCCCGATTGGTCTGCCGGATTGTCGGAAAGCTGGCAGCCGGGTTCGGCGCAGGCGCACGAACTTCTCGATGACTTCGTGGAGCGCGGGCTGGCGGACTATTCGGTGAACCGGGACCGTCCGGACTTGCCGGGCAGTAGCCGGTTGTCGCCGTTCCTGCGCTGGGGGCAACTCAGCCCGTTCGAGGTATGGCATGCCCAGCAGCGCCGGCGTCGGGAACTGGGCGACGGAGTGGCCGTTTTCGCCGCGGAACTCGGGTGGCGGGAATTCTGCTGGCACCAATACTTCCATCACCCGGATCTGGCGACGGCCAATTTGCGGCCCGGATTCGACCACTATCCGTGGGCCTGGCCCGGTGGCAAGGGCGATCAGTCCGAGGAGCCTGACGATCTCCTTCGAGCATGGCAGGAAGGCCGCACCGGCTTCCCCATGGTGGATGCCGGGCAGCGGCAATTGTGGCACACCGGATGGATGCACAACCGGGTCCGCATGGTTTCCGCCAGCCTCTTGGTGAAGAATCTCGGCATTCACTGGCAAGTGGGCGAGCAATGGTTCTGGGACACCCTGGTGGATGCCGATCCTGCGTCCAATCCCGCGAACTGGCAGTGGGTAGCCGGTTCCGGCGCGGACGCGTCGCCGTTCTTCAGGATCTTCAATCCGGAGACCCAGGCAGCGAAATTCGACCCCCGCGGAGGCTACGTTGGCCAGTGGATACCGGAGCTGGCCACGGCGGACTATCCGGAGCCGGTGGTGGATCTCAAGGCCTCGCGCCGGGAGGCTCTGGATGCCTACGGCAACCTGCCCCGTTGAACCGGGCCACCTGGGCACCAGCTGAGGTCCTCTAGAAATTAGTAGGAAGTCCGAGTATATTCGGGATCAAAGACGTCCCGGAGCGCAGTTGGACATGTGCTTTCGAGGCCGATGGCGGGCATTTCCCCTATGCAAAGGAGCATTCCATGGTGCGCGAACTTTCCCACTACATTGACGGCCAGAGGATCGACGGGACCTCCGGGCGCTTCAGCGATGTCTACGATCCCTGCACCGGCGAGATTCAGGCCAAACTTCCCTTGGCCAGCGCTGATGAGGTCAGGAACGCCATCGCGAACGCGGAAAAGGGCCAGCTCGAATGGGCTGCGATGAACCCGCAGCGCCGTGGCCGGATCCTGCTCAAGTTCGTGGACCTGGTCAACGAACACATGGACGAACTCGCCACGCTGCTCTCCTCCGAGCACGGCAAGACCTTCCCCGATGCCAAGGGCGACATCCAGCGCGGCATCGAGGTGGTGGAGTTCGCCGCCGGCGCGCCACACCTGCTCAAGGGCGAGTTCTCGGACAACGCCGGCACCGGCATCGACGTCCACTCATTGCGCCAGCCGCTCGGCGTTGTCGCCGGCATCACGCCCTTCAACTTCCCCGCCATGATCCCGCTCTGGAAGTCCGGCCCCGCGCTGGCTGCGGGCAATGCCTTCATCCTCAAACCGTCGGAGCGCGACCCCTCCGTGCCCCTTCGCCTGGCCGAGCTCTTCACCGAGGCCGGATTGCCGAACGGCGTCTTCAACGTCATCAATGGCGACAAGGAAGCGGTGGATGCCCTCCTTGAGGATCCGCGCGTGAAGGCCATCGGCTTTGTCGGTTCCACGCCGATTGCCCAGTACATTTACGCGACCGCGGCCGCCCACGGGAAGCGCGCCCAGTGCTTCGGCGGTGCCAAGAACCACATGGTGATCATGCCCGACGCCGATCTCGACATGGCCGCGGATGCGCTCATCGGCGCTGGCTTCGGCTCCGCCGGAGAGCGTTGCATGGCGATTTCCGTTGCGGTGCCGGTTGGCCAGGAGACGGCCGATGAGCTGGTTTCCAAGCTGCAGGACCGGATCAAGGGACTGAAGGTCGGCCCCAGCCTGGCCAAGGATTCGGACTTCGGCCCGGTGGTGGCAGCCTCGGCGAAGGAACGGATCGAGGGCTACATCCAAGCCGGCGTCGACCAGGGCGCCACGCTCGTCACCGACGGACGCGGCCTCACGGTGGACGGCTACGACGGCGGTTTCTGGGTTGGCCCGACCCTCTTCGACAACGTGACGAAGGACATGTCCATCTACAAAGAGGAGATCTTCGGCCCGGTCCTGAGCGTCCTCCGCGCAGCTGACTACGAAGAAGCGCTGCGGCTCTGCTCCGAGCACGAGTTCGGCAACGGCGTCGCGATCTTCACCCGCGACGGCGACGCTGCCCGGGACTTCGCGAGCCGCGTCGAAGTCGGCATGGTTGGCATCAACGTTCCCATTCCCGTCCCGATTGCCTACTACACCTTCGGCGGCTGGAAGGCCTCCGGCTTCGGCGACCTCAACCAGCACGGCGCGGACGCCTTCCGCTTCTACACCAAGACCAAGACGGTCACCACCCGTTGGCCCTCGGGCATCCGCCAGGGCGCCAGTTTCGTGATGCCGGCCGGCAGCTAATGGCCGAGGTCCTCTTCGAGAAGCGCGGCCACCTCGGCGTCATCACCCTGAACCGGCCCCAGGCCGTCAACGCCCTCACCAGCGGCATGGTGCACGCCATGCTGGAGCAACTCACCGAGTGGGCGGACGACGACGGCGTCAAGACGGTTTTGGTGCATGGCGCCGGGGAGCGTGGACTGTGCGCGGGTGGAGACATCGTGGCGATCTACGATGACATGCTGCGCCACGGCGGCCAGACAGCTGACTTCTGGGCTGCGGAGTACCGCTTGAACTCGCTCATTGCCCGGTATCCGAAGCCTTACGTGGCCTTCATGGACGGACTGGTCCTCGGCGGCGGGGTCGGTATCTCAGCCCACGGCTCGGTCCGCGTGGTCACCGAGCGGACACGCACCGGCATGCCGGAAACCACCATTGGGTTTGTGCCCGACGTCGGCGGGACCCTGCTGCTGTCCCGCTCGCCGGGGGAGTCCGGCACCTACGCCGCGCTTACGGGTGCCCACTTGAGCGGGGCCGATGCCCTGTTCCTGGGGCTCGCGGACCACTTCGTCCCGTCCGAAAGCCTCCCCGCCCTCGCGGAAGCGCTGGAAAGCTCGACGGCGGAGGCCGCCGTCGGGCGATTTGTGCAGGAACCGCCGGCCTCGGCGCTGTCCGGCCAGAGCGAGTGGATCGATGCCGCCTTTGCTTCGGATGACGCCGAGGAAATCGTCGCGAAGCTGCGCGCGGCCGGTGGGGACGCCGCCGCGGCCGCGGACACGATCGAGGCGAAGTCGCCAACAGCAGTGAAAGTGGCCCTGGAATCGTTGCGGCGCGTCCGGGGGCTCTCGCTCGAAGAGGCGCTGGAACAGGAATACCGGGTTGGCGTGCGCTGCCTGGCCGGCCCGGATTTCCGCGAGGGGATCCGCGCCCAAGTGGTGGACAAGGACCGCAACCCACAATGGAAGCCGGCTTCCCTCGCGGAGGTGTCGCCGGCCGCCGTCGAAGGCTTCTTCGCCTCGCTCGGCGATCGCGAACTCAAACTTCATTCAAAGGAGTCCGACCATGTCTGACGCAGTTTCCGGCACCATCGCTTTTCTCGGCCTTGGCCACATGGGCGGCCCCATGGCCGTGAACCTTGTCAAAGCGGGGCACCACGTGGTCGCGTACGATCCCGTGCCGGCGGCACTTGAGGCAGCCCGCGAACACGGCATCGCCACGGTGGATTCCGCTCCGGAAGCCGTCGCCGGTGCTTCCGTTGTCCTGACCATGCTGCCCAGCGGCAAGCACGTCCTGGATGCGTACCGGGGAGTCGACGGAGCACCGGGCCTTCTCTCGGTGGCGGCGCCGGACACACTGTTCCTGGATTGCTCCACCATCAACGTCGACGAGGCCCGCGAGGCCGCTTCCATTGCTTTGGAGGCCGGCCACCGCTCGGTCGACGCGCCCGTTTCCGGAGGCGTGGTTGGTGCCGAAGCCGGAACCCTGACCTTCATGGTGGGGGCGCTCCCAGAGGACTTCGAAACAGTGAAGCCGATCCTGGAACTCATGGGCCGGAGGATCGTCCACTGCGGCGACCACGGAGCCGGGCAGGCGGCCAAGGTCTGCAACAACATGATCCTGGGCGTTTCCATGATTGCCGTCAGCGAGGCGTTCGTCCTGGGCGAGAAGCTGGGCCTCACGCACCAAGCGTTGTTCGACGTCGCATCCAACGCCTCGGGGCAATGCTGGGCGCTCACCACCAACTGCCCGGTTCCCGGACCGGTCCCCACGAGCCCGGCCAACCGCGACTACCAGCCCGGATTCGCCGGAGCGCTCATGGCAAAGGACCTCCGGCTCGCGGTCAACGCGCTCGAGAGCACCGGAGTGGACGGGCAAATGGGACACCTGGCATCGCGGATTTACGATGCTTTCGCGGCCGAGGGCGGAGCCGGGCGTGATTTCTCCGGCATCATCACAGACATTCGGGACAAGTCCGCCAAGTAGCCTTGGCGGGAAGATTATTTCGGAGCAACCGACACAACTGAGCAACCGACAAAAGGGGCACGGCTTGGCGCAGCAGTACGAAAACATCCTGGTGGAAATCCGTGGACGGGTGGGCTTGGTGACCCTGAACCGGCCCAAGGCGCTCAATGCGTTGAACCAGGCCACCATGAATGAGATCGTGGCCGCAGTGTCGGACATGGATGCGGATCCCGGGGTGGGTGCCGTGGTGATCACCGGATCGGAGAAGGCCTTCGCGGCCGGCGCCGACATCAAGGAGATGGCCTCCAAGGGGTACATGGACATGTATGCCGCCGACTGGTTCCGCGCCTGGGAAAACCTCACTCGCCTGCGCATTCCCGTGATTGCGGCAGTGTCCGGTTTTGCCTTGGGCGGTGGCTGCGAACTTGCCATGATGTGCGATTTCATCATTGCCGGGGACAACGCCAAGTTCGGTCAACCGGAAATCAACCTCGGCGTCATTCCCGGCATGGGCGGCTCGCAACGGCTGACCCGGGCCGTGGGCAAGGCCAAAGCGATGGACATGATCCTCACTGGGCGGTTCATGGACGCCGAGGAAGCCGAGCGTGCAGGACTTGTTTCCCGCGTCGTGCCAGCCGATTCCGTGGTGGAGGAGGCGATGAAGGCCGCCGAGGTGATCGCGTCCAAGTCCAAGCCGGTTGCCATGGTGGCCAAGGAAGCCGTCAACGCAGCCTTCGAAACCGGCCTCTCCCAGGGTGTTTTGTTCGAGCGCCGGGTCTTCCACTCATTGTTCGCCACAGAGGATCAGAAGGAAGGCATGGCGGCGTTCACCGAGAAGCGCCAGCCGGAGTTCAAGAACCGTTGATCATCCATTGCTGAGTAACTGTCGTTCTGAAGGCTCAAAACGGCAGTTACTCAGCAATGGATGGAAAATTCGTTAGTCCGTGAAGTCGCCCGCGGCCTTGCGGAAGTCTCCCAGCACGCGGATCAGGTGCTCGACGTCGTCGTCCCCGAAGCCGGACTGGCCGAACACCTCGTTGTTGAGTGCCGTCGTCGCGCGCTTCGCGAGCGTGCGGCCCTCCGCGGTGAGCTCGATCAGCGTGGTGCGCCCGTCAGTGGGATGCGGGGAGCGGACCACGAGGGCGGCCTTCTCGAGGCGGTCGACGGCGTTGGTTACCGACGTCGGATGCACCTGGAGCAGCGCGCTGGCTTTGTTCATGGGCAACGCGCCGCTGCGGGCGAAACTCAGCAGGGCCAGGAGTTCGTAGCGCGCGAAGGTCAGGCCGTAGGGCTTCAAAACGCCTTCGATCCGCGCCAGCAGGATCTGCTGCGTGCGCATGATCGCGGTAATGGCCGCCATGGGCGCGGCGACTTCGCCCCAGCCGTGGCGCTCCCAGTTTCGCTGGGCGTCGGCGATGGGATCGCGGGGGAGTGGGCTGCCCACGGTGCCTCCTGACATTGCTTGGCTGCCTATTCTTTCAGACTCGGGAACTCATCCTCGGTGTACTCGACACCCAGGCCGGCAGGCAGCGGACCATCGCTGTGGCGGGCCACCTCCGTGCCTCGAAGCTCGACGCGCCGGATCTTGCCCGAAATGGTCTTGGGCAACTCACCGAATTCGAGCCGGCGGACGCGCTTGAACGGCGCCAGGTGCTGCCGGCAGTATCTGAGGATGTCCTCGGCAACAGCGGGTCCGGGCTCGTACCCGGCGGCGAGCACCACGAAGGCCTTGGGCACCGAAAGCTTGACCGGATCCGGAGAGGGTACGACGGCGGCCTCCGCCACTGCGGGATGCTCGATCAGGACGCTTTCGAGTTCGAAAGGGGACAAGCGGTAGTCGGAGGATTTGAACACATCGTCTCCGCGGCCCACGTAGGTGATGACTCCGTTCCCGTCCCGGCTGGCCATGTCACCCGTGTGGTAGTAACCGTCGCGGAACGCCTCGGCCGTCTTTTCCGGGTCGCCGAAGTAGGACTTCATGAGCCCTACGGGGCGGGGGTCCAAGCGCAAGCACAGCTCGCCGTCGTCAGCCTCTTCGCCAGTGGCCGGGTCGACAAGGACGACGTCGTAGCCCGGCAGCGGCCGCCCCATCGAACCGGTCTTGACCGGTTGGCCGGGGGTGTTGGCGACCTGGACTGTCGACTCCGTCTGGCCGAAACCGTCGCGGATGGTCTGCCCCCAGGCCCGCTCGACTTGCCCGATCACCTCGGCGTTGAGGGGTTCGCCCGCCGAAACCACCTTGGTTGGCGGGGTTTTGAGCAGGGTCAGGTCCGCCTGGATGAGCATGCGCCACACGGTGGGCGGGGCGCAGAAACTCGTGACGCCTTCGCGGCCCATCTGCTCCATGAGGGCCTTGGCGTCGAAGCGATCGTAGTTATAGACGAAGACGCAGGCCTCGGCGATCCACGGCGTGAAAACGTTGGACCACGCGTGCTTTGCCCAGCCGGGGGACGCCACGTTGAGGTGGACATCCCCGGGCTCCAGGCCGATCCAATACATCGTGGAGAGGTGTCCCACCGGGTACGAGGTGTGGGTGTGCTCCACCAGTTTCGCCCGCGACGTAGTGCCCGAGGTGAAGTAGAGGAGCATGGTTTCGTCAGCGGCGGTGGGGGCGTCCGGGACGAACGTCGACTCGGCGGAATCCGCTTCGGCGTACTGGAGGGCGCCAGGGGTCTGGCCGTCACCCACTTCAATGAGCGTGTAATCGCCCGGCACTTCGGCGAACTTGGCGATGTTGGCGCTCCCGACGGCGGCCCAGCGGGCGCCGCCGCGCTCCACGCGATCCGTGATGTCGCGCGGGCCCATGAGCGTGGTGGTGGGGATCAGGACCACGCCGAGTTTGATCCCGGCGAGCATGAGTTCCCACAGTTCCACTTGGTTGCCGAGCATGATGATCATGCGGTCGCCCCGCTGGACGCCCTTGGATCGGAGCCAGTTGGCAAGCTGCGAGGAGCGCGCGGAGAGCTCGGCGAAGCTGCGGCGGGCGGAACTGCCGTCCTGCTCGACGATCACCAGCGCAGGGTCGTTGGCCGTGCCGGGGTTATCAGCGATCTGGTCGAACCAGTCGAGTGCGAAGTTGAACTCGCTGAAACGGGGCCACTGGAAGTCGCTGCGCGCCCCTGAATAATCGGTGCGCAGCGCAAGGAGCCGATCGCGGGCTGCACGGAAGTCGTCGGTGACTGTCATTGTCTGCCTTTCGCCCTGCGTGTATGGGGAGTGCGAACCGGGGACGAACTCGCCGTGTGATCCGCCTCACCTGCAATATACTAGGACATCCAAGGGTTTGGAAGAGGCAGTGTTGCGGGGCTGCCCACTCTCACGCAGGGCACACTTTTGCGGGATGACGACGGCGGCGCCCCCGCCACGGCGCGGGAGACCGCCGTCGTGCGCTGCCAAAAGGCGCTCAGCGTGACGGAGGCCCCGGGTTCAGGCGACTGCTACTTCCACCATGTGTCGAAAATCGTGACCGGAACAGTGCGCTTGTGTCGGGTGCGCAGGTACTTCTGCTCGATGGTCTCTGCCACCTCGTCCGAGACTTGCCGGCCTTCGAGGTAGTCATCGATCTGGTCGTACTTGATGCCAAGCTCGTCCTCGTCGGTGCGGCCGGGCTTGCCGTCCAGGAGGTCGGCCGTGGGGACCTTGTCCCAAATGCGGGATGGGGCGCCCAGCTCGGCGAGGAGTGCGCGGTTCTGCCGCTTGTTGAGGCCGAAGAGCGGCAGGATGTCCGCACCGCCGTCGCCGTACTTGGTGAAGAATCCGGTGACGGATTCGGCTCCGTGGTCCGTGCCGATGACGAGGTAGTTGTGCTCGCCGGCGAGGGCGTACTGGGCGGTCATACGGGCCCGGGCCTTCGTGTTGCCCTTGTGGAAATCCGAGATGCGCGCGCCCGTGGTCTTCTCGAACTCATCTTCGAAACCGTCCACGGCGCGTGAGATATTGAACGTCCATTCCGTCTTGGCCTGGATGAAATCCAGCGCGGCCTGGGCGTCTTCCTCATCATGCTGGGCGCCATAGGGGAGCCGGACGGCCACGAAATTGGCCTCCACGCCCTCGGCCTCAAGCTCCTCGACCGCCAGCTGGGCAAGGCGCCCGGCGAGCGAGGAATCCAGTCCGCCGGAAATGCCCAGGACAAAGCCCTTGGTGTGCGTGGCCTTGAGATATTCCTTCAGGAACGTGACGCGTTTGCGGACCTCCCCGGCTGGGTCGATCCGGGGCTGGACGCCCATTTCCGCAATGATCGTGGCCTGGAGTGTGCGCATGTCCCCAACACTAGTAACCAGCACTTGAAACACTCAACTGTGTCACCCCATGTGTTGCACCCCGGAACGACTGTCCCCACCCAACTGACTCGCAGTTGTTGTCGTTCTGAGCGCCGAAAACGACAACAAATGCGAGCTAGTTGGGCGGCCCGGGCTGGTTCAGTCGGGCGCGCAGGGGGCACTCACCGCACCGGCGCGGCGCCCGTCGATGCCCGCACCGTGAGATGCGTTGGCATGACTGCCAGGCGCCGGCTGGTCCCGCCGTACTGGGGATTCAACCGGGACAGGAGCATGGAGACTGCCACGCGCCCGGCTTGTTCGATGGGGGACGCCATGGTGGTGAGCGGCGGGTTGCAGAAATCGGCTCCGAAGATGTCGTCACAGCCCACGATGCTCATGTCGTCGGGCACGCGGATGCCCCGTTCACGCAGGCGCTGCAGCATTCCGATGGCCAGCAGGTCGTTGAAGACGATGCACGCCGAGGCTCCCGTGTGCACCGCGGCGTCCGCTGCGGCCGCTCCCGAGGTGGTCTTGGGTGCGAACGGCCCCACGCTGAAGGTGGTCAGCCCCCGTTCCGTGGTTTCTTCCTGGAACGCTTGCCACCGCTTGGCATTGGACCAGGAGGTGGCCGGGCCTCCGACGAAGCAGATCCTCGTGTGCCCCAGGGAGACCAGGTGTTCCAGTGCCTGGATGATGGCCGACGGCGTATCGATCACCACGGTGGGTGCGATTGCCGGAGCCCGGTTGATGGTGACCAGGGGCTGTTGTGCCGCCGCTTCGGCGAGCTGTGCGTCCGTCAGGCGGGACGCCGCAAGGATGAATCCGTCTGCCGAGCGGCGCATCTTCTGCAGCGCATCTGCCTCCATCTCCGCTGATTCCTCGGTGTCAACGAGCAGTTGCGTGTAGCCGGCGGCCTTCAACTGGTGTTGCGCCCCACGGATGATGTCGAAATAGAACGGATTGGTGATGTCCGGAACCAGGACGGCAACGGTCTGGGTGCGTCCGGAGCTGAGCCCGCGCGCCTGCGAGCTCGGAATGTAATTCAATTGCGCGGCTGCTTCTTCGATGCGCTCGCGGGTCACGTGGTTCACGCGCCCGGGATTACTCAGGGCCCTTGAAACTGTTGACGTCGCCACTCCCGCAAGTTCCGCGACGTCGCGGATCGTGGGCTGCCTGCCCGGTGACTGGAGCTGGAGTTCTGCCATGGTCTAGGTGTTCCTCATCTGCCGCAGCCGCTCAACAACGAGTGACTTGTCCCACAATTGCAGCACCGATGACAATTTTTGGCAATCGCTTGTCATCGCTGTTTGGCGTGCCTAGACTCGGAGAAATCACCCGATGTGACGCGCACCACGCCAATGAGGCCATCGGGCTCCAGGGAGGAAAACAATGAAGTTTGCATCGTCCGCCAAATTTGCCGCTGTTGTCGTAACAGCCGCCCTAGCTTTGACCGCCTGCGGAGGCGGCAACAGCAGCTCCGGGGGGAGCGCAGGACCCGTTGACGGAAAGGGCAAGAAGTTGAGCGTCCTGACCGGCGTCAACAACCAGTACTCTGCCCAGCAAAAGCAGTGGTTCACCGACATTGCGGCCAAGTTCAAGGCGCAGACCGGTGCCGATATCGAATTCGAAACCTTCGCGTCGGCCAACGATGAACTGACCCGCATCCAGACGTCCGTCGTCTCCGGACAGGGACCTGACGTTTACAGCCTCGGCACCACGTTCACGCCCACGGCGTATGCAACCAAGGCTTTCGTGACGCTGACCGACGACGACTGGAAGAAGATTGGCGGGAAGGACAAGTTCAACCCCGCCGCCCTCGGAATTTCCGGCCCCGATGCCCAGCACCAAGCCGGCATTCCCTTCGTCAGCCGGCCGTTCGTGATGGCTTACAACAAGGACATCCTGAAAGCCGCCGGGATCGACAAGCCCGCCACCAGCTGGGACGAGCTCGCCGCACAGGCCAAGAAAATGACCAACCCGGCCACTGGCACCTTCGGACTCGCCACCGGCTACAAGGACAACTTTGACCCCTGGAAGTTCATCTGGGCCATGTCCGTCCAGGCAGGAAACCCGCTCGTGGACGGCAAGACGCTCAAGCTTGACGACCCGGCCGTCAAGAAGGCCTACCAGACCTACTTCGGATGGCTGACCACGGACAAGATCGTCGATCCGGCTTCCATCGGGTGGAGCAACAGCAACGCCGTCGCAGCCTTCGCCTCGGGCAAGGCGGGATACCTCATGATGACGACGTCGAGTTCCCTCCCGACGCTCGACAAGTCGGCGGTCGCGGGCAAGTACGCCTACACAGCCATGCCGACCACGGCCCCCGGCCAGACCTCTCCGCAGGGCGACGCCGCGAATGCAGCCAGCATCCTGTCAGGTGACAACGTGGTTGTTGCCGACTACTCGAAGCAGAAGGACCTTGCCTTCGCTTACATCAACCTGATCACGTCCAAGGACGAGCAGTTGAACTTCCAGAAGATCTTCGGCGACCTGCCTGCCAACGCCGAAGCCCTGAAGGCGCTGAACAACCCCGCTCTCCAACCGGTTGCCGACACCGCTGCAAAGTCCAAGGCCACGCCGTTCACCGGAGCGTGGGGCGACATCCAGCTGGCTCTCCTCAACGTCGTGGTCCAGTCGATCCCCGATCTCTCCAAGGGATCCGTCGACGACTCGAGCCTCGAGGCCCGTCTCAAGGACGCCCAATCCAAGGGCCAGGCCTCGCTTGACCGGGCATCGAAGTAAGTAGGAAGTGACATGTCCACCGATTCATTGACTGCGGGCAAGTCCACGCGCCGCAAGTCGTCCCGCGCCTCAAAGCCGGACCCGCAGTCACCGGACGACACCTCCCGGCGCCGCAAGGGGCTGAGCGAACGCAACCGCCCCTTGTGGATGCTGATTCCAGGCGGCCTGCTGATGGTGATCATCATCGTGGTGCCGCTCCTGCTCGGGATCTTCATGTCGGGCCTGGATCTGGACCAGTATTCGCTGCGCCAGTGGGTCAGCGCTCCGTTCATCGGAGTCCAGAATTTCGTCGAAGCGCTGACCGCATCGCCTTTGCTGCACGCCATCTGGCTCAGCGTCAGCTACTCCTTGATCGCCATGGTGGTCACGATCCCGCTCGGCATCGCCGGCGCCGTCGCCACCCAGAACGCGTTCAAGGGCCGGGCGGTGATCCGTTCCATCTTCCTGATCCCCTACGTCCTTCCCTCCTTCGTGGTGGCGACGGTGTGGCGGACCATGTTCCAGCCGGGCAGCGTCATCGACTCGATGCTGCATTCTGTGGGCATAGACCCCGGCCTGTGGCTCAATGGTCCGCAGTCATATTGGACGCTGATCCTGGTCCAGATCTGGGCATCGTGGCCGTTTGTCTACCTGCTGGCATTGTCCGGGCTCCAGTCCGTGGACCATGAGGTCCACGAGGCCTCGGCCCTTGACGGTGCGCTGTGGTGGAACAAGCTCCGCTATGTGGTCTTCCCTTATCTCAAGGGTCCGCTCTCCTTGGCGTTCCTGATCGGCATGCTGCACCACATCAACAACTTCACCTTGCCGTTCGTCCTGTTCGGGGTTCCTGCTCCGTCCGATGTGGAGCTGCTCCCGATCCTCACCTACGTCACCAGCTTCCAGAGCTTCCGGTTCGGGCTCAGCGCGGCCATGGCGTTCATCTCGCTGATCCTGATCGCGATCCCCTTGTTCGTCTATCTGCGGGCCGTCAAACTCGACGACGCCGAGACTCCCGGAGGCAAAAAGTGAGCACCGCAACTACCGCCGTCGGACGCACATCGAGCGAAGACTTCCGCCCGGGCTCCAAACGCCAGCACGAAGTAACCCGGCTCATGCCTGGGCCCATGCTCGCCATCATCCTCACGGTGTTGTGCGCCTTGGTGCTCATTCCCGTGGCGTACATCTTCCTGGCGTCCGTGAACTCGGACATCGGCGTGGCCCGTGGCGAGTTCTTCCCGTCCAGTTTCTCCTTTGAGAACTACTCCACGATCTGGTCGAGTGTTGGACTGGCCACGGGCCTGGCCAACAGCGTGCTCGTGGCCGGGTCCACCGCCGTCGTCTCCGCCCTCATGTCGATCGCCACCGCCTACGTGCTGGTCCGCTACCAGTTCCGTGGCCGGTTGACGATCCTTCGCGGGCTCCTGGGACTCCAGTCGGTTCCCGGCACCCTCATGGTCCTTCCGGTCTTCGTGCTGTTCTCGTCTTCCGCGAGCTACCTGGGCATCCAGATCATCGGCACCCAATGGGGTTTGTTCATCACCTACCTGACGTTCGCGATGCCGTTCTCCACCTGGGTGATGGTCACCTACCTGCGCGGCCTGCCGCGTGAACTCGAAGAGGCGGCAAGGATCGACGGCGCCAGCAACCTGGGCGTGCTGGTGCGGATCATCCTCCCGCTGAGCTGGCCCGGCGTGGTCGTTTCCGGTATTTTCGCCTTCCTGCTCGGTTGGAACGACGTCCTGTTCGCCTCTGTCATGACGCGGCCCGAAAGCCAGACTGCCGCCGTCGCGCTCCAGATCTTCGGTGCCTCGCAAGAGGGCGGCGCGATTCCCTTCTACGGCCAGATGATGGCAGCTTCCCTTGTGTGTGCTGCCCCGGTGGTCATCCTGTACCTGATTTTCCAGCGTTACCTAGTGGGCGGCCTGACCGCCGGAGGAGTCAAGTAAGTTATGAGCACGCCAGCTGTTGAATGGGAGCTCTCGGGCTTCGGCGACGAGATCGACGACGACCCCAAGATCCAGATTGCCGTGATGCAGGCACTGGGAGCGAGCCACATTGAAGTCCGCAGCGCCTGGGGCACCAACATCGTGGATTTGGATGAGGCGCAGCTTCGCGAACTGAAGTCCTTGCTGGATGCGGCGGAAATGAAGGTTTCCGCGATCGCGTCGCCGATCGGGAAGGTGGACGTTTCCCTTCCCGTGGAGCACGAGGTGGAACGCCTTCGCCGTGCAGTCAACGCCGCCCAGGTCCTGGAATCGCGTTACATCCGGATCTTCTCCTTCTACTACGGCGAGGACGTGGCGGTGGAGAGCATCCGGGATGCTGTCATCGAACGCATGCGGGCCCTCGCGGACGTGGCGGAGGAGTCCGGCGTCGTACTGCTGCACGAAAACGAGAAGGACATCTACGGGGACATCCCCGAACGGGTCCTGGACATCATCGAAACCGTGGCGTCTCCCGCGCTCAAAGTGGCTTGGGACGCGGCCAACTTCGTCCAGGTAGGCGTCAAGCCTTTCGAGGACGGCTACGCAAAGCTAAGGCCACACCTTGAATACCTGCAGGTCAAGGATGCCCTGTTCTCGAACGCCACCGTGGTTCCGGCGGGCGAGGGCGACGGCGATGTCCTCCGCACGGTTGAGGCCTTGAAGGCGGACGGGTACACCGGATTCGCGAGCCTCGAGCCACACTTGGCCGGTGCCCACGGGCTGGGCGGTTTCTCCGGCCCGACGGCGTTCGGCATCGCGGCGAGGGCGTTCGCGAAAGTCCTCAATGAAGCAGGAGTGGAGACGAAGTGAGCGAAACCTCAAATGCTCCGGGCGCTCCCGCGGAGATCCGGGCCGCGATCGTAGGGTGCGGCGTCATCGGCCGCACCCACTCGGCCGCGGTCCGCGAATTCCCGGAGGTGGTGGTCACCGCGTTGGTGGATGTGATCCCCGAAGCCTCCGAGGCGCTGGCCGCCAAGATCGAAGCCCAGGGCGACCCGAAGCCGGCAGTCTTCCTGACGCTGGCCGAGGCGCTCGCCGCCGCACCAGTGGACCTGGTCATCATCGCGACGCCCAGCGGCCTGCACATCCAGTTGGCGCTGGAAGCGCTCGACGCCGGCAAGCACGTGGTGATCGAAAAGCCCCTTGACGTTGACTTGGGCAAGGCAGACGAGATCCTGGCTGCGGCCAAGGCTGCCGAGGCCAAGGGCTTGGTGGCAAGCGTGATCAGCCAGCACCGCTTCGATCCGGCCAGCCGGGTGGTGGACGAGGCCCGTCGGGACGGACGCTTCGGCACACTGACCTCGGCCGTCGCCTCGGTCAGCTGGTGGCGGAGCCAGGGCTATTACGATTCGGGCGCATGGCGCGGAACCTGGGCCATGGACGGCGGAGGCGCCATCATGAACCAGGGCGTTCACACCGTGGACCTGCTTTTGTGGTTCCTCGGGCGGCCCCTTGAGATCAGCGCCAAAACCGCGCTCCTCGCCCACGAGGGTGTGGAGGTGGAGGACACCGCCGTGGCCACCGTGACCTTCGAATCCGGCGCCCTTGCCGTGTTGCACGCGACGACGGCGGCGTACCCGGGCTTGACGGTCCGCCTCCAGGTCATGGGCAGCAAGGGTTCCGCCGTGATCGACAACGACGACCTCGCATACTTCCACGCGTCCGACGCCGCTGATCCTTCGGAAAGCAGCGCCATGGGCATCCTCGGGGGCGGGAACCAGGCCGCCGTCGAGCTCGCCAAATACCCGGACGACACCGTCGAAGCGCTGGATCCCACGGTCTATCCGGCTGGACATGTCCGGCAGTACCGCGACATCATCGCCGCGATCCGGGAAGGGCGCCCCGCGGGCGTTACCGTACGGGACGCCGTGACCGCCCTGGCTACCGTGCGTGCCCTGTATGTCTCGGCAACCTTGGGCCAGCCCGTGCTGGTCGACGATGTCATTGCCGGCAAGTACAACGACGTGGAGGTCCGCACAGGCGGGGCCGCTGGCCAGCAGGGAGCCAATCGCGAAGAGGTATCGGCATGAAGTTCTCCGTGTTCACCGCTTCCACTCCCGAGTGGTCGCCGCAGGAAGCCGCCACGAAGCTTGCAGCCCAGGGGTGGGACGGCATCGAATGGCGCGTCACGGACCAGGCGGACGCAGCGGAACCAGGCTTCTGGGCAGGGAACCGTGCCACCTGGCCCATGACGGGATTGGAAGACTCGATCCCGGAGATTGCCCGGCTCACCGCTGACGCAGGGTTGGAATTCTCCGGCCTCGGCGGTTACGCCCGCTGCGACAACCACGCCGACGTCGATCGCGTCCTCGCGGCGACCGCGGCCTTGGGTGCCAGGCAGGTCCGGGTCAACGTGCTGCCGCTGGGCAACTCGAACATGGGCGGGCCGGAACCCACGGGCCTGTCCTACCCGGAACTCTTTGCCGCCACCCGGGAGCACTACGAGTGGGTTGCTTCCCGCGCTGCACATCACGGTGTCAAAGCCCTCGTGGAACTGCACCATGGAACCGTGACGGCATCGGCCTCCTCGGCACGGCGATTGCTGGAAGGCCTGGACCCGCAGCATGTCGGGGCCATCCACGACCTTGGCAACTTGCTGATCGAGGGCTGGGAATCACCGTTGCCCGCACTCCAGCTCCTTGGCCCCTATTTGGCACATGTCCACGTGAAGAACGCCCGCTGGGTCCGCACCGACTCGAAGGACGAATCGGGAGCGGCCGTGTGGGTCAACGAATGGGCCCCTCTTGCCGAAGGCCAGGCAAGTGTCCTCGCCTACTTCCGTGCGCTCGCAGACGTCGGCTACGACTCCTGGGTCACGCTGGAGGACTTTTCCACCGAGCTTCCCTTGGAGGAACGGACTGCGTCGAACCTGGCGTACGTCCGCAAGGCAGCTGCCTTGGCGGGGTTCGCCGTCGTCGATCCCGCATCGGCACCCTGACGGCCCGGGCCGTCAGCGCCTAAACACAGCAGCCGCTCAAAACCAGCAGCCGCTCAAACACAGCAGCCGCTTGCCTGTCGGAGGCAAGCGGCTGCTGTGTTGTGGTGTCTAGATGGTGCGTGGTGCCTTCGCCAGGTTGTCCTTGAGCTCGGCGGCGTTCTGCCGGACCACGTAGGCCGGGCGGTCGCGCTCCACGCGCCAGCTCTCGTCGAGCGGTCCGATGTTGACGGTGTCGAAGCCGAACTCGTCGTAGAGCTTCTCCACGAGTTCGGCGGCCTCGGGGTAGTCGCTTGCGGTGGCCAGCGCGCGGCGGTTTTCGGTGCCCGCCGGGGTGCCGTCGGTGCCGATCTGCTTCGCCATGATGTGGTTGAAGCCCTTGGCCACCTTGGACGTGGGCAAGTGCTTCTGCAGCAGACCGGACGTGGTGGCTTCGCCCTTGTCCAGCTCAGGGATGCGGCCGTCGCGCTCCCAGTAGTAGTTGTTCGTGTCGATCACAATCTTGCCCGCGAGCGGCTCCACGGGAATGTCCTGGTAGCTCCTGAGGGGCACGGTCACGACGGCGAAATCGCCCGCCGCTGCCGCCTCGGCCGGTGTGGCGGCACGGGCATGTGCGCCAAGCTCCGCCACCAGTTCCGCAAGGGTTTCCGGTCCCCGGGAGTTGCTGATCACTACGTCATAGCCGAGTTCGACCGCCTTGCGGGCGACTTGGCTGCCAATGTGTCCTGCACCGATGATTCCGATTGTTGTCATACGTGCGGCAACACCGTCTTCGGCGCAGATATTTCATAGGTTACGGCGAGTGACGTGCAGGCGACGTGGGGTTTCCGTGACGGTGTCCATTCCCTTGGGTCCAACGGCTTTACGTAGAATAGGCACCATGACTGTCGCCTCTGATGCTGCCACCGCCACTGCCGCTGCCCGTGCCCGCCTTCTTGAATTGATCAAGGAACTGGCGGTCGTCCGCGGCAAGGTGATCCTTTCCAGCGGTGCCGAGGCGGACTACTACATCGACCTGCGGCGCATCACCCTCCACCACGAGGCTTCGAAGCTGGTTGGCCAGGTCATGCTTGCCATGATCGACGACGCCGGAATCGCCGTTGAGTGCGCCGGTGGCCTGACCATGGGTGCGGACCCGGTCGGAACCGCCGTGATGCACGCCGCCGCCGACGCCGGGCGCGCCGTTGACGCCTTCGTGGTGCGCAAGGCGCAGAAGTCCTACGGCATGGGCCGCCAAGTGGAAGGTCCCTCGGTGGAGGGCCGCAACGTCGTGGTTCTCGAAGACACCTCAACCACCGGTGGCTCGGCGCTGACCGCCGTCGAGGGTGTCCGCAAGGCCGGTGGCAACGTGGTGGCCGTGGCCGTCATTGTGGACCGCAACACGGGCGCCAAGGAAAAGATCGAGGCCGAAACCGGTGTGCCGTACCTCTTCGCCTTCGGCAAGGACGAGCTGGGACTCGACTGATTTCTTACAAGCCTGGGCGGGTTTGGGGGACCGTGTGCCCGTCGGCTGAAGCGCCTAAGCTGGCTGCGTGAACTATCGGGCGGGAAAATTTCCCCGGAACCAGCAACGCTGGCAGGACCCGGGCTCCCTCGCCCGGGTTCTCCGGCAAGCTGCCGAGCTGAAGAGTTTTTCCCGCCGCAGCTTCCTCATCGGAGCGGGCGCTTCCACGGCGCTCGCAGCGGACATGCTGTTCACCCGCCAGGTCCAGGCAGAACGTCGCGTCACCAAGATCCTGCCGGTGGGAGACGATGTCGCGGAGTCCTACTACCCCAACTCGAGTTGGATTCTCTTTCCCGGTTACAAGACCAGCTGGGAAGAGGCCCAATGGATCCTCAACTCGCTCCGGGGGTCGCTCCGGCAGCGGGGCCAGATGGCCGCCGTCGGATACTCCAACCTGGGGTTGGAAGTCGCCGACGTGGTGGACGCGGTGCTCGCTTACATCAACGAGCGCAAGCTGAACACCCTGTATTTCTACGGCCACAGTTTCGGTGGAATGCTGGCCACCGAAGTGGCCGCGCTCCTGCGTGAGCGGAACGGCGTCAGCGTCAAGCTGATCCTGTTGGATTCATCGCCGTTCAGCAAGTACGACATCCTCGACCAAAGCTGGTTCGACGGCGTCGTGTTCCTGTATGAGAGCGGCTTCCAGGTTCCGTCGGTGCTCCGCGGCGGTTACGAGCTGGGCGAGCGCGTGGTCAACAAGCACGAACGCACCTGGGGGCAGATCTGGGACCAGACCTTGGAACAGCTTTCGCCGATCGCGCCGTCGAGCGTCCTGATCCAGAGCGAATCGGACTATATCTACCACTTCGACGGCACGCGGTTTGTCGACCGGCTGGGGGATACCCGCATGGCCTTCATCGGGAACCCGAACGATGACACGGTGAACTACGCGACAGCCCGGGCTGCGTGGGCCAAGACTTTCCCCCTCAACATCGCGTCCACGGGCCGCAGGACCGACGGCGCCCGGCCCGCCCATGCGAGTCCACAGTGGAATCCCTTTATCTACAATCCGATCATCGAGGACCTGGAGAACGAACTCTTTCCGCTGCCCAGGGCCGGCTCGCGGGTGGTTTTCTACTGAGCGGTGCCCGCCACGAACGCCGCTACCGGCGCCGCAGTCCATCCAGCTCGGAACCGCTGAGGCCGGCGTCGCGCAAGTAATCCGCCGCGCTGCCGAACTCGAGCCCGAAACGGTCCAGGAAGTATTCCATCGCGGCTTCGGGGGATTGCAGCAGCATGAGCGAGGGACTGAATGCTTCCTCGGGAACCTCGGGGACGGCCAACCGCCACGCTGCTGCCATCGTTTTGAGCATCGTGGGGAGGGCAGCGGTGCTTGCGGCGTAGTCAGCGATAACAGCCGCGTGGCCAGCGCCGCTCGCGAGGAGCGCCAAAGCGGATACGACGCCGGTGCGGTCCTTGCCGAGCGAGCAGTGGATGAGCGTGCGCTTGCCATGGGCCGCAGGGCGCAAGGATTCGGCCACCCAATCGGGGCGGGTGCGCACCCAGCCAAGGTAGAGCTCGCCGAGGTCTTCGGCCGTGCGGATTGATTGGAGCCCGTCGGAAGCCGTACGCGGATCGAGGGGATTCTCCACGAGCTCCACTGGAGCCTTGGACATCGAGCCGTTGGCCAGTTGCCATGGCACGATGGCGCGCTCGTACTCGCTCCGCAGATCCACCACCGTCTTAATGCCGTGACGTTCCAGGAAGTCAGCCGTCGCCGCGGTGTCCATGCCAAACGGCTGGCTGCCCCTCAGAATGCGGCCCCCCGCCAGGGAACGGAGGTTCAGCACAGCCATGGCACGAGCCCCTTCTTCTTAGATCTGGTTCTTGAGATCCGCTACCGAGTTCAGGACCTGGTTCGGCCGGAACGGGAAGGCCGCGATGTCCTCGCGCTGGGTGATGCCGCTGAGCACCAGGACGGTGTGGAGCCCGGCTTCCATGCCCGCGATGATGTCCGTATCCATGCGGTCTCCGATCATTGCCGTGGTCTCCGAGTGCGCGTCGATCTGGTTCATCGCGGAACGGAACATCATGGGATTCGGCTTGCCCACAATGTAGGGCTCGCGGCCGGTCGCCTTGGAGATGAGCGCAGCGATGGCGCCCGTGGCGGGCATCGGGCCGTCCTTCGACGGGCCGGTGGCATCCGGGTTGGTGGCGATGAAACGCGCCCCGGCGAGGATCAGCCGGATGGCCATGGTGATCGCCTCGAAAGAGTAGGTGCGCGTTTCGCCGAGCACCACGAAGTCCGGGTTCTGGTCGGTGAGGATGAAGCCGGCCTCGTGCAGCGCCGTCGTGAGCCCTGCCTCGCCGATCGTGTAGGCGCGGTTTCCTGACTCCGAGCCCTGCACCTGGTCCTTGAGGAACTGTGCCGTGGCCAGGGCCGAGGTCCAGATGTTCTCCTCCGGGATTTCCAAGCCTGAGGAACTCAGCCGGGCCGCCAGGTCCCGCGGCGTGAAGATGGAGTTGTTCGTGAGGACAAGGAATCGCTTGGAGGTGTCCACCCAGCGCTGGATCAGTTCAGCCGCTCCGGGAACCGCCTGGTTTTCGTGGACGAGGACACCGTCCATATCCGTGAGCCAGCATTCGATTTCGTGTCCGTTGCGGTAAAGGGCCGAGCTCTTCGGGGCCTCGCTTGCGTTCTCCATGCTTTTCCTCCGCGTAGTGGCTGGTTCTCGTCCCAAGTCTTTCATCTTTCGGCCTCCGAGACACCCGGGTGTCCTGCGTTGCGGCACCGGGTTTCGGCGCCGCAGGCGGTATGCCGCGAGCTAGGGTTGAGGAGTGACTGACCGGCCCCAGACCCCCGCCCCGACCGACTACACTGATGTTCCGACCATCGTCCCGTCTACCGAGGGGGAGTCCGAAGCGAAACCGGAGGTCGGCGTCGGGCCCTGGGAAGGCGACTGGCCGGACGGCGAGCAGTGGGACCCGGACCTCCTGGCGGACGGCGACCGCCGCAACGTCGTGGACAAGTACCGGTACTGGAAGCACGAAGCGATCGTCGCGGACCTGGACGCCCACCGGCACGATTTCCACATTGCCATTGAGAACTGGCAGCACGACCTGAACATCGGCACCGTAGTGCGCACTGCCAATGCGTTCCTCGCCAAGGAGGTCCACATCATCGGACGACGCCGGTGGAACCGTCGCGGGGCCATGGTCACTGATCGTTACCAGCACGTCCGCCACCACCCCACCGTGGAGGATTTCGTGGAGTGGGCGCAGGGGGAGGGGCTGGCCATCATCGGCATCGATATCTTCCCCGATTCCGTGCCGCTGGAAACCTATGAACTTCCGCGCAACTGCGTGCTCGTGTTCGGGCAAGAAGGCCCCGGCCTGACTCCCGAGGTGCACGACGCCGCCGTCGCCACCCTGTCGATCGAGCAGTACGGCTCCACGCGCTCCATGAACGCGGCGTCGGCCGCGGCCATCGCGATGCACGCCTGGATCCGCCGCCACAACTTCGGCCAGCGGGTTTCCTAGGGGATCCGGCCGGGAGGACCTTCCGGCAAAACGTCCGCAAGTGTTACCCGTCTCCGTGACCGGAAACACGGTGCCGGATTCGAAGTCGCTAGGATGGTGCCTAGCCGTATAGGTCTACTCCAGGGTCAACAAAACCCACAGACGAAAATCAGCATAGGAGTCAGCATGCCCATCGCAACCCCAGAGATTTACTCCGAGATGATCGACCGCGCGAAGGCCGGTGGATACGCGTTTCCGGCAGTGAACGTCACCTCGTCGCAGACCCTGAACGCCGCCATCCGCGGCTTTGCCGAGGCTGAATCGGACGGCATCATCCAGGTCTCCACGGGTGGTGCGGCTTACTGGTCCGGCGCTTCCGTCAAGGACATGGTTGCCGGCTCCCTGGGCTTCGCGGCTTTCGCCCGCGAGGTCGCCAAGAACTACAACGTGAACATCGCCCTGCACACGGACCACTGCCCGCAGGACAAGCTGGCTGATTTCGTCCTTCCGCTGCTTTCTGCTTCCGAGGAAGCCGTCAAGGCCGGCAAGGACCCGATCTTCAACTCGCACATGTGGGACGGCTCGCACGAGACCCTGTCCGAGAACCTCCGGATCGGCCGCGAGCTCCTGGAACGCGCGGCTGCGGCCAAGATCATCCTCGAGGTGGAGATCGGCACGGTCGGCGGCGAGGAAGACGGCGTCGAGAACGAGATCAACGAGAAGCTCTACACCACCACCGAAGACGCGCTGGCCACCATCGAGGCACTCGGCGCCGGCGAGAACGGCCGCTACCTGACCGCGCTGACCTTCGGCAACGTCCACGGCGTGTACAAGCCGGGCAACGTCAAGCTCCGCCCCGAACTGCTCAAGCAGATCCAGGCCGAGGTCGGCGCGAAGATCGGCAAGACCAACCCGTTCGACCTCGTCTTCCACGGCGGTTCCGGTTCCACCGAGCAGGAAATCGCGGATGCTGTCTCCTACGGTGTCATCAAGATGAACATCGACACGGACACCCAGTACGCGTTCACCCGTCCGGTGGCCGGACACATGTTCAAGAACTACGACGGCGTCCTGAAGGTCGACGGCGAAATGGGCAACAAGAAGACCTATGACCCCCGCGTCTGGGGCGCCTCCGCCGAAGCCGGCATGGCCGCCCGCATCGTGGAAGCCGCAAAGCAACTCGGTTCGGTAGGCAAGACCTTCTAATGTCCGACGAATTCCGCAAGAACCTGATGGGCCCGGAGCCTACGCTCCTGCCTGCAGAGACCGAGATCTACCAGCACCTTGCCTTGGGGCAGGAAGCACTGGACCTCGTGGCCAAGTACCCCACGTCTTCATTGCTGTGGGCGATCCTGGCCGAGGAAGCCTGGGCTGAGGGCCGGACCATCGATTCCTATGCGTATTCCCGCGTGGGTTACCATCGTGGACTGGATTCGCTGCGCCGCAACGGTTGGCGCGGCGTCGGACCCATCCCGTGGGAGCACGAGCCCAACAGGGGATTCCTGCGCGCTCTGTACTCCCTCGGCCGGGCATCCGCCGCCATCGGCGAAGCTGAGGAGCCGGAGCGGATCGAGAAGTTCCTGAACGACTCCGATCCCGCCGCGAAGGCAGCGATCGAAGGCTAGGACAACTGTCTTAAACGCCGACGGCGGCCGCTCACCTTTGAGGTGGGCGGCCGCCGTCGCGCTTCCCCGCCCAACTGACTCGCAATTAATGCCGTTATGAGCCGTCAAAACGACAACAAATGCTAGTTAGTTGGGCGAGGGCTAGGAGACGGGGGTGAGGCCGGTCCGGGCCATGGCCTCGGCGTAGGCGCCGTGGATGAGGTCCAGGTACTCCTGTTGGCGCGTGGGGGAGCCAGCGAAGGAGCGTCCACCCAGCGAGCGGACCTTGAACGTCTTGAAGCCGCGGCGGTGGATGCTCTGCGGTGCGGCCTTCATGAGCTGGTCTGCCAAACGATGGGCTTCATTGCCATGGGCTACCAGCACTGAGGTGCGCGGCACGATCGCCAGGAGACGCAGGAGCGGCTTGAGGCCTTCGGTGATGTTGGCGGGAGTCAGCTTGCCCGGTTCGCCGTCGGGCTCGATCCACGGGTAGACGTTCCACGGCATCATGAGTTCCGGGCGCAGCCCCAATTGCCACTGCATACCCACCATGCGGGTGGTGGCATCTGCGTCACCCGGGGCGATGAAGCCTGAACCCTCGGTGCTGCGGGTGTTGGAGAAAAGGCTGATGATACGGCACTCGTCAACACTGTGGGCGGGGTCTACGTAGAGGACTTCGCTGCCCGGCTTCTGTTCTTTGAGGGAATCGCAAAGCCCCGTGACCTCGGCGATGTGGGGTTCGAAACGTCGGTTCCAGAGCTGCTCTTCGCGTGTTTCAGTCGCCAGGTCTTGCATATGGGCTTGGGTCTCCTACGTGTAGCGAGGCGCACTTGTCCGGCCGGGAGCGGTTTGCCGCGACCGGTCGGATTGGGTGCAGTGTTGGGGGCTGGTTAACTCTACCGGAACCGCGGTGGGCTGTGGGGTGAATCGGGACTTCTGTGGTGGGACTCTCGACGGCGCAAGTGCGTTAACGGCAACGGCACCGTCCCGATGGATGCGGAACGGTGCCGTTTGGGAAGCGCCTGTTACTGCTTGTTCTCGTTCTGGTCGTCGCTTTCCTTGGTCCGGGAAACCACGGTGCCGTTCGATTCGTTGAGGATGAGCTTCACGTCCCGGCCGTTGTCGAAGTTGAACATCGCGTTGATGGAACCGGCCTTGGCGTCCGCCGAGGAATCGCCGATCTGGCCGGTGTGCCAGTTGTCCTCGATGAAGCGAAGGATGGATGACTGGTCCGTCTGGGTGTGGTCCACGAAGTTCTTCTTCGCGAAGGGCGAGATCACCACGAGCGGCTGGCGGGGGCCGGGGCCGCAACGGTCGGCATAGCCTCCGGCCATCGGGACACCCTTGTTGTAGGCGTTGAGGCACCATGCGGCGTCGTCAGTGGTGTTGGAGGAGTTCTTCACGCCGGCCGCGACGTGGTCGTACCAGCCATCCGAGTCATCGTAGGCGAGGACGACTGCGGTGCTTTCCCAGTTCTTCGAGTTCTGGATGGCGTTCACCTGCTGCGTGATGAACTTCTGCTCGTCGAGTGGATCGGAGTAGCCGGCGTGGCCGTCCTGGAAGCTTCCCGCCTTCAGGAACGAGACGGCAGGCATGTTGTCCGAGTTGACCACCTTGGCGAAGTCCGAGGTGTCGTACTGGTGGTTGGCCTGGCCGTTGTGCCCGATCTCGTCCACGCTCGCCGGGGCAAGGTGGTGCGGGTTGGACGTTGACTTGTAGTACTGGAACGGCTGGTGGTGCGGGCTGTAGTCCGTGACCGTCGCGCCTGAAACGTTGGTGTGGGTGCTCATGCAGGCTGCCGGCGTGGTGTCCGTTGCCGCCGTCGTCGGGGCAAAGCCGCCCTGGAACCAGCCCCAGCTGACTCCCTTGTCGTTGAGGAGATCGCCGATGTTCTTGCCCTGCATGCCCGCAAGGTTGTTCTTGCTCGCGTGGCTCTTGTTGGAGCAGTCGTCGTACACCGGATCCGGGTCTTCCGTCATGGTGCCGACGCCGTTGGCGTCGGGGAATTTGACGGTGTAATCGCTGCTAGCGGGCTTGACCGGCTGACCGGCGGCGGTGAATTCCGTGACGCCGTGGGTCTGGCCGGACACCAGGTTGAGCGCGCCGGGGCTGGACGGTCCGAAGCCGGTGCTGAAGTGCGAGTCGCTCATGGCGAAGTTCTGGGCGTAGTTCCAGATTCCGGTCACGGTGTTGCCGTCGTAGTAGTCAGTGGTGAGCCCGGGACGGCCGAACTGGCCACCCGAACAGGTATCCATGCTGGTGTTCTCGACGAACTTGTTCATCAGGCCGCCGTTGTAGGCCTTCTGTTCCGCGGTGTATTCGTGGTCCTGGTCGCAGGTGATGGCCTGGCTCGGCGTCAGGCGTTGTGGCTGGACCGCGTTGGGATTGTTGGGTGCCAACAGATTGTCGTGGGCGAGGGTGGCGATGTTCTTCGGCGTGTTCTTGGCCGCCGTGAACGCGGGGGCCGCTGCGCCGGTACCCTGCTGGGTTTCGCCGGGGATGTTGGCCGCTTGCGGATACGTCGCGAAGTAGTGGTCGAAGGAAACATTCTCGCCGAAAATTACAACGACGTGCTTGATGGGTGTCGCCGTTCCCTTTTGGTCGTTGTTGGCCGAAGCCGGCGCCATGCCGAACCCGATCAGGCCGGCGGCGATCGTGGACGCGGCGAGTGCGCTCACTCCTGCTGTTGAGAGGAGGCGCCTGTTGCGAAAGTTCATGGACTTCCCTTCAGAGTCACGGGCAGTGCCCGCCCAACTGACTCGCATTTGTTGTCGTTTAGAAGGCTCATAACGACAACAAATGCGAGTCAGTTGGGGTGTGCTGGGGGTGAGGATTCACAAAGAATGTAGCCGGTTGCTCGGGGCCCGGAGGTCGATTTGGGAGCTCAATACCGACTGTTTGGGAAGAGTTCACATTCTGCTCACGGGGAACTTCAAGGGTGCCCTCCCTCCTTTCATGTCGCCGTTCGGCCATGTGACAAGAGGTCCAAGAGCGGCATCGGCTAAACTTGGCTGGTAAGAGCCCCGGAACTCTTGCTGATCTCGCCGGTGAACTTTTGCGGAAGTCCTCGGGCAGGGCCGAAAGATTCGGGGCGTTCTCATGTACGGCGCTGAGCCTTGGTGATCCCGCCAGGACCGGCCCGAAAGAATGGGGGAGGATCCCATGCCAGCTATCGTGATCGTCGGAGCCCAGTGGGGCGACGAAGGCAAAGGCAAAGCAACCGACCTGCTCGGTGGCCGCGTTGACTACGTGGTCAAGCCCAACGGCGGCAACAACGCCGGGCACACCGTTGTGGTGGGCGGTGAGAAGTATGAGCTCAAGCTCCTTCCTGCCGGCATTCTGAGCCCCAACGCGATTCCGATCATCGGCAACGGCTGCGTGGTGAACCTTGAGGCGCTGTTCCAGGAGATCGACGGCCTGGAAGCCCGCGGCGCCGACACGTCCCGTTTGCGCGTCTCAGCCAATGCCCACCTCGTTGCGCCGTACCACCAGGTGTTGGACAAGGTCACGGAGCGCTTCCTCGGCAGCCGCGCCATCGGCACCACCGGCCGGGGCATTGGCCCGGCCTACATGGACAAGGTGGCCCGCCTGGGTATCCGCGTCCAGGATGTCTTCGACGAATCGATCCTCCGCCAGAAGGTGGAAGGCTCGCTGCGCCAAAAGAACGAGCTCCTGGTCAAGGTCTACAATCGCCGCAACGTGGTGGTGGACGAGATCGTGGAGTATTTCCTGTCCTACGCCGAACGCCTGCGGCCGCTGGTCATTGACAGCACACTTGTCCTCAACAACGCACTGGACGAAGGCAAGGTGGTCCTCATGGAAGGCGGCCAGGCCACGTTCCTCGACGTCGACCATGGCACCTACCCGTTCGTGACGTCGTCCAACCCGACCGCCGGCGGCGCGTCCGTTGGCTCGGGCATCGGACCCACCCGCATCTCGCGTTCCATCGGCATCATCAAGGCCTACACCACCCGCGTCGGCGCCGGCCCGTTCCCCACGGAACTCTTCGACGAGATGGGCATGTACCTGCAGAAAACAGGCGGCGAGTTCGGTGTCAACACCGGCCGCCCGCGTCGCTGCGGTTGGTACGACGCCGTCCTGGCCCGCCACGCGTCCCGCGTCAATGGCTTCACGGACTACTTCGTCACCAAGCTGGACGTCCTCACCGGCATCGAACAGATCCCGGTCTGCGTGGCCTACGACGTCGACGGCGTCCGCCACGACGAAATGCCCATGACCCAGACCGAGTTCCACCACGCAGTGCCGATCTTCGAGTACTTCGACGGCTGGACCGAGGACATCACCGGCGCCAAGACGCTCGAAGACCTCCCCGAGAACGCCCGCCGCTACGTGCTGGCCCTTGAGAAGCTCTCGGGCACGCGTTTCTCCGCGATCGGCGTCGGCCCGGACCGGGACCAGACGATCGTGGTGCACGACCTCATCGAGGACTAGTCACCAAAGCCGAATTACGACGACGGCGGGCGGCCCTTTCGGGGGCGGCCCGCCGTCGTGCGTCAGGGGCCGGACGCCCCGAAAACAGGTGCGAAAAAACTTTTGGAATCCGCGTAACCCTTTGAGGTGCCCCGACGATTACCTCTTTGAAAGGCCGAGCTGAAATTTGTCCCCCATCATGTTTCAGCTCGGCCCTTTTCATGTCTGAAGGGGTTTCGTGGATGTGCAGAAAGTCCGGGAGAGGCACGCCCCCGGAACCGAAAGTTGGTCCTTGGGCGTAGCGGGAGCAACGGTTAAGCTAGGTGAGGTTGCCCGGCCCTGCCGCGCATGGGCGGCACCGAGGATCTCTCGTGGATCCGGACATTCGCTCCCCAACGAAAGCCACGCTTCAGTGACCGACGCCTTGACCGATGCAGCATTGCTGGCCCTTCGCGGCCAGGAAGCTGAACTGTTCAGCGCCGTCTACCAGGCCTTTGCCGGCCAGGTGCTCGGCTACCTGACGGCGAAAGGCGTCTCGGATCCCGAAGCTGTCACACAGGACGTTTTTCTTGCCGTCCTGCCGCGCGTCGAGACGATCACGGGCGGCGTCGGCGGTCTGCGGACGTTCGTGTTCTCGGTGGCCCATGCCCGGATGGTGGACGACCATCGCCGGCAAAGCAGGGCGCCGGAACATCACGAGTTCGAACCTGAACGTGACACGCGCCAGTCGAGTTCGGCGGAAGCCGAAGCGATGAACCGCGTGGCGCCCGGGGAAGTCATGGCGCTGCTGGACGTTCTTCGGGAAGATCAGCGGGAAGTCCTGGCGCTCCGTATCGTTGCCGGTCTGACCGTGGACCAAGCAGCCGAAATCATGGGGAAAAGCCAAGGCGCAGTCAAGCAGCTGCAGCGCCGGGCATTGAATGCACTCCGCGAGCACTCGGTAGTAAAGGAATACGTGGCACCATGATGCGTTGGGATTGCAAGGACATTGACCGCGACGCGGTCATCCTCGAGCTCATGCTTGAGGCCGACCTCGCGGACGCCCCGGAACTCGCGGATTCCTTGAAGGCGCTGGAATCGTTTGCGTCAATGCCCGCGCCGGCTCCCGGTCCGGCACTCGCGGCATTGTTGGCTGGCTCGACGCCGGGTGACGGCTCCGCCACGACCGCCCGTGACTCGGCAAACGCCCTTCCCCTCGACGAGCTCGCCAAGCGTCGTCAATTAAGCAAGCATCGCCCCGCCGTCATTGGTGCCGCCGTCCTGACCGCCATGGGACTGGGTGTTGGTGGCGTTGCGGCCGCGAGCGGCGGATTCAGCAAGGGGACCCCCGAATTCATGCAGACTCTGATCTCCGGCTGGGCACCCGCTTGGACCACTGCACCGCCGTCGCTAGTACCTCCAGCCCCCGCCCAGGATTCCCCGAAGGTCATGACGAACCCGGCTCCCGTTGACCTGCCGCGGTCAGCGCCCCCTGTGGCAGGCCCATCGGCTGATCCCGTGGCGCCCGCCCCGGCCAGCACCGAGGAAGCGGCGCACCAGCCGGTAGCGCCGGTGGCCGTTCCGGCGCCGGCAAGCCAAACAAGCCAGGAGCAGTCGGAAGCGCCGAAGCACGGCGGACCCAAGAACGACCCGCAGGGAATCCTTCCGCAACCCAAAACCGCCATCCCCTCCGCTCCCACAGCGAAGGACCTCCAAAACGGGGTGCAGCAAGCAGTTGAGAATGCCCAGGATGACGTGTCCGTGAAGCCTGCCGGGACTTCGTTGCGCTGGCTGCTCGGACTCCTGTCCCGCTAGTAGGCTGGAGCTATGACACACGTCAACGATCCGGCAGTCATTGACCGGCTGATGCGAACAAAGGGCCGCTGGGCCATCGTGGGACTCAGCACGAATGAGTGGCGCTCGGCCTTCGAAGTGGCTCTCTACGTTCGCGACACGATTGGCATGGAGATCATCCCGATCAACCAGAAGGGCGAAGACGTCCATGGCGAGACCGGCTACAAGTTCCTCGCCGACGTGCCCCTCGAGAAGCAGCCCATCGACGTGGTCGACTGCTTTGTGAACTCCTCGCGCGTTGGCGCGGTAGTGGACGAAGCGATTGCCGTGGGGGCGAAAGCCGTGTGGCTCCAGCTCGGAGTAATTGACGAGGATGCAGCGGAGCGGGCCAAAGCTGCCGGCTTGGACGTCGTCATGAATGCCTGCCCGGCGCAGGTGGGCTGGCGGAGCGGCATCTAGCCTCAGCCAACGGCGTCACTTTCCGTTAACCGTCCGCTGGTATGTTTCGGGGGCCATCCCCCTTTCGAGACCAGGAAATCGCCATGTGTGACGACTACCCCTCCACCGCGAGCCGACGCACCGCGCTCGGTTTCCTCGGGGCTTCCCTCGTGGCCGGTCTCGGGGCATGCGCTGCCCCCGGAAGTCCGTCCGCAGAAGGCCCGACGGCGGCCCCTGGCACGGCGGTCCCCCCGCCGTCGTTGTCCTCAAGCCCGGCGATGAGTCCCACGCCAAGTCCTGCCGGTCCGGGTCGGCTCCGGAACCCTTTCGTCCCTGACTTCACGTTGCCGCCCATCCAAGGCGGACTGGCTCCGGTGATCACCAAGATCCCCACCAAACATCCCGTGGTGTTCCTCACGATCGACGACGGGGTAGTCAAATCGCCGGAAAGCGTCCGGCTCCTCAAGGAGAGCGGCTACCCGGCCACGCTGTTCCTGACGAGCAACACCGTCCGGGACAACCCCGCATTCTTCAAGGCGTTCATGGACCAGGGGAGCCTGGTTGAAAACCACACGGTTAGCCACAACGTCAATATGACAACGCAATGGGGCTACCAGCGGCAGCTTGAGGACATTGCAGGAATGCAGGATTTCGCGGTCCAGCAGTACGGCCGCAAGCCCACCCTGTTCAGGCCTCCCGGAGGCGCCTATTCGGCGGTCATGCGGCAGGCCGTGGCCGCAGCCGGGTTGAAGGCGATCGTTACGTGGGAGGCCAAGGCCAATGCCGGCCGTATGGACTACCAGTACGGCAATTCCCTCCGGCCAGGGGATATCGTCCTGATGCACTTCCGTCCCGAGTTCGCGGCGGACTTCGAGGCTTTCCGCTCCGCGCAAGTGGCGGCTGGCCTGGAAGTGGTGCTCCTCGAGGACTTCCTGGGCGTTGCGTGAGGCGGCCGGTCCGCTCGTCCTCGCATTCCGCTAGTGTCGCTACATGGACGCTGCCACACTCCGCCAAATCTGCCTGAGCTTCCCCGGGACCTACGAAGACTTCCCGTTCGGCCCTGAAACGTCGGTCTTCAAGGTCAGGTCAGCCGTGTCCGGCGGTTCCAAGCAGGAAGGCAAGATGTTCGCCGCCTCTGCGTTGGACGAGCAGAACTTGGCAGTGAGCCTCAAATGCGATCCCGCCTTGGCCGCTCAACTTCGCTCCGCCCATCCGGAAATCACCGGCGCCTGGCACATGAACAAGACGCACTGGAATGGTGTGCGACTGGACGGCGCCCTGCCCGACTCGATGGTCCGGGACATGGTGGAGGACTCCTATGACCTGGTGGTTTCCTCACTGAGCCGGAAGCAGCAGGCGCAATTGGGCTGGGCCCGGCTCGCCAGGGACTGACACGCGGACCCCGTCTGCCGCTCGGCTAGATTGTGAGTGGACCGCACCTTCCATCGCCTCGAAGCAATCAGGAGGAGCCAGATGCTGGAACAAAAGACCCTCGATGAACTGTGGAATTTTGAGGACCCTGCGCTGTCGGAAGCCCGCTTCCGCGAAGCCATGACCGACCCCGCCTACGATGCCTTTGAACAGGCCGAGCTCGCCACCCAATTGGGCCGGGCCATCGGACTGCAGGGCCGCTTCGAGGAGGCGGATGCGCTCCTGGACGGGATCGACGCCGAAGAGGAACCGACCGTCGCGGTGCGGATTCTCCTTGAGCGCGGCCGCCTGCTCAACTCGGCGGGCCACCCTGCCATGGCCGTTCCGCTATTTGAGCAAGCCGCCGAGATGGGAGACCTCCTGGGCGAAGATTTCCTCGCCGTGGACGCGCTTCACATGCTGGCCATTGCGGACTCCGGCCACCAGGAATCATGGACGCGCAGCGCGCTTGAGTACGCCTCCGCCGTCGAGGATTCCCGCACCAAACGGTGGATGGTTTCTTTGCACAACAACCTCGGTTGGGCGATGTACGACGACGGGCGGCGCACCGAGGCGATGGTCGAGTTCCAGCTGGCCGAACAGTGGGCTGAGCGGGTAGGAACAGAGCAACAGCGGCAATGGGCGCGCGAGGCCGTCGCCCAATGCGCAAAATCCTTGAATTTGCGGGGCTAGAACACCCAAATGACCCTTCTTGGGCGGCACGATTGTCAGATCACATTTTGACAAAAGTTGATTGAAACTGCCCTCAAATATTGCTTTTCAATCACTCGTGGTGAAGTATGTCACACGAAGGGCGCGTCGCAGCGGCGGTGCCCGGACCGATCGACTGCCGGCCGAGGCGCCGTCAGGTTTCGGTACTACGAGTCTCTGGAGGGTTTTAGGATGAACGTTCAGCAGCAGTCCTTTGCACGCCGCGGTTTCCTCCGCGGCGCGCTTGCCGCGGCCGTGCTTGTGCCGTTGGCCGGCTCGATGGCCTCCTGCGCAGCCGGTGGCGGAGGAGGAACCACCGGTCCCACGGGGACCGTGTCAGATACCAATCCGTTCGGGATGGCAGACAAGTCCACCGTTGACGCCGTGATCTTCAAGGGCGGCTATGGAATCGACTACGTCGAATTCGCTGGCAAGAGCTTCGAGAACGCACATTCGGGTTCCACCGCCAAGATTTCCCCGTCCACCGACATCGCGCAGGAACTGCAGCCGCGATTCGTTGGCGGCAACCCTCCGGACCTGATCGACAACTCCGGCGCCAAGGCGATCGGCTTCAGCACCATCCTCGCCCAGCTCGAAGATCTCACGAGCGTGGTCGAGTCCAAGAACCTCGAAGGCAAGGTCATCAAGGACACCCTGTACGCCGGAGTACTCGCCCCGGGCACTTTCAATGGCAAGCTGGCGGCCCTGAACTACGTGCTGACGGTATACGCCATGTGGTACTCGGATTCATTCCTCAAGGACAACGGCTGGACCGTGCCGAAGACGTGGGATGAGATGTACGCGCTCGGCGAGCAGGCCAAGGCCAAAGGCAAGTACCTGTTCGTCTGGGGCAAGGAAGCGGCCACCTATTACCAGGAAATGGCGATCGCTTCCGCCATCAAGGAAGGCGGCGATGACGTTCGCCTTGGCCTTGAAAACCTGAAAGCGGACGCGTGGTCCCACCCGGCCATCCAAAGCGTCTTCACGGCCTTGGGCAAGATCGTCAAGGCCGGCCACTTCAAACCGGGTGGCTCGGGTACGCAGTTCACCGCGGCGCAGGCGCAGTGGAGCAACGCCCAGGAAGCCGTGTTCTACCCGTCCGGCTCGTGGATAGAAAACGAGATGAAGGACCAAACGAAGTCCGGCTTCAAGATGACTGGCGTTCCTGTTCCCACCGTGACTTCGGGATCCAAGCTTCCTTATGCGGCAATGCACAGCGCTTCCGGCGAGCCGTTCGTGGTTCCGTCCCAAGGTAAAAATGTGGCCGGCGGCAAGGAACTGCTGCGTGTCATGCTGTCCAAGGATGCTGCCACCAACTTTGCCAAGACAAAGCTGGCCCCCACCATCGTCAAGGACACCGTTCCCGCCGATGGCTTCGGTTCCACCGCCCTGGTTTCCCAGACCAAGCTGCTCAGCGATGCGGGATCGAACATCTTCACGTGGAACTTCGTTGACCTCTACGGGATGAACAAAGACCAACTGGTTGTGTGGAACACGTTCCTCGATGGAAAGTCCGACGTCGCCACCCTGACGTCGGACCTGCAGAAAATTACCGACAAGGTCCGCAACGACAGCTCGGTCACGAAGATTGAAGTGAAGTGACTTCAGTGAAAGCTAAAACACTCCGGGTCGGCGACGGCGCGTCCGCCGTCGTCGTTCCGGAAACCGCACCACCCGCCAACAAGAGGCGGCGCAAGCCCTTGACGTTCGACAAGATCAGCTTCTTTGTGGTCTTCCTCGGAGTACCACTGGCCATCTACATCATCTTTGTGATCTGGCCATTCATCCAGGCCTTCGGCTACTCGCTGACCGACTGGTCGGGGTTCTCACCCAAGCAAAACTTCATCGGCCTTCAGAACTACCAAAAGCTCTTTGCGGATGACGTCTTCATGAAGGCCATGGGGAACAACATCCTGTTGGTCATCTTCCTGCCCATCATCACCATCATCCTCAGCCTTGTGCTGGCAACCTTGGTGACCGTGGGGGGCAGCAGCAAGGGCCAGATCAAAGGCTTGCGCAACTCCAGCTTCTACCGCGTGGTGTCCTTCTTCCCCTACACGATCCCGGCCATCGCCATCGGCATCATGTGGGGTCAAATCTATGATCCTTCGGGAGGCCTCCTGAACGGCATCCTCACATCCCTGGGCATGGACCAGTTCAAGTCCTACGCCTGGCTCGGCGACAAGAGCACCGCCATGATCGCCACGATGTTCGTGATCGTATGGGGCTTCATCGGCTTCTACATGGTCCTGTTCGTCGCGGGCATCAAGGGCATACCTGCCGAGCTGTTTGAAGCGGCCAGGATTGACGGGGCCGGGCGTTTCCGCACTGCCGTGTCCATCACCATCCCGCTGATCCGGGACAACATACAGACCGCCTACATCTATATGGGAATCCTGGCGCTGGACGCCTTCGTCTACATGGCGGCCCTGAACTCCGGCGGCGGACCGGACAACTCCACCTTGGTGATGTCCCAGCAGCTCTTCTTCACCGCATTCACCAAGGGCCAGTTCGGCTTGGCCAGCGCCATGGGCGTCGTGCTCGCCGTAGCCACCCTGATCTTCTCCGGCCTCGTGTTCCTGGTTAACAGGCTCACTGGTGGCGACAAGGATGTGTCCCTCTGATGACGACAAAAATTGCCAGCCAGGACATGAAGTCCTTGCACTTCAACCCCCGCAAGCCGGCCCTGACCACCGGAGACAGGGTGGTGGGCGCCGTTTCGCACACGGCCCTCAGCATCTGGTCCCTCATTGTGATCCTGCCACTGCTGTGGACTTTCATGTCTTCCTTCAAGACATCGAGCGAGATCTTCGCCTCGCCGTTTGCCCTGCCCTCGCAGTGGCGTTTCGACAACTACGTCCGTGCTTGGACCGAGGCCGGCATCGGGAGCTACTTCCTCAACTCCGTCATTGTCGTAGGGTCCGCTTTGGTGATCGTCATGGTGCTCGGCGCCATGTGCGCCTATGTCCTGGGACGCTATGTCTTTTTCGGTAGCAAAGCGATCTACTACCTCATGCTGGCAGGGCTCACCTTCCCGATCTTCCTCGCCATGGTGCCGTTGTTCTTCGTCATGCGGAACATCGGTTTGTTGAACACTTTGCCGGGCCTCATCCTGGTGTATGTCGGCTTCGCGCTGCCGTTCACGGTGTTCTTCCTTTTCTCCTTCTTCAAGTCGCTTCCCCACGAAATCACGGAGGCGGCCGCCTTGGACGGAGCAGGCGAGTGGCGGACGTTCTTCCAGGTCATGCTGCCGATGGCAAAGCCAGGACTCGCTTCCGTGGCCATCTTCAACTTCCTGGGCCTGTGGAACCAGTTCCTGATTCCGGTGGCGATCAACGCTGCCGGGCCGCGCGTGCTGTCCCAGGGACTGGCTGCCTTCGCCGGCCAGATGGGTTATGCCGTGGACTTCGGCGCCTTGTTCGCGGCTGTCACGGTCACGGTGGTTCCGGTGCTGATCGTCTACATCATCTTCCAGCGCCAGCTGCAGGGTTCGGTCTCTCAAGGCACCTCCAAGTAGCACAACCCGGCTAAATAAGCGCCCGGCGGCGGTTCCCACCATAGGTGAGGGCCGCCGTCGGGCGCTTCTGTCCATCACTCGAAGGTGAGGCCGCCGTCAGATCCGCTGGTAACGGGAGCGGAACAAAGAGAAGATCCCGTAAGCCATGAGTCCGAGGCTCACGAACACCAGCACCCATGCGCCGAAGGGTTGCTTCAGGAAGGCCTTGAGGGCCGAATCGAGGCCGCCCTGTTGAGAGGGGTCGTGCGCGGCCGTGGCGATCAGGATGAGCAATCCGACGGCGCCGAGCGCCACCCCTTTCGCGCAATAGCCCACCACGCCCAGCACCGTGAACGCGTCTCCCAGAAGTCCCGACGGTTTCCCCCTCAGGTTCTTTTCGTACTTGCGGGTGATCCCCAGGAAGACGTAGGTGCCCGCGGCTGCCAGCAATGCCACCCCGATGATCACCAGGAGGACAGTACCGGGAGTGCTGGACATGAGGTCCGCACTGGTCGAGCGGGATTTCTCGCTGCTGCTGCTTGGATGGCTGAGCGCAAAACTGCCGAAGGTCACCGCGGCCACAGCGAAGACGATGGCCTGCCCGGCTGCCTTGAGCCGATTCATCCACGGCTTCGAACTGCCACCCCCGCTCCACCCCATCACGGCGTCGCTCGCCATATAGAGCGCGAGGACACCGCAGGCCACTAGTCCCGCCCACAAAAGGACGATGCCACCGGGCGTTCCGGCCATCTGGCCGACAGCTCCGCTTTGGTCGGCTTGGCCGGATGAGCCGAGCGCGATACCCAACGCGATGATTCCGATCAGGAGGTGTATCAGCCCTAGGGCCACGAATCCGGCCCGCGCCACTACCCGGACCGTCCGTGAATCCTTGGCGTCGTCTACGGCGTCGCCCACCGAATCTGCGCCCCGGGATACTGCGTTGCCGGCTTTGTTCGTGTGATCGTCCGTGCCCATGGAGCTCCTTTGGTCTGCCCTTATCTTGCCACCGTGGGCTCCGAAGCGGGAGGGAGCGCGACTACTGGATACGATGGGCGCATGTGGATCGCGTGGATCGAGTTCGACATCCTCCTCGGCGAGGTACACAGCCTGAAGGAGAAACGTTCCCTCGTGCGCCCGGTGATCGCCGAGCTGAAAAGGAGATTCGAAGTCTCCGCCGCGGAGACCGGGCACTTGGACCAGCATCGCCGTGCCCTCATCGGCGCAGGCGCCGTGGCAGCAGACCGGGCTCATCTCGTGGAGGTGCTCGACGCCGTCGAGCGCTTCGTCGCCGCGCGCCCCGAACTGGAACTCCTCAGCGCCCGACGCCGGGACCTCCACAGCGAAGACTGACTCCTTTTGCATCGATTGCTGAGCAACGGTCGTTTTGAAGGCCCAAAACGACCGTTCCGGAGCAATCGATGGAGGCTGTGGATAACTTCTGCGGGGCTGGACTCTTTTCTGTTCTGATGGGGCCATGAAAACCCCGCGTCGCCTCCCCGTGAGCCTTGAGGCACGGCCGTTCACTATCGCCGAGGCGGCCCGGGAGGGTGTCAGTACCAGGCGTCTGCGGCACGGGTCCCTGAACAGGCTCGGCAAGGGGATCCGTTCGGAGCGCCCGACGGCGGAACTCCCCTTGTGCGTCCGCGTACGCCCTTTCGTCGAGGTCAATGAGCGATGCGCCGCATCCCACCTCACGGCGGCAGAGCTTCTTGAGCTGCCGCGGCGTCGCCAGAAGGAGCCAACACAGATGTTCCACGTGATTAGACCGGAGGGTGCAGCACACCTCAACCGTCCACACATCGTCGGCCACCGCATGAAGCTCTATGAGGACGAGGTCACTATGGTTGACGGCGTCGCTGTCACCACCGTGGAGCGCACTTGGCTGGACATGGCCGAGATGCTGACCGTGGACGAATTGGTGGTCATGGGGGACAGCTGTGTGCGGAGCCCGCGGGGTGAATTCGAAGGAAGAGACACGCCGTTGTGCACCCTCGAAGATCTTCAGCGGATGATTGATCGCCACAAGGGCAAGCGCGGCCTGCGCAAAGCCAAGGAGGCCATCCAGCTGATCCGTGTGGGCTCCGATTCCCCGCAGGAATCATTGCTCCGGCTGGCCATCGCGCGAGCAGGATTACCGGAACCCGAACTCAACGTGCCGGTTGACGCCAGGGACGGCGGGAGGTTCCTGCAGCCTGACTTGTCCTACAAGAAGTACAGGATCGGCATCGAATACGAAGGCGAGGGCCACGGCAACGAAGCACAAGTGGTGCGGGACATTAGCCGCTCGGAACGGTATGAGGTTTTGGGCTGGACCGAAGTCCGGATCTCAAAGCGCCACATGGTGAACGATGCCAAGCCGGCGGTGGCGAAGATCCGGACCGCACTGATCCAAGCCGGTTGGCGTCCAACCCGCTCTTAAAAACGATTGCTCCCCACCGGCTCCCAGTCTTCGCGAGCTCAGGCCGGGGCCCTCGCCGGCGTGGCCCCACGTAACTGCCGTTCTGAATGGTCAAAACGGCAGTTACGGAGCAATCGAAGGTGAGGCCGGGGCGTTAGCCGAAGTACTTCGGCAGCGTGGCCTCGTGGGCTTCGTTGAGAGCGTCCAAGGAGAGCTCGTCCACGCCGTTGATCTCCAGCTTGCCGCCGGCAGCGTCGACGACGCCGATCCGGAGGTGGGCGAAGCCGCGGGCGGTGCACATGTCCTTGAAACGGATTTCCTCGGAGCGGGGAACGGACACGATGGCCCGGCCTTGGGACTCGGAGAACAACGCGGTGAACAGGTCCACGCCGTCGCGCTCCATGAGTTCGTCCAGCGCAATCCGGGCGCCGACGCCGTAGCGCAACGCGGACTCCACCAGCGCCGCGGCAAGGCCACCCTCGGAGAGGTCGTGCGCGGCGTCGATCATGCCGTCGCGCGAAGCGTTGATGAGGATCTCGCCGAGCTGGCGCTCGATGGAAAGGTCAACCTTAGGCGGCAAGCCGCCGAGGTGTCCGCGCAGGTTGGACCATTCCGAACCGTCCAGTTCCGCGGCCGTGGTGCCCAGCAGGTAGATGGCCTGGCCGTCTTCCTTCCAACCTGACGGCGTGCGGCGGGCGACGTCGTCGAGCTTGCCCAGCACTGCAACCACGGGGGAGGGGTGGATGGGCACGGTACCGGTCTGGTTGTAGAGCGAGACGTTGCCGCCGGTGACCGGGACGCCCAGCTCCATGCACGCGTCGGACAGGCCACGGATGGACTCGGCCAGCTGCCACATGACGTCCGGATCCTCAGGGGAACCGAAGTTCAGGCAGTCGCTGACGGCCATCGGTACGGCGCCGGAAGTGGCGACGTTGCGGTACGCCTCGGCTAGTGCCAGCTGTGCACCGTGGTACGGGTCGAGGTAGGTGTAGCGGCCGTTGGCGTCGGTGGCCAGGGCCACGCCAAGGCCGGTTTCCTCGTCCACGCGGACCACTCCGGCGTCGTCCGGGAACGCCATGGCGGTGTTGCCGCCGACGTAGCGGTCGTACTGCTTGGTGATCCAGGCCTTGCTGCACATATTCGGCGAAGCAATGAGCTCGGTGACGGCCGCAGCCAGTTCCCCGGAGGTAGAGGGGCGGCCGGCGTCCTGCACGGAGCCCGTGAAGGTATCGGCCTGCACGGAATCCTGCCAAGAAGGGCGGGCAAACGGGCGGTCATAGACCGGACCGTCGTGGGCAACGGTGCGCGGGTCGACGTCGACAATGACTTCGCCTTCCCACGTAATGATGAGGCGTCCGGTGTCGGTCACCTCGCCCAACCAGGAGTACTCCACAGCCCACTTGTCCATGACCGCTTCGAACGCGGCGATGTTCTCGGGCGTGACAACGGCCATCATGCGTTCCTGCGACTCGGACATCAGGATTTCGCCCGGGGTCAGGGTGGGGTCGCGGAGCAGCACCGAGGTCAGCTCAACCTGCATGCCGCCGTCGCCGTTGGAAGCGAGCTCGGACGTGGCGCAGGAGATACCGGCCGCGCCGAGGTCCTGGATACCCTCAACCAGCGAGCCCTTGAAGAGCTCCAGGCAGCACTCGATGAGCACCTTTTCAGCGAAAGGGTCGCCTACCTGGACGGCCGGGCGCTTGGAAGGCTTGGTGTCGTCGAAGGACTCCGAGGCCAGCACCGAGGCGCCGCCAATGCCGTCGCCGCCGGTGCGCGCACCGAACAGGACCACCTTGTTGCCCTTGCCGGAGGCGTTGGCCAGGCGGATGTCTTCGTGACGCATGACGCCGACTGCCAGCGCATTGACCAGCGGGTTGCCCTGGTACACGGAGTCGAACACCATTTCGCCGCCGATGTTCGGCAGGCCAAGCGAGTTGCCGTAGCCGCCGATGCCGGCAACGGCACCATGCATGACACGGGCGGTGTCCGGGTGGTCGATGGCGCCGAAACGCAGCGGATCCATCACGGCAACCGGGCGGGCGCCCATGGATATGATGTCGCGGACAATGCCGCCGATGCCGGTTGCGGCGCCCTGGTAGGGCTCCACGAACGACGGCGAGTTGTGGGACTCGATCTTGAACGTCACGGCCCAGCCGTCGCCCAGATTGGTGACGCCGGCGTTTTCGCCGATGCCCACGAGCATGTCCTTCTTCATCTCCTCGGTCACCTTTTCGCCGAACTGGCGCAGGTGGTTCTTCGAGGATTTGTACGAGCAGTGCTCGCTCCACATGACGGAGTACATCGCGAGTTCGGCGCCGGTGGGGCGACGGCCCAGGACCTTGACGACCTCGTCGAACTCGTTTTGCTTCAGGCCGAGCTCGGCCCAGGGAAGCTCGGTGTCCGGCGTCTTGGCCGCGTTCTCGACTGTGTCGATGTTGAACTTCTTGCCGACGGTTTCAGCTGAGGTAGTCACTGTGCGCCTCCCACGATCTTGTTCAGGACGGACGTGAAGAAGCCCAAGCCATCCGTGCCGGCATTGGATTCCGGACCGAATCCGGGTTCCACCGCGTGCTCCGGGTGCGGCATGAGGCCCACCACGTTGCCGGCGGCGTTGCTGATGCCGGCGATGTCGCGGCGTGAACCGTTCGGGTTCCAGCCGACATAGCGGAACACGACGCGGCCTTCGGCCTCGAGGGCGTCCAGGGTCTTGTCGTCAGCGATGTACTGGCCATCCTGGTTCTTCAGCGGAACCGTGATTTCCTCGCCGGCCTCATAGTCCGAGGTCCACAGGGTGTTGTTGTTCTCCACGCGCAGCACCTGGTCGCGGCACAAGAACTTCAAGTGGTCGTTCTTGATCATGGAACCCGGGAGCAGGTGCGACTCGGTCAGGATCTGGAAACCGTTGCAAATACCCAGGACAGGCAGCTTGGCGTCGCTGTTGGCAGCGTCGATGATGCGGGACATCAGCGGAGCGAAGCGCGAAATCGCGCCGGCGCGCAGGTAGTCGCCGTAGGAGAAACCGCCAGGGATGACGACGGCGTCCACGTCGGCCAGGTGCGTGTCGGCATGCCACAGCGCGACGGCGGTGCCGCCTGCGAGACGGACCGCACGGGCGGCGTCGCGGTCGTCAAGGGTGCCGGGGAAGGTGACGACGCCGATCTTGGCCCCGACCAAACGGGGTTCGACGGCCACAGGGGCTCCGCCGATCAAAGGAAGTTCAGTCATGTCAGGCCTCGACGACCTCGACGTTGACGACGTCTTCGATCACCGGGTTGGACAGCAGGGTCTCGGCTGCCTCGCGGGCCTGGGCGAGGATGGCATCGGTCACCTCGCCATCGACGGTCAGTTCGAAGCGCTTGCCCTGGCGGACTGCGCTAAAGCTGGTGAAGCCGAGGCGGGGCAGTGCGCCCACGATGGCCTTCCCCTGAGGGTCCAGAATCTCGGGCTTGGGCATGACGTCGACGACGATCCGGGGCATCCGGTAACTCCTGTGCGTGAGCGTTGGTTAAACCTTGGTTAAAGGCTGCCGCGGAGTGGTGCCGTCTCACGCCGGGACTGCGCCCAAACAGTGTTCGGCAACAATGTCAGGGGCAGTGTCTTACGGAATAAGGGGCGCGCTCCGCGAGCTTGCATGCCCATTCTACCGGCCACATCGCTACATACCCTATTTGCGGGAGATCGGTGAAGAGGTGGCAACCAGGCAAAAGGTACGCGCCAATCCGCGGCGGCAGCCCGCCGTAGTCGGGCGTTTTCACTGCCCGACGGCGGCTCTGGCCGGGGGTGGTTTGCGTCACTAGGATTGCGGCATGGCCGAGAACGCTAAGTCGATGGTTTTGCCCGTGGTCCTTGCCGCTGTTTTTGCCGGCCTGGGGAGGATGGTTTTCCAAAGGATCATGGCAGACCGGGCTGCCCGGGAAAACCGCATTTCCGTCCCGCCGGATGCCTCGGCAAGGGCCAAAATCAGCGATGCGTTGAGGGGGACCCATTCTTAGGGCGGCTTGCGCGCTGAGGCCCGGTGGAGCGCAATAGGGCGCGCGCAAATGCGCTAATCAGCCGGGTTGAAGGCGCGTATTCGGGAGGTGCTTGGAATTGCATGTGCGAAGCCCGCAATGCCCGGACCGGCCCCGGCGCCGAAGCGGCTGATTGCTTGACGTACCAACACGCTTAAGGCTCTTTTCAGTCCGCCTTCGTCTTAATATCTGAATATCCGCACAGCGGGCACGTCCCTCCCGAAGGGGGCGTGCCCGCTCCTGCGTGCGGATGTATTCTGATGCCGAATGACATGACAAAAAACGTGAAATGTGTCCTATGTAATATTCAGCTATCGCTCTGTACTCTATGAATCGGCTGGGCTTTACCTGATTACAAGAACTGTCAATCAGTGTCCGTCCGTAGTTGATTGATCTTGACATGACCGCCACGATCGCCCGGAAAGGTGCAATCACTCGTGAATTCACAAGGAAAGAGCTTCATTGGAAGCGGGGGGCTTCGAAAAGCTGCGGCACTAGCCGTCGGATTACCGGTTCTGCTCTCCTCGGTGGCTTTGACACCCGCTCAAGCTGCGCCCGCTTCCGGTTCAACGGTCTTCGGATCAACGGGTGCGGGGGTTGCCCGGAATGTCGACCCCAAGTCTTATCATGATGGACGCTACGTAGTGGTGCTGGCAGAGAAGCCAGCGGCCACGTACGACGGCGGAACGCCCGGCTATGTGCCCACCAAGCCGCAAGCGGGAAAGAAACTGGATGTAAGCAAGGCCGAAGTGAAGCAGTACCAGGCCCACTTGCAGCAGAAGCAGCAGGACGTGGCCAAGCAGCAGAGCGTGAGCATCAACCGCGACTACACCACAGCTATCAACGGCTTCAGCGCCACCCTGACCGCGAACCAGGCCGTCAATCTCGCGAAGAACCCCGAAGTTCTCCTCGTGGCCCCGGACACCCAGTCAGCTCCTGACTACTCCACCACCGATTTCCTCAACCTCAGCGGTCCGAACGGGCTCTGGAACACCCAGTTCGGCGGCCAGGACCAGGCCGGAAAGGGCACTGTGGTGGGCGTCATCGACACCGGCTACACGCCCACAAGCAAGTTCTTCGCCGGCGATCCCGTCCAGCCGTTGGTCGGAAACCCCCAGGTAGGCGTCCCGTACCGCACCAGTGACGGCAAGATCGCCATGCTGAAGGCCAACGGAGACACGTTTGTGGGCGAGTGCCAGAAGGGCACCGACACTGGAGCGGCCTTCGACGGCACCGCGTGCAATTCCAAGGTCCTCAGCGCCCACTACTTCGCAGATGCCTTCCTGCAGTCCGTTCCGCCGGCCCAACGGGCACCCCAGGAACAGATCTCACCCATCGACGTCGCGAGCCACGGTACGCACACGGCCAGCACCGCGGCAGGAAACTCCGGGGTGGAAACGTTCGTGGATGGCCGCAGCTTCGGCAAGACGAGCGGCGTGGCACCAGCTGCCAAGCTCTCGATCTACAAGGTCTGCTGGGAAGACACCGACCCCAATTCGGGTGGCTGCTACAGTTCCGCGGCCATCGCGGCCATTGACCAGGCTATTGCCGACGGCGTGGACGTCCTGAATTACTCCATTTCCGGTGCCACTGACACCACCACCGACCCGGTCTCGCTGGCGTTCCTCTCGGCTGCGTCCGCCGGCATTTTTGTGGCCGCGTCTGCCGGAAACTCGGGACCCCAGGCCAGCACCGTCAACCACGGCGCACCCTGGATGACCACCGTTGCGGCTACTTCGTTCTCCCAGGCGCTCCAGGGAACCGTCGAATTCTCCGACGGCAGCAAGTACCGCGGAGCCAGCATCATGAACCACCAGGTGAGCGGGGCCGGCGTCGTGCTCGCCGCAAACGCCGCCTCAGGTACCGGCAACGCGGCGCTCTGTGCGCCCGGGTCCCTGGACCCTGCGAAAATCGTCGGCAAGGTAGTGGTGTGTGACCGCGGCGTGGTTGACCGCGTCGCCAAGAGCGCCGAGGTCCTCCGCGGTGGGGGTGTGGGCATGATCCTCGTCAACCTCACCACCTCGTCGCTGGACACGGACAAGCACGCAGTGCCCACAGTCCACGTGAACCCGCCGGACTCGCAGGCCATCAAGGACAAGGTCGCCGCCAACCCCGCGATTACTGTTTCCCTGGTTGACCACGACACCACCGGGCTTCCGCTCGAGGCTCAGCCGCAGATCGCCGGCTTCTCCTCCCGCGGCCCGCTCCTCGCCACCGATTCGGATCTGCTCAAGCCGGACGTTTCGGCTCCCGGCGTTGCCGTGCTGGCCGGAGTTTCGCCCATCGGCAGCAACGGCGATGAGTACGGATTCATGTCCGGGACGTCCATGGCCTCCCCGCACATCGCAGGTTTCGGAGCCTTGATCATGGCGAAGAACCCCGATTGGTCACCGGCGACGGTCAAGTCGGCCATGATGACCACGGCGAGTGACGTCAAGCTGGCCGACGGAACCAAGAACACGGACGTCTTCGCCACCGGCGCCGGAGAGATGAACCCTGCCAGCGTGCTGGAACCGGGGCTGGTCTACGATGCCGGAACCGAGGACTACCTGAAGTTCATCCAGGGTACCGGCGTGGATCTCGGCATGCCGGGACTCGGCTCTACCTTGCCGCGCGACATGAACCTTCCATCGTTCGCCCTGGGCAACCTCGCGGGCAAGATCGAGGTCACCCGCACCGTCACGGCCCTGACTCCGGGACTGTACCGGGCCACGGTCAATGTGCCCGGTGTTGACGTCAAGGTCACTCCGTCCGTGCTGAACTTCAATGAGGTCGGCCAGAAGAAGACCTTCAAGGTGACGTTCGAGAACAAGAGCGCGGCACTGGGTACCTTCGCGATGGGATCGTTGAAATGGGAAGGCGCCAACAAGTCGGTGGTCTCGCCGATCGCGGTTCGTCCGCAGTCGGTGCTGGCTTCCAAGAGCGTGGCCTTCACGTCCCAGCAGGCGAGCGGATCCGCGGACATCAACATCGTCTCCGGTTCCGACTCTCCGACGGCCGTGACCGTTGACGGCCTCTCCAAGGCCGACTCCTCGCCGGCGGAATTGGTTCCCGGTCCAGTGAATGTGGCGAACGATGCCTCGAACTTCGTCAAGTCCGCCACGGTTCCCGCCGGAACGGCGTTCGCGAAGTTCTCGGTGATCTCCTCGGATCCCACGGCGGATTTCGATCTGTATGTTCTGTCGCCCTCGGGTCAGTTGTTCACGGCAGCGACACCGAGTGCCAGTGAGTCCCTCTCGCTCGACAACCCGGAGCCCGGAACATACACGATCATCGCGAACTTGTATGCCAGCCCCAACAACCGGCCCACCAAGGCCAGTGTTGATGCCGCGATCCTGGGCGCAAACCAAGGCAACGCCACGGTCACGCCCAACCCGATCAAGATGAAGAACGGCAAATCCGGGAAGCTCACCTTCGCGTGGAGCAAGCTCACACCGGGCTCCTACATCGGTCGACTCACATTTGCCGGCACCAGCTCGCCGACCTTTGTGTCGGTCCTCGTCTCGGCAAACGGCACCGTGTCCGTGGTGCCGAATGATGACAAAGAAGGCCAGCACGGCAAGGGCAAACTCCAGAACGAAGGGGACGACCAGTCAAACAACGCGCTGTAGTGCGGCATTGACGGTCTGACAGATAAACAAGGCAGCGGCCGGCGGGATATCCCGCCGGCCGCTTTCTTGTCTTCCCACGGACGCGCGCTCACGTATAGGGCAAAATTCGTGGAC
>NZ_JAHHZS010000020.1 GCF_022606295.1 Arthrobacter bambusae
GCGTTCGTTCAAACGGTCCCAAAGGTGAGGGAGCGTTTGTTCAAACGGCCCCAGAGGTGAGCGAGCGTTTGTTCAAACGGCCCCAAAGGTGAGCGAGCGTTTGCCGGAACCAACGCTCGCTCACATATCCCGCACTTCGGAACAAAAAAACGACGGCGACGCTTCCCAGCACGGAAGCGTCGCCGTCGTCGGCTCTTCGGGTATTGCGCGCGCGCTATTCAGCCGCCGCGGCAACCGCCGCCGTGACTGCAGGAGCGACGCGGGGGTCCAACGGGCTGGGCACGATGTAATCGGCGGAGAGTTCTTCCTCGGCGAGGGCGGCGATGGCGCGGGCCGCGGCGATCTTCATGGCCGGAGTGATCCGACGTGCCCCGGCGTCCAAGGCTCCGCGGAAAATCCCGGGGAAGGCCAGGACGTTGTTGATCTGGTTCGGGAAGTCGCTGCGGCCAGTGGCCACGACGGCCGCGTACTTCACGGCGACCTCCGGCAGGACTTCGGGGTCCGGGTTGGACAGCGCGAACACGATCGAATCCTGGTTCATGAGCTTCAAGTGTTCCTCGGCCAGCTTGGACGAGGAAACGCCGATGAACACGTCGGCGCCGTTCAGGGCCTCTGCGGGTCCTCCGGAAAGGCCGCGGGGGTTGGTCCGCTGGGCGAAGCGGGCCTTGACGCTGCCCGAGTCGGCCACGAGGTCCGCGCGCTCCGCGTTGATCACGCCCTTGGAATCCAGAAGGACGACGTCCTTGACGCCAGCGGTCAGCAGGATCTCGGAGACGGCGATGCCCGCGGCGCCCGCACCGGACACCACAACTTTCAGTCCCTCAAGTTCGCGGCCGGTCACCTTTGCGGCATTCGTCAATGCTGCGAGAACCACGACGGCGGTGCCGTGCTGGTCATCGTGCATGACGGGGCAGTCGAGGGCTTCGATGAGGCGCTCTTCGAGTTCGAAGCAGCGGGGCGCGGAGATGTCTTCGAGGTTGACGGCGCCGAAGCTGGGACGCAGGCGGACCAGGGTCTCGATGATTTCGTCCACGTTGGTGGTGTTGAGGACCAAGGGGATGGAGTCGAGATCGCCGAAGGCCTTGAACAGCGCCGATTTCCCTTCCATGACCGGGAGGGAGGCGCTGGGTCCGATGTCGCCCAGGCCCAGGACGGCGGTACCGTCGCTAACGACCACCACGAGGCGCTCGGCCCACGTGTGCGTCCGTGCAAGCTCAGGGTTGGCGTGGATCGCGCGGCTCACCTCGGCGACGCCGGGGGTGTACGCAATGGAAAGATCCCGCTTGTTCAAGAGCGGCACGGTGCTGGAAACGGAGAGCTTGCCGCCTTCGTGGGCGGCGAAGATTTCCTCTTCGCTCAGCGCCAGGGCAGTCAGATTCTGTTCAGGGGTGATGGTCTCGACGGACACGTCGTTGTCTCCTCAGGCTAGCCGTGAACCCACGGCACAATTCGGGCAGGTATAGAGGCTTCGGTGCCGGACCAAGGGTGGCTGGTCCGTGCTGTGAAGCTCCTGCGGATATGGGCTGCTAGCCGCTTGGCTCCTGTCTTCGTAGACAAGGGCTTGATAGGAAGACTAGAGACATCCAGCCATAAACTCATACTTTTGGTCGTAGTGGTCTAGACCAATTACGTTGATTCCCGTAAAAGCTACGCGTCCGCAATCAACTTGCAGGCGTTCTTGAGGTCCTTCTCCGCGTCGAAAAGTGAGATCCGGCGGCAGTTGACGGACTGGACCAGACCACTGACGACGTGGAGCAGAATCCGGGCCCTCCCAGCGTCACCGATCGCAGCAGCCACCATCTCGGCCGAGAGCGCTTCGATATCCCGCAAGAGCACGGGGATGTCGCCATCGCGGGTATCCCACGTGCGGGACAAGCAATGCTCGACGGCGGGTTGCATGACCCGCATGTGGAAAATCTCCATCCCGAGACCCGTGAGCTCTTGCTGGCTGCACCTCGAAGACGCCGGCTTGGAGTCGTTGAGTTCCCGCAGCTGCTGCCGGTAGACGGCAAGCATCAGGTGAACCGTGGACGGAAAGTATCGGTAGAGCGTCCCGAGCGGAACGTGGGCCCTGGTGGAGACGTCGGAAAGGCTCACAGTATCGAACTGGCGCTGGGCGAATCCGGCGGCAGTCTTCAGTATCCGGGCGTAGCGCAATAGCTGTCTCGGCGTCGTGGGAGCAGCCGCCATTTGGGGCAACCCCGCGGCCAGATCCAGCGAATACGGTTCCAAGGAGTTCGGTTCGGACATTTCCGGCGTTCTGTTGGTTTGGGCTTCGTTCGGGGAGATTGCGCGGCCCCCCAAAGACCGAGCGCGTCCTGACAATGATACGGCAGCAAGTTGTCAGTTCCCTGAGAACCGATTCCCGGAGGCTACGCAACGCCCTTGATCTTCACAACGAATACGGCACCCAGCAGACCGACGACAGCTGCGGCCACGTACAGCGAAACGTAGCCACCCCAGAACACAACGAAGACGGAGGCAATTGCCGGCGCAATCACTTGCGGCAAAGAGTTGGCCACGTTGATGACCCCAAGGTCTCTGCCCCGGTCCAACGCCGCAGGCAGCACTTGGGTAATGAGGGCGAAGTCGACCGCCAGATACGCACCGAAGCCCACGCCAAGCACCACGGCACCCGCAATGGCCCCTGTCCACGTGGGTTCGAACGCGAGGATCAACGCGGCTATCGAGATGACGACGGACGAGACAATGACCAACGGTTTGCGTTTGCCCATGCGGTCGCTGATGGCACCGCCCACCACGCTGGTGATGATCACCATGACGGCATACAGGCCCGTCAGGATAAGGACGCCGAACTCCGGCTTGATCCCCTGCGCTTCCTCGAGGTGCACGGCATCCTTGAGGAAGAACAGCAAGTACAACGTGACCATGTGGTTGCCGACATTGACCAGGAACCTCGTCAGCCAGGCCCACGCGAAGTCCGGGTACTTGACGGGCGAGATCCAGAACCCCTTGACGAATGTCCAGAGTTTGAACGGTGGCCTGGCCTCCCGAACGAGAGGCACGTCGTCATTCTTGAATAGATAGAGCACGACCCCGGCCAGCAGCGCGGCAGCGCACACGATGTAACCTAGGGCAAAGTTCCCGGAAACCACGGAAGCAATCACCGCGCCCGCGAGAATGCCCACGGTCTGCCCCATAGCCGCGAGCCCGCCGACCGCGCCGCGCTGAGGAACTGGTACTCGATCCGGAATAGCAGCTGTGATAGCCGCATAGGCTCCGTTACAGCCGGCCTGGACAAGGCACCACAGAATGGTCATGACCGCCACATTGGGAGCGCCCGCCAGGGCCACCAAGGCTGCGGTGCCGAGGATGGCACCGAAGAGTACCCACGGAACGCGTCGCCCAAGGCGTGACGTAGTGCGATCGCTGAACGCTCCGAAAAGGGGATTCGCAACCATCGATACCGCGGCGCCGCATCCCGTGACAAGCGCAAGGATGGCTTCCTTCTGTCCTTCGTCAAAGTGGATGGCCTGCTGTCCGAGCAACACCTGGATGGGCCCGAAGAAAGCGGCGTTGATGCCCACATTGACGAGCACCACTCCGGTGACCCACAGCGAGCGGACGCGCTCCACGGGCTCGGCGAGCGCCGTCGTCGGGCCGTGTGTTCGCGCAGGATCGAGGGCAGGATCCGTCACCGGTCCCTCAGGCAGGGAACCGGGCGGATCGGACGGGCTCATGACGGTTCTCCCCTGGCGTCTGGACGTGTGAATTCAGCCTAGCGCCAAGGCACGTCCGCGCACGTTAGGGTAACTCCAACGGACCGAGGAGGATCAACGATGAACAGCCCAGCGAACCCCATCAACACCGCAGATTTATACGACGAGCGTGCCGAGGATGTTGAGTCGATATCACTGCAGTTCCAGGACCTCGGCGGCGTCTCGCACTTCAACGGCCCCGTTCGCACCATCAAGTGCTTTGAGGACAATGCCTTGGTGAAGGCGGTTCTGGCGACCCCCGGCGAAGGCGCCGTGCTGGTGGTGGACGGCTACGGCTCGCTGCGCACGGCTCTCATGGGGGACATGATCGCCGAGAGCGCCGTCGCGAACGGCTGGTCCGGCGTCGTGATCAATGGTGCCATCCGCGATCGCGTGGCGATCGCGAGGCTGCCGTTGGGCGTCAAGGCCCTCGGGAGCAACCCCAAGAAGAGCTCCAAAGTGGGCCGCGGCGAAGTGGACATCGCGCTGCTGATTGATGGAGTTCACATCGAACCCGGCAACCTGATCTACTGCGATCCCGACGGGATTCTCGTGGAACGGTGACATATTTCTCTCCAATCGGGTAAGACAGGGAATAGAGGAGCCATTAGGATAGTTACTGAAAGCAACTATCCTGCTTAGTCCCCTTTTCATCCACCCTTGGAGAAGCAATGTCCAAAGCCACGCCTGTGCGGGCCGCCGGAGAGGTCCTGACACACCGTCAGACGCTCACCGTCATGGTGGGCCTCATGCTCGGCATGTTCCTGTCCTCCCTGGACCAGACCATCGTGTCCACGTCCATTTACACCATCGCCAACGACCTCGACGGCCTGTCCCTGCAGGCGTGGGCCACTACGGCCTACCTCATCACATCCACGGTAACCACCCCGCTGTACGGCAAGCTCAGCGACATCTTCGGGCGCCGTCCGCTCTACCTGGCCGCGATCCTGATCTTCCTCGCGGGCTCCTTGTACGCCGGTTCCGTGCACTCCATGACCGAGCTGGCCATCGCCCGCGGCATCCAGGGTATGGGCGCCGGCGGTCTGCTGGCCCTCGCGCTGACCATCATCGGCGACATCGTTGCCCTGAAGGATCGTGCCAAGTACCAGGGCTACTTCATGTCCGTCTTCGGCGTTTCCTCGGTCCTCGGCCCCGTGGTCGGCGGTGCTTTCGCAGGCTCGGCCAACATCCTTGGCTTCGACGGCTGGCGCTGGGTCTTCTTCATCAACCTGCCCATCGGCCTGGCCGCACTGGCCGTGGTGTTCTTCTACCTGCACCTGCCCGCGAAGCACGTCAAGCAGAAGATCGACTACTGGGGCGCAGGAGCCATCACGCTGGCCATCGTTCCGCTGCTCCTCGTGGCCGAACAAGGCCGCAGCTGGGGCTGGACCTCCGGCAACTCGTGGATCTGCTACGGGCTGGGCGTCATCGGCATCATCGCGTTCCTGCTGGTTGAGCGGCGTGCCGGGGACTACGCGCTGATCCCCCTGCGGCTCTTCAGGAACATCACGTTCGGCTTGTCTTCCCTCCTGAACTTCATCATTGGTATCGGCATGTTCGGGGCCATCGCGATGCTCCCGATGTACCTCCAGCTGGTCAAGGGCCTCACTCCCACCGAGGCCGGCCTCATGATGATCACCTTCACGGTGGGCATCCTCTTCGGTTCCATTACAGCGGGCCGTACCATCTCGTCGTCGGGCGTTTTCCGGATCTTCCCGATCCTCGGCACGGGCATCCTGACCGCGGCTGCCATCGTCATGGGACTGTCCCTCGGCGTGGACACCGGACTCTGGGTCCCCGGCCTGATCGCCGTGTTCTTCGGCATGGGCCTGGGCTTCTGCATGCAGCCGCTCACCCTGGCCATGCAGGTCTCCGTGCCGTCGAAGGACATGGGCGTGGGCACGTCTACCGCTGCGTTCTTCCGTTCCATGGGCGGTGCCGTGGGAACCGCCGTGTTCATCTCGATGCTCTTCAGCCTGGCCGCCGACAAGATCGCCTCGGGCATGAAGGACGCCATGGGCAGCGCCGATTACCTCAAGGTGCTCAAGGATCCCGCGGTTGCTGCGGATCCCGCCAACGCGAAGCTGTACGACTTCTTCAAGAACGGCGCCACGAACGATTCGCTGAACGACACCAGCTGGCTGCACCATGCAAACCCGGCGCTCACGCGCCCCATCCTTGAAGGCTTCGCACAGTCGATCGACACCGTGATGCTGACCGCCGCGGCCCTCACCGGCCTCGCGTTCCTCATCACGTTCGCTTTGCCGAACAAGAAGCTGACGGATCCGAAGACGGCTGCGAAAGAGTCCGTTTCGGCCCACTAGGCAATATCTCGAACCGCGCCACGGCAGGCAGTCTTTTGGACTGCCTGCCGTTGTCGTTTCCAGTGTTCGTGCGGGCAAGCGTCCGACGGCGGCGCAAAAGTCTGCGTGGCGTGACACCTCCTGCGTGGCCGGCCGCGTTGACTGGAAGTCACGCTGGCAGCGTGCCACACTGTGTAGCGCGAGTGCCCCGACGTCCCCGTCGGAACCAGGCGCCGACGAGGACCGCGCCGCACAGTCCACAAATTTTCCCAAGGGAGAGCCATGCCCGATTCCAGCTCAGACAGCCGCTCCGGCGTCCCACGCAAGGTAATCGGCCTGGCCGTTGCCGGGGCGGTAGGCGGTTTCCTCTTCGGCTTCGATTCCTCCGTCGTCAATGGGGCCGTCGATGCGATGAAGGACGAATTCATGCTGAGCGAGGCCGTCACTGGCCTCGCTGTGGCGGTCGCGTTGCTCGGCTGTGCAGCAGGGGCCTATCTCGCGGGCAAGGTGGCCGACCGATACGGCCGCATCCCCGCCATGAAGCTGGGCGCCGCTCTCTTCCTGGTCAGTTCCATCGGGACGGGCTTGGCTTTCGGCATCTGGGACCTGGTCTTCTGGCGCTTGGTTGGCGGCCTCGGCATCGGCCTCGCCTCCGTGATCGCGCCGGCCTACATCTCTGAAATCTCCCCGCGCCGGGTCCGTGGCCGGCTCGCATCGTTGCAGCAGCTAGCGATCACCACCGGTATTTTCGCGGCCCTGCTGTCCGACGCCGTCCTGGCAAACTCTGCGGGAAGCGCCCACCATGCGTTGTGGCTCGGCATTGAGGCGTGGCGCTGGATGTTCATCGCCTGCGCCGTGCCCGCCGCGGTATACGGCGTGATCGCCTTCCGGCTGCCTGAGTCCCCGCGCTTCCTGGTCCTCAACGGCAAGGAAGATACCGCACGCAAAATCTTCGACACCCTGATGCCCGGCGACGACACCGAACGCCACATCCGCGAGATCCGCGACTCGATCAAGGAGGACGAGCTCTCCACCAAGAAGGGCTCGCTGCGTGGAAAGGCCTTCGGCCTGCAACCCGTGGTGTGGATCGGCATCATCCTGTCCGTGCTGCAGCAATTCGTCGGCATCAACGTGATCTTCTACTACTCCACCACCCTGTGGAAAGCAGTCGGCTTCCACGAGCAGGACTCCCTGACCATCTCGGTGGCAACGTCCGTCACCAACATCCTGGTGACCCTCGTGGCCATCGCACTCGTGGACCGCATCGGCCGGCGGCCCATCCTGCTCGCGGGCTCGATCGGGATGGCCGTGTCCCTTGGCGCCATGGCGTTGGCCTTCTCCTCCGCCACCGGGTCGGGATCCTCGGTGTCCTTGACCGGAGCCTGGGGTCCGGTTGCCCTGGTAGCAGCCAACGTGTTCGTGGTGAGCTTCGGAGCTTCGTGGGGACCGTTGGTGTGGGTGCTCCTGGGAGAGATCTTCCCCTCACGCATCCGTGCCCGCGCGCTGGGCCTGGCCGCTGCAGCCCAGTGGATCGCCAACTTCGCGGTCACTTTGAGCTTCCCGGTCATGGCGGCCGGTTCGCTGCCGCTGACTTACGGCATGTACGCACTGTTCGCCGCGGCGTCGTTCTTCTTTGTCATGTTCAAGGTGCCCGAAACGAACGGCATGTCCCTCGAGCAGGCCGACACCTTGTTCGTCCCGAAGGGCTCCAAGCCCGCGGAGTTCGCGGTCACGGAACCCAAGTAGCCTCCCGGGCCCAAGTGACTCGCAGTTGTTGTCGTTTTGGAGGCTCATAACGACAACAACTGCGAGCTGATTGGGGCCGCCTACACGAGGTGCGGTTCGTGCGACTTCAGGTATCGGCGGCCACTTGCGGCTACGAGGATCGCGAACCCGAGGGCGACGGCGGCAGCGAAGAACGGGACCTGGGGACCGAAGTGCTCGCCCAGCTGCGCAGCGACAAACGGAGCCAGCGCGCCGCCCATCCAGCGCACAAAGTTGTACCCGGCCGAGGCCACGGGACGCGGCGAATCGGAGACCTCCATGGCCAGTTCGGTGTACAGCGTGTTGTTGATGCCCAGCAGGGCGCCCGCCACAATGACGAGCACGACGACGGCAGTCACCGAGTGCCCCGCAGCCAGTCCCAGCCCTACGAGGTCCAGCAAAAGCGCCCCGAGTGTGCCGACCAGGACGTTGGTGGTGCCGAAGCGACGCTGCAGCAGGGGTGCGACGAAGACCGAGAACACGGCCACGGCTACGCCCCAACCGAAGAACACGGCACCGATACCGTAGGCGTCCATTCCCAGGATGAAGGGCGTGAAGGCAAGGATCGTGAAGAAGCCGTAGTTGTAGAACAGGGCACTGGCCGCAGTGGTGCGAAGGCCTTTGTGGCCCAGGGCGAGGAGCGGGTCACGCAAACGGGCCTTCGTGGCCGGCTTCGGCGTCTTGGGCAGCAGGGCCAGCAAGGCGATGAAGGAGACGGCCATGAGGACCGCGGTGCCGAAGAACGGTGCGCGCCACTGCCAGCCGCCGAGCAGCGCGCCGAGCAAGGGGCCGAGGGAAATGCCCAGGCCAAGGGCGGCTTCGTAAAGAATAATCGCGGTTCCGGTTCCACCGCTTGCGACGCCGACAATCACTGCGAGCGCGGTGGCCACGAAGAGAGCGTTGCCAAGTCCCCAACCAGCGCGGAATCCGACCAGCTCACCCACGCTTCCGGACAAGCCGGACAGCGAGGCGAAAACGACAATCAGGGCCAGGCCGATCATCAGCGTCTTTTTGCCGCCGATCCGCGACGAGACGAAACCGGTCACGAGCATCGCGACCGCGGTCACCAGGAAGTAGCTCGTGAAGAGCAACGACACCTGGCTGGGGCTGGCCTGGAGGTTCTTGGCGATGGCCGGCAGGATCGGGTCCACCAGGCCGATACCCATGAAGGCGAAGACGGCGGCAATCGCCGTGGCCCAGACAGCTTTGGGTTGCTTGAGGAACGAAGCCTTCTCGGCCTCGAGGGTTTCTTCCGCTGGCTGCAGTTGCTCTGCGAGCTGGCCTTTCATGGACTGCTCTCCTAGTTCTTGGGCTTCTTCAGTTGGGTTTGTTCAGTACTGGACTGAGTGGTTGATCTTGTCGAACACCGGAAGTGCGGCTTCCACGGCGTGGCGTTCTGCTTCGCTCAGCGTTCCGAGGATCCCGGCGATGAATTCGTTGCGGCGGCGGTCTGCGTTCTCGACGGCGGCACGTCCCGCCGCGGTCGCGGCGACGCGGACGGCACGGGAGTCGTCCGGATCCGCTTCCCGTTTGACGAGGCCCGCGCGCTCAAGCTTGATGATCTGCTCGGTGGCGCTGGGGACCTTGACCCCCAGGTTCCGGGCGATCCCTCCGACGCGGGCAGCGCCGTCGAGCGCCATCTTGAGGACGCCAAGCTGGGCGGAGCTGAGTTGCTCCTCGGAATCGAGGCGGCGCATCACATAGACGCTCTGCCGCAAGGCTTCCCGGAATGATTGGGCGAGGGCGAGGAGCGCTTCGTCAGCTTGATTGTCGTTCATACTTAGGTATCCTAACAGTTAGGTTACCTAAATATCAAGGATAAGCATTTCCCTTTGCGCTCTCCGGCGCTACAGCGCGAGCTTCATTCCCTCGTGACTGGCCACGAAACCAAGCCGCTCATAGAAGCGGTGGGCATCCGTGCGGGACTTGTCGCTGGTGAGCTGGACCAGGGTGCAGCCGCGGTTCCGAGCCTCTTCGATGGCCCACTGCATCATGGCCGCCCCGACGCCATGGTCCCGCAACTCTGCGGCGACGCGCACGGCCTCGATCAGGCAGCGCAATGAGCCCTTCCGAGCCAAACCCGGGATGAAACTCAGCTGGAAAGTCGCCACGCAAGCGCCATTCAAATGGCCGACCACCAACAGTTGGGCCGGATCCTCATTGATCTGCTGAAACGCCTGCAGATAGGGTCCGACATCGTCGGCATTTTCACGGGAGCTGCCCAACTGATCCGCGGCGAGCAATCTGAGAATGGCGGGCAGGTCCTCCCAGTGTGCCCGGCGGAGCGTGAAGACTCCTTCGTCCAGAACCATGCTCAACAGCGGCTTCACCCCTGGATTTGTGTGACTCATAGCACCAGCCTGACACAAGCTGGAAGATTCGTTTTACGCGCTTTCATGAATTCTGGGTGAAACGATCAATCACAAATTATTGGATGCTTCAAGTTACTTTGGACTAGCAGATTTGTTAGCCACGTCACCATGCGGCGAATCACCCGAAGGATACAGATATGTCTCACCAGACAACAACGGGGCACCGCACAGCCTCCAGCAAAGACAGCGAGCCGCATCTGGCGCGCTCACTGAGCAACCGCCACATCCAGTTGCTTGCCATCGGCGGCGCCATCGGCACGGGCCTGTTCATGGGCTCCGGAAAGACCATCTCCGTCGCCGGCCCGTCAGTGATCTTCGTGTACATGATCATCGGCTTCATGCTGTTCTTCGTCATGCGCGCCATGGGCCAGCTCCTGCTGTCCAACCTGAACTACAAGTCCTTCAGCGACTTCGCCGGCGACCTGCTTGGTCCTTGGGCGGGCTTCTTCACCGGCTGGACCTATTGGTTCTGCTGGGTGGTAACCGGAGTGGCCGATGTAATCGCCATCGCGGGCTACGCAAATGAGCTCTGGCCGGGGGTGCCGCTCTGGATTCCGGGCCTCGCGACCATCGCCATCCTGCTCCTCCTGAACCTCCCCACGGTGAAGGCCTTCGGCGAGACTGAGTTCTGGTTCGCCCTCATCAAGATCGTTGCCATCGCCGCTTTGATCATCGTGGGTATCGTCATGATCTCCACCGGCTTCACGTCCGACGCCGGAGCCGCCAGCTTGACCAATCTCTGGAGCCACGGCGGCTTCTTCCCCAAGGAATTCATGGGGTTCGTTGCCGGCTTCCAGATCGCGGTCTTCGCGTTCGTCGGCATCGAACTGGTGGGCACCGCCGCGGCCGAGACCAAAAACCCGGAGCACAACCTGCCCCGCGCCATCAACGCCATCCCGGTCCGCGTCATGCTGTTCTATGTCGGCGCGCTCATCATCCTGATGTCCGTCATCCCGTGGACGGAATTCAAGGCCGGCCACAGCCCGTTCATCGCCATGTTCTCCCTGGCCGGACTGGGCATCGCGGCCACCGTGGTGAACCTCGTGGTGCTGACCTCTGCCATGTCCTCGGCCAACTCGGGTATCTACTCGACGTCGCGCATGGTGTTTGGCCTAGCCAACGACGGCGATGCCCCCAAATTGTTCGGCCGCCTCTCGAGCCGCAAAGTCCCGCAGAACGCCCTGTTTCTGTCCTGCGTGCTGCTCCTTGGCGGCGTCGCCCTGCTCTACGCGGGCAAGGACATTGGAGCAGCCTTCGACATGGTCACCACGGTCTCCGCGGTCTGCTTCATGTTCGTATGGTCCATCATCCTGGCGAGCTACCTCGTTTTCCGGAAGCGCCGGCCCCAGCTGCACGAGGCATCGACCTTCAAGATGCCCGGCGGGATCGTGATGGTGTGGGTGGTCTTCGCCTTCTTCGGCTTCCTGGTTTGGGCCCTGACGACCCAGCCGGACACCCTCACGGCCCTGCTCGTCACGCCCATCTGGTTCGCGATCCTCGCCGTGGCCTACGCCCTGGTCCGGAAGTCGCCGCTGCACCAGGCCCGCGTGGCAGAGTGGAAAGCCATGGCCGAATCCGAGACGACCGCCGTCGACACCGCCGCCCGCTAGGACGCCCGCTCACATATAACGGCAAAACCCGAAACCCTCCTTCACATCATTCATGTGAAGGAGGGTGAGCGAGCGTCCGGGAAAAGCCTAGGACTCGGCCTTGCGGTCTTCGATCAGCTTCAGCACCTGCGGGAACAACGGATGCGACGGCGGCAGGTCGGTAATGCGCTCGACCGCCTCGGCGGCGTCCATCTCGGAAAGCATCCGGGAGAGTTCCACGGCTTCGTCGTCGGCGCCGTCGTCGAAACGCAGGGCTGCGGCCATCGCATCGAGGAGGGCAACCGGCGTGACTCCGCGCTCCGCGAGTTCCGCGGCCGGCCCGATGAACCGTTCGTGCCGGCCCAACTTCCGGAGCGGAGCACGGCCCACCCGGTTCACCGTGTCCGGCAAGTACGGGTTGGTGAAGCGGGACAGGATCTTCTGCACGTACGCTTCCTGCTCTGCTTCGACGAACTCATGTTTGGCCACGAGAAGCTGCTTGGTCTCCTCCAACACGGCCCGCACCCGGGCGGCCACGGTGGCGTCGGCCATGGCGTCGGAGATCTTCTCCAAGCCGGCGCTATAGCCGAAGTACGCTGCCGAGGCATGTCCCGTGTTGACCGTGAACAGCTTCCGTTCGATATACGGAGCGAGTTCGTCCACGAAGGTCGCGCCCGGGATCACCGGCGCCTCCCCGGCGAAGGGCGTGCGGTCGATCACCCACTCGTAGAAGGTCTCCACAGTCACGTCCAGGCCTTGGCCCGGCGCTTGGTTGGGGACAATCCTGTCCACCGCCGTGTTCGCAAACACAGCAGCGGAGGAAAGGTCACCGGCGGCACCGTCCCACGCGGCTTCCACTTCGGAGTGCAGGAGGTCCGTGGCGTTGATCGCGTTCTCGCAGGCCATGACCTGGAGCGGAGCCAACAACGGCGAGCGGCCGGCGACGCCCCGCGCGATCACCGGTGCCACGAACTTGAGGATGTGGGGCCCCACTGCAGTGGTGACGAGGTCCGCCGTCGCGATTTCCGCGACGACGGCAGCCTCTTCGGTGCCCGAATTCAGGGCCCGGAAACCGGACACGGTCTTGACGGCGGCGTTCTCGCCGACCTCGTGGACCTCATAGGAGGATGCGGAGGCGAGCTGGCTGATCAAGGCCTCCGCGACATCGGCGAAGACCACCTCATATCCGGCCTCGTGCAGCAGCAAGCCGACGAATCCGCGTCCGATGTTCCCTGCCCCGAAATGGACTGCCTTCACTATGCGTTGACCTTTCCGAACAGATCCAGCACTTCCTGCACCGACGTGGCCTGCTCGAGCTGGGCCACTTGCGCCTTGTCCGTGAAGATCTTGGCGATGGAGGACAGGATGTGGAGGTGCTCGTTGTTGATGCCGGCGACGCCGACGACGAACTTGACCTGCTTGCCGCCCCAGTCGATGCCCTCGGGGTAGCGGACGATCGACACACCGGAGTGCAGGATGTGGTCCTTGGCAGCATTGGTGCCGTGCGGGATGGCCAGGAAGCTGCCCATGTACGTGGACACGGATTCCTCGCGCTCGTGCATCGCGTGAATGTAGCCCATGTCCACGGAGCCGCGGTCCAGCAGGAGCTTGCCGGCTTCGTCGATGGCCGAGTCACGGTCCGTCGCGGAACCATTGAGGATCACGCTTTGGGGGAGCAGGACATCTTTGCCCTCGGCGGCGGCAGGCTGGGCGGCGTGGGCACCGGCGGCCGGTTCGGCAACCGCCGTCGAATCTTCAGTCCCGGGCTCAGCGTTGCTGCTCTTGACCAGTTCCACGATCTCCTCGTACCGGGGACTGTTCATGAAGTTGTCCACGGAGACGTGCACGGCACTGGAGGTGACCGGCCGGGCGCGTTCTGTCAGGTCCTGGTGCGTGACCACGACGTCATACGTGTCGCTGAGGTTGGCAATGGCCGAATTGGTGACCTTGACGTCCGGGAACCCGGCTGCCTTGATCTTGTTGCGCAGGACCGAGGCCCCCATGGCGCTGGAGCCCATGCCGGCGTCGCACGCGAACACGATGTTCTGGATAGGACGGGTCAGGACGGCGGTACCGCCACCGGCGCCCAGGAGGGCGGAGGAAACGGAACTCTTCTTGCCCTTGAGCTCTTCCATCCTGGACGTTGCCTGGCCCAACGCGTCCACATCGGTGGTCTTGCTGGTCCGCAGGATCACCGAGGCGATCAGGAAAGATACCGTGGCTGCGAGGAGGACGGAGAGCGCCACACCGAAGTAGCTGTCTTTCGCTGTTGCGGCAAAGACCGCGAGGATGCTGCCCGGGGCTGCAGGTGAGCGCAAGCCCGCACCGGTGACCACCAAGGTGAAGATACCGGTCATGCCGCCTGCGATCGTGGCGAGGATCAGGATCGGCTTCATGAGGATGTACGGGAAGTAGATCTCGTGGATGCCGCCGACAAACTGGATAAGCGCAGCGCCAGGAGCAGAAGCGCGTGCCAGGCCCTTGCCGAAGATCATGTACGCGAGCAGGACGCCGACGCCCGGGCCGGGGTTGGCCTCAAGCAGGAACAGGATGGACTTGCCGTTTTGCAGTGCTTGTTCCGTGCCGAGCGGAGTGAGGATGCCGTGGTTGACGGCGTTGTTGAGGAAAAGGACCTTGGCGGGTTCGATGAAGATGCTGGTCAACGGCAGGAGTCCGTTGTGGACCAGGAATTCGACGACGTTGCTCGCACCGTCGCTGAAGGCCTTCACTACCGGACCGATCACCAGCATGCCGAAGATGGCCAGGGCGGCACCGACGATGCCTGCCGAGAAGTTGTCGATCAGCATCTCGAAGCCCGGCTTGACCCGGCCTTCCCATACCTTGTCGAGCTTCTTCATGATCCAGGCCGTGAGCGGGCCCATGAGCATGGCGCCGATGAACATCGGGATATCCGTACCCACAATCACACCCATGGTGGCGACGGCTCCCACCACGCCGCCGCGGATGCCGTGAACGGCCCGGCCGCCCGTGTAGCCAATCAAGAGCGGCAACAGGTACGTGATCATGGGGCCCACGAGTTTGGCCAGGTCCGCATTGGGCAAGAAGCCTGCCGGGATGAACAGGGCCGTGATGATGCCCCATGCAATAAAGGCCCCGATGTTGGGCATGATCATGCCCGATAGGAACGTTCCGAACTTTTGGACACCAACGCGCACGCTGGTGCGCGGTTTCGCAACTGACGCTGTTGCCATTGTGTGAATTCCTAACGTGAGCCCCGCATCAGTGCGGGATCAGTCGATATCTATCGAAGGAGGACAGCTCTAGGAGCTGCTGGAGATACGGTGAAGCCATTCAAGGAAGAGCTTCAGTTCCGAACTGGATAGCTGGTCTGAATGCGAGGCTTGGAGTGCCGCATTCAGCGCGATTGCCGCAACAACAACGGACGACTTGCCGGAGTCGTCTGCTGCGGCGCCACGGGCAATTTCCGTGGACACGGCGAAAATCATGGAATCCCGGGTCATGGTGGAAAGTTCGAGGTTCCGGTCTTCCAAAGGCTCTGCAATGAGCATGAGCGTGACGCCGACGTTGGCCGCCAGGATGCTCCTGGCCGCCTCGCGCGGGGGTACGTTGATCTGCCCGGCAATGGCCGCCTTGCTCAGCATCTCCTCCAGAAGCGACTCGGCATCAGCCACGATGGCCGGCCTGCTTTCCGGACGGATGTTGCCGAACATCACCAGGTAAAGGTGCGGTTGGGTAAGTCCGAACTGGACGTGGTTGTCCCACATCCGGCGGACGTCCTCCAGGGGTTCCCCAGAGGGTGCGAAGTCCCGCTCTCCCGCCACGTACTCCTCGAAGCCGGCTGAAACGACGGCATCGAACAGCCCCTCCTTGTCGCCGAAGTGGTGGTAAAGCGTGGGCGCCGTGACGCCGGCAAGTTTGGTGATTTGGCGCGTAGAGACCGGTGACCCGTCCGAATTCGCCAGCAACTCGGCAGCTGCACGGAGCAGCCGAGTTTTGGGCGGAAGCTGGTCATCGAAACTCATAGCCGCTACCCTAGCACCTATAGCAACGCTATATGAAGTGAGTCACAGGAGATTTTTTCGGACCCCGAGGCGCCGCAGCCGGTGGGTCCGATCCGAGAGCAGGAACAGAGGATTTCAGTGCAGAATTTCCAAGGAGTAGGCGTTAGCCCGGGCCGCGTCATTGGCACTATCCGTCAGATGCCCAAACCAGTCAGCGAACCGCCGTCGGGCGAACAGCTAGCCGCATCCACCACTGCGGAAGACGCCGTCGCTGGCCTGAAAGCGGCGGCCCAATCGGTCCACGACGAGCTCAAAGCACGGGCTGACAAGGCCAGCGGCGACGGCAAGGCGGTGCTCGAAGCCACGGCGCTCATGGCCAAGGACACCATGCTCCTGAAGTCGGCCACCAAGCTCATCAACAACAACGGCAGCTCCGCCGAACGCGCCATCTGGGAAGCCGGAGCCTCCGTCTCCGAAATGCTCCACAACCTGGGCGGATACATGGCCGAACGCGCCACCGACGTCCTGGACGTCCGCGCGCGGATCGTCGCCGAACTCCGCGGAGTCCCCGCCCCGGGGATCCCGGCGTCGGACACTCCGTTCATCCTGGTGGCCGAAGACCTCGCACCCGCCGACACCGCAACGCTGGACCCCGCCGTCGTGACTGCACTGGTCACCTCGGGCGGCGGACCGCAGTCCCACACCGCGATCATCGCGCGCTCGCTCGGCTTGCCCGCAGTCGTCGCGGCCCGCGGAGTGGACGAAATTCCTGACGGCGCCGAAGTCTTCGTGGACGGCGCAGCCGGCTCACTCTCCCTCGAACCCAGCGAAGAACAGCGCGCGGCCGCCCTCGCGTGGGTCGAAAATGCCGCCACCCTTGCGGCTTTTGACGGAAACGGCACGACGGCGGACGGCCACTTGGTGCCCCTCCTCGCCAACGTCGGCGGAGCCAAGGACGCTGCCGCGGCCGCGGCGCTGGGCGCCCAGGGCGTGGGCCTTTTCCGCACCGAATTCTGCTTCCTGGAACGCGACACCGAACCGACCGTGCTGGAACAGGCCGCCGCGTACAGGGGCGTATTCGACGCGTTCCCGGGCAAGAAAGTGGTGCTCCGGACCCTCGACGCGGGCGCCGACAAGCCCCTTCCCTTCCTCACCGACGCCACCGAACCCAACCCGGCCCTCGGCGTGCGCGGTTACCGCACCGACTTCACCACACCCGGTGTTTTGGACCGCCAGCTCGAGGCAATCGCCATAGCGGCCGACGAAACAGAGGCCGAGGTGTGGGTCATGGCGCCCATGATCTCGACTGCGGCCGAGGCTGCCCATTTCGCGTCGATGTGCGATGCCGCGGGCATCAAAAAACCCGGCGTGATGGTGGAAGTTCCCTCGGCGGCATTGACCTCGGCGTCGGTCCTGCGCCACGTGGGTTTCGCGTCCCTCGGCACCAATGACCTCACGCAGTACGCCATGGCGGCCGACCGGCAACTCGGGCCCCTCGCCGAACTCAACACCCCGTGGCAGCCCGCCGTCCTGCGCCTCGTCCAGCTGACCGTGGCTGGCTCGGTCGAAGAGGGCAGCGGCAAACCCGTTGGCGTCTGCGGTGAGGCTGCCGCGGACCCGGCCCTCGCCGTCGTGCTTGTTGGCCTGGGCGTGTCCACGCTGTCCATGACCGCGCGGTCGCTTGCCGCCGTCGGAACCGTGCTCAAAACGGTGACGTTGGAACAGGCGCAGGAGCTGGCCCGGCTGGCGCTCAGCGCACCGGATGCGCTCGACGCAAAGGCCTGGGTCCGTGCCAAACTGCCGATCCTCGAGGAACTCGGGCTCTGAGCCCGGCTGCACTGTCCTACCTGAACCCAAGGAGAAACCATGCCCGAACGCACAGCCACCATCGCCAGCCGCTCCGGATTGCACGCCCGCCCCGCGGCAATTTTTGCCGAAGCCGCGGGAGAATCGCCGGTTGAAGTGACCATCGCGATGGCCGGTTCGGCTGCCGACGACGCGCTCGACGCCGCCAGCATCCTTTCCCTCATGACGCTCGGCGCGGCCAAGGGCGACGTCGTGGTGCTTCGTGCGGAGGGCGACGGCGCCGACACTGCCCTCGATTCCCTGGTGACACTCCTGGAAACCGACCTCGACGCCGAGTAGGCGGCCTCTTTTCCAACGCCCGCTCACCTATGAGCGCCTCCCGCCGATGGGGGGCTCGCTTACCGTCGATGAGCCGAAAAGGACCGAAAATGCGCAAGCCCGATGCCGCCGTCGCGTTCTATGCGCTCAGCATTGCGCTGCTCCCGGTGTCGCTACTCGGCTATGTGATCTGGGTGGGAAAGCTTTTGTCTGCGAGACCTTCTGGCGTGTCGACAAGTGCGCAGGCCCCGCTCTCCGCGAGGTGGGCGATGCACAAATTCGGCGTGCGCGAAGACCAGGCCGCCATCCGGTTGTTGCCCCTGCTTCCCGGCGTTCCCTGGTTGGGCATGCGTTTGGCATTCTGGCCGACCGTCTTCGCGCACCGCGTCACGGGTTTCGTCCCGAAGACGTTCCGCTACCCCTTTGAGGGCGAGATACCTCCACAAGCGGAGGCATCGGCGAGGGTCACGTTCTTCGACAGCGCGGTAGACCGCACCCTTCCCGGGATCGACCAATTGGTCATCCTCGGCGCGGGTTTCGACACACGCCCGTACCGCCTCGCGCCGGACACGCCCGTCAGTTCCTTCGAGGTAGATGCCGCAAGGACGCAGGCGGTCAAGCGCGAAATACTCGACAGGGCAGGAATCGACACGCACAAGGTAGCGTTCGTGTCCGCGGACTTCGAGAAGGATGATTGGCTCGCCAAACTCGTCGACGCCGGGTTCGACGTCGGGCGTCCGGCGCTTTTCCTCTGGGAGGGTGTCACGATGTACCTCGACCGGAACGCGATCGAGGACACGCTCCGGAAGGTCGCGAGTTGCGCCACGGGGAGCTTGCTCGCCTTCGACTACTTCACAACCGAGGCCCTTGAATCGAGAACGCCATATTGGCGATTCGGGCGGGCGGCGGCCACCGCAGCGGGCGAGCCATTGAGGTTCGGCGTGGACAGGACACCGCCTTCGCGGGAGCGCCTGGCCGAACTTCTCCGGTCCAACGGGTTGGCTCTCCTCGAACAGCGTGGACTTGGTCGCGAGAAACGCGCGTGGGGCGGCTTCGCGATCGCCGTGGTGGAGTAATGATCTGAGCGGGCGTTCCGCCGATTGGGCTCATATCCGAGCGCGCGTCTGGGATTTTGGCCATATAGGTGAGCGAGCGTCTCAGGAGGCGCGGTGCGGGACGCCGCTCTACGCGAAGGCGGAGATGCCCGTGATCGAGCGCCCGATGATCAACGCTTGAACCGTCTCTGTGCCTTCGTAGGTATGGATGCCCTCGATGTCGGCGAAATGCCGGGCCACGCGGTTGGCCAACAAGATCCCGTTGCCACCGAGCAAATCGCGGGCGTTCGAGGCGATGCTGCGGGCAGTGCGGGTGCACGTGAATTTCGCGAGCGCCGCCTGTGCTGGAGTCAGCACGCCCTCCTCGTCCAGCCTGGTCATCTGCATGACCATGAGCTGCATGGTGGCAAGCTCGGAGTGCATGCGGGCAAGGCGCTCCTGCACAATCTGCGAAGCGGCCAGCGGGCGGCCGAACTGCCGGCGTTGGGCGGCATACTGCACCGCCGTTTCGTAGCAGGCAGTGGCATGCCCGACGGCGGACCAAGCCACTCCGAGCCGGGTCGCCAGGAGCACCCGGGCCGTGTCCTTGAAACTCCGGGCGCCCGGGAGCACGTTTTCCGTCGGGACGAAGACATTCTCGAGGCGGATGTGTGCCTGCCAGATGGCCCGGAGTGAGAGCTTGCCGTCGATGGTCGTGGCGGAATATCCGGGCGAATCCTGCGGGACAAGGTATCCGTGAACTTGCCCATCATCACCACGGGCCCAGACGACGGTCAGGCCTCCGATCGAGCCGTTGCCGATCCATTTCTTTTCACCGTTGAGCACAAAGCCGCCCTCGACGGCCGTTGCTGTCGCCTCGAGTCCCACAGAGTCGGAGCCGTGGGCCGGCTCGGTCAGGGCGAAGGCGCCGTATTCCTCGGCCCGGGAAAGCGCGGGAAGCCAACGGGCCTGCTGCTCGGGGGAACCGCATTCGGCCACGGACCGCAATGCCAATCCGCCCTGGACCGCGACCACCGTGCCGATGGAGCCGTCCCCGCGGCTCAGTTCCATCGTGACGAGTCCGGCGGCGGTTTTGCTCATGGCCGGGAACCCGTCGACGTCGATTCCATCGCGCAGGAGGTCAAGCTCACCGAGACGCTTCACCAGGTGCAGCGGATACTCAGCGCGCTCCCAGTACCCCGCGATGACCGGGAGCACTTCGTCCTGCACAAAAGTCCGCGCACGGTTCCAGTAAGCGCGGTCTTCGCCGCTGACGTCCTTGAAAACGGAGGCAGGATCCGGGTCCAGGGATTCGTTCAGGACATATTCGGGCTCCATGGTGCCGGCCGGGAACCCAGCATCCAGTTCCTCGGAAGTGCTATCGGACATCATCGTCATGGGGAATCCTCGCTTTGGACTGCGATCTGCGACTCCCAGCATGCACTGACACTCAGTTTCATGTCAAGGAACTCGATGTCAGCGAGGGAAGAATCAAGCCAGGGCATCCCGGACCGCTTGAAGGATTTCTTCCGTGCCCGCTGCCGGATCCAGGACAGCAACCACGACGGCGGGGCGCCCACTTGCCGCGGGCGGCGCACCGACAGGCCCTCCACCAGTCTCGGCGGCTGAAGCACGAGCAAAGGTATCGGCCAAGGCACCCAATTCGCGCCCGAGCCGGGCGGCCAACCCGGGGGCCTCAGCTTCCCGCGCCTCGCGCTGCACGCTCCCGACGCGCTCCGCACCCGCCGCGCGTTCTCCGGCAGAAACCGCCCGCAGCCATTGGCGCAGGACGCTGTTGTGCACCGCGACCACCGAAGCAGCAAAGGCCACAGCCATGGCCTCCCGGCTTTCGCCTTCGGGCAACGCGGAAAGAAGATGATCCCGAAAAGCCCGCTGATAGCGATGCGTCATCACCAGTTCGCGGTCACGGAGGGCCGGCACTCGATGGAGGAGTTCGTAACGCGCCAGGGAAGTTTCCCGACTACCCACGTGGTGGTTGAAGACAAGGAGAGCCGCGTCCACGACGGCACGGAACGGATCCGCCGTCGTTCCGGATAGGAACTCCTGGACCCGCGCGAGAATACGGTCGTGATCGGCGAAAACGATGTCCTCTTTGGAACCGAACTTGCGGAAAAACGTGCTCCGGCTGATCCCGGCGGCTTCGGCGAGGTCGTCCACGGACGTCGCGTCGTAGCCCTGCCGCACCAGCAGTTCGATTGCCGCGGACACGGCGGGGCCGGGATCCGGATTGGCGGGGTAGTTGACCATAGGCGTGAATCTAACACGGCGGCGTAACCGCACGGCCCCGAGCGCGGCTAGGCTTCTGCCATGGCATTGATAGCTCCCCGCGTGACGCCTGGCTTGACCGCGGACGACGCCCGGAACCTGGCGCGCTCCCTCCAAGACAGCAACGACATCACCGTCTTCGTCGACGGCACAGTCCACCGCCTTCCGGACGAGGCGAGGGACGCCGTCGTCGACCTCCTTGGCAGGCTCGGCCGGGGCGAAGCGGTGACCGTCAGCAGCGTCGAGGAAATGCTCACGACGTCGCGGGCGGCTGAGCTCGCGGGAATATCGCACACCTACCTGCGGAACATGACCGACCGTGGCGAAATCCCGGTCGAATACCGCGGCACGCATCGCCGCATCAGGCTCGCGGACATCATGGCGTGGCTGGAAACCCAGAAGAAGACCGCCACAGCAGAAGAGGAAAGCAACAAGTAGAAAGCTAGGCGAGGGGCGCCTTCCCGCGGACGAGGACGGCCGGCCGCTCACCTGCCGGGCGCCGTGGAACGGGGCTGTTCTTCGTGGGCGGGGTCGGGCGCGTCGCCGAAGACGTCGCGGGACTCATCGCGGGGCGGAGCCGACAAAAACCGGTCACCCAGCCCGTTATCCAAATGTGACTTTGCATGCCGGCTGTTGTACCGTCGAGGGGCGACCCAGTCCCCACCGGGCCGCTTCCGGGTTGACGCCGAGCTCTGCCGCAACCCGGAATCCGCCAGACCCGCGGCAGAGACGGGGGACCCAGAGTCTCCGGGCCTATTTCTCCACAGGCCCTTGGGGTGAAGCCGCCAAGCGCGGCCGGACGGCCTCGTCCGAACCCGACAGCTAACCTCGAAGGCGTTGAGAGGCAATCACCATGTCCCCAACCATGGATCAGCCTCGCCGTGCCCAAGTGCCGAGCGAGAGCACCAAGCCAACCGGACGTCGTCGGGCCAAAGACGGCGGACCGTTCGTTGCGGCACCCGCTTCTGAACCTTTGAGTTCGACGCCGGAGCCCACCCCCGCGGCAACCCCGACGACGGCGGTGCCCACCACGCGTGCGGCCGCCCGCGCGGCCGAACGCGAGCGCGCTGCCCAAGCCAACGAAACCGCAGCGATTCCGACGGTAGCTCCTGCGACGATCGCTGCAGCGACCGCGGCCGCCGCAACAGCAGCCGCCTCGACTGCCGAGCCAGCCAAGACCGAGAGCGCAGCTACAACGGCACTCCCGGCGGCAGCCCGCGCCGGCGTCGGCCCGGCCTCGTTTACCGGCTCGTCATTCAGCCACGAACCGCACGCCGTCCTCAAGAAAGCTGCCAGCATCCGGACGATGAGCAACCGCATGGCAGTGGTTGCAGGCGCCGTAGGCATCTTGTTGACCGCCGGGTCCCTGGGCCAAGCCCTTGAGCTGCCCTTTTTCGGCCAGGAATCCCGCGCGCAGGATGCTTCCAGTACGGACAGCCAGGGTTCCGCGCCGTCCGGCGCCCCTTCCACGACGGCGAGTGCTTCCCCCAGCGCCGCAGCATCACCTTCGGCATCTACCCCAAGCGCCAAGGCCGGCCAGACCACCGCGGACCCCGCCCAACATTCGCCGCAAGGACCCGCCCCAGCCCAACCGTCGGGCGTCCCGGGACCATCGATTTCGGTCCAGGTCCCGTCCGCGATCCCGTCGGCATTGCCCCCGAGCCTCGCGCCGGTGCCCGTTCCTTCCGTTCCGGTTCCGGCCCAGCCTGCCCCTGTGCCCAGCCCGGCTCCCGGCGGGCCGACCACCCCCGCCCCGACTCCAACGCAGACTGACACGCCGTCCCCCGCGCCAACAGGTTCTTGGAGGCCACGGACCCCGGCCAGTCCCAGTCCTGCTCCCACGCCGCAACCCACCCAATCAGGCGTTGATCTTGGGTCGATTTTGGATGCTGCAACCGGGGTCCTGCAATGAGGATGGGACAGCATCGAACACCTGCCGTCGAGTGGCATGGGCGATGCTGCCAAAGCAACCGTACGCAGATGCTTCAGTACCGCCCGGACCGCTGGCGCTGCAGCATTCAGTCGAGGCAGTTCAACAAGTAGGCCAGGGCGGCTTCGGGCCTAGCGGCGTCAAATCCGCGGACGGCCCGCCCAACGGCGCGCTTTGAGCGCTGCGTGGAGTTCGAGCCGGGTGGCACCATTCAGCGGATCGGCGCCGATGAGCTGGCGAACCCTCGCCAGCCGGTTGTAGATGCTGCTGCGGTGCAAGTGGAGCTTCGCGGCCACGTCCTGCACAGAGCCGTCGCTGTCGTAGAGCAGTTCGAGCACGGGCAGGAGCTCTCCGTTTCGATCGGCATCCTCGACCTCTTGGAAATGTGCCGAGCCCGAATCGTCCCAGCCACCGGGCGCCTGAAGCCGTTCGAACAATTGGTAGATACCGGCCGAACTGCTGTCCACCAGCTCGCCCAGCGGAGGGTCGACGGCGGCAGCCTGGGCCGCGAGCTTCGACTGCCGGTAGGCCCTGCCCAGCTGGCGGATGACTGAAAACGGCTCGCTGATGCCCAGAATGACGCGGTCCACTTTCCGGCCGGCGCGCTTGGCGAGTTCCAGCTGATAGTGGACCAGGACCTGGGCGTGTTCTGCCCGCCCGCCGGTTTCGCGGAACAACAGGACCGAGTGAGTCTCGGTGCCGGCGCTGAATAGCACGGAATCGACCCCGATAGTAGCCTGCAGCGCGGCGGAACGGTGCGTCAGGGTCGCCGCGATTGGATCCGAGACCCCTCCACTGTCCGCCGCGTCGAGGACGGTGACCAGCTGCCATGGTCCCCTGCCCTGGATTTCCTTCCATCCCGCCACGGCGGCCACCGCGTTGGACTCGCCCTGGCATGCGGCGAGGAATTCCTGCTCACGTCGACGCCGGAACTCCGACTCGGCCGTGTTGGAATCGAGCAGCAACCCGGCGAGGAGGTCCAACTCGTCCCGGACGCCCGGCAATTCGGCGAGTATCGCCGTCGCGGTCTGCTCGTCAAGATCCTGCTGGACCCAGAGGTACCCGACGCGGAATCCGCGCACCAGCAGCGGGACGCAGACGCGCCCCACCATCCCGAGGTCCGCATTGGCGGGCACGACGACGGGACGCACTGCGGTAGCGATGCCGTGCGAGAGCTGCCAGGCACTGACGTCCACCGGGACACGCTTGCTCAGGAGGAAGTTCACGCGCACCCGGTCGGCGTGGGACTGGTTGGAGCTGTAGGCGAGCAACACGCCGTCGAGGTCCTCCAGGGAGAGGCCGCGGCCCAACTTGAGTGCGACATCCTCGACGATTTTCTCCACGTCTTGTTGCATGGAGAAAACACTACTTTGCCGGACGAACATCAGGCGACACCTGACGCTCTCAATATCGACAAATGTCGAGCCGCGAGCGGTAAAAACCCCGGAATTCCGGGGAAGCCAGCATCCGTGACGATCGCCTTTGCTGTCGCCTGGCTCACAGCGGATTTATTCTGGAATCACAGTCCCCCGCAGCGAAAAAGGCCGTCGAAGCCTTTCGAAGATGGAGCCCAAAATGATCATCGGTGTCCCCAAAGAGATCAAGAACAACGAATTCCGCGTTGCCATCACGGCCGCGGGCGTTCACGAATTCCGCACCCACGGCCACACCGTGCTGGTGGAACGGGGAGCAGGCCTGGGCTCCGGTATCACGGATGAGGAATACGCGGTTGCCGGCGCGGAGATCGTGGCCGAAGCCGACGACGTCTGGGCACGCGCCGACATGGTCATGAAGGTCAAGGAACCCATCAGCGCCGAGTACCACCGCTTCCGCAAGGGCCTGATCCTCTTCACCTACCTGCACCTGGCCGCAGAGCCCGAGCTGACCCAGGAACTCATCAACTCCGGCGTCACGGCCATCGCTTACGAAACCGTCCAGGACGGCCGCGCTCTGCCCTTGCTGGCACCGATGTCCGAGGTCGCAGGCCGCCTGTCGGTCGTCGTCGGCGCTTCCTCCCTCATGGCTCCAGCCGGTGGCAAGGGCGTGTTGCTGGGTGGCGTCCCGGGCGTCCGTCCGGCCAAGGTCGTTGTCCTCGGCGCCGGTGTTGCCGGTACCAATGCTGCCGCGATGGCTCTTGGCTTGGGCGCCGAGGTCACCATCCTCGACATCAACATCAACCGCCTCCGCGAACTGGATGCCCTCTACCAGGGCCGCCTGAAGACGGTCGCATCCAACGCGTACGAGATCGAGAAGTCAGTGGTTGACGCCGACCTCGTCATCGGTTCCGTGCTGATCCCGGGCGCCAAGGCCCCCAAGCTGGTCACCAACGAGCTGGTTTCCCGCATGAAGGCCGGCTCCGTGCTAGTGGACATCGCGGTGGACCAGGGCGGCTGCTTCGAGGACACGCACCCCACCACGCACCAGGAACCCACGTACAAGGTCCACAACACGATCTTCTACTGCGTCGCCAACATGCCCGGCGCCGTTCCGAACACCTCCACCTACGCCCTGACCAACGTCACCCTGCGCTACGCAGTGTCGCTGGCCAACCTGGGCGTCAGGGCCGCATTCGACCGCGACCCTGCCCTGGCCGCCGGCCTCAACATCGCGGGAGGCCACGTGGCTCACCACTCGGTTTCCGAGGCGCACAACCTGCCCCTCGTCGCCGACTGGCACAACCTGGTCTCGGCATAGTTTCTCTCCGCCTCCAAGGGGCGGCTTAACGGGCCCGACGGCGGGGTGCGGCTTCCATGGGAAGCGGCACCCCGCCGTTGTAGTTTTTGTGGAGACGGACGAATATCGGCTTCATCCAAGCCTGGTTAGCCACAAGCGCGCCGGGCTGTTGGAGCCATGGCCGGACCCAACGGTAGCGACCGAGACCGTATGGTTCCCCTTGCCTGACGGGACCGATAATGTGACCTACTGGGAAGGACGGAACGGACGGCTTGAGTCCGCTAGCCCAGGAGTTCGCAGCCATGGGTTGCCTCATCGACGTTCTTTCGCCCCATTTGACGCCGTTGTCCTGCGCTCCGGAAGATCAAGAAGGGATGCAGCTAACGTCGGTGGCACTTTCTTTGCCCTTCCCAAAAATTTTCAAAATTTTTTCGGTTCTTTCGCTTGGACGGGTCTTTTCGGCCCAAAATGTCGTAGGTCCCTGCGAGGCTTTTCTTATGGTCGGTATTCGGGGAACGCAGCTGATCGGATCGGGTGCGCCTTCGGGCGGTGCGGGTCCGGAGGCTGCCGTGCCGGGCGTCCGCGTGCACGAGCTGATCGGCGCCGTTGCTTCGCTTCGGCCAGGTTCCGACCGCGCCGAATTGATCAACCAGTTGCGTGCCCTGGAAGACTTGAAGTCCGCGGCAGCGGCCGCGCAGGCCAGGATCGCGGTGGCGTTCGATGCCGTCCAGCGCAGCGCCGACGCCGCGGCCGGGGTCCCGGCCGACGAACGCGGACGCGGCGTCGCAGCCCAGGTGGCTTTGGCCCGGCGGGAATCCCCCGCCAAAGGACCCCGGCTCCTCGGACTCGCGAACGCGCTGGTCACCGAAATGCCACGCACCCTCGCCGCCCTCGACACCGGGCAGTTGAACGAATGGCGCGCCACCCTGCTCGTGAAGGAAACGGCCTGCCTGTCCGCCGAAGACCGCTGCGCCGTGGACGACGAACTCGCCGCCGACACCGGCACCTTCGACGGCGCCGGAGACAAAGCCATCCTCGCGGCCGCCCGGGCCGCGGCCTACCGGCGGGACCCCCGCACCGTCACCCAACGCGCCAGCCACGCCGCCACCGAACGGCACGTCAGCCTCCGCCCGGCACCGGACACCATGACCTACCTGACCGCGCTGCTTCCCGTCGCCCAAGGAGTGGCCGTGCACGCTGCCCTGTCCCGGCACGCCGACACCCTCCGCAACGCCGGAGAGGACACCCGCACCCGGGGACAGATCATGGCCGACACCTTGGTCGAACGCACCACCGGCACCCCCGCAGGGATCAGCGGGGTCGAGGTCCAGCTCGTCATGACCGACCGCACCCTCTTCCAAAGCGACGCCGAACCAGCCCGGCTCCCCGGCTACGGCATCGTCCCCGCCGGCTGGGCACGGAAACTCCTCAACGACAGCAGCGGCCATGGAACGTCCGCTCCAGGTCAGACCGAGGACGGCCAAACAGGTCCCGGCCACAATCACGAATTGAAGGTCTGGCTCCGGCGCCTCTACATCGCACCCGCAACCGGGGAACTGGTCGGCGTCGACTCCCGCGCCCGGCTCTTCCCGCCCGGGCTGCGGCGCTTCATCCAGGCCCGCGACGACACCTGCCGCACCCCCTACTGCGACGCACCCATCAGACACATCGACCACATCATCCCCTGGCACCACGGCGGCACCACCAACCTGACCAACGGGGCAGGACTCTGCGAAGCCTGCAACCACACCAAAGAACTCAACGGCTGGACAGCAACAACCGGTATCGGGAAGCGGCATGTCCTCGACATCCGCACCCCCACCGGTCATACCTACCAATCAACAGCCCCGCCCCTGCCAGGAATCGGGATACAAGGCACAAACCCTCCGCATTCCGGACGCCACCGACGCCGGCTACGACACCAAGCAAAGGCACTGAAGTACGCCCACGTCACCGAACTAAACGCCCCTGAGCGGCTCAGGCGCGCGGGGAGTGTCTGAATAACGGTGGATTCAGGGTTGGCCTGACACGCCGGGCAGCGTGCCTGGCGGGGAGGACTGACTGTGAGCGAAACACTGGATCCCATGGCGACTGATGTGGATCAGCACGAGTTGGCGCAGCAGCTTCTGGCCCAGGCCAAGGAGCAGGGAATTGAGCTCGTCGGACCCGACGGGCTGTTGAACCGACTAACGAAAAACGTCCTTGAAACCGCCCTGGAGGCGGAGATGGAGGACCACCTGGGTTACGAGAAGCACGATGTAGCCGGGCGCGGGAGCGGAAATTCCCGCAACGGCACACGCACGAAGACGGTGCTGACGGAGATCGGGCCGGTAGAGATCGATGTGCCGAGGGACACCGGTTCGACGTTCGAGCCGCAGATCATCAAGAAACGGCAGCGGCGCCTGACCGGGGTGGACGAGATCGTGTTGTCGCTGAGCGCGAAGGGGCTCACGACCGGGGAAATCGCCGCCCACTTCGATGATGTCTACGGCGCGAGAGTTTCGAAGGACACGATCTCCCGGATCACTGAAAAGGTCATTGCCGAGATGGTCGAGTGGCAGAACCGGCCCCTGGACCGGGTCTACCCGGTGGTGTTCATTGACGCGATTCACGTCAAGATCCGCGACGGGCAGGTCACGAACCGCCCGGTCTATGTCGCGATCGGGGTGAGCACCGGCGGTGAGCGGGACATCCTGGGCCTGTGGGCAGGCGACGGCGGGGAAGGCGCCAAGTTCTGGCTCTCCGTGCTGACTGAGATCAAGAACCGGGGCGTAGAGGATGTCTGCATCAGCGTCTGCGACGGGCTCAAAGGCCTGCCCGAGGCCATCAACACCGTCTGGGAGCGGGCCGTGGTCCAGACCTGCATTGTCCATCTGATCCGCAACACCTTCCGCTTCGCGGCCCGGCAGTACCGGGACGAAGTGGCACGTGACCTGCGCCCGGTCTACACGGCACCGTCCGAGGCCGCAGCCAAGGAACGTTTCGTGGAGTTCTCCGCCAAATGGGGTCGGCAGTACCCGGCGATCACCCGGCTGTGGGAGAACACGTGGAGTGAATTCGTGCCGTTCCTGGACTATGACGTCGAAATCCGGCGGGTCATTTGCAGCACGAACGCGATCGAATCGCTCAACGCCCGCTACCGGCGCGCGGTCCGGGCCAGAGGTCACTTCCCGACGGAGCAGGCAGCCCTGAAGTGCCTTTACCTGGCAACCCGGGCACTGGACCCGGCCGGCAAAGGCAGGGCACGATGGGCCATGCGATGGAAGCCGGCCCTCAACGCCTTCGCCATCACCTTCGAAGGAAGAATCAACTAAATGCCAATCCCGAATCCACCGTTAAACGGACAGTCCCGGCGCGCGCGCCGCCGGCTACGGCTTGACCGGGTTGCCCGGGAGGATCTCGGAGGGAACGGGCTGAGGCAACGGCAGCGTCGGCGATGGGACCACCGGCGTCGGGATCGTGATGGGTCCGGAGCGGCCTTTGGCGACGTCTTGCAGTCCCTTGCGCGGATCCGAGTCGGACCCTGAAGCGATATGGCTGGGAGTCGCGCGTGGCGATGGATGCGTGTTGTTGCCTTGTACATCAGGGCTGGACGACTCCGGGGAAGGCGACGCAGGATTGCCCGCCCCCCGGGTAGGCACAGGACCTGGCTCCGGGCGCGTTCCCTGCTGTTGCGGAGCGTTCCCGCCCGATCCAGGGGTGAGCTGGGCGACGACCGACCCCACCACGGCGCCCAAGTGTTCAATCGTTCCTGGAATGCCGCCCTCGGACGCAGCCGCGGCGGTAGCCCCGGCGGCGAGGGAAGCCGCAACGGCAACGGCGGCGAAGGTCAAACGGCCCTTTTTGCGGCGACGAGCGGCCAGTTCATCTACAGGAGCAGCCGCGGCGCCGGAAGCCGTCTCTCCAGAGGTAACGGCCTCGGCCGCCCCGGCATCGGAGACAGGCATGATCGCCACGCGGCCGGGAGCCATCAAGGCTTGCACAGCTGCCGATGGCTGCGGCCGGGTGCTCGCCAGGGCGCGCAGTTCCAGCAGCTCTGTCCGGATCTCGTATGCTTCGTCGAGCCCGGCTTCAGCGAGCAGGCGGTCAACGCCTTGCTCCCCGAAGGATGCGGATTTTTCGCTCATGATGTGCCATTCCTTAGTAGTGCACGTTCTCTTAGTGCACTCAATGCCCTGCGCTGCAACTGCTTCACGGCTCCTTGGGACTTGCCCATGATGGCCGCTGTTTCTTCCAACGACAGGTCGGCAACGACCCGTAGTGCAAGGACCTCCCGGTAGTCGGGGTTGAGGTCGGCCAGGAGCTCCGTCACTCCCAGGCCTTCCCCGTGCCCGAATGCCTGGTCCTCGGCCGAAGGCGCGCTTCGCGCATCCAGGTCGGCTTCATACGGGGCGGAATCAGGTGTGCGTTCACGCTTGCGGTAGTGATCCACCATTCGCGCGTGCGCTATGGAGAAGAGCAAGGTCCTGGCCCCCTGGAGTCCTCCTCGGAGGGAATCCAGTTTGGGATAGAGAGCCAGGAACACGTCCTGGGTAACTGCTTCCGGATCGTCTACGCCGCGGGCGCGCAGGTATCCAAATACCGGTCCGGAAAACTCGTTGTAGGCAGCCGTGAAGAGCAGTGCGGGATCTTCTTCATCCGCCTGCAAGTATTCATCAGCCAAAGGGTCAAGCACCCGCGACCCCTCCATCCCACGCAGCGGGGTCATCGTCCCTGGCCTGGGAAACGACCACCGCCGCAGTCTGTTGCGTCGCGGGGCTCCTTGTCATTTAGCCAAGGAGCCCCGCCGTTCAAGCGTAGCCGCAGTGTTACGGGCTGACAGAATCGGACGGCACGTGCACCGGTGCGGTCGGAACGTGGGACGGCACAGCCGGGACGGCCGGTACAGCGGGGACGGCCGGTGCAGACGGAACTGCGGGAACAGCAGGCACAGCAGGCAATGCGGCGTTTCCATTTGCGTCGACCTTGGCGGAAGCGGATCCGTCAGCCTTCAAGCCGGCAGCCTTGCCTTCGCTCACCACAGTGGCGCAGTGTGCGTTGACGTTGGCCTCTCCGCCAGCTGCAACGACGAGTGACGAGTAGCCAGGCACCTTGGTGTCGGCCTTCACGCCGCCGTTGAGGAGAGCGGTGCAAAGACCGAACGCGTCCGGCGAGGTGGCCTTGGCAGACGCAGCTGCTGCGGCAGCCTTGGACTTTGCATCATCGACGGCGTCCGTGGCCTTGGACTTGGCGTCGGCAGCAGCGTCAGTGGCCTTGGACGTTGCCATCTGTGACGCGTCGGCCGTCTTGGACTCTGCGGAATCGGCTGCTTTTGACGCGGTCGGAGCCGGGGCTCCGAGCAGCTCGTGGGCGCTCTTCTGCATATCGTTGGGAAGCGCTCCGTTGAAGGCTGCGACGCCGGTTCCGCCAACCGCTACAGCTCCGGCGGCAAGGACGCCGGCGGCGATTTTGCTGGTGGCAAGGACAGTGAACAAGGACATGAAACCCTCCGACAAACGTTTTGGGACTGCTCCGGCAGCGGTCGTGTCGCTACTGGATGATCAGTGCGGACGTTGCCCACACTCCCCTTACATCGCTGACGGTCCCGGCGAGGTTACGCCCGATTCAAAAAAACTTTCAGGCCAGTGTCCTGGCCTGCTCAATCAGCTTGAGTACCTCGACTGGGCCAGCCGGATCCACGGGGAGCGGCAAGGCGGAGGCGGCACCGCCGTCGGCGATCTTCTCCCCAAGGATCCGGTAGAACTCCTGGTAGGCGCCGCGCTCGGTGGGTACCGTGCTCCGCACGCCGTCGATTTCCAGGGTTCCGTAGTGGTGCGGATCGTCGACGCCGTAGGCGCCGTCCGTGGGCCGGCCGCCCGACACGATGAACGGTTCCTGCGGATCGATCCCGAACTTCACGAAGCCGCCCTTGCTGCCCAGGACGCGGAAGCGCGGAGCGTGAAGCTGGCTGTTGACGTTCATGGCGACGTGGCTGATCACGCCGGAAGCATGCTTGAGGACCAGGAAGACGTCGTCATCGGCTTTTTCCTGAGGCCTTCGGGCCAGGATTTCGGCATGGATGACTTCAGCAGGCCCGAACATCTGCACAGCCAGGTCCAGCAGGTGGGTTCCGAGGTCGAAGAGCAGCCCACCACCGTCGTCGGCTGTGGCACCAGCCTTCCACGCCTTGCTGATTTCGGGCGCCCAACGCTCCATCGAAGCTTCGCAGCGCATCACCTCGCCCAGCGTCCCGGCGTCGAGCAGCTTCTTCACGGTGAGGGCGTCGCCGTCCCAGCGGCGGTTTTGATAGACAGTAAGCACGCGGCCCAGCCGCGCGGCCAGCTCGATCAGCTCGTGCCCTTGCGTGCTGGTCACGGCAAACGGCTTGTCCACGACGACGTCGAGCCCGGCTTCCAGCGCGGCCTTCGCGAGCGGATGATGGGTCGCGGGCGGAGTGCCGAGCACCACGAGGTCCAGTTCGCCGGCGAGCGCCAAGACGTCCTCCGGGCCGTTCACGATCCTCGTGCCGGGATGCCGCTCCTGGGCTTTGGCCTGACGGCCCGCGTCCGAAGTCGCGATCACCTCGAGCGAATACGCGGGATTGGCCGCGATGAACGGCGCGTGGAAGACGCTGCCGGAAAGGCCATAGCCGACGACGGCGGTGCGGATCGGTGTGAGGGTCATGCCGCTACGCTACCGGGCCAAGGTAGTCGGGCGAAGGTTATGTCAGCAGTCTTTCAGCAGGCGCGTGACGAGTTCCCGCCACGATGCCGCCAGTCGCTCCGCCGGGACTCCATGCGCGCGGAGGGCGTGGAGGATCCGCTCAGGATCGAGGGTGGCGCCGAGCGAAAGAGCCAGAAGCCAAGGATCGCGGTCCAGGCCCGCTTCCCTCAGCAGCATCTCGATGTGCCGGTGCCACAACACGACCGGCGGCGCGTCGTGCCGGTTTTGCGGGGAATGCTCGGCCGCGGCACGGGCCAGCTCTCCGTATTCTTCGACATACTTGATGCGCGCTTCGCCGAAGGCAATGAGGCGTTCACATGGGGGCGCTCCGGGGCCGAGCGGCGGTGGACCGAAGATGAACTCGCGCTGGAATTCCGCTTCGGCGTCGCTCAGGAGGGTCATCATGAGTCCCGCGCGGCTGCCGAACCGGCGGAAGACCGTTCCCTTCCCGACGTCGGCCCGGCACGCGAGCATGTCCATCGTGACGGCATCCACTCCATGTTCGGCCACTAGGTCCCTGGCAGCTCGAAGGAGCCGTTCGCGGTTACGCGCGGCGTCACTGCGCTCCGGCTGTGTCCCGAAAGGCGAACCGGGCCGGATGGGGATGAGGCTCACAAAAACATTCTAGCCTTGGGAATATTAAGCGGACCGCAGTCCGTTTAGAATCTACGAAGGCAGCAAAAGCCTCCACAACCGAGCGCCTGCGGCACCGTCCGCGGCCAGACCCAAGGAGTTCCCATGTCCAAGAACACCGTTCTCGCCCTTGTTGGCAGCCTCCGCGCCGATTCCCATAACCGCAAGCTCGCCGAAGCCATCCAGCTCAACGCCCCCGAAAACGTCGAAGTACAGATCCACGGCTCCCTCGGCAACATCCCGTTCTACAACGAAGACATCGACGTCGAAGGCCAGGTTCCCGCCGAAGCCGCGGCCCTCCGCGCTGCGGCTGCCGAAGCTGACGCGATCCTCTTGGTCACGCCGGAACACAACGGCACCATGCCGGCATCGCTCAAGAACGCCATCGACTGGCTGTCCCGCCCATTCGGCGCCGGTGCGCTGGCAGGCAAGCCCACCGCCGTCGTCGGCACCGCGTTCGGCCAGTTCGGCGGCGTCTGGGCGCAGGACGAGGCCCGCAAGGCAGCCGGCATCGCCGGCGCCAAGGTCCTCGAAGACGTCAAGCTTGCCGTTCCCGGCTCCATGATCCGCTTCGCTGAACTGCACCCGAAGGACGACGCCGAAGTTGTCGAGCAGATCAAGGCCATCTTCGAGCCGCTGACCGCCGTCCAGGAAGAAGTGGCAGCCTAGTCCTCCGATATCCCAAGAATGCCCCGTCCCGCCGTTGATGCGTGGGCGGGGGCATTCTTTGTCGATACGATGTCGGCATGGCCGATTACAACCGCCATGCCGAGGTCGACGCCTACCTTGAGGCCCTCCCGGATTGGCAACGCGACATTGCCGAGCAACTACGGGACCTCATCCATGAAGCCGAGCCCGGCATCGTCGAAACGATCAAGCGTCGCACCCGGCCTTATTTCGTCCTCGACGGCAACGTTTGCGCGCTGCTGGCAGCCAAGGACCACGTCAACCTGTTCCTGTACGACGGCGCAATCGTCCCCGACCCGGACAACATCATCACCTCGGGACACGACAACAAGACCGCCCGGATGATCACCTTCCACCGGCACGAGCCGATTCCGCGTGCGCCCCTCATCACCATGCTGCGGCAGATCGCGGCGAACAACCGCACAGGTGGCTGGAGAAAGATCAAGGGAACGGACTAGCTGGAACGGCTTCGCCACCCAAGCAAAAGCGTCACCGCGCCGCTACCATTCCGTGACGGAGCTGAGGCCGAACCGTCATGGGCGGAGCGGCCCACGCCTGGGCGGCCAGCCGTAACGTTGACTTACAAGCACCAGAAGTGATCAGGGCAGGAGCGGGGCTGTCATGGGGGTCAGGCGCGGCGCGAAAGGCACGACGACGGCGATCGCTGCGCTGTGCCTGTCGCTCGCGCTCTGCCTGGCTGGCTGCGCTTCCCCCGACGGCGGCACTACGGTCGGGTCAGGCTCCGCGCAACCGGCCTCACCCGGCTTCGTCCACGGGACGCAAAAACCGGTCATCGGCCCGGTTCCCGCCCCCCTCCCCGCCCCTCCCCCGTATTTCAACCCGCCACCCGCGGCGTCGCTGCCAACCAAGGCGAGCCCGCAGGAACCGGCAACAGGGCCGGTTCCCGCGCCCCTCCCAAGCGTCGGCGAATCGACCGGAACCACCGTGTTTTTCGTGGCTATCGGCGACGGCGGCAACCACGGTGCGCGGTTCGGTTGCGACGACAGCCTCGTGGCCATCCAAGTCACCTCCCCTTCCGGCAGCGACCCGCTCGCCGTGGCCATGGGGCAACTTCTGGCGCCCGACGACACCGCGTCCCGGGCAGGCTTGTACAACGCACTCTCGGGCTCCGCGCTGCACTACGTTTCGGGCTACCTCGACGGCACCACCGCCGTCGTGAACCTGAGTGGGTCGCTTCGCCCCGAAGGCTTGTGCGAGCAAACGCGGATCGAAACCCAACTCGCGCAGACCGCAGTGGAGGCCACGGGAGCATCCCAGGCCGCCATCTACATTGACGGGAACACCCTCGCGGACGTCCTGAGTTTGCGCCCAGGCGGCCAATCACTCGAATAGCGCATCCATGTCTGCGTAGCTCCGTGTGCCGGCGAGGCCCGACCAGTTTCCGTCCCCAAGGACCTCCCGGGCAAGCCTCGAGACCTTCGCGTACGCGGCCCTGGCAGTGCTGCCGCCAATGCTGATTCGCCGCACACCGACGTCGTGCAATTCTCCGGGCGACGGCGAACCCAAGCCTGCCAGCGCATTGAGCGGCACGCTGATCCGCCGGGAAAGTTCGTGAAGAATATGGAGATCCGCCAGCCCGGGCACGAATATTCCGTCCGCCCCTGCTCGCTGATAGGCATCCGCACGACGTAGCGTTTCCTCATATGCGCTATCCGGAAACTTTCCGGACCAATATGTGTCCGTGCGCGCGTTGATGAACAGCCCGACACCCGCATCCTCGGCGGTCTGCCTGATCAGCGCGATGCGCCTGGACTGTTCGGCGATCTCGCTCAGCGGTTCGTCCGCCGAGTCCTCGATATTGATCCCGACGGCGCCCGCGTCCAGCACCGCTCGAACCGTGGCCTGGAGTTCCTCGTCAGTACGCCCGTAGCCAGTCTCGATATCCGCGGTCACAGGCAAGCGGGTGGCCCGGGCGATTCGCGACAGCGCTTCCATCGCGAGTTGCCGTGGAAGGTGGTCGCCGTCCCGGTACCCCAAGCTCCAGGAGACGGCCGAGCTGGAGGTGGCCACCGCCGCCGCTCCCGCTTCCTCAACCATCAGCGCAGATGCCGCATCCCACGCATTCACCAGCACCAACGGCGCATGAGGCACGGCGTGCAGCTCGTGGAAGCGGAGCGCCTTGGATTCGAGTTCGGGATGCGTCGTCATGGCTCTATTCCAGCCTTCCTGCGTCCGGACGTAAAGCGCTTCGCACCGGGAATCGCAAATTCGAGATGAAACATCCGTTGCTCAGTTGGCAACTCCGGGGAGTATCCTTTCACTGTGACCCACGAAACATTGGATGCCGGGCCCGAGTTGCCCGCGGAAGCAATCGACGCAATAGAGCGAGCAGCAACTGCCGCCCACCGCCACGAGGATCTTTTCTCGGAGCGCGCCGCCAACATCAAGCAGTCCGCCGTGCGTGACGTCTTCGACATCTCAATGCGGCCGGGACTCGTGTCCCTCGCTGGCGGAAACCCCTATCTGCAGTCCCTCCCCCTCGAGAAGCTCGGCCAAACCGCCGCCCGCATCATTGCGGAAGACGGTATGACGGCGCTTCAGTATGGCGGCGGACAAGGCACCGAGGAACTACGCACGCAGATTTGCGAAATCATGGCCGCCGAGGGCATCTTGGACGCCCGGCCGGAGAACGTGATCATCACCGCCGGTTCCCAGTCGGCGCAGGACGTGGCTACGAAGGTCTTCTGCAATCCGGGCGACGTTGTCCTCGTGGAAAACCCCACCTACGTGGGCGCGCTGAACACCTTCGAGGCGTACCAGGTCCAGGTTGAGACAGTGGACATGGACGACGACGGACTGGTTCCGGAACTCCTCGAAGCCAAGATCGCGGCCCTTCAGGCCCAGGGCAAAACCATCAAGTTCCTGTACACGATCCCCAACTTCAACAACCCCTCCGGCATCACGCTTGCTCCGGCGAGGCGTCAGCGCATCGTCGATATATGCCGCAATGCGAATATCCTGGTGCTCGAGGACAACCCCTACGGTCTCTTGCGCTTCGACGGCAAGCCGCTGGAGCCAATGCGGGCCGCGAATGAACACGACGTCATCTACATGGGCTCGTTCTCGAAGATCTTTGCCCCGGGACTGCGTATCGGATGGGCCTTGGTACCCGAGCACTTGCAGCGGCGTTTCTACCTGGCGTCGGAAGCCGTGACGTTGTGCCCTCCCACCCTGAACCAGATGATCATCTCGGCATATCTCCGCGACTACGACTGGCGCGGGCAGATTGACACCTATCGGGCCCTGTACGAGGAACGCTGCAATGCCCTGTTGGTGGCGCTGGAAGAGCACATGCCTTCCGGCCTTAGCTGGACCAGGCCCGAGGGTGGCTTCTTCGTCTGGGTGACCCTGCCCGATGGCGTGGACACGTATCCGCTGCTCAAGAAGGCCATCGAGGCAGGGGTCGTGTTCATCCCCGGCGCGGCGTTCACGCACTCCGACCAACCATCCAACAAACTGAGGTTGGCTTTCAGCGCAGTGCCACCGGAGTCCATCGCCGAAGGCGTCCGCCGATTGGCGCCGGTTTTGCAAGAAGCCATCGATGTCATCAGCAAAGGAGCAGATATATGAGCGGAATAGTCCTCGTCGGAGTCGACGGTAGCGCAACAGCAAGGCGGGCAGCCGATTCGGCAAAGAATTTGGCAACCGCACTGGGCGCGGAACTGCGCGTCATCACTGCTTTTGAAGGCGCCCACGTGGAGGTCGTCGAAAGCGGCGGCGACAAATGGATCCTCTCCGACGCCGACGCTGCGGAAAAGGTAGCCGCCAAGGTGGCTGCCGAACTCGCCTCCGACCAGCTGACCACCAGCTACGGAGCCGTCTTCGGCAAAGCCGGAGAGGCCCTCGTCAAGGAAGCAGAACGTGTGGGTGCCCAAGTGATCGTGGTAGGCAACCGCCGCATGCAGGGACTGGCCAGGGTCCTCGGCAGCGTTGCCAACACGGTGGCGCACAACGCGCCGTGCGACGTCTACATCGCCAAGACGGACGAACCGTAAGTCGTCAGGATCACGCGTTGTGGTGGGCGGTCTCACCCCGATTTAGGCCGGGCGGCTATGATGCCGCCGGTAAAATTGAAGTGGCCCCCAAGGGTGCGAGCCGCCCATCACAACAACCCGTAGGGGATCCCTTTTGCTTACTCTGCAGCCGCGCCAACGCGTCGGACACGACATTCTGCTCGCGCGCCACGGCAACCACATCAGTTCCATGCGCTTCGACCGGACAAATGACCGCGTCGTGGCACTTCTCGACGACGGCTCGGTAGACAGTGCCCCGAACTTGATTTCCCCGCTGCTCCAGATGCCGGAGACCTTCCGCAGCATCCTTCGCTCCGACTGGAAATTGTTGTTTGTGGTCGCCTCCGCCATGCTCGCAGTCGGAGCCCTGGCCATGGTGTTGTCGTTTGGAATGATCGGCAGCATGAACGACCAGCAACTGCACGACCTCGCGCTCAGCTACACGTCCTACTAGCCAAGCCATCCGCGCAGGGCCCACCAAAGTCCCGCGATGACCACGCCGCCGAACAACGATCCGGCGATGACCTGGGCGGGAGTATGTGCCCGTAGGACGACGCGGGACCAGCCGACGGCCGGGACCAGAAGCAACAGCGGCAACCACGCCGGACCGAACATGAGAGCCGCAATCACTGCGGCCGCGGAAATTGCCGAGGCATGGCCGCTTATTTTCCACACGAGGCTGACGGCGGCCAACACAGCGATGCCGCCAATCAGTGCAAGGATCATCTCTGAGACGCTCGTTGGAGCGTTGATGAGATTGAGGACCAACAACCCCACAACCACGGACACGAGCGCAAGCATCAGCAAGGGCGCACGTTCCTCGCGATCGCTGACGTGGTGGTCGCTGAGTTTTCCGAGCCTCACCATGATCAAGACGTAGGCAAACGGCAGCACGCACACAAAGAACGCACCCAGGACGCCGAACCAAATTGTCCCCGGGAAACCCGGTTGCACCGCAGGGCTGATAAGCAGCAGGACGGATACGACGGCGGGCGGCTGGAAGACTTCCGTCAGGGTCCGGGCAACCCGGCGCCGCTCTCCCCTGACGCCGATCCGCCCTTCCTTGATACCGATTTGCTCAGTCAAGCAGCAGCGCCGGCTCTTCGAGGATTGACGCGACGTCAGCCATGAAACGGGCAGAGAGGTCCCCGTCCACAACCCTGTGATCGAACGAACCGCCGAGCGTTGTGATCCAGCGGGGGATGACCTCGCCGTCGAGCACCCAAGGCTTTTGCTTGATGGTGCCGAACGCGACGATTGCCACCTCACCGGGGTTGATGATGGGCGTTCCAGTGTCGATGCCCAGGGCGCCGATGTTCGTGATGGTCAGCGAGCCCCCCTGCATTTGCGAAGGCTGGGTCTTGCCCGCCCGTGCCGTGCTGGCTAGCTCATTGAGCGCGAGCGCCAGCTCCTTGAGGGAAAGGTCCTGGGCATCCTTGATGTTTGGAACCATGAGCCCGCGCGGGGTTGCCGCGGCAATGCCGAGGTTCATGTAGTGCTTGACGAGGATCTCTGCATTTCCGTTGCCGTCGGCATTGTCCACCCAGGTCGCGTTGACACTCGGATTGCGCGCCGCAGCCCAAATCACGGCCTTGGAGAGAATCAGCAGCGGGGATACCTTGATGCCTTCAAAGTCCCTGGAGGCTTTGAGCCGCTTGACGAATTCCATCGTGCGGCTGGCATCGACGTCAACGAAGATGCTCACGTGCGGTGCCGTGAAGGCCGACTCGACCATGGCCTTGGCGGTGGCCTTGCGGACGCCCTTCACGGGAATCCGTTCCACCCGCTGATCCTGCGGCTTCTTGGATGCACCCCAGAACTTGTCCGCTTGGTCCACCTCGGCATCGCGCTGCGACTGGTAGCTGACCAAGTCCTCGCGGGTCACTTCGCCACGGGCTCCCGTGGGAACGACGTCGGCCAGGTCAATCCCCAGGTCGCGGGCGATCTTGCGCACTGGAGGCTTGGCCAACACCCGGTTGACGATGCCGCTGACCGTGGCGCCGAGGCCGGCGAGACCCGGTGTCTGGTTTGCCGGAGCAGTGGGTTCGACTGCGGGCTCAACGGCGACACGTTCGACGGCGGCGGGTGCCGTGTTCGCCGCGGCCGCAGGGACGGCGGTAGCGCCTTCCGGGCGCTTGCGCGGGCGGCGCTTGACGGCGTCGGCCTTCGGACCGGAGCCAACCAGCGGACCGCCAGCGGGACCGCCGTCGGACGTTCCGGCGTCGGACGTTCCTGCGTCGGCGGGCAACTTGCCGTACATCGAGGCTTCGAAGACCTGTTCCGCCGCAGGCGCGGCGGTTGGGGCCGGTACGGCCGCGCTCGGAGCCGCAGGCTGTTCGGCGAGCGGCGCAGCAAGGGCTGACGTGGACGCTGTCTCGCCCGGCGCATTGTCCGAAATGCCGATAATCGCCGTTCCCACTTCAACCGTGATGCCTTCGGCAACGAGCAATTCCGCCACGGTGCCGGCATACGGGGACGGCAATTCCACGAGGGACTTGGCCGTCTCGATCTCGCAGATGACGTCGTTGATGGCAACGGTGTCGCCGGGCTTGACCTTCCAGGAGACGATTTCTGCCTCGGTCAGGCCTTCGCCGACATCCGGCAGGTTGAATTTCTTAACAGTCACTTAGGTCCTCGATCTCGGCTGGCCCGTCCGCGTTGGGGCGGGTGCAATCAGGGGCGGCTAGTAGGCCAGGGAACGGTCCAGGGCTTCGAGGATCTTGTCGATGTCCGGCAAGTAGTCCTCTTCCACCTTCGCCACGGGATACGGCATGTGGAAACCGCCCACACGGATGACCGGAGCCTCCAGGTGCAGGAAGGCGCGCTCACTGATCCTCGCAGCGATCTCGCCACCGATTCCCCCGAACGTCGGGGCTTCGTGCGCCACGATCAGACGGCCGGTCTTCTTGACCGAAGCGGTGACGGTGTCGAAGTCGATGGGGGAAATCGAGCGTAGGTCGATCACCTCGATGCTGCGCCCGTCCTCTTCCGCGGCCGCCGCGGCGGCCAGCGCCACCGGTACCAGCGGCCCGTAAGCCACGATCGTTGCGTCGGAACCTTCGCGGAGGACGTGCGCCTTGAACGGGTCCGACGCCGGTCCCGGGTTTTCGGTGTCCACCTCGCCCTTGAGCCAGTAGCGGCGCTTGGGCTCGAAGAAGATGACCGGGTCCGTGCAATCAACGGCCTGCTGGATCATCCAGAAGGCGTCGTGGGCATTGGACGGAGTGATGATGCGGAGGCCGGCAGTGTGGGCGAACAGCGCTTCCGGCGATTCCGAGTGATGCTCGATCGAGCCGATCCCGCCACCGTAGGGAATGCGGATGACCACGGGAACAGTCAGCTTGCCGCCGCTGCGCGAGTGCATCTTGGCCAGTTGCGTGGTGATCTGGTTGAAGCCCGGGAACACAAAGCCATCGAACTGGATTTCGCAAACGGGACGGTAGCCGCGCAAGGCCAGGCCGATGGCCGTGCCGACGATGCCGGACTCGGCGAGCGGAGTATCCACAACCCGGTCCGCGCCGAACTCCTTGATCAGTCCGTCGGTCACGCGATAGACCCCACCCAGCGGCCCGATGTCTTCGCCCATGAGCAAGGACTTCGGGTTATTGGTGAGCGACGCGCGCAGGCCTTCATTGATGGCCTTGGCAATGGTCATGGTGGTCATCAGTTGCCCGCCCCTTCTTCCTCGTCGCCTTCGAATCCGGCGGAGTATTCCTCGAACCAAGCAAGTTCCTCGGCTACCAGGGGGTGCGGCTCGGCATAGACCCCGGCGAATGACTCGCGGAAGTGGGGGCCCTGGAGATTTTGGGTGGTGCTACGGACATGGGCAGCGAGTTCATCGCCGTCAGCCCTGACTTGCTCAAAGAAAGCCTCGTCGGCCAGGCCCTCGTTGCGAAGGTATTTCTCCAGGCGATCCAAAGGATCCTTGCCCCGCCAGGCGGTTTCTTCGGCGGATTCGCGGTACTTCGTGGGGTCGTCCGCCGTGGTGTGCGCGCCAACACGGTACGTATAGGCCTCAATGAGCACCGGACCGCGGCCTTCGCGGGCGTGTTCAAGCGCCCACTCCGTGACTGCGTGGACTGCGATGACGTCGTTGCCGTCCACTCGGATGCCCGGGAAGCCGTATCCCTTGGCCCGGTTGAACAGGGGGACCTTTGTCTGGACCTCGGTGGGGACTGAGATGGCCCAGTGGTTGTTCTGGCAGAAGAACACCACGGGAGCGTTGTAGGACGCCGCGAAGACCATGGATTCATGGACGTCGCCCTCGGAACTGGCGCCGTCGCCGAAGTAGGCCACAACGGCAGCCTTCGGCTCGTTGGAACCATTGGCTTCCGCGAGTTTCTGGTCGCGCTGGATTCCCATGGCGTACCCAACGGAATGCAGGGTCTGCGCCGCAAGCACGAGGGTATAGAGGTGGAAGTTGTTCTCGGTGGGATCCCAGCCACCATTCGAAATTCCGCGGAACAGCTTCAGGAGCTCCGCCAGATCCACATCCCGGGTCAGTGCAACGCCATGTTCCCGGTAGGTGGGGAAGATGTAGTCCTGCCGCTGAGTGGCGCGTCCGGATCCGATCTGGGCGGCTTCCTGGCCCGTCAGGGGAACCCAAAGGGCCAACTCACCTTGACGCTGGAGGGCCGTGGCCTCCTGGTCGAAGCGGCGCACCTTGGCCATGTCGGCGTAGAAGCCCCGGAGTTGCTCAGGATCAAGGCGCTTGGCGTAGTCCGAGAAGACCGGATCCGTACCTAGCTTGCCGTCCGGCCCGAGCAGCTGGATCATCTCGGCAGCGGGATCGCTTGAAGCGCCTCCCACGGGAGACTGCCGATCGAGTCCCGTTCCGTTGATCCCGGGGGTGGGCAATTGAGTTGCGCCCATTCCGTCTCCTTGCCTGCCGCAGCCCGATGCTGAGCAATATTCGCTGATATATGCCGATTCCGGAATGCATTCCGGAATCGGCATATCTTGGCTTTCGTCCCTTACTTTATCCGCAGTAAGGGACGCAGGGGCATTTGTTAACCGCTAGGAAGGCTGCGGCGCTTTTGTATAGGACGCACAGAGTTCCAGGAATCGGGTATTGGCCTCGACTTCTCCGATGCTGACCCGGACGCCCTCGTTGCCGAAGGCCCGCACGGACAATGCCCGTTCGCCTGCCAGTCCGGCAAATTCGGCACTATTCTCTCCAAGGTTCAGCCACACGAAGTTCCCTTGAGCCTCGGGCACGAACCATCCCAGCTCCCGGAGTCCTGCGGTCACCCGGTCCCGCTCATCGACCAGGCTTTGTACCCTTTCAACAACTTGGTCGAAATACTCCAACGAAGTAATGGCGGCGCGTTCGGCGATCTGCGAGACGGCAAACGGCGTTGCCGTGACGCGCAGGTACTGGGTGAGATCCGGGCCGGAAATGCTGTAGCCAACGCGCAGCCCCGCAAGGCCATGCGCCTTGGAGAAGGTGCGGAGGACCACGACGTTGGGGTACTTGCGGTACAGCTTGATGCCGTCCACGGCGTTCTCGTTCCGGACGAACTCCTGATATGCCTCGTCGATGACAACCACGACGCCCTCCGGCACTGACTGGATGAACCGTTCGGTTTCCTCGGCGGTGAGGATGGGACCCGTGGGGTTGTTCGGCGTGCAGAGCAAAATCACCTTGGTACGGACGGTGACAGCGGCCGCCATGGCCTCGAGGTCGTGGCGGCCGTCGGAAAGCAATGGAATCTGGACGCTCTCAGCCCCTGCCAGCCCTACGCTGATCGGGTAGGCCTCGAACGAGCGCCACGCATAGATGACCTCATCTGATTTGCCGTCGTGGTTCTGCCCGGCAAAGGTGGAAAGGATCTGGTTCAGGGCTCCGAGGCTTCCGGCACCTGTGACGACGTCGTCAGCGGGGACACCCAGGAAGTCGGCGAGCGCCGTGCGCAGCTTGGTGGACAGCGGGTCCGGGTATCGGTTGATGTCCGACTGGTCAGCAATCGCCTCGAGCACAGCGGGAATCGGGGGTAGCGGGTTTTCATTGGATGACAGTTTGTAACTGGTCAGGCCATCGATCGCTACGGGAGGCTTGCCTGCAGCATATTTGGGGAGCCTGTCCACAACCGGGCGGGGACGCACGCCCTCCGGTGCGTTGTCAGAAGAATTCATGGCACCAGCCTACTTGCAGGCCTCCGGGCCATGCTGGGAAGCTCTCCGGCCGGCGCATGCGAAGGCCGGCGCATGTGAAAGCATGGGCGTATGGGTTCATTCATTGTGCGTGTCCTGATCAACGGGCTGGCCCTCTGGGTTGCCAGCTGGATTCTGCCCGGGTTCAATATCTCGACCTCTGCAACTACCAACGCCGTAAGCAACGCGGGGGTCACCCAGGGCGGCGACACCGTGGGCGTGGTACTTGCCTATCTCTTCATAGGGCTCATTTTCGGGATCGTCAATGCCTTGGTCCGGCCTTTGGTCCGGCTGCTCTCCCTCCCGATCACTACCCTCACCCTCGGGCTCTTCACGATTGTCATCAACGCGGCCATGCTGTCCCTGACGGCGTGGCTCAGCAGCTACACGCCGGTACACCTGACCATCGACCGTTTCTTCTGGACAGCGGTTCTCGCCGCGATCATCATCAGCCTGATCTCCATGGTGGCCAGTTGGATTCCGGGCGGTAGCAGGCGGTAAGGCGCCCGAGGCGAGCAAGCACGGCCACTTCCTCATCGCCCTCCCCGCGGGGCCGTCGTCGCTTCGCGGCTCAGCTTGAACCGGCTCACCTTGGCCACTCCGCCAACGCCAAGTATCCCGCCCAGAGTGGCGGTGGAGGCCGCGAGTGACGGATCGGAACTGAGCTGCACCTGTTTTGCCCCTTCCTCGTAGCGTGAGAGCTTGTGCGCCGGGCCGATACCCTGGTCTTCGCCGGGTGCCAGGCTCACCGGATTGGTCATGGTCACCGTGACCCGGTCTTTGGTATCCGGATTCGCTTTGCCGTCCGCCCCGGGAACCCAATCCTGTTGGTGCTCGAGGTGCAGGCTCCCGATCCCGGCCTGAGGGGTGATCCCGCCAACGGGTGATCCGGCGGTCACCACGAACTTGAGGTCAAACTCGGCGAGGAAGGCTTTGTCCTGACTCAGGTTCATGGCATGGATTCCGCCTTGGCTGTGGCCCACTGCCACCACCGTTTCGCCGGCTGCGGCTCCTGCCTCGAGCAAGGCCTGGCGGATGGCCTTGCTGGTTTCCGCCGAGTTGTAGCCGAGCGCTTCTGCGATCCCGGCCTCGTCCAATGGATTGTTGCCTCCGGGCGGATTGCCCGGCTGGGTGCCCGGAATCAAGACCACCCATGCCTTGCCTTCGCCCTTATCTATCCGCACCACTTCTATTTCGCCTTCTGAAGTGGCACTGACGTGATCCAGTTCCCGGAGCATTCCTGCTGCGGACAGGTCCACGCTCTTGGTGGTGGTCTCTGTCTGGCTGACTGAAATGGGACGAGGCCTGAGGAAAGACAATGCGGGGGCCGCCGCGATTGCCCTCAAGACGGCGCCGACATCAGTGGGCCCGACGATCGCCCCTGCAAGGTTGGCCGCTGCCGGGGGTAGCCCCATCATCTGCTCCAATATCCGGCTCAGATCGCGGACAGCTCCTTCTGTTGCGTCCCTCAGGCCAAGGTCCAAGGCATTTAGGCCGGTCCCGAGGATCGGCACCCCCATGCCCATTCGCAGCCTGATCGCAGCGTGTGATTCAGCAAACCCGTATTCACGGTGGCTTGCCCTGACACCTTTGCCGATCCGCTGAAGCTGTTCGCGGACCCGCCCAATCTCCCGGCCACTCTCCCCGACCGCGATGATTGCGCTGCTCCCGCTCGCGTACGACGATTCCTGGTGTGGGAAGAGGGCCACTTTGACCGCTTCAGCTTCCACTTCAATCGCCTGCAGTTGGAGCACGAGCCCGTCCAGCGCGGCTGCGCCGGCGAGCAGCTCTTCAAATTGGAAGCGGATTCCGCCCACTCCGCCGCGTATCCGCAAGCTGCCATCCGGCTCGGGTGTTCGAGGCTGGGGAGTTCCGCCCGCGCCGACGGGAGCAACCTCGGCCATCAGAGGCCCGGCTGGAGTTTCGACGCCACATTCCGGGAATGGCGGAGGGTCACCGCAGCGGCCTCGCGCAAGGCGTCACGCCCCCTTCGAAGGGATGCGGCCTGTAATGCCAGCGTGGTCCGATAGGCGCGGCCGGCCGGCGACTCCCATTGCTCGAGTTGCAACTGAGCCAGCCTTGCAAGGGCTGCGTCGGCTTGGTCCGCGCAAACGCTCATCCGCCATCCGAGCTTCTGGATTTCCGCGCCTCGTGAAATACATTGCGGCGAATCCAGATCCGTTCCCCCGGCCGCCATAAGAATGCCGCTCAAGATGTTGCCCTCCTCTGTGTCCATTGATGTTGTGGCATTGACGCTACGTTGCGCTCCGGTGGCACGGAACCGATGTTGTCGGCTATGTGGATAACCTGCCGGAAACGCCGGGGTGAAGGGGAAGTCAAAGTGTTTTGCACATAGAGAAGTCCGGCTTAATGGCGTGAGCCGAGTTCATGAAAGAATTGCCTCATGCCTGAAACCGTCGCCGCCGCTGTTACCCGTACGCCCTCTGGACGCGTTGCTCTCGCCGCGTCGCCGGAGCCGATCGCACTGGGCCCCCTGGACGGCCGGTACCAGTCCGCCGTCGCTCCCTTGGTCGACTACTTGTCCGAGGCCGCGCTCAACCGCGACCGCGTGGCCGTCGAGGTCGAGTGGCTCATCCACTTGACCAGCAACAACGTACTTCCAGGCGCCGGTCCCTTGACCGCCGAACAGCAGGAGAAGCTGCGCGCCATCGTCACCGAGTTCGATGCCGCTTCGGTCACGGAACTCGCTGACATCGAAGCCGTCACGGTCCACGACGTCAAGGCCGTTGAGTACTACATCGGTCGCCGCCTCCCCGCGATCGGCATCGAGAACCTCACCGCGATGGTGCACTTCGGCTGCACGTCGGAAGACATCAACAACCTTTCATACGCCTTGGGCGTCAAGGGTGCCGTAGAAGATGTCTGGCTCCCTGCCGCAAGGGCCTTGGTGAAGCAGATCGAAGCGATGGCCGAGGAGAACCGCGCCGTCCCGATGCTTTCCCGCACGCACGGCCAGCCGGCAACTCCCACCACCCTCGGCAAGGAATTGGCAGTCATCACGCACCGCCTGAGCCGCCAGCTGGACCGCGTTTCCAAGACCCAGTACTTGGGCAAGATCAACGGCGCTACCGGCACGTATGCCGCACACGTCGCTTCCGTTCCCGGCGCCGATTGGCAGGCCGTATCCCGTTCCTTCGTCGAAGGCCTCGGACTCACGTGGAACCCGCTGACCACCCAGATCGAAAGCCACGACTGGCAGGCCGAACTCTACGCGGACGTCGCCCGCTTCAACCGCATCCTGCACAACGTCTGCACGGACATCTGGAGCTACATCTCCATTGGCTACTTCCGCCAGATCCCTGTCGCCGGCGCCACCGGTTCCTCTACCATGCCGCACAAGGTCAACCCGATCCGCTTCGAAAACGCCGAGGCCAACCTGGAGATTTCCAACGGACTGCTGGACACGCTGGGCGCCACGCTGGTCACCTCCCGTTGGCAGCGGGACCTCACCGACTCTTCCTCGCAGCGCAACATCGGCGTCGCATTCGGGCACTCGCTCCTTGCGATCTCGAATGTCGCCAAGGGGCTGAAGGCCCTTGACGTCGCCGAGGAGGTATTGGCAGCCGATCTCGACACCAATTGGGAAGTCCTGGGCGAAGCGATCCAGATGGTCATGCGCGCCGAAGCCATCGCCGGCGTCGAAGGCATGGAGAACCCGTACGAGCGGCTCAAGGATCTCACCCGCGGCCAGCGCGTCGATGCCGTCCGCATGCAGGAATTCGTCTCGGGACTGGGCCTGTCTCCCGATGCCGAGGCACGCCTCCTGGCACTTACTCCAGGCAAGTACACCGGCATCGCGGATCAGTTGGTGGACCACCTGAAGTAGAGGCAACATGGACCCTGCGTTTCCGAATCGATGTAAGGAACTGTGTCAGCATGAGGCTCTTGCTTATCCGTCACGGGCAAACCCCCGGAAACGTCCTGGGCCAGTTGGACACGGCGTTTCCCGGTCCGGGACTGACTGATCTCGGCGAACGTCAGGCCGCCGCGCTCCCCGCGTCACTTGCGAACGAGGACATCACGGCCATCTATGCATCCACGCTGGTCCGCACCCAGCTGACGGCCGCCCCGCTCGCAAAAGCCCTCGGGCTCGAGGCCACCGTACTGCACGGCCTGCAGGAGATTGAGGCCGGGGCTTTGGAGAAGCTCACCGACCACGAATCGCACCACCGGTACATGAGCACTGTTTTCGCCTGGACCGACGGTGAACTGGATGTCCGCATGCCGGGAGCCGGTGACGGACACGAGTTCTTCGCCCGCTACGACGCCGCCATTGCCAAGGTGGCAGCGGCAGGCGACCAGACCGCCGTCGTGGTCAGCCATGGTGCCGCGATCCGCTGCTGGGCAGGCCGCCGTGCCGCGGATGTCGGCCGCGAGTTCGCCGCCACCCACCAGCTGCAGAACACCGGAATCGTGGTGCTCGAGGGCGACCCGGAGACCGGCTGGCGCCTGCTGCACTGGGATCAAAGCCCGGTCGGCGGGCTTGCCTTTGCCGACCAGACGGTCGAGGACCCGACCGGCGACGCCGTCGAATGACGGCTGCCTAGGGCCGACCCCAACACCGGGTATTTCTCCGGACGCTTACGCGGAGGAAACACCACGGTAACCCCCGCTTCTTAGGCTTGATTTGCATAACCCCCTCCGGCGAAAGAGGTTCCGATGCAGACCAATCCGCGGCTCAACATCAGACAGGTCACGTGGGCCAATCCGGTGGGTGCAGATCTCCGCGCGGCGCAACAAGCGGAATTGGACGCACGTTTCGGCAATTCAGACCACGAGCCCGGGCCCGCGCCGTCGGAAGCTGACACGGCGGTCTTCGTCGTCGCGTACGAAAAGTGCTCGGGCCAGCCTTTGGGCTGCGGAGGGCTCCGGATTCTGGACGCCGAAACCGCGGAAATCAAGCGGCTATACGTCGTCCCGTACGCCCGGGGCTCAGGAGTGGCCAGTTCCATCCTCGCTGCGCTTGAGGCGCAGGCACATGCCCACGGTTTCAGCGTGATCACTGCGGAAGCCGGGTCGGCCCAATCGGACGGTCGCAGCTTCTACGAGAGCGCCGGCTTCTCGGCCATACCCAATTTCGGGCCCTACATTGGTGTCAGCCACTCGCAGTGCTACGCCAAGCCGATCGATTCGCACAGCGCATCGCACACGGCGATGGCCTAGCGGACAGGCCCGCACCGGGCCGCCCTCTGGATGCAACCGTCACCGGATCAATCCAGGCTGCGTCCGCCCTGTCCCAGGTGAGCTCGATTCATGGCTTCGATTTCTTCATCGCTCAGGTCGTCGAAGCTCTTGGCCTCGTGTTTGTCGCTCCGGGAGAACCGGACGAACATCAGGATGATGAGGGGCAGATCCACGGTCTCAGCCAGGAACCACATCAAGTCTCCGGCGAGTTGCTGGTCGCGCAACGGTGAGGGGAACCAGGCTGGCTGATTGCCCAAAACCGACGTGGCGCCGTCGAGGATTCCCGGACTGAGCCGCATCAGGACCCCGGGCACTGCGTCGGCGAGCAGCTCAATGAATACAAAAATGAATTCGACCACAATGAGCGATCCGGTGCGTCCTGCGCCGTCTTCCATGATCGGCACGGTCATGAGGAGTCCCATGACGGGCACCAGCAGGGTCAGGATGACGTCGGCGGCGGGGTTGGTCCGGAGCACGTAGAAGAACGGGGTCAGGAAAAGCGTGAACATGGCGAGGCCCAGAAGCGCCGCCACGAGCGTGTTGCTGAGCATGCGGACAAGCCGGTGCCGCAGGACGGCTTCCAGCCTTGCCGCCCCCACGGGGCCAAGGGTCTGCCGTGCAAGTGTTAGCGGCTTGCCCAGGCCGATCAACAGCGGAACCACAAAGAGATAGGACGTCACTTTGAGGGTGAAGGCCCACCGCAGATCGTGGCTGTAGGTTCCCGGGAATCCGAAGCTCAGTGCCGCGAAACTGCCCAGGCCGAGGACGAAGAAGGCAAACGAGTTCCACAGGGGCCAGCGGATATCCCGGCGCTTGGCGCCCATCAGGCCCTTTAAATACAGGGCGACCGCGGCTACAAGAATGACCAGGGCGGGCCAGTTCATTGACCACGCGCCCAGCACGGCATCCAGCGGTGGCATGGTCAGCGGCCCCTGCCGGAAGGCAGGGCGCTCAGCCCGGCGCTACGGTGGGTTTTGTCGATCTTCATGGTGTTCCTCCAGCGCATTCCCGGTGTGCCGCATGGTGCGCGAATCGGCGTTTCGTGTTGTGCCCTGAACCGGGTGCACCGTATCCATGTTACGGAGTCCCGCCCAGCATGGCACGCCGCAGGAGACGCGGGCGCCTGGCCTCCGCTAATCTCGCATTATGGAAAAGGCTGACATCACGTTCCGGACCCGCAAGTGGATACGTCCGGAGGACCTCAACGCCAACGGCACGCTGTTCGGTGGAAGCCTGTTGAAATGGATCGACGAGGAAGCGGCAATCTACGCCATCCTCCAACTTGGAAACGGTCGGGCCGTCACCAAGTACATCTCCGAAATCAACTTCGTCAGCTCGGCCGTCCAAGGCGATCTGGTGGAAATGGGCCTCACGGCTGTCCGTTTCGGCCGGACGTCACTGACCATGCGTGCGGAAGTGCGCAACATGATCACCCGCGACAGCATCCTGACCATCGAGGAGATCGTGTTCGTCAACCTCGGGCACGACGGCCGGCCGGAACCGCACGGCTACACGGAAATCACCTACGACCGCGACCGCATCCCCACGCACCACTTGACGCAAGCGCTCCAAGAGGACTGAGCTGGCGGCCGCGAGATTCGCGGCCGCCAGCTTGTTGCGGTCAGCGCCTGTCGAAGGTGAGGCCACCCGGGACCTGGAACGTCGGCATGAGTTCCAGCATGCCCACATTGACGTGGCGCGGGGTTTCGATGGCGTAGTCGAGCGCGTTGACGATGTCGTCAGTGGTCAGCGACTCGTAGCCCTCGTAGTACGTCTTCCATGCTTCTTCCATGGCTTCGGGCGTGCCGCCCATGTTCCGGCCGAAGATCTCGGTTTCCACCCGGCCCGGGCAGATCTCCGTCACGCGGATGCGCTTGCCGACGGTGTCGTTCCGGAGCTGGCGGGAGATCTGGTGCACGGCGGCCTTCGTGGCGTGGTACACCGTGTGGCCGTAGAAGTTGTAGACGCCTGCGATCGAGCTGATGTTGATGATGTGGCCAAGGTCGCGCTCCACCATGCCCGGCAGGACCAGCCGCGTGAGCTGGAGCAGGCCTCGAAGGTTGACGTCAATGAGCTCGTCGATGTCCTGTTCGGACGAGTCCAGGAGGTTGCCGGGCCGGGAAACTCCGGCGCAGTTGACCAGGACATCGACCTTCAGCTCGCTCACGACGGCGGTCAGGGCCGCCGTGTCGGTCAGGTCCACAACGTGCGGGATGGCACCCGTACGATCGGCGAGTTCGCTGAGGCGTTCCTCGTTGCGGGCAACTGCGTGAACAGTCAGGCCCCTCTTGGCCAGCCGCTCGGTGATCGCGGCACCCATACCGGTTGACGCTCCGGTGACGAGGGCGGTGTTGTAGTCGGAAAAAGACATCTGTTCTCCAAAAGGTGGGACTGGAAGGCACAAGCTGTGCCCGGAGGTCAGCGGCGACTAAGCGTCGCGCAGGGGTTCGTGTGCCCGGTCCTTGACCGTGCTCACGGCTGCAAGCGTGCCGAGGGCCGTGATGACCGCGTAGAAGGCCGGCATGTAGATGTTGCCAGTGCTGCTGATAAGCCAGGTCATCAGCAACGGAGCAGTTCCACCGAAGAGCGCGGAGGAAATGTTGTAGCCGAGGCCGTAGGCGGAGTACCGAACCCGGGTGGGGAACAGCTCAACGATCAGGATGTGGATGACGGCCGTGTGGCCCGCGAAGACGATGGCCATGATGGAGGCACCAAGGATGGCCAGGCCCATGTTGCCCGTTGCGATGAGGGCGTAGGACGGGATGCCCAGGATGGTCATGGCGATGGCGGAGCCGGCGATGACCTTCTTGCGGCCGATGCGGTCGGAGAGGGCGCCCATGAAAGGAATGGCGATGCAGATGACAACCAGGCTGCAGGCGGTGATGAACAGCGCCTCGCCGATGGTGAAGTTGAGCTGCTTGCCCTTGAGGAACGTGGGCATGTAAGAGAACAGGACGTAGTAGCCGGAGCCGTTCATGAGCGGGATGAAGAGGGCCAGAACCATGGCCCGGCGGTGCTCAGCGGACTGGAAGGCTTCCTTGAGCGGGTTCTTGGACAGGCCGCCCTCTTCCTTGAGCTTTGTGAAGTTGGGGGTGTCCGCGATGGCCTTGCGGATGTACCAACCGATGATGCCCATGGGAATGGCGACCAGGAACGGAATGCGCCATGCGAAGGAGCCGAAGCCACCGCCGTCGATCGCCGACTGGGTGAGCCAAGGAGACATGGAGAACGCCACGAGGGTGCCGGTGAGCAGTGCTGCGAACGACGCGATCTGTGCGTAGGAGGTGATGATGCCGCGCTTGCCTTCGGGGGCGTGTTCAGCGAGGAAGGTCATGGCGCCGGCGGCCTCGCCACCGACTGAGAAGCCTTGCAGGAGCCGCAGCAGGACCAGCAGGATGGGAGCTGCGATGCCGATGGCCGCGTAGGTGGGCAGGATTCCGATACCTGCGGTGGCGACGCTGATCAGCAGAATGACGAAGACCAGTAGCTTTTGCCGGCCGATCCGGTCACCCAAGTAGCCACAAACAACTGCGCCAAGGGGCCGGACGAAGAACGAGACTGCGTAGCCGGCGAACACGAACAACAGGGCGTTGTCCGGGTTGCCCGGGGCAAGGAACACCAAGGCAAGCGTTCCGGCCATGAAGGCGAAGATGCCGTTGTCATAGAGTTCCACGAAGATGCCAACGCAGCCTGCGGTGACAACCTTGCGCGTTTGACGGCCTGTGAGCCGTTCATGCTGCACTTGCGCAGCGTTGGTGTTTGCGGTCATGACATTTCCTTCTTGATGTTGAGCGTAGCAACGCCTATTGGTTTTGACGACAGGTTTTTAGCTGCATGCCGCAACCGGGAGGTCCTGCCACTGGGGTCGGCATCCAATGCCAAGTAGTCCGAAGACTGTGTTGACGGATTCGCGGAGGGTTTCAAGCTGCGCCCGCGAACGCCGGTGGGCGGAAGTTGCCTCCGCCACTGTTGTTTTCCTGAAGTGGACCTTGTCGCCCGGGCGGGCTTGCGCAAGGACGTCCAGGCCATTACTGGTAACCACTGCGAGGACTGGATAGCCGGCAGTGACGCCGCGTCCCCGATGCAGCACCAGCAACTCTTCCCGGGAAGGAACTTCGACGGCGCCTACCGGGACGCCGCGCGAAAGCACTTCACCGCTTGAGGTTCTTTCGGGGAGTTCGCCGCCGAGCCTCAGGCCGATGTGATTGCTCCGACCACTCACGGCGTATTCCGAGGTGAAGAGCAGCTCGGCGGAACCGCCGAATTCGGCGACATCCGGCCCATCAGTCACATCGACCATCAGTTGCTGCCCCATGCTCGGCCGTTCCAGGCCAAGCCGGAAGAGCGGAAGGTCGAAGTACGGTTGGCGAACAGGGCCCACGCTGCGGCGGGTCAGGAGTGTGGTTCCTTCCTTGAGCTGCAGGCCGAAGCCCACAACGGTGTCCGGAGCACAACTGCCCAACAGCATCGGCGCCTCCACGGAGCCGTGGATGGCCAGGTAGGCACGAAGGCCCCGGTTGATTCCCCGGATGGCCACCGTCTCGCCCGCGCGGACCGAAACCGGTTCCCACTGGGTGCAAGGACGCCCTCCGACGGTGAGCGTCAGCGGAGCGCCAGTGACTGCGATGAGGATGTCCGAGTTCGCTTTCATCCTGAAGTCGAGGGCCGTGATCTCCACCAGGGGATCGTTGTCCAGGTTGCCGGCCAGGATGTTGGCGGCCCGGGCCGAGTACTGGTCCAGGGCCCCGTTCACGGGAAGTCCGAAGCGCGGTCCACGGAACCGGCCAAGGTCTGTGACCACGGCGTTCCCGGGTTGCTGGATGAAAATGTGCCCGCTCATGGCCTTGGTTCCAGTTCCTGGCCGACGTAAGAGTCGAACTCTCCGGCCTCGATACTGCGGAAACGGAGAATGTCGCCTGGCTTGTAAGGCACCAGTGGTTCGCGGCGAATATTAAGGACGGTCAAGGGAGTCTGACCGATCACGCACCAGCCACCGGGCGCTGACGCTGGTGCGATGACGGCTTGGCGTCCGGCCACAGCCACGGCTCCTGCCGGGACGCTGAGCCGGGGATCCTTGAGGCGCGGCACGGGCTTCGGGAACGCGGGGCCATCCATCATCGGCGAGCCGGCCGGCGCGCCGAGGCAGCGGACGGTGTAGGTCTTTTCAGTGTGGAGCCGGATGACTTCTTCGGTGGAGATGCCCTGATAAGCGGCGACATTCTCCAGGTCGGGGCCGAATTCGCCGCCGTACACCACGGGAACATCAAACGCACGGGGTGCCGCTGCGCTGCCGTCTGACCGGCCCATTTCGAGGAGTCCCAGCTTCACGAACGCGCGCACCTGACGGGCAGACACCAGCACAGGGTCGAATTCCACGAGCACGGAGTCGTAGGTGGGTACCGCGCCGTGAAGTCCCTCGGCACCGCAGCTTTCCAGCCAGTCGGCAAGACGGTGGACCGTGAGCCAGTTGTCCTCGCTTGCTTCGGCAAGTGCGACGACGCGCAATGCGGAGTCTCCGGATTCGTAGATCTCGGTGGGAGCCGCCGTGAGAACGGACATGTCAGGCCGCCTTCCTCTTGGCATCCACGACTTCGGTCAACGGGGCGATGCGCACGCCTGCCGAAATGAGCTCCGAGCGGATGAGCCGGGCGAGCCCGACGGCGCCGGGGTTGTCTCCGTGAAGCAGGACAGTGTCCGTGGAGATGTCGATGTCAGTGCCGTTCGCGCACCGGATCTTTCCTTCGCACACCATGCGCACGGTCCGCTCGACAATGGCCGAGGGGTCGTGCAGCACGGCGCCGGGCTGGCTGCGCGGGACCAGCGTCCCGTCTTCCTGGTAGGCGCGATCAACGATGCCCACGATGGCCACGTCGAGGCCGGCGGAACGTGCGGTCTTGGCCAACTCGCCCTCCTGCGCGACCACGATGAGTTCGTTGTCCACGCGGGCGGCCGCTTCGGCCACGGCCGCAGCGTAGTCCTCACGGACGGCGACGAGATTTCCCAGCCGGCCGTGCGGCGCAAGGTGGGTCACCTTGGTTCCATGGAAGGCGGCGAAGCCATTCAGGGCTCCCAACTGGTAGAGCACGTCCGCACGCACCTCGTTGGCAGTCAGGCCCATGTCCCGGCGCCCGAAACCACGCAGGTCGGGGAAGCTCGGATGGGCTCCGATACCCACTCCACGGCGAACGCATTCAGCGACGGTGGCGTCCATGATGTCGGGATCGCCCGCGTGGAACCCGCAAGCGATATTGGCGCTTGAAACGATCTCCAGAAGATCGGTGTCGCTGCCTATGGTGTAGGCACCGAATCCCTCTCCAAGATCCGCTACAAGATCAATTATCGGATTCACGTGGTTCTCTTTCCGTGGTTCTGCATTGGGCCGGTAATTCCATACGAGCGGGTGGAATATCGGAAGAATTGAGCTGCCCGCCCGATTGGAAGTGTTTAGCTGAAATTCTTCAATCAGAGGTACTGCGGTAATTCTTTGGTGATAGAAGTCTCGCACCCAAGAAGTTCGGGCACAAAGACCTATTCGCTATCACGGGATAGCCTCCGGTTATGACCTACGGCACACCTGTCGCCGGCAGGGACCGCTTGCCGCCGCGGGCGGTGGGCGATATGCCCGAAAGTCTCATAGGGTGCTCTTTACGTGACGATCGATTTGCGGGGCAGCGCGCCAAGTGCGTCTATATTTGGGTATCGGGACAATTCGGTTGATGGGGAGTCAACGAACTGCCAAGTAATGCTTGGGGAACGCCACCATGGGGATGTGGGTCTCAAATTTAGTAGCTGAGAGACAGGTCACACAAAGACGGATTGTGTGTCCCTACATAGAATTTCCTTATGGCATCCTGGCCCCAATGAGGGCTTGGAGGAAGGCAGACCCATGGACACGCGGAAGCTCTCGTATTTTGTAAAGATCGTCGATTCGGGGAGCATCACCAAGGCGGCCGCTGCGCTCCATGTCGCCCAGCCTGCCCTCAGCCAGCAGGTGTCGGCGCTGGAAAGCGATTTGAAGCAGCGACTCCTGATCCGCAGTAAGCAAGGAGTCGAGCCAACCGCCGCGGGACACACCCTCTATCGCCACGCCCAGACCATCCTGCGGCTCGTGGAACAAGCCAGGCTGGACGTGGCGGCATCCGGGGCGGCGCCGTCGGGCAGGGTGTCCATCGCTATCGCGCCGTACAGCATGGCTTCCAGCCTGACACCGCAGATCATCCGCGAGGTCGGCCGGCGATACCCGGACATCGTGGTCCACCTGACCGAGATCTTCGGCGGGGTGCTGAGCGAGGCAATCAAGAACGGCCGCCTCGACATGGCCCTGATCTACGAGCCGGGCAAGATCCGTGGAGTGCAGTTCACCACCATGATTGTGGAAGACCTGCACCTGGTGACCCATGAAGACGTCGATGTGGCGCAGGGACGCTCTACTGTCACTCTTGAAGAAGCCAGCACCCTTGGACTATTCCTCCCCGAAAAGAACCACACCTTGCGCCAGATCATCGAGAAGGGTCTGGCCGATCAAGGCTTGCCGCTGCGGCTCGTAGGAGAAGTGGAGTCGGTTCCCTCCCTGGTCCGGCTCATCCGCGCAAACCTCGGGGCCACCGTGCTTCCCAAATCCGCCGCTGATGCGCTCTTCCCCGAGGAGAACTTCAAGGTCCTGCGGATCGTCGAACCGGCCCTGCAGAGCAAGATTGCCCTGTGCACCCCCGACCATGAGCCGCTGTCCGAAGCCGCCTCTGCCGTGCTCATCCTGGTCAAGGAGATGCTGCAGCAGCAGCTGATCAACAAGTACGCGGCCGATCCATCCGGGGCTTGATCCATCCATAACATTGCCTTATCCGGACAGACATCTTTGGTCTTATTCACGGGCATTTTTATTTCCTAATATCGAATTAGCAAGCAATTCGAAAGCGGTTCGCGGATTCCGTGAGCCCAATCAAAGGAACAGCGGTGAAAAAGATCAGCCAGACCCGGTGGGCTTCGAATCCAACCCTCGGAACGATCAGCGCACGGACCGGATTCCACTGCCCAAGGAATGGTTTCTGGCGTCCCTTGGGCGGGGTGGGCGAACCCCTCTTCGTCTTCGAAGGAAGCCTCATGCCGGCTCACGCCGGACACAGCATCGAGTGGCACCTGGTCGACGCCCGGCCAGGACACCCCGGACTGGACTGACCCGGCTTTCCACCCAAGGCGCCTTGCCCCAGGCAGGGCGCCTTCTGCGTGCCCGGAATCGGGCACGCAAATGGCCGGCCACCGCATCCGGTGACCGGCCTGAGCGTGCCAATCAGTCTTCGACCAGGAGCCCCTTTGCCTTCAGCTTTTCCGTCAGCCCGCACAACTCAATGGTGGTGCCTCCGGCGTGGTAGGCCTTGATGAGCTCGCGTTCGGCGTCGTCCCGGGCCTGGGAGAGCGCGATGACCTCCTCGGCTTCCTCACGGCGCACCACTACGACGCCGTCAGCGTCACCGCGGAGGATGTCGCCCGGGTAGATGATTTCATCACCGAAAACGAGGGGGTGGTTGATCGGCCCAAGGGTTTCCTTGACCGTGCCTTTGATGCAGACGCTGCCTGAGAACACCGGGAGGCCCAGTTCGATGAGGTCCTGGGTGTCACGCACACCGGAATCCGTCACCATGGCCGCGATCCCCTTGGCCTTCATGGCGTTGCCCAAGACGTCGCCGAAGGTTCCGGCGTCGGAGAATTCCTGCGCACCGACCAGGACCACATCGCCGGCCTGGGCGTAGTGGATGGCGACCTGCAGCATGAGGTTGTCCTGCGGTGCGCAGGCCACGGTCACGGCCGGCCCGCAGAAGGACATGGAGCGGTCGATCGGCTTGATCTTCGAGCTCAAGGCGCCGCGGCGGCCCTGGGCTTCGTGGATGGTCGCGGAGGAGAACGCCGCGAGGCGGCTGACGACGTCGGCGTCCGGCCTCTGGAACTTTGTCTTGACGTGGATCATTTCCTGAATCTTTCTCTTGGCTGGCTCTGGGGTGCCTGTAGGGCTTAGTTGAGGGCGCTGACTGCCTTGTGGATCGAGTCCACGCCGGCGTTGATGGTCTCCAGCGATGTGGCGAAGGAGATCCGGAAGTAAGGGCCAAGGCCATACGCCGAGCCCTGGATGACGGCGACCGCGGCCGCGTTGAGGAGGTACATCGTGAAGTCCTGGTCGTTCTCGATGACCGTGCCGTCCGGAGCTGTCTTGCCGATGACGCCGCTGCAGTTCACGTAGGCGTAGAAGGCGCCCTCGGCGGGCGCAACGGAAAGTCCCTCGATGGCGTTGAGGCCTTCGACGGCGACATCCCGGCGCTTGCGGTACACCTCCACGCTGTCCCGGACGAACGACTGGTCCCCGTTCAGCGCGGCTGCCGCCGCTGCTTGGCTGACCGACGACGGGCAGGAGGAGGTCTGCGACTGCAGCTTGTTCATCGCTGCGATCAAAGGCGCCGGACCCACACCGTAGCCAAGGCGCCAACCGGTCATGGCATAGGCCTTGGAGACGCCGTTGACCAGGAGGATGCGGTCGCGGAGGGACGGAACGGCAGTGACGAGGCTCGTCACCCGGCCGTCCCCGAAGTGGATTTCGTCATAGATCTCATCGGTGAGGACGTAGACGTTCGGGAATTCCTCAAGGACGGAGCCGAGCGCCTGCAGTTCTTCGCGTGAGTACACCGCGCCCGTCGGGTTGGACGGAGCGTTGAGGATGAGCCACTTGGTCTTGGCAGTGATGGCTTCGCGGAGGACGCCCGGGGTGAGTTTGAAGCCGGTGTCTTCTCCGCAAGCGACGATCACGGGCGTGCCGTCGTTGGCGAGGACCATGTCCGGGTACGACACCCAGTACGGTGCCGGGACGATGACCTCGTCGCCGTCGTTGAGCGATGCCATGAGCGCAACGTAGATGACTTGCTTGGCGCCGCCGCCGATGGTCAGCTGGTTCGCTGCGTAATGCACGCCGGTGTGGCTTTCAATCCGACGGAGGATGGCGGCCTGCAGCTCGGGCGTCCCAGTCACCGAGGTGTATTTGGTCTGGCCGGCGTTGATCGCTTCGATAGCGGCCGCCTTGATGTGGTCAGGGGTGTCGAAGTCCGGCTCGCCGACGGTCAGGTCGATGATCGGGATGCCTTCGGCTCGTAGTTCACGGACGCGGGCGGCGGCCGCAACGCTCGCTGAGGACTTGATGCGTGTGACCCTCGACGCCGGCAGGTACTCGGACATTTGTCTTCTCCAGAATCGTGAAACTCAGGATTCGGGTGTCGAATCCCCAATTTCGAGACTAGGCACTGCCGGGCGCCGTGGATAAGACCTAATGTGCGTGGATCAATAAGAGAGTCTTATGACCCCCTGTCCCGTATGGGAATTCCACGCACCATTCGGGAATTTTGTGTCCCATATGGGGAATCTTCTATGCACTTTCCTTATGGGTTCACGCGGTATTGGTATTTCCGCAGCCCTGCGAACGGGGCCTAGATTCTTCAGATCAGGGAAGCCGTGATCCATCGGGACCGGGTCGGAAAGGGAGTACATGCAAGCTCAACCAGGGTCCACTCCCCGCCGCTCGACAACCGGCAGGTACACCTACCGCGCCAAGGCGCCAGTGGAGCGTGAAGACCGCGCGCCGGCCACCGGTGAACACAACAAGCTCATCCATTCGCTCACAGCCCATAAGCAACTCCTATCTCAAGCGACAAGCGCCATCCGGGCATTGACCGCTGCCCGGAACGAGATGATCGCCCAGGCCCTTGAAGACGGGCTCACCTTGGCCACAATTTCCGCGCTGACCGGGGAAAATATTCGGGCCGTCCGAACTATCGGTTTGGCTTATGACGACCTTCACCCGAGCGAGCTTCCGCGAGGCGCGCACGTGGATGGCCTGAAGGCGAAAAGCGAGCAACTCAAAGCAGCCGAAAGGCACCGCGACCAGATCGTTAATCAGCGGGAAGCGTTGATTGTCACTGCGCTCCGCACCCAAGCTTGCGATGAACTTGAACTTGCTTCGCTGACCGGCCTCACGCCCGACCATATCCGCAGGTCAACGCGGGGCATCGCGCGCTCCGCCTAGCTTCCACGGGCCAGCCCAGACGGCGCCCCTAACCCAACTGACTGACAGTTGTTGTCGTTATGAGGCGTCAAAACGACAACAACTGCGAGTTAGTTGGGAGTGCTTACTTCGTTCACTCTTTCTTTGCGGGCGGCGTCCTGCAGCTGAACAGTTCCTGTGTTCCTGTTTTCCTGGCGATGAGCACCGTCAATGCGCGGGCTGACGGAGAAATCGGTTCAAAATGTTGGATTGATCGCGCACCAACGTTCCAGATGCGCATTACGCCCAGCACCCGGTCGTGCTCATCCGTGGCGACCAAGGGTGGACTTCCCTGCCCTGCCATGGGCCTGCGTTTCCAGCACAGACTGACCACCGTCGCGTGCTCCCAGAATTCCACGGCGGTTACGAAGAATTCGTGTCCCTCATCGTCCAGGAACAATCCCGACTGCGGGACGTAAACCGCCCGAAGATCGTACTCCACAGGGCCTGAACGCCTTTCAGCCGGCGGTTGGGCGGTGACTGCAGATTGTTGACGACTGAGATCTGGTTGCGGGACCACGGCATGCTCCATTGAAATTGCGGCCGACCCCCTCCTCGACCGCCCCCGAGCGGCCTCGGGATATCCAATGTAGCTCCGTCCAAGGACCTCGGGAAGAGTGCCGACTACCTACCTAGTTCAGTAGCTCGACGGCGCGTCACCTGTCCCGCCAAGGGGAGCTCCGCCGTCGGGCGCTGTTGGGATGAACTTGTCCGCGAGCGCTTCGGTGCCGCGCGCCAGCAGCGCGACATCGGCGCCGACCAGCACGAACGACGCCCCGGCGTCCATGTACGCACGCGCTGTGGCTTCGTTGAAGGCGTTCACGCCGGCGGGCTTGCCCGCGGTCTTCGCCGCGGTGATGCAGTGCTCGACGGCGGCACGCACCTTGGGGTGTTCCTGCTCGCCGAGCAGGCCCATGGACGCGGCGAGGTCGGAGGGTCCGAGGAAGATGGCGTCGACGCCGTCGACCGCAAGGATCTCCTCGACCGCGGCGACGGCGGCGTCGGTTTCGATCTGGACCGTGACGCTGATGGTTCCGGCGGACCGGGCGAGGTAGTCCGGGATGCGGTTCCAGCGCGAGGCCCGCGCCAGGGCCGAGCCGACCCCCCGGACCCCGTGCGGCGGGTAGCGCACGGCCGCGACGGCGGCCTTTGCTTCCGCGGCGGAGTTGACCATGGGGATCAGCAGGTCCTGCACGCCCAGGTCCAGGTATTGCTTGAGCAGCACGGTGTCGTTGACCGGCGGTCGGACGACGGCCTGGACGGGGTAGCCGCGGACGGCCTGGAGCTGGGCGAGGATGGATTCGAGGCCGTTGGGGCTGTGTTCGGCATCGATCAGGAGCCAGTCCAGCCCGGCCCCGGCGCACAGTTCGGCGATGAGCGGGCTGCCCGAGCACACCCACATCCCGACGAGGGGCCGGCCGGCAGGGCCGGCTTGGTTCCGCAGGGCGTCGCGGAACGTGCGGTCTGGTTCTACTCGAACCGGCATGTGACCACTCCCAAGGGTCCGTAGTCGGCGTGGACGGTATCGCCTTTGTACACCCACAGGGGGCGGGTGAAGGAGCCGGCGAGGATGATCTCCCCGGCTTTCAGCCCGTCGCCGTGCGGGGCGATCTTGTTGGCGAGCCAGTGCACGCCGTTGGCGGGGTGGTCCAGGACGCCCGCGGCGACGCCGGTTTCCTCGACGGTCTGGTTCTTGTACAGGATCGCCGATACCCAGCGGAGGTCGACGGCGTCCGGGCGGACCGGACGCCCGCCCACCACCATGGCACCCATGGCCGCGTTGTCCGAGATGGTGTCCACGATGGTCCGGCCCTCCATCTCGATCCTGGAATCCAGGATCTCAAGGGCCGGAACCACGTAATCGGTGGCGTTCAGGACGTCGAAGATCGTACAACCCGGGCCCTTGAGCCCGTCCTTGAGCACGAACGCCAGTTCCACCTCGACGCGCGGGTGGGTGTACTGGTCCCACGCCACGGAGCAGCCGGTTTCCAGGACCATGTCGTCGAAGATCGCGCCATAGTCCGGTTCAGTGATGCCCGTGGCAGCCTGCATGGCCTTGGACGTCAGCCCGATCTTGCGGCCCACCAGCCTCCGGCCAGCTTCCTCGTTGCGGCGCCGCCACAACTGCTGCACCGCATAGGAATCCTCCACCGTCATCTCCGGGTAGCGGGCAGTCAGCCGCGGCACCGGGGTCCGGGACCGGCCGGCTTCCAACAGTTCATCGGCAATGGTTTCTATCGTCTTCGGGTCAAGCATCTCCACACTCCGTTTCGGCCATCCTGCGGTCAGCATACGTTGAGGGCTGAGGGCCTAGAGCTGCGAGCCGACCTTGAAACCCATCTTTTCCCCCGCGGGGCCGCCATCGGGCTGGCGGGTGTAGGAGAACCCGTCGGCACCGACCGTGACCGCCATTTCGCTCTTTTCCTCGCGGACGACGACCGGCTGGGGGTTGCCGTCCAGGTCCAGGACGAGGGAGGCCTCGGTGTACCAGGACGGGACGACGGGGTTGCCCCACCAGTCGCGGCGCTGGTTGTCGTGCACGTCCCAGGTGACGGTGGGGTTGTCGGGATCGCCCGTGTAGTAGTCCTGGGTGTAGATCTCGATGCGGTGCCCGTCCGGGTCCAGGATGTACAGGTAGAACGCGTTGGACACGCCGTGCCGGCCGGGGCCGCGTTCGATCCGGTCGCTGATGCGCAGGGCGCCCATCTTGTCGCAGATCTGGATGATGTTGTGCTTCTCGTGCGTCGAGAACGCGATGTGGTGCAGGCGGGGTCCGTTGCCGCCGGTCAGGGCGGTGTCGTGCACAGTCTGCTTGCGGTGCATCCACGCGGCGTAGGTGACGCCGTCGGAGTCCTTGATGTCTTCCGAGACCCGGAAGCCGAGGTCCTCGAGGTAGGCCCGGCCCCTGGGGACGTCGGGGGTGACCTGGTTGAAGTGGTCCAGGCGGACGAGCTCGCCGGCGGAGTAGAGGTCGTAGCGCTGGGTGAGGCGTTCCACGTGCTCGGTCTCGTAGAAGAACTCGTACGGGAAGCCCAGGGGGTCCTCGACGCGGACGGAGTCGCCAACGCCCTTGGTGAAGCCGTCCTTGCGGCGTTCCACCCGGCAGCCGAGCTCGCGGTAGTAGGCCTCGGCGGCGTCCACCTCGGCCGGGGACTTCACCCGGTACGCGAACGCGGCCGCGGCAGCGACCGGTCCCTTGCGCAGGACCAGGTTGTGGTGGATGAACTCCTCGAAGGAGCGCAGGTAGATGGTGTCCTCGTCTTCCTCGGTCACGTGCAGGCCGAGCAGGTCCACGTAGAACTCACGGGATTTGGCGAGGTCCGTGACGACGAGTTCGAGGTAGGCGCAGCGGACAATATCCGGCGCCGGGACGGTGGGGGTGGGAACGAAGTTGCTCATGGGATTCTCTCTTCTTTGAAAGGGTGTCACCCAACTGACTCGCAGTAAGTGTCGTTTTGGAGCCTCATAACGACAACAAGTGCGAGTCAGTTGGGCTGGATGGGCGTTGGTTAGGCGCCGAACTTGGGGGTGTGCACGGTGCCGAGGGTGATGTGGACGGCTTGCTGGTCGGTGTAGAAATCGATCGAGCGGTAGCCGCCTTCGTGGCCCAGGCCCGAGGCCTTCACGCCGCCGAACGGGGTGCGCAGGTCCCGGACGTTGTGGCTGTTGAGCCACACCATGCCGGCCTCGACGTTCTGGGCGAAGTTGTGCGCGCGGGTCAGGTTCTGGGTCCAGATGTAGGCCGCCAGGCCGTATTTGGTGTTGTTCGCGAGGGCGAGGGCTTCGTCGTCGCTCTCGAAGGGGGTGATCGCGACGACGGGTCCGAAGATCTCCTCCTGGAAGATCCGGGCGTCGGGTGCGACGTCGGCGAACACGGTGGGCGCGATGTAGTTGCCTTCCGGGAGGTGAGCCGGGCGCCCGCCGCCGGCCAACAGCCGGCCCTCGGTTTTGCCGATCTCCACGTAGGAGGCGACCTTGGCGTAGTGCTCGGGGTGGACGAGGGCACCGACCTGGGTCTTGGGGTCGTGCGGGTCCCCGACGACGATGTTCTTCGCGCGGGCGGCGTACTTTTCGCAGAACTCCTCATAGATGGCGCGTTCGACGAGGATCCGCGAGCCGGCGGTGCAGCGTTCTCCGTTGAGGGAGAAGACCCCGAACAGGGCCGAATCGATCGCGGCATCCAGATCGGCGTCGGCGAATACGACGCACGGAGACTTGCCGCCGAGTTCCATGGACAGGCCCTTGAGGTTGGCTGCGGCGTTGCGGAAGATCGTCTGGCCCGTAGTGGTCTCCCCGGTGAAGGAGATCAGCGGCACGTCCGGGTGCTTCACGAGGGCGTCGCCGGCTTCCTCGCCGAGGCCGTTGACCAGGTTGAACACGCCGTCGGGCAGTCCGGCGTCCTTGAAGATCTGCGCCCAGAGCGAGGCCGAGAGCGGGGTGAACTCGGCCGGTTTCAGGACCACGGTGTTGCCGGTGGCCAAGGCCGGGGCGAGCTTCCAGGACTCGAGCATGAACGGGGTGTTCCACGGCGTGATCAGGCCCGCGACGCCGATCGGCTTGCGGTTCACGTAGTTGATCTGCGAACCCGGGACCTTCATGGCGTCGTCGAACTGGGCCACGATCAGGTCGGCGAAGAAACGGAAGTTCTCGGCCGCGCGCAACGCCTGACCCTTGGCCTGGGTGATCGGCAGGCCGGTGTCGAAGGTCTCCAGTTCGGCGAGGCGCTCCTCCTGGGCTTCGACGGCGTCGGCGATCCTGTTCAGGACGCGGGCGCGTTCGCGCGGCTTCATCTTCGGCCACGGACCGCTCACGAAGGCTTCGCGGGCGGCGGCGACGGCAAGGTCGACGTCTTCCTTTTGCCCGGCCGCGGCGGTGGCGTAGTTGGAGTTGGATACCGGGTCCAGGACATCGAAGGTCTTCCCGGACACCGAGTCAACGAACCGGCCATCGATGAAGTGCTGGATGTGGGAAGGAAGGTCCTTCGGGACGTAATGGGTGGTGGTTTCTGGTGCAGTGAACGTCATTGTTTCTCTTCCTTTTCTGCCTTGAGGGATTGTCAGATGCTTTTTGCTTGTGCGAGGTAGGCATCCAAGGTGGCGGAGCGGTGGCGGCGGGCGGCTTGTTCGATGGTGTCGGCGTCGGCGTTGCTTTCAATGAGCTGAAGCAGCGCCTCGTGCTCCTTGACGGATTCCTGCGCACGGCCGGGGACGAAGCGGAACGTCGAGGCGCGGATCGACGCGAGCCGGTTCCAGCCCCGGTGCACGAGGTCCAGCATGTGCGGATTGGGACAGTGTTCAAAGAGCACGCTGTGGAAATCCTGGTTCAACGCCGTGAAGCGGACCGGATCGAAATGCTCCAGGCAGTCGCGCATCTCCGCGTTCACCGCACGGGCCCGCGCGATCGCCACGGAATCGATCAAAGGTGCGGACAACGCCGTCGCCGCTCCCTCGATGATGCTCAGGGTCTGCATCGTGTACAAATACTCCGTGGGGTCGATACCGGAGACCGTCGCGCCGACGTTGCGCTCGAACTTCACGAGACCTTCGGCCTCCAGGCGGCGGATCGCCTCCCGGACCGGGACCACGCTCACGCCCAGGTCCTCGGCGATCTTCGCCAGCACCAGCCGGTAACCCGGCGTGTAGGTGCCCTCCACGATGCGCGCCTTCACGGCCGCATAGGCCTGCTCGGACTTGCTCCCGACGGCGGTTTCAGTCACCTTTGGTTCCTTCCCATTCCTGGTAACGGGCACGCCACTGGGCGTTCATCGGATAGAGTCCGTCGACGCTGTTGCCCTGCTTGACCATCTCGAAGATGAAGGCCTCTTCCTTCTCCTGCTCGATGCACTCATCCACCAGTTCCCCCGCGATGGCCGGCGGGATCACCAGGATCCCGTCCGAGTCGGCCACGATGATGTCCCCGGGCTGGACCGTGGCCCCGCCGCAGGCGATGGTGATGTCCGTGTCCCACGGGATGTGCCTCCGGCCCAGCACGGCCGGGTGCGGATTGGCGAAATAGGTGGGCATGTCCAGTCCTGCCACCGCGGAATAGTCGCGCACCCCGCCGTCGGTGATGATCGCCGCGGCACCGCGCATCTGGGCACGCATCGCCAGGATGTCCCCGATGGTCCCGGTGCCCTTTTCGCCCCGGGCCTCCATGACCAGGATCTCGCCCTCGTTGACGGAATCGATGGCGCGTTTCTGCGCGTTGAAACCGCCTCCGTGGGTTGTGAAGAGGTCCTCGCGGTTGGGCACATAGCGCAGGGTCCGGGCGAGCCCGACGACGCGGCGGTCCGGGCGCGTCGCCTGCAACCCGTCGATACTCACATTGTTCAGCCCCCGCTTGCGCAACTGGCTGGACAGGGTGGCGGTAGCGACGGACTCGAGTTTCTTCCTCAGCTCCGGGCTCAGTGCCGGCGTCAGGACAGGCACGACGGCGGCAAGGCCGGCGGCTTCGCGGGAACCGTATGCCTCCTCCCGCTGGGTGTCATCGGCCTTGGGCCGGGCACCGAAGTCCGCGAACGCCGTCGTACCCTCCGTCACGGTGCTGGTGAGGCGGCCGCTACTGAAATCACCGGCGGTGACTTCAACCTCGACGACGTCGCCCGGCTTGGCGACCGAGGCGCCGGCCGGGGTACCGGTCAGGATGATGTCGCCGGTTTCGAGCGTGAGCAGCTGGGACAGATCGGCAACGAGCCGCGCGAAAGGGAACAACAGGTCTTCGGTGGTGTCGTCCTGGACAAGTTCACCGTTGTGCCAAGTGCGGATCCGCAACCCGGAGGGGTCGACGTCGGCGGCCGGGATGAGCGACGGGCCCACCGGAGTGAAACCGTCGCCGCCCTTGGACCGGAGGTTGGAGCCCTTGTCCGCGTAGCGCAGGTCATAGACGCCAAGGTCGTTGCTGGCCGTGACCCACCGGACGTGGCCCCACGCGTCCTCCATGCCCACGCGGCGGGCGGGCTTGCCGATGACCAGCGCGATCTCGCCCTCATAGCCGAGGAGTTCACAGCCCGCCGGACGCTCCACCGCAGAGCCACTGAGAGCAAGAGAGGACGAAGGCTTCAGGAAGTACGACGGCTGTTCCGGCTTACGGCCGCGCTGGGCCGCCCGGCTGGGGTAGTTGATGTGCACCGCGATGACCTTGCGGGCCGCGGCCAGGATGTGGTCGGTGACCTGTTCCAAGATTTACTCCTCATCGAGTACGAAATCGTATACGATAACTATGGCCCGGGAGTTTCGGAACGTCAACCCCCTGCATCCCGCCGCAAAGGCCTTGTCCCCCACCCACGCCTGCCGTACAGTTTGTATCCAATTCTGGGTTCAGATAGAGAATTTACAGTTCTATAATTGAACAACCACACGACGAAGTGAGGATTCCCATGCAGTTCCACCACCACGGTTACGTGTCCGGTGACCCGCGAGTCCAGGCGGCTGCCGGCGTCGGGCTCAATCGGCCGGCCGACCTTCCCGACGAGGTCGACGTGCTCATTGTGGGCAGCGGCCCCGCAGGCATGCTCGCCGCCGCGCAGTTGTCCCAGTTCCCGGGAGTCACAACCCGGATCGTGGAGCGCCGCCCCGGAAGGCTCGCGATCGGCCAGGCCGACGGTATCCAGGCACGGAGCGTGGAAACGTTCCAGGCCTTCGGATTCGCCGAACGGATTATTGCCGAGGCGTACCGGATCACCGAGATGGCATTCTGGAAGCCGGACCCCTCGGATCCCTCCCGCATCATCCGGACCGCCCGCGCCCTGGACGATCCCACAGGAGACATCAGCGAATTCCCCCACCTGATCGTCAACCAGGCGCGCGTGCTGGACTACTTCGCCGAATTCATGGCGAACTCCCCTGCCCGCATGTCCCCCGATTACGGATACGAGTTCCGCGGTCTTGAGGTCACCGGCGAAGGCGACTACCCCGTCACCGTCACCCTCCTCCACACAGCAGGACCCAACGAAGGCCAGGAGCGCGTTGTCCGGGCCAAGTACGTCGTGGGCGCCGATGGCGCGCGGAGCAAGGTGCGGGAGTCGATCGGCTGCACCCTGGCCGGCGACCAGGCCAACCACGCCTGGGGCGTCATGGACGTCCTTGCCGTCACGGACTTCCCCGACATCCGCACGAAATGCGCCATCCAGTCCGGCACTGGCGGCAGCATCCTTTTGATCCCACGCGAAGGCGGCCACCTCTTCCGCATGTACGTCGACCTCGGCGAAGTGAACCGGAACGACAACCGCTCCGTGCGCGACACCACCATCGACGAGATCATCGCCAAGGCCAACGAAATCCTCCATCCCTACACGCTCGATGTCCGCAACGTCGCGTGGCACAGCGTCTACGAAGTGGGCCACCGCCTCACGGACAGGTTCGACGACGTCCTGCCGGACGAGCGCGGCACCCGCACTCCGCGTGTGTTCATTGCCGGCGACGCATGCCACACCCACAGCGCCAAAGCCGGCCAAGGCATGAACGTCTCCATGCAGGACGGCTTTAACCTTGCCTGGAAGCTCGGACACGTACTCGAAGGCCGCAGCCCAGAGAGCTTGCTGTCCACGTACTCCGCCGAACGCCAGGTCATTGCCAAGAACCTCATCGACTTCGACAAAGAGTGGTCCACGCTCATGGCGAAGAAGCCCGAAGAATTCGAGGATCCCACCGAGCTGGAGAACTTCTACGTGAGCACCGCGGAGTTCCCTGCCGGCTTCATGACCCACTACGCTCCCTCACCGCTCATCGCCGAGCCTACGCATCAAGACCTGGCCACGGGATTCACCATCGGGAAGCGTTTCAAGTCCGCTCCCGTGGTGCGCGTCTGCGATACCAACCCGCTCCAGCTCGGCCACCAGGCCAAGGCGGACGGACGGTGGCGCATCTATGTCTTCGCGGACGCAAGCGAAGCTGCCGGAACGGCACAAGGGGGAACGTCGCCCGTCGTCGACTTTGCCGAGTGGATCGCGAACTCGCCGGACTCGCCTTTGGCCGCAACGCCGTCGGGCGCTGACCGGGACGCGTGGTTCGACGTGAAGGTGATCTACCAGCAGGAGCACACGAGCGTCGACATCGGAGCGGTGCCGGAAGCGTTCAAGCCGCAGGTGGGACCGTTCAAGCTCACGTACCTCGAGAACGTCTACGGCACCGATCCTTCGGCCGACATCTTCGAGCTGCGCGGCCTCGACCGCGGCGGCGTCGTGGTGGTGGTGCGGCCGGACCAGTACGTGGCGAACGTGTTGCCCTTGACCGCGACGGCGGAACTCGCCGCGTTCTTCGCGCCCCTCGTACGATCGGAACGGACCGCGGCAGTGTGAGCTGTTGGCGTTCCGGCGTGCGGGACCAACTCAAGGGTTCATTCTGTCGGTGGCCCGTCGTAGGGTACCGGCATGGATATCATCATGGTTCCCGGATTCTGGTTGGACGCTTCTTCATGGTCGGAGGTCACCCCGCCGCTCGTTGCTGCAGGGCATACGGTCCACCCGCTCACGCTGCCTGGGCTGGAAGCTGTTGACGCCCCGAGGTCAGGGATCGGCCTCAGGGATCACATCGAAGCAGTAGTGGCGGCGGTCGACGCCGTTGGCAATCCCGTAGTACTGGTCGGCCACTCCGGCGGAGGTGCCATCATCCACGGCGCCGTCGACGCCCGCCCGGACCGCGTGGTCCGGGCGGTCTACGTAGATAGCGGCCCGCTGGGCGAGGGCGGTGTCATCAACGACGAACTGCCGGTCGAAGGCGATGCCGTGCCCTTGCCATCATGGGAGCTTTTCGAAAATGAGGATCTCGTGGACCTCAACGAGGAGCTGCGGGCGGCCTTCCGCGCACGCGCCATCCCGGAGCCAAAGAACGTGACGAGCGATAAACAGCGCTTGCACGATGTGCGCCGCTACGACGTCCCGGCCACCATCATCGCGTGCGAGTTCCCCTCCAGCCTGCTCGGCGAATGGATCGAATCCGGCCACCCCTTCGTCGCTGAGCTCGCGCGCATCAACGACGTCGAATTCATGGATCTGCCCACCGGGCACTGGCCCCAGTTCACCAAGCCGCTTGAACTCGGCGAGGCCATTCTTGCGGCGGTTGAGCGGAGGGGGTAGCCGCGGAACCCACCACCCTTGACAAGGTCCGATGGTGGAATGAATGATACGAGCCTCACCAGCTTTGTCCCCACCGGTGGTCAATAGCTGTATTGGTGTCTAACAATGTCGAAAGAGCGCATTGACAGTAATCGTGTGGGCGTGTTTTTCAGTCGGGCTGCTTGGGTTGCTCCTGAACTGGATGAGTGTGATCGGAACGCTGATTGTGCCGCGGCCGCTGCACAGCAACCTTTCACGGGTGACCCATTTGGTCACCGCGAAAATCTTCTTTGTCATCACGAAACCCGCCACTTCATACGAAGCGCGTGATCGGATCCTTGCCTGGCAGTCTCCGATGGCGCTCTTCGTCCGCCTGCTGGTTTGGGTGATCCTGTTCGATCTGTCGTTCAGTCTGCTGCTCCTTCCTTTCGTCGACGGCGACTTCTGGCAAGCCTCAAGCGAAGCCGGCTCCGCAATGTTCACCCTCGGCTACGCTGCCCCATCCAATGTCGGCAACACGGTGTTGGTCTACATAGCCGCTTACACCGGATTGATCGTCATCGCATTGCAAATCGGTTATCTGCCGACGCTCTATTCGGCCTTCAACAGGCGTGAAGCGGAGGTAACGCTCCTGGTATCGAGGGCAGGCTCACCGTCGTGGGGACCGGAGCTTCTAGTGCGCACGCGGTTCGGCATGGCCGCACAAACCAGCACCAGCGAACTCAGCGAGCTGTACCAAAGATGGGAGCGATGGGCCGCGGACGTCGCCGAATCACACAGCACGTACCTCACCTTGGTATGGTTCCGTTCGCCGTCGCCGCAATCGAATTGGCTCAACTCCCTCCTCAGCGTCATGGACGCGGCCGCGTTGCAGCTTTCCCTCAGTCCGGGATCTGCCCCGAGCACCCGGGCACGGCTGGTCCTTCGAATGGGGTTCACCTGCCTGAACCAAGTGGCGCGGGCCATTCGTATCCCGGTCGAGGAAGACCCCGATCCCGATTCCGAACTCGACGTTAAATTCGAAGACTTTCAAGCGGCCGTGGAGCTCCTGCAGACCGTCGACTACCCGGTAGAGGTCACCGCCGAACAAGCCTGGCCCCACTTCAGGGGCTGGCGCGTCAACTACGAAAAGGTCGCGTACGCGCTGGCCTACGCGATCGACGCCCCGCCCTCAATGTGGAGCGGACCACGACGCTTCGCGTCCGAACCGATCCCGCCGCACCGGCCGAAGAACCGCACTTCCAAGGACGTCAAGCCGGACGATCCGCAAATGATTGCGCAAAGAAAGACACGGTGACAGCGACGTGCAAGGATGGCGCAACCAATGACCGCTGAGCTATCAACTACGTGCGCGTGCAGGTCCTCACGAACGCGGGCGCCTTGGACCGCGACAAGCAGCTCGTCTTGGTCGAACAGCTCACCGCGCTCGTCGCGACCGCAGCCGCGCGTGCACAGATCGCCTCACTCCAAGGCCAAACACCGCAGGCCTGACTCCGGGCAGCGAACCGGCCACCAACGCCAATCGCCCCCAAACGCGGACCTGGCTACTCGGCAAATACTTGCTTGGCGACCGCCATGGCGGACATCGCCTTCGGCCAGCCCGCGTAGAACGCCAGGTGCGTAATAGCCTCGCTCAATTCGGTTTCGCTGAGTCCGTTGGCCTTCGCAAGCCGCAAGTGTCCAAAAAGCTGCTCGGTGCTGCCGCTTGTCACGAGACAGGCAACGGTAATCAGGCTCCGGTCCCGTTTGGCCAACTCGGGCCGTTCCCAGACGTCAGCGAAGAGGACGTCGTCGGTAAGTGAGGCCAGTTTTGGTGAGATGTCTCCGACGAGTTGCTGGGCACGGGATTGTTCGGTCATGGGGTTCTCCTCGTTGGTGATTCGTTCAAGGGTGCGGAAGGTCCGGCTTCAGCGGCCTCCGACCCTTCCAGTGAAAGCTTGTCGACTTGCTTTCCATCCTAGGAACGCACCTCGGAATGAGGCAGGGTCGGCCATTACCTGTTTCCCGATGGTTCGGGGGACCGGGTTAGAGCCGTGGATATCTTCTGAGGCCAACCACTCCGCCCGCGGCAATCAGGGTTCCGCCGAAGGCCAACAGGATTCCAGCGACCGAGACGCTTGGAGCGATGGGATGGTCGCCCTGGGCCGGGGTGCCGGGGTCAATCCGGGACGCGACCGCCGCCGAGGTTGAAGTTTGGACCGAGGGGCCCGGGTTGGAAACGGTCGGGGGCGGAACTGTTGCCACGGTTGTAGCGGGTGGCGCAACATGGGTGGGGCTCGGCTGCGCGGTCACCGCGGGCGAGGGCGTTGACGCGCCACCGGGAGGAACTACGACGCCGGGATCCGGTTGGGGTTGCGGTTGTACCGGTGGGCTGGCCGTGGCGGACGGTGTGGGTTTGACCGACGGCCGTGGAGACTGGGAGCTATTGGGAGAACACATGCCAACCACACCTAAGAGGCCCTGCGAACTGCAGGATTCGGCCCCTGCGGTCTCCGCGGGCGCAAGTGCCATCAGGCACAACGCGAAAGGGAGCGCGACGAGGGCAACTGGAACCTTCCGGCGAGTCATGGCTTCGACTCTACCTACTCTGCGGCAACTTGGCAGGCAGCCGGCGTTGGCCTCAATCCCGGAGCTGCCCCAGAATCCGGGCCAGTTCGGCGCGATCTTCTGCGCTGAGCCGGGCAAAGTACTCGGAGGACTTGCCACGCCGTTCGGCGCTGATCTTCGCGAAGAGCTGCTGCCCGTCCGCCGTGGCGGCGACAAGGGTGGCCCGCCGGTCTGTGGGGTCCGGATCGCGACGCACGAGGCCTTTGACCTCGAGCTGGTCCACCACTTCCGTGGCCGAACGTGGCGCAATGCGCAACCGTTCCGCCAGGTCCTTCAACCGCATCGGATCCCCCGGCGCGGGGCGCATCAGTGTCATGAGCGCCCGCCATTGGTGCGGCGTCAGCTCCCACGGCGACAGCTGCTCAGCCCAGGTCCGGCGCAACCCCCGGAAAGCGGCATGGAAGAGATCGCCAAGGTCGGCCGAATCAGGGGGCTGTGAGTGCATGCCGTCAGTCTAACAATTTGACCAGTAACCACATAGTGAGGTAACCTCTGTATTAGTAGGCGCGACTCCCGCGCCCCGCTCGCCACTGGAGGTGGTGCTTATGACGGAGAACATCCTCACCCAAAATCCCCATCGACCGGGCGCTGGAGCACGAAGTCCCGGCCGCGGCCCCGCCCGCCTCAATCCTGCGGACCGCACCCAGCTACAACAGCATCCCGTGAGCCTCAAGCGGATCGCGGCGCTGTTCACCCCGCACAAGGCGACTATCGCCGTCGTCGTACTTCTCATCAGCGCTTCCAGCATCATCGGCCTGGCGCAGCCGTTCCTGGTCCGCCACATCATCGACGTCGCGCTGCCCGGCAAGGATCTGCCGCTTCTCGCGTGGCTCGCCGCCGGATTGATCGCCGTGGCCGCCGCGACCGCGCTGATTGGCGTGCTGCAGACCTGGATGACCACGGGCATGGGCCAGAAGATCATGCACACCCTGCGCACTCGCTTGTTCACGCACCTGCAGCAGCAATCACTGGGATTCTTTACCCGGACCCGCAGCGGCGAGGTACAGTCGCGGTTGAACAACGACATTTCCGGCCTGCAGCAAGTCATCACCTCAACCGCGACCGGTGTTGCCTCCAACCTGACGACGGCCGTCGCCACCGCCATCGCCATGGTGGCCATTTCGCCCGGGCTCTCGCTCCTGTCCCTGATAGTGATCCCGCCAGCCGTTTGGTTCACCCGCCGGGTGGCCCTGCTCCGGCGCAACATCACGTCCACGCTGCAGAGCGAACTGGCCACCATGAACACGCAGGTCGAGGAAGGGCTGTCGGTCTCCGGCGTCCGGCTCTCCAAAACCCTCGGTACCACCAAGCGCGACGCACACCGCTACACGGAAAGCTCCAAACGGCTGATCGGCCTGGAGATGCGCTCCCAACTGGCAGGCCGCTGGCGGATGTCCACCATGGGCATCATCTTCTCGGCCATCCCGGCGCTGATCTACCTCGCCGCCGGGCTGCCCGTCACCAGCGGAGGCATGACCATCGGCACGCTCGTGGCGTTCACCGCCCTGCAGGGTGCCATCTTCCGCCCGGTCATGAGCTTGCTGGATCTCGGCGTCCAATGGGTCACGGCGATGGCCCTGTTCAGCCGCATCTTTGAGTACCTGGACCTGTCTCCGGAAATCACTCCCCCTGCGCGGCCCGTCCCGCTGGACCCGGCCGCAGTGCGCGGCGAGGTCCGCTTCGAGGGCGTCCGTTTCGCGTACGACGGCGGCACTGACGTTCTGCTCGACGTCGACCTCACGCTCCCGGCCGGCACCAGTACCGCAATCGTGGGCCCCACAGGCTCCGGTAAATCGACGCTGGGCTCGCTGCTCCCGCGCCTGCATGACGCCACCGCCGGGCGGATCACCATCGACGGCGTGGATGTGCGCGACATCGCCCCGGAGGAGCTGACGAAAATAGTAGGCGTGGTGTCCCAGGAGACGTACCTGATTCACGACACCATCCGGGAGAACCTGCTCCTCGCTGCACCCGGCGCGGACGACGCCGTCCTGTGGAAGGCGCTGGCCTCGGCCCAGATCGCTGATCTGATCGCAAGCTTGCCCGACGGCCTGGACACGATGGTCGGGGCCCGGGGCCACCGGTTCTCCGGAGGAGAGCAGCAGCGCTTGGCCATTGCCCGAACCATCCTGCGCAATCCCAAAGTGCTCGTCCTCGACGAGGCCACGTCCGCCCTGGACAACGCCACGGAAGCCCATGTCCAGGCGGCGCTCGACCGGTTGGCGGTTGGCCGGACTACCCTGACCATCGCCCACAGGCTCTCGACGGTGGAGAAAGCCGATCAGCTCGCAGTGCTCTCGGGCGGCGCGATCGTGGAGTTCGGAACTCCCGGGCAGCTTCGCGATACCGGCGGCGCGTATGCGCGGCTTGTCGAAGCCGGGGAAACTGTGCAGTTGGCCGGGTCCGAGGCGGCCTGAAAGCCCGCCTCACGGCATGAAGCGGTACCCGATCCCCACCTCGGTGATCAGGTGGCGCGGGTTCCCGGGCTCCAGTTCGAGTTTCCGCCGGAGCTGCGCCATGTACACGCGCAGGTAATTGGCTTCCTTGGCATAGGCCGGGCCCCAGACCTCGCTGAGGAGCTGCTGTTGGGTGATCAGTTTCTCGGGATTGCGCACGAAGAGATCCACGATCCTCCACTCCGTCGGCGTCAGCCGGACGTCCTCGCCGTCGCGCGTTACGCGTCTCATGGCCAGGTCCACCGTGAACGCTTCAGTCACGAGCACAGGCGCTTCTTCGCCCGGATCCGTGGTGCGCCGCAGTATGGCTCGGAGGCGCGCCAGCAGTTCGTCGAGCCCGAACGGCTTGGTGATGTAGTCGTCCGCTCCGGCGTCAAGGGCTTCCACCTTGTCGTCGGAGCCGTGACGCGCGGAGAGGACCAGGATGGGCACGCTGCTCCACTCACGCAGGCGCGAGATGACCGTGGTTCCGTCGATGTCTGGCAAGCCCAGGTCGAGGATCAAGACGCCCACCGGGTGCTGGGCGGCAGAGCGCAAGGCCGATTCGCCGTCGGACGCGGTGGCCACGGTGTAGCCGTGGGCTTGGAGCGTAATCCGCAACGCCTTGACGATATGGGGATCGTCGTCCACTACCAGGACGTTGCTCATAGGGCCTCCCTGGTGGCGCTATCCGGACTGCCCGACGGCGGCACATGGCGGCGTTGCAAGAGAACCGATTGCGCTTCCATGGGAGCTTGCGCCTCCTCGTGCGGGAAGGCGACCCCCGTGGACAACGGAAGCCGGATCACCATGGTCAGTCCGCCGCCCGGAGTCTCTTCCGCGGTGAGGGTGCCTCCCATCGCTTCCGTGAATCCCTTGGCCACGGCGAGCCCCAAGCCAACCCCGGTAGTGGAAGGGACGTCGTTGAGCCGCTGGAACGGCTGGAACATCCTGACCACGCTTTCGGCGGGGACTCCTTGGCCGTGGTCGATGATGCGCAGTTCTCCGGACGGCCTCCCGTCCAGGCTGGACGAACTGAAGCCACCCGCGGCTCCCACCAGCACAACATCGGAATCCGGGGCGTACTTGATGGCGTTCTCCACGATGTTGGCGATGACGCGCTCCAGCATGCCGGCGTCGGCGTCGATCTCCGGCATATTTCCCGGCAGGTCCACCCGCACCCGGCCCGGCGGCATGCCATGGAGGGCGGTGGGGATCACTTCATACCAGCGCACCGGGCGAATGAGGGCATTCACCGAGTCCGAGGTAATGCGGGACATGTCCAGGAGGTTCCCCACGAGGACGTCCAGCCTGTCCGAGCATTCCTCGATGGTTGCCAACAGTTCCTGTTCCTCCTCGGGTGTGTAGTGGACGTTGCTTTGCCGCAAGCCGCCTACAGCCAACTTGATCCCGGCCAGCGGAGTCCGCAAATCATGGGAAACGGCACGCAGGATGGATGTGCGCATGGTGTTGCTCTCGGCCAAACGCATGACCTCACGCCGGCTCGCCGCCAGCTGTCGCCGCTCGAGTTGCGCCGAAAGATGCGCGCCGAAGGCGCTAAGCAAGCGGCTGTCGCTGGCCGGCAGGATGCGGCCGGACAGGACCAGCCGGGTTCCGGCGTCGATCTGTTCGGTGTTTTCGCCGCCGTCGCCGGGGAACGGCGCAGCCTCACCGGCCTTCGCGACGAGGCGCCAGCCGGCGTTCGCAGCGCCGGCGGAACCCGCGGCCCGGTACAACGCCGCGCCGCGCATCTGGAATACGTCCAGCGCCTGCTTCAAAAGTCCTTCGACGGTGTCCTCCGCGCTCGATGCTCCGCGCGTCAGGTCACCCAGGGTGGCGGCCTCGGCACGCGCGCGGGCGGCTTCCTTGGAACGCCTCGCCGAGACGTCCACGACGGCGGCCACAGCTGCCGAAACGCCCACGAAGACCAGTAAGGCAAGGATGTTCTCGGGGTCGCTGATGGTCAGGGTCCCCACGGGCGGTATGGAGAAGAAGTTCACCAACAGGCTGCTCCACAAGGCACCGAGCAAAGCGGGCCACAACCCACCGACCAGCGCCACGGCAACCGAGCCCGTCAGCTGGACGAGCACCGTCGTCGCAATGCTGTGCGTGGGGCTCGCGGCCAGGAGGAGCTGCAAAAGAACCGGAAGGACCACCGCCATGGCGAACCCGACGATCACCCGCGTGCGGCCAAGGTCGCGCTGCCGCGGACGGTCGACGCCCCGTCCACCCAAAGGATGCGAAACCATGTGCACGTCAATATCGCCGGAGTCCCGCACCACCCGGTTGCCGATCCCGCGGCCCGTCAGCCGGGCGACGAGGCTCCGGCGTCGCGAAATCCCGACGACGATCTGCGTCGCGTTCACGCTGCGCGCGAAGTCAAGCAAAGCCTTGGCCGGATCCTCCCCCGCCACCGTGTGGTAGCTGCCACCCAAATCCCGGACCAACAAGCGCTGGGCTTCCAACGCCTGCGGGGATTCCGACGCCACGCCATCCGCGGCGCGGACGTGCACCGCGAGCAAGTCGCCGCCGTTGACGCGCTTGAGGATCCGGGCGGCCCGGCGGACGAGGACTTCCCCTTCGGGACCGCCCGTGAGCCCGATGACGATGCGTTCGCGGGCGGGCCAGCTCGCCTCGATCCCCTGTTCCGAACGGTACTTCGCGAGCCCTTCATCCACGCGGTCGGCCAGCCACAGCAGCGCCAGTTCCCGCAAAGCCGTCAGGTTGCCCATCCGGAAGTAGTTGGACAACGCGGCGTCGATCTTGTCCGCCGAGTAGATCTTGCCGTCGCCCAAACGCTGCCGCAGCAGCTCCGGTGAGATGTCGACAAGGTGGATCTGGTCCGCACGCCGCACGACGTCGTCGGGCACTGTTTCCGCCTGCCGGACGTCGGTGATGGCACTCACGACGTCACCGAGGGATGCCAGATGCTGCACGTTGACGGTGGAGAGGACGTTGATTCCGGCGTTGAGCAATTCCTCGACGTCCTGCCAACGCTTGGGGTTGCGGCTTCCGGGGATGTTCGAGTGGGCGTATTCATCGACGACGGCGGTGCGCGGCTTGCGTGCCAGGACCGCGTCGACGTCCATCTCTTCAAAGCTGGTATCCCGATACGCGATTCTGTGCGGAGGAATGACTTCCAGCCCGTCCATCAAGGCCCGGGTGTCGCTGCGCCCGTGGTCCATGGCGAAAGCCACCACCACGTCTTCGCCACGCCCGCGCAGCCGGTGGGCTTCTTCAAGCATGGCGTAGGTCTTCCCCACCCCCGGGGCTGCCCCGAGGAAAATGCGCAGCGTTGCCCGTGCCATGTGGTCATTCTTTCACTTGTTGAACGCGGGGGGGTGCCCGCGGGGCCGGCCGCGCCCACTTGGTCGGTTTCCTCTATTTGACGGCCGCTGCGGCGACGTCCAGGTTCAACTCCGTGACGTTCACGGACGGCTGCCCCAGGAAGGCCTCGAGTCCCGTGACCGTGCGGCGGTCCACCATGGCCTGGACCGTCTCAGGACTCAGCCCGTGTGCCTTGGCCACCCTGGGCACCTGCAGGCGGGCATATGCCACCGAGATCTGCGGGTCCAGCCCGGAACCGCTCGCCGTGACGGCGTCGGCTGGGACGTCGGATTCCTTGACCCCCTCTGCGGCGGCGACGGCGGCGCGGTTGGCTTTGATGGCGTCAAGCAGTTTGGGATCGTTGGGTCCCAGGTTGCTGGCGGTGGACGCCCCCGGGTCCCATTTCGCCGCCGAGGGGCGGGCGTGGAACCACAACGGATTCTGGATGCCGGCGTCGTTGGCGGAGACTTGCGCAATCAGTGCGGAAGCTGCGGGCTTTCCGGATGCGTCCCGCACGATGGAGCCGTTGGCTTGGAAGGGCGCAACGGCCTGGCCGATACCGAAAATCGCCAGGGGGTAGATCAATCCAAGGACCACAGTGGCCAGGAGCAGGAAGCGGAGGGCCGTTCCTGCTTGCCGAAGATAGCCGGGAAGGGTGTTCATGATTCTCTCCTAGCCGATGCCGGGGATGAGGGAAATGAGCAGGTCGATGAGCTTGATCCCGATGAAGGGAGCCACAAGGCCGCCGAGGCCGTAGATGGCCAGGTTCCTGGCGAGCGCCTGGTTCGCCGAAACGGCACGGTATTTGACGCCGCGCAGGGCGAGCGGAACCAGGGCGATGATGATCAAGGCGTTGAAGATCACCGCGGACAGGATGGCCGAGGAAGGCGACGCCAGGCCCATGATGTTCAATCGGGCAAGCCCTGGAAATACAGAGGTGAACAGCGCCGGAACGATCGCGAAGTACTTTGCGACGTCGTTCGCCACCGAGAACGTGGTCAGGGCGCCGCGGGTGATGAGCAGCTGTTTGCCGATGCCCACAATGTTGATGAGCTTGGTGGGATCCGAGTCCAGGTCGACCATGTTTGCGGCTTCCTTGGCGGCCGGCGTGCCCGAGTTCATGGCGACGCCGACATCCGCCGCGGCCAGCGCGGGGGCGTCGTTGGTGCCGTCTCCGGTCATGGCTACCAGCCGGCCGTGCGCCTGCTCGTCCTTGATGACAGCAAGCTTGTCTTCGGGGGTGGCCTCGGCGACGAAATCGTCGACGCCGGACTCCGCAGCAATTGCTTTGGCCGTGATGGGGTTGTCGCCCGTGATCATCACCGTCCGGATGCCCATCCGGCGCAGTTCGGCGAAGCGGGCGTGCATCCCCGGCTTGACCACATCGGCGAGGTGGATCGTGCCGAGGACCCGGGCCCCGCCGTCGTGCCCGACGCCGGCCACCAACAGCGGTGTGCCGCCCTGGGCGGAGATTTCCCGCACCTTCCGGTCCACCTCGGCAGGCGTCTGGCCGCCGGCATCCGCCACGAACTTCGCGACGGCGGTTGCCGCGCCCTTGCGGATCTTCCGTCCGTCGAGATCCAGGCCGCTCATGCGCGTGCTCGCACTGAACTCGACAACCGCAAACTCTTCCGAGCCCTTCAGGAGTGCGGCGAGGTCCGGGCCGCCGACGCCCTTTTCCGCCGCGAGATCCACGATCGAGCGTCCCTCCGGCGTCTCATCAGCCAGGCTCGACAGGCGTGCCGCTTCGATGAGTTCGGACCGCTCGACGTCATGGGCCGGGAAGAAGTTGACCGCCCGGCGGTTGCCGTAGGTGATGGTGCCGGTCTTGTCGAGCAGCAGGGTGGTGATGTCTCCCGCGGTCTCCACGGCGCGGCCGGACGTGGCCAGGACATTGTGCTGCACCAAGCGGTCCATGCCGGCGATGCCGATGGCCGGCACGAGCGCCCCGATCGTCGTCGGGATCAGGCAGACGAGCAGCGCCACCAGCACGATCGGCGACGGCGTTGCCCCCGGCAGCGAAGCGAACGGTGCCAAGCTCATGGTGACTGCAAGGAAGACGATGGTCAGCGAGACAAGGAGGACGTGGAGTGCGATTTCGTTGGGCGTCTTTTGCCGGACGGCGCCTTCCACAAGCTTGATCATCCGGTCGATGAACGTTTCGCCCGCTTCAGCTGTAATGCGAACGGCGATGCGGTCCGAAAGGACCTTGGTGCCGCCGGTTACCGAGGAGCGGTCGCCGCCGGATTCACGGATCACTGGCGCCGATTCACCGGTGATGGTGGATTCGTCCACGCTCGCCAGGCCTTCGATGATCTCGCCATCGGAAGGGATGACGTCCCCGGCTTCGCACATCACGACGTCGTTCTTCCGCAGTTCCGTTCCCGGCACTTCCTTGAGGGTGCCGTCCTCCAGCCGAAGCCGGGCAACGACGCCTTTCCTGCTGGCCCGGAGACTGTCTGCTTGGGCCTTGCCGCGGCCCTCGGCGATGGCTTCCGACAAGGTACCGAAGAGCACTGTCAGCCAAAGCCAGATCGTCACCGAGATGCCGAACACGGCGGGTTTGAGGATGCAGATGGCGGTGCAGAGAGCAGCACCGACCAGCACGGTGAACATCACGGGCGAATGGATCATCTGGCGCGGACCCAGCTTCCGCACTGCGACCGGCAGGGCGGTTCGGATGCTGGCAAAGTCCAGCTTCGCCGGCGCTTTGGTGTGGTGTTTGTGCTCCCCCGGAGTGCCCAGGGGGTTTCCGTCTGCGTAGGTCTGGGCGGCGGTGTCCGTTGTGGACGGGGTCATTTGAGGAGTCCTTCTGCGAGGGGGCCCAGGGCGAGGGCAGGGAAGTAGCTCAACGCCGTCATGATCACGGTGACGGAGAGCAGGAGCGAACCGAAGAGCCAGCCATGGGTGGGCACTGTTCCGGAGGATGCCGGGATCTTGGGTTGTTTGGCCATGGAACCCGCCAGGGCCAGCACCAGCACGATGGGCAGATAGCGGCCCAGGAGCATGGCGATTCCCATGATGGTGGACAGGTAGGGGCCGGAGGTGGTGATGCCGGCGAACGCGGAGCCATTGTTGTTGGCTCCGGAGGTGAACGCGTAGAGCACCTCACTGAATTGGTGCGGACCGGAGGCAGGCGCGTTGGCCATGGCGTCCGGAAGCAGGACTGTGATTCCGGCCGTGGCCAGCACCACCACCGGCGTCACGAGGATGTACATGGCTGCGAGCTTCATTTCCCGTGGCCCGATCTTCTTGCCAAGGAATTCCGGTGTGCGGCCCACCATGAGCCCGGCGATGAACACGGAGACGATCGCAAGGATGAGCAGGCCATAAAGCCCTGACCCCGTGCCGCCGGGGGCCACTTCACCGAGCATCATGTTCACCATGGCCACGCCGCCGGCCAGAGGCGGCAGGGAATCGTGGGCCACGTTGATTGCTCCTGTTGAAGTCAGGGTGGTGGCGGTGGCAAAGATGGAGCTCTGGGCCGCGCCGAAGCGCTGTTCAAAGCCCTCGCCCAAACCGCCGGCTGCCGCGGTTGCCGTTCCCGCAGCGCCTGCAACGGCCCAGCCCATCAGCACCGTGGACGTCAGCCAGAGCGTGCCCATGACGCCGACTATCGTGTACCCCTGCCGCTGGTCCCCCACCATGCGGCCATAGGCGTACGGCAATGCGGAAGGAATGAGCAGGATCAGGAAGACTTCGAACATGCTGATGAAGACGTTCGGGTTCTCGAACGGGTGCGAGGAATTGGCATTGAAGTAGCCACCGCCGTTCGTGCCGAGGATCTTGATGGCCTCTTGGGAGGCTACCGGGCCGCCGGGGATGGTCTGGGTGACGCCTGTTGCTTGATTGACGACGTCGGTGGACCAGAAATTCTGCACCACACCGCCGATCACCATCACGATGGCCGCGAGCGCAGCCATCGGGAGCAGCACGCGGAACGAAGTGCGAGCCAGGTCCACCCAGAAATTCCCCAGCCTGTCCGTCCGGGTCCGCGCGATGCCGCGGATCAGGGCGACCACCACCACGATTCCGACGGCGGCGGAGAGGAAGTTCTGCACGGCCAGCAAGCACATCTGCGCGAAGATGCCCATGGTGGTCTCCGGCGTGTACGTCTGCCAGTTCGTGTTCGTAGCAAAGGAGATGGCCGTGTTCATGGCCGTCCAAGGATCCACGCCAGGGAGGGAGTTGTTCCCGGGGAGGACGCCTTGGAGCCGTTGGAGAAGGAAGACCAGCAGGATGGACACGGCAGAGAAGACCAGGACACTGCGCAGGTATATCGACCAGCGCTGTTCGGTATTTGGGTCCACCCCGGACCATCGGTAGAACAGCCGTTCCACCCGCGTTGACTTCTTGCCCTCAAACACGCTGGCGAGGTAAACGCCCAGCGGTTTGTGCACCAAGATCAGCAGCAAAAGCAGAACGGCTACCTGGGTGACGAAGGAGGCAATGCTGAAAACCATCCGGGATCACCACTTTTCCGGGTGGATCAAGACGGCCAGCAGGTAGCCGAACAAACACAGGCCTGCGATGAACAGGACCAACCACATCACGGCGTCCGCGCTCACTGCCCGTTCACCGGCCCATCGCCGTCGACGATTTTGCCCAGCAGGTGGGCAATCCACATCACGATCCCCATGGACACCACGAAGATCCCCACAACAGCCACGTCGGCCATTGGAACGTCCTTTCATTCGTGCCCCGTTTGCGGGGCTGATGCCAGTCAACTCCTTGGCTTGACGTGAAAAGCGGTTCCTGATGGTTCCTTAACACCGCGGGGCCGAATCTTGACGGCTTCTTAACAGGCGTGGCTTCTTTCGGCCGCCCTGCGGCCTCCGCGACATCGACGTTAAGGATTCATCAAGATCGGCTTCAACCAGCGAAAACACCTGTAGTCGGTGCTATCTTCAGCAATGATCGCGGTGCCTGCGCGTCGCGCGGAAAGGACACCATGACTACCTTGAGCAGGCCCCCGGCTGATCCTTCGGCCCCACGGCCCGGCGGCATGGCCTCCTTGCGGACATGGCTGCTGTTCGGACTGCAGGATTCCAAAGGATCGCACCAAGGACCCGGTGCGGTGGGCGATCCCCATCTGAAGAAGCATTCATGGTGGCAGGTCATGTGCCTCACCGGTGTCGACTATTTCTCCACCCTCGGCTACCAGCCCGCCATCGCGGCCTTGGCCGCGGGAGTGATCTCCCCTTTGGCCACCATCGTCCTGGTGGCCGTCACGCTGCTCGGCGCCCTGCCCGTGTACCACCGCGTCGCCGGTGAAAGCCACCGCGGCGAGGGATCCATAGCGATGCTCGAGCGTCTCTTGCCCCGCTGGGGAGGGAAGATCCTCGTCCTTGTTCTCCTCGGGTTCGCGGCGACGGACTTCATGATCACCATGACCCTCTCGGCCGCTGACGCCACCGCACACGCGATCCAAAACCCGCTCGCCCCAGGCTGGCTGCAGGGACAGAACATCCTGGTTACTTTGTTCCTCCTCGCCCTGTTGGCCGCCGTATTCCTGCGCGGATTCAAGGAAGCCATCGGCGTGGCCGTCGTCCTCGTCGCGGTCTACCTGGGCCTCAATGTCGTGGTCGTATTCTCAACGTTTGTAGAGGTGTTCGCCCATCCGGTCGCGGTGGGCGACTGGTGGCATGCACTGTCCACTTCGCACGGAAACCCGTTCATGGTGATCGGCATCGCCCTGCTGGTGTTTCCAAAGCTCGCCTTGGGCCTGTCCGGTTTCGAGACCGGTGTCGCCGTGATGCCGCAGATCCGTGGACGTGCCTCGGACACCGAGGAGAACCCCGCCGGACGGATCAAGGGGACCCGCCGCCTCCTGACCACGGCGGCAGTCATCATGAGTTCCTTCCTGATCGCTACCAGCTTCACCACCGTTGTGCTGATTCCGGAGAAGGAGTTCCAGCCCGGCGGCCAGGCCGATGGACGCGCCCTGGCATTCCTCGCGCACCAATATCTCGGCGTCGGGTTCGGCACCGTCTATGACCTGAGCACCATCGCCATCCTGTGGTTCGCAGGCGCCTCCGCCATGGCCGGGCTGCTGAACCTGGTCCCGCGATACCTGCCACGATATGGAATGGCACCGGGCTGGGCCCGTGCGGTGCGCCCGTTGGTCCTGGTGTTCACCCTCATCGGGTTCCTGATCACGTTCCTTTTCAACGCCGACGTCGACGCCCAAGGTGGCGCGTACGCCACCGGCGTGTTGGTGCTGATGACATCTGCCGCTGTGGCGGTGACCCTCTCGGCGCGCCGCTTGAGGCAGCGCAAGCGCACTGTCGGATTCGGGATCATCGCCGTCGTCTTTATCTACACAACGATTGCCAACATCTTCGAACGTCCCGAAGGTATCCGGATCGCCGCGATCTTCATCGTGGGGATCATCGTGATCTCGCTGCTTTCGAGGATCCGGCGCTCGTTCGAACTGCACGCCACCCACGTCCATCTGGACCGCCAGGCGCTGGAATTCATGTCCACCAATTTGAGCGGCCCGATTGCGCTCATCGCCCACGAACCCCTCCGACTCACCGCGGAGGCCTATCGGGACAAACTCACCTCTGCCATCGAAGTCAGCCACATTCCGGTGGATTACCAGGCGCTCTTCCTGGAAGTGATCGTGGACGATTCTTCCGACTTTGAAACCGCACTTGAGGTCCATGGCGTGGTCCGGCACGGACACCAGATACTGGAAGTCCACGGTCCCGTGGTCCCCAACACCATCGCGTCAGTGCTGCTGCACATCCGTGACGTGACCGGCCTCATGCCGCACATCTACTTCCGCTGGACCGAAGGAAACCCCGTCATCAACCTGCTTCGCTTCCTGTTCCTCGGCGAGGGAGAGATCGCTCCGGTCACCCGCGAAGTCCTGCGTGAAGCCGAACCCGATGTCAGCCGGCGCCCGTGGGTCCACGTCGGCTGAGTGCAGCGTAGGGGCGCCCAGGGCGGATGCTGTCAGGGCCGCTCCGGCATCTCGCCGTTCGCTACCGCTTCGATCCAGTCGACCGCCTCGTCCGAGAAATGAAACCCCGAAGGCCCACTCCGACCAACCCACCATGCATCCGAAGCAATCGGGCCGCCAGCTTGGGTGATCTCGACTACCACTTCCGGCGGAACCGCGTCGCCGTTGTTCTCGATCAGCCATTTCCGGGTAGACGGCTTCAGCTTCGACCACCAGTGCTCGATACTCATGGCCGAAGTCTGCCATGCCTGCCGCCAATGCTCGAGGCCTAGCCGTTAAGAGAGTGCTAAATCTGCGTCCGCTGGCATATGGAAACCATTAAGACCGCAGGCGGCGGATCCTTTCGGTGATCTGATCGAGGGAGTAATTCATGGCCAGCCTGGCCGTGGACCGGTCTCTCCGAAGGAGCTGACGCAACCATGAAACCCAACGGCTTTTCTCACGGAATGGCGACCGACGCCACAGTCCCGGGCATCCGTCCGAACGATTACGTGGTGATCGATGAGGTCGGCGATTTCTCTTACTATCCGTCCGAGGCCGCCATGCTCAAAGACTTGGAATACGTAAACGAAGCATCATGCATTCTTGACCGATCCGGCAACGACTACCGCCTGGCCATGGATACGGACAGGCACCTGCATCTGGGTCCCTCATTGGGCACGGTGGAATTCAACTGGCTCCGCCAAGCGTGGACGAACAACCAGCAGAGAAACATGCAGGCCCACCCCTTGCAGCGGTTCCACGCGACAACGCCGGAAGCCCTCCTTGAGGGACTATTTGAAATGCTTTACCTCGAACAAGCCGGCAGGACCACGGACGCGCCGTGGGTCTTGGAGGTGGACGGCGAAGTAACCCACCCCGCGACTCTGCACGAAGTCAGTAGCCTCCTCACCCGCGTTGATCACCTCGAACGAGTCACGGTGCATGATCCCTTCGGCCACGAATACCGGCCAGTCCGTCACGCAGGGCATCGCTTCTTCTTTCCTGCGGCGGGGTCGGTCTATTACGTCGAGGTTGCTGGACGATCCAAGGGGAGCGGCGTCCAACGCTGAGGCACCACTACGCCGGCGGCGCCGTGGATTCGCGGGATATCCGCCGCGATTAGCCAGCCGCGTGTCGCCAGCTACTTCCCTGCCGGCCATCCGGTGTACGACTCAGCCAAGTATGCCTGCGCATGCCGGGAAGAGACCACGGAGTGGAGCTCGCCGAGCTGGCGTGCGCGGCCGAAGTCGTCCGAACCGGGCGCGGTGTGCAGCATGGACGTCATCCAGTAGGAGAAGTGCTGTGCCTTCCAGACACGTTCCAGGGCACGGTCGCTGTAGGACTCGAGCTGCGCGTTGGAGCCGTTTGTGTAGACGGAATCGAGGCCTTCGAAGAGAACTTTGACATCATGCAGGGCCAAATTGAGCCCCTTGGCGCCCGTCGGCGGGACGGTGTGGGCAGCGTCGCCGGCCAGGAACAGGTTCCCGTGGCGCATCGGGGTGTGGACGAAGCTGCGGAACGGCAGGACCATCTTCTCGATTACCGGCCCCTCCTTGAGCTCAAAGCCGTTTCCGTTGACGCGCCTGCGGAATTCGGACCAGATGCGCTCGTCGTCCCAATCGGCCACGTTTTCCTTGGGGTCGCATTGGAAGTACATGCGCTGCACGTTCTCAGTGCGCTGGCTGATCAGGGCGAAGCCGTTCTTGGAGTTGGCATAAATCAGTTCGTCTGAGCTCCGCGGTGCCTGGGCGAGGATGCCGAACCACGCGAAGGGGTATTCATGGAAGTACCACTTGCGGTTGGCCTCGGGGATCTGGAAGCGGCAGTGGCTGCGGGAACCGTCGGCGCCCACCAGGAAGTCCGCCTGGATTTCGAATTCCTGGCCCTCGGCGTCGGTGAACCAGACCTTGGGTTTGCCTTCGAGGTCGTGGATGGTGGTGTCCGTGACGCTGTACCGGACGTCGCCGCCGTCGTTCTTGCGCCGTGCGGCGAGATCGAGGAAGACCTCCGTCTGCGGGTAGAGCCACACGGATTCGCCCACGAGTTCCTTGAAGTCGATCCGGTGGCTTTCGCCGTTGAAACGCAGTTCGATCCCGTCGTGCCGGTCGCCGTCGCGCAGCACCCGGTCGGAAACACCGCTGTCCACGAGCAGGTTCACCGAGCCGTGTTCCAGGATGCCCGCACGGACTGTTTCGGCGATCTGCTGGTGGCTGCGGACCTCGATGACCGTGGATTCGATCCCCGAGGTGGCCAGCAGGTGGGAAAGCATGAGCCCGGCCGGCCCGGCGCCCATGATGGCCACTTGGGTGGTGATGATCTTGCGTGCCATGGTGTTCCTCGCTTCATTGCGGAATCGCGCCTCACGGGCTGCGGTGGTTCTGCTGACCAGTGTGACCCCCGCCGCATGGTCGGCGTTATCCGAATTCCGTTCAACGGAAAAAACCTAGGCGTCCCGACGCTCCCCAAGTTGGCGGGCGATTCCGCGTGCCGCAGTCTGCAGCGCAGGCACCAGGGCCTGTAGGCGCATTTCCGCGAGCGGAACCACGACGCCGAGCGCGGCTACCGTGCGCCGCTTGCTGTCCGTGACCGGCACCGCGATGCCCCACGTGTCCGGATCCACCACGCCCGCGAGCTGGGCGTACCCCTGCTGGGCGGTTTCCGCCACAAGGCGACGGACGACGTCGGCCGTCACCTTTCCCGCGGGGTCGCTGAACTGCTTGAGGTACTCGGCCTGCTGTTCCCTCGGCTGGCCAGCCATCAGTGCCAGCCCGGCCGAAGAGATGTGGACCGGCATGCGTCCAGCAACGCGGGCGCGGTTGGCCACAGATCCCCGGCGGGACAGCCGCTCGACGAACAACGCTTCCCAGCCATCGAGCACGGCAAGGTTCACGTTCTGGTTCAGGACCTGCTGGATGTCCTCCATGAACGGCAGGGCCGCTTGCCGTAGGGCCAGAGTTGGCGAATTCCGGTTCACGAGTTCCCACAACCGCAGGCCCAAGCGGACACTACCCCCCGCGCCAAGCTCCAGGAGTCCGTGATCGGCGAGCTGCCGGACCAATCGATGGGCGCTTGCGAGGGGCAGGCCGGCGGTGTCCGCTAATTCGGAAAGCCGCAGCGACGTGGAGCCTTCGGGGAACGCCTCGATAATCCGGACGATGCGGTCCACCACTGAATCGCCCGATGCCGAGTTTGCCAATGCGCCTTCACCGCTTCCATGTATTCCATTGAATGGAGCACTAGCTTAGACCGGCTCAGGCGCATCCGCTGATCCGTCCTTGGTTTCCCGCCGCGAGATCTCCAAGCCGATCGCGTCGTAGTGAGCCAGCACTACCGGAGAGGCAGCTGTGCCGGGCTGGTCCAGCAGGCCGAAGGCGAAATCGCTCGCGGCAAGAAGTTCTTCATCGGAGCATTTGTCCAACGGCTGGAGTCCTGACGCATCGATCGAGGCAGTGAACTCGCCGGCGATCTCGATCGATTTCACTCCCGTTGCGGCCCCGAGTGGGAAACCGGCAGGCCTCTCCGTGAATTCCAACGAAACTCCGGATCCAGTGGCGAGGCCCACTTCCGTGGTGCCGCCGTCGATCGCGTTGAGGTCATTGCGGAGTCCGGCCAAAGCCTGCGATTCGACCATCGCGGCGTGGGACAAGCCCACTCTGATGTGGGAGGTGATGCCCATTCGCCGAATCCGGCGAACGATCTGTACGAGTGCGGGCCTCGAATCTTGATTCAGGCTTCCCCGAACATCGATATCGACGGCGTCGGTGGAAACATCGAATTTAACGAGGGCGTGCAATCTACGGTCCATAGGTACTCCAAATAAGGGTGTCTATGGCCGACGGCTCAACCTCAAGAAGGTTATCCTCTGGCACCGCCGTTGTACACCCCGCGCGTTGACTCATTGAAAA